>NZ_JBBCAS010000006.1:0-290422 GCF_037203765.1 Sediminicola sp. 1XM1-17 | reverse complement strand
ACTCGGAATTGCTAACGCAGGCGCCAAACCAAAAATAAAGGTATATTTAGCCCGTAACTGACGGTTATACGAGACCGCTGGGTGTAATTTGAAAATCGAGCTGATTTTGGATTTTTTACCAATTTTTGGTAAATTTGATTAAAAGTAAAATAATGAAAAATACATCTATATCACTTGGAAATTACTTTGACCAGTTTGTACAAACTCAGGTTTCTACTGGTCGATACAAAAATGTTAGCGAAGTTATAAGAGCTGGACTTAGAATGTTGGAGAATGAAGAAAGTAAGGTAATCGCATTGAGAAATGCTATACAAGAAGGATTGAACAGTCCTTTAGTTGAAGACTTTGACTTTGATGAAAATCTGAAAAGACTAAAAGCAGAAAAAAGAAAGAATGGCTAAAGTTATACTGAGACAAGAAGCCATTAACGACTTAAATAAAATTTGGGACTACACCTTCGAAAAATGGTCTGAAAAGCAAGCCGACAAATATTATGCAACTGTTAAAATGGTTTGTAATGGAATTGGAGAAAGTCCTGATATTGGAATAGAATATGACGAAATAAGCAAAAACTTACTAGGACTAAAATCTGGAAAGCATATAATATTTTATCAGCAAATATCCAGTGATAAAATTGAAATCATAAGAATTATACACGAGCGAATGGATTTGAAAAATAGGATAACCGAGTAAAAACTACAAACAACATTGGCTATAATTCATTGTGGCATCATGCAAAAAACAATAATAGAAACCACCAAACGGCCTGATTTCATAAGTGTAATAGTCTACGAGCCAGCGCTCCAACCCTCCCACCGCTCTCGCAGATGTCGTCACAACGAAATCATAATCTACATGCTAGCGCCAATGGTGCAATAATGAAAAGCACTACGGAGGGCAACGGTGAATAAATTAATTTGACTTTGGCTCGGGCAAAGCCGATCCTTTTTAATTAGCCTTACCAATCATTACGCAAGCAATACGCACTCACCCCCTAGCCCGACCTTTCAAAGCAATTTTCCAAACCTTTGAGGCTCACTGAGCCCCTATATAAATCTTTATTCTTCCAAAATTGGTCTATATAATATCTTTTCTGGAGGTTTCCTGCTTATGCATTTTAAAGGAATCCCAGGTGATGCGGAGCGTATTTAAGGCAAACCTAACCTTCAATTATTTAATTTTGATTACTTTATACGGTACTTCCTAAAATATCCATACAAAGTCTTGCGTTTTCATATATTAATGACTTAGTTAGACCCCACAACCTAAAAATGAAACGGACCACGTGAAGGGAATCATATTTAATATTGCAGAACAATTTATTACTACACATTACGGCGATGATACCTTGGAAACCATTATGGAGGATTGCAAGCTTATTACCAAAGACCCTTTTGTAGGCCCGGGCACCTATCCTGACGGGGATCTATTGGAAATAGTACGGATTGCCTCAGAAAAGGTGGAACTGCACTCAGACGAATTCCTAAAACGGTTGGGACATTTTACATTTGGCAAATTGGCAGAAAGGCATCCCTATTTTGTTGCCAATTATGAACATCCTAAACAATTCCTACTTACGGTGGACAATGTGATCCATGTGGAAGTAAGAAAACTCTATAATGGGACCCAACTACCAATGTTTCAATATGCAGAGCCCAATGCTAAGGAATTGATAATAACCTATTATAGCAAAAGAAAAATGTATGCCCTCATGGAAGGGCTCATCAATGGGGTAGCGGATCATTTCAACATTGCCATTGAACAACAACAGAACAAATACATCAAGGATGGAAACGAATTCTGTAATTATCACTTAAAATTTGCAGAATGACAGAATTGGAGAGATATAAAAAAAAGCTGGAAACCGCAGAGCAGAAGGTCAGGATCTTGGAGGACATGATCGAGGTCAGGACTCGGGAATTATATATGTTCAACCAGGAACTGGAAAGAAAGAACAAGGACTTGGAATTGTTTACACATATTGCTGCCCATGATCTGCAAGAGCCACTCATTTCCATCAGCAACTTCTCCGATTTACTGCTTCTTAGATATGGTGGCCAATTGGATGAGAGGGCCCAAAAATACCTAAATACCATCATAAATTCCTCCACACGGATGCGGGAAATGGTCCGTAATCTCATGACCTATAATGATATTGGGGTAGAAAAAGTAAAAACCAAGGTAGATTGCCATGCCCTTGTCATGGAAGTACAGAACGACCTGGCCGATAGTATAGAACGCACACAGGCAACTTTTAACTTGGCACAATTGCCAAGTGTATCTGGTTATGAAACGGAACTGCGATTGCTCTTCCAAAACCTGATATCCAACGCCATTAAGTTTCGCAAGAAAGATACCAGCCCCATAATTAAAATCAGTTCGGTCAAAAAAAGCAATGAGGTGGAGTTCATAGTAGAAGATAATGGCATTGGTATCCTCAAAGAAAATGAGGAAAAAATATTCCTGATCTTCCAAAGGGTCCACAGTAAAATGGAATACGAGGGAACCGGAATAGGTCTTGCCCACTGTAAAAAAATTGTAGATCATCACAACGGTCAGATATGGGTGGAGGGAGTTCCCGATGTAGGCTGTGCGTTTCATTTTACAATGCCCTTGGCAAAGACTGGCCACGGCATGTAGTTATTGTCACCCAAAATCATGGGATAAATCCTAGCAAATAATTCAGTATCTTAATCTGGTCAATGTTGAACAACTTAGAACCAGCAAAAATGGGCCAGCATATCGTTAAAATATTGGAAGCGCATTACATCACCCATGATGTAAAACGTTTTGTCGTGGAAAAACCTTCGGGCTATGATTTTATTCCTGGCCAGGCCACAGATGTTGCCATAAACCTTCCCGAATGGAAAGACCAATTGAGACCATTCACCTTCACCTCCCTAAGGACTCAAGCGTATCTGGAATTTATGATAAAGATATACGATGGTCATCATGGTGTTACCCAAAAGTTGGGCAGTATCAATGCCGGAGCAGAACTCATACTTCACGATGTATATGGTGCCATTACCTACAGGGGACCTGGCGTTTTTATTGCCGGTGGATCCGGAATAACCCCGTTTATTTCCATTTTCAGGGAACTCCATAAGCACAGGAACCTTCAAGGCAATAAATTGATCTATTCCAATAAAACTTCGGAAGATGTAATTATGGAAACGGAGTTACAGGAAATGCTCCAAAATGATTTTATAAAAATTTTTACGCGTGAAAACGTCGTGGGATTTCGTGGACTTAGAATAGACCGCAGTTTCCTGATAAAACACATAGCCAATTTCAGTCAGAACTTTTATCTCTGCGGACCCAAAGTTTTTGTTGAAAATATCACCCAACTTTTACTGGACCTTGGAGCGACAGCAGAAACCTTAGTTTTTGAAAAATAGAAATCTTACGCAACGTTTTACACTTTTGTACACCTAAGGGAAAATCACTTTTTATGAAACTATTCTCTTTTGCCGTCAGTATCCTTTTTATCTTATCATCCTGTAACAAGGATTCGGATAAATCCCTTTACCAAGAATATGAGGGAAGTTGGGTTTTGGTAAAAATGTCGGGGAATACCCCCAATTCCGAAACTACAGGCCCAGCCATGCAATGGCAAGAAACATATTTGTTCAAAAGTAATGGCACATTCTTAAAATCCAGAAAACAAGGGGGATCGGTCACAGATTCAAAAGGCACATTTACGGTTATAAAATCGGAGGAAGGCACTAGGTTGGAGTTAACACATCATACGGATAGCGAAATTATTGGCAGTTGTCTGGGAAATCAAAAGGAAGTATTGTATTTGGAATCCAAGGAAGTACTTACCAGTACTTGGAACCACTGTGATGGCCCTGGATTGGTCTATGAAAGAACAATGAAGATGATTTAACCCTAATCTCTGGAGTGTTTCCTGTTTCAATTGTAAAAAAGCTTCCTTACTTTTACAAGTGAACAAATATCTCATCTATGATCATCGACGTACATACCCACATTAACAACTACCATGAAGACCGTGTAGTTTCCTTGGAAGAATGCCTAAATAAACTTACGGAATCCATGGAGGAGAACAAGGTAGATTATTCTTTGGTGCTCACTTCCTATAAGGTGAACGAGCACAGACCCAGCACCAAAAGGGTTGTGGAGGCCGTTGCAGACAGGAAAAACCTGGGCGTGGTCGCAGGAATCAGTTATTTAAACTACAACCATAGGGATCTTTATGAAATCAGTGATTTCTTGGAACAAGGTCTTATAAAAGGATTGAAACTGTATCCCGGATACGAACCCTTCTATCCCAATGACAATAGGCTAAAAGTAGTGTATGATATGGCGGTGGAGTTCGATGTACCGGTTATGTTCCATTCCGGAGACACCTATTCCCCAACGGGAAGGGTTAAGTACTCCCATCCCCTACATATTGATGATGTGGCGGTGGACAACCCCGATATGAAAATAGTTATCTGCCATGTGGGTAACCCATGGATCAAGGACTGTATGGAAGTGGTCTACAAGAACAATCACGTACATGCCGATTTTTCCGGGCTGGTCCTAGGAAATTTTTCGGATAAGTTTGAAAGGTTCATGAAAAAAGAACTGGAAGAAATGATTACCTACGCCGGGGATCCAAAGTACCTATTGTACGGCACGGATTGGCCAATTTCAAACATGAAATCCTACCTTAATTTCATGAAACAATTGGATCTTCCCGAAGAAAAAAAAGAACTGATCCTTTGGAAAAATGCTGCCGAGCTTTTTAAAATAGATGTTTCAAAATTATAAACAGAGACCTGCAGGTAACCAAAGACCTCAACAAACTTCAGCGAAATCCAATAAACTACAAGTACCATTATCCATGATAAAGTATATACTGTGCCTGGGCATGGCCCTTTGTTTTTTTTCCTGTAAAACGTCCCATACAGGCATATTACAAGGTCCTGAGAAAGCCAATCCCATAGTTTTGGAGCATACCCTAGAAATACCAAAATTGGAACGCACCAGACAAATAAGGATATACCTGCCCCCAGGATATTATGCGTCGGACCGCGCCTATCCTGTCCTCTACATGCAGGACGGGCAGAATCTCTTTGATGATGCCACGGCATATGCCGGCGAATGGGGAGTAGACGAGAGCCTAAACAACCTATCTGCCAAAGAACAGCTCAAGATGATCGTGGTAGGGATAGATAACGGGCAGGAGAAAAGGATCAATGAATTGAGCCCCTGGGAAAACAAGAAATATGGCAGAGCAGAGGGTGAGGCCTATGTGGATTTTATGGTCCATCAATTGAAACCTTTTATAGACCGTAATTTCAGAACTCTTCCCGATCGCAAGAATACGGCCCTGATGGGCAGTTCCTTGGGTGGGTTGATCTCCCATTACGCCCTTTTTAAATATCCCGAAATTTATGGCAAGGCCGCCATTTTTTCTCCTTCATATTGGTATGCCGAGGAGGTTTTTAATTTCACGCAAAACCATCCGCTTCCCAGAAACACCAAGATCTTTTTATTGGTTGGGGAAAAAGAAGAAGGAATGGTAGCCCCTGCAAAAAAAATGTACCAACTCATGTTGGAAACGGGCCAAAAGAAGAAAAACCTAAAATGGGTCTCCGATCCCGAAGGGGAACACAACGAACGCTTTTGGCGCAGACAATTTACCCCCGCCATGGAATGGCTTTATCTGGGCCGATGATAGATCAACCAATTGGATCACCTCAACAATCCTTTATTTTTTTGGTAAGACTGTGTAAAATCTATTAGTACCGACCTCCCTACCTTCCGCCAAGCGGAATGATATTTTTTTGTTGTTTAAGGAGGTAAGGGGATTTTTTAATGTTTCCCCACCGATCCCATCGGCGGAAAAAAACTAAAAAAATAGTACGGAGGTCCACGCCTACCCTCGTCATTACAAATATTTTCGGATCAGTACCGGTAACAGTAAAAGATCAAACACCAGGGCACTCAACAAAGTAACGGCAGCCAAAAGTCCAATGATCATACTGGGTTCGTTATTGGAAAACAACATCACTGCGAAACCAAAAAAGAGAATCACCGTGGTAATGACCAAGGCCCTGCCGGTTTCTGAAAAAGTTTTGCCCAATGCCTGCTCCTTCGGCAATCCTTCCGCCAGGCAAATCCTGTACTTGCTCAAAAAATGGATGGTATCATCCACGGAAATCCCAAATACCAGGGCAAATACAATAGATATGGTAGCCTCCAAGGGAATATCCAAAAAACCCAGCAAGGCACCGCAGAACAATAAGGGAAACATATTGACAGCTATGGAAATGAAGAGCAATTTCAGATCCTTAAAAATAAAGGCCATCAAAAGTCCAACCAAAAAAATAGCGGCCAGCAATCCCTGTAAAATATTATTGCGCACATCATTGGCATTGGTGTCCAACAGATACCCTTTTCCTGTTAGGGTGAACCCTACTAGGGACGAGTCTGTTTGCGTTGCTATAAATCGGTTGATATCCTTGTACATATTCACCAAGCTATCCGAGCCCACATCCAAGACTCTAGCGGTTATCCGGGCTTTGGAGCCATCTTGATTTACAAATTTGGAATATCTCTTTCTGCTCAATTTCTGTACATCCCTTGCCAGAAGGTCATATTCCTCTTGGGTATCGGGCAAACGGTAATAGGAACTTTGGTTCAGATTATGGGCCTTATTGGCAAATTTATAGAAGGTGGTCACCGATTGTACGCTCCTGATGGCCGCCTCTTGTTGCAGTCGACCTTCCAATTTATCCATCTCCATCAAAACCCCATAATCGGAAACGGTATGGCCTTTTTTGGCAATTACGGCAACCTCCAAAGGTCTGGAACCCGCATAATTGGTTTGGAAAAATTCAAAATCTGAGGCTATGCTACTGTTCTTTGGAAGACTTTTATAGAACCTATAATTGGTATTGATATTGTAAACCCCTACAAGACATATGATTCCAAAAACGAGACTGCCCACCATAATGGCCCTGCCATGGTTCTTGGTGAATTTCTGTATCCACAACAGTTTCCCACTGCTCCAAGAATAACCCACATTTTCCCTTAGCAAATATCGTTTATGGACCAGTACCAATAAAGCACTGCCCAACAGCATCACGGTTACAAAGGTCACCATGACCCCTATGGCCGAGATGAGTCCAAAATCGCGAATGCCCTCCAATTTGGAGGTCAATAGGGACAAAAAACCCAATGCGGTGGTCATGGAAGTCAAAAAGGTGGGCACACCTACACTTTTCAAGGTAATGAGCATAGCAGACACCTTGTTCTTGCCGGCATTCAATTCCTGGAGATATTTGTCCATAAGATGGATGACGTCGGAAACACCAACGATCAGGATAAGAATGGGATAAAAAGCAGACAGGGCGGTTAGTTCCTTGCCCATAACCACAACCACCCCTAAAAACAGTAAAAGTGATATACCTATGGACGCAAAAGCAATTCCTATAATGGCTGCCTTTCTATAGATCAGAAATAACAATAAAATTACCAGTACCGAGGAGGCTATGGTGGTAAAAAGAAGTTCGCTTTTTTGCAGTTCAACAATCGCCTTGTAAAAAGGCGCCCTTCCCAAAACATGGTAATTTTCCAGGGAATGGGACTCCAGTAGTTGTTCCATGCTCCCCAGCAACTCTTTGGACTGCCCGTAGTCCAGATGCTCTTCCGTTTCCAAAACTACCACCATAGAGGATGCTTTGGTATCTATAAAAGAGTTCACAAAAATATTTTCTTCCCTGATCCGTTTCCAATCCTCCTTGTAGGCGGTAGTATCCTCCCTATGGATAATCGGTAGACCGGTATATCCGAAAGAAGTCTTTAGCGGATAGGACAGGGTGGTCAGGGATTCGCTGCGCCGTATATGGGGCAAGGTCTTGGCATCCATGGAAAACTGATGGAACCGTTCCAGAAAACCCGTATTGAAAACAGTGCTATCGCTTTCAATGGCGATAAAAAGGTAACTATCATCCGTGCCAAATTCAGAGACAAAATCCTGATATAACTCCAGCTCCTCATCCCCCTCGGGAAAAAATGGTTGAAGATCGAAAGAAAATTTAAGCCCGGTTAACGAGAATCCTGCTGCCAGGGCCAAAAGCACAAAAACTGAAACGATATATTTTTTATAGCCAATAAGCTGCTCCATCGATACTAAAAAATCATCGTTTTAAACTTTTGTGGGAACCTCCCTATAATTCTATAAAATTATCCAAATATAAGGTCCAATCGTAGTTCTTATAAACTAAATCCACCCCTTCCGTACTTTTGATGATTCCGTTTTTCTTAAGGATGTCCTTTGTACCACCTTTCCCACCAAAATCGCCCCTGAACCAACTGAACAGGGAGGTCACGGCAGCTTCTCTTTTAACACTATCAAATTCCGATGTTTTGGTCAGGAACCGTTTTGTGCCCTTAGCCAGTTGTTCATCCAGTCTATCCGCTTCGTAAATGGCAACAGGAGGACAATCCTTGGCACCACAATTAAGTGCAAAATGGATGCGATAGTCCCTCTTTTCTACCCTAAGGGTACGTTCATATTTCCCAGGGAACCATTTTCTTATGTATCCCAAACCGTATTCCCATTGAGATTTTCGGACCATCCCATGCTCAATATCTGCAAAAGAGAACATTTTGCCCGCAATATTGATCTGTTCCCTTTTAAAGAAACTGCTGCGGTCTTCATATAGTTCAGGATTTTTGGCCAAAATGACCTGTATGTAGGCATTGTAGATATTCAGCCAAAAGGCTGTTTTCTGATCGTTGGTCTCTAATCCTGATTCCAATTCCTCCAAACTTGCATTGGCCAACACATTTTGAAGATCCTGTGTATCCTTCCCTTCTTTGATGTTGGTCAAAAACTGTTCCGACAATGCATTGAAATCTATCTTTTGGTCATCCAGAACAACATCACTTCCATGTTCAAAGGATATCAAAGGCAGAAAAAGAAGTACTAATATGCTGAGTGCTTTCATAAGTAATAGTATCTGTTTGCTAATATAGTTACGCAACTTTTTGCAAATAGGTTTTACTTTTAGTCACTATTTCTTGGGATAGCTTTCAAATTAAACATTTCTTTTTAATTTGAAGACATAAAATCTGAACCCTAACCTTCGTACCTTCGTACTTAATTAGGAGGTACAACCCTTTTGAATAAAGCGTATGTTAAGTATTGTTATTCCCGCACACAACGAAAAAGAAAATATTGAAGGTCTTTTCAAAATACTCTCTGCACAATTAAAGCAGCACCCATCCTTACAGGTGGAGGTATTGGTTATACTGTCGGGCGGGAATACGGATGGGACGGAACAAATACCAACCACGGGGCCATTCCATATTGTCAAATGCCCAGGAAAGGGAAGGGCCGTACAAATGAACATGGGCGCCCAAATGGCCAAAGGCAGTATTCTGGCCTTTCTACATGCCGATAGTATTCCCCCTACTGGATTCTTAACCAATATTTTTGAAACCATTGGCGACGGTTTTGGTGCAGGCCTTTTTTCATATAGGTTCGACAAGAGCGGGCCACTGCTTAAAATAAACGAATTTTTCACCGCCAAGGACGGACTCTTCACAGGAGCTGGGGACCAATGCCTTTTTATCACCAAGGCCAACTTTGAACAATTGGGCGGCTTTAATGAAGATCAGGTCATCATGGAGGATTTTGAATTTTGGGACAAGATCAAGAAGAACAAGATCACCTATAAAATAGTCAACAACAACCTTGTGGTCTCTGCCAGAAAATATGACTACAATTCATATTTGCGGGTAAACTTCACCAATTTGGTACTCTTCGTGATGTACAAGACAGGCTTCACCCCCGAAAAAATAAAGACTACCCATAATACCATGTTGAATCTCCCCAACGACAATTACAAGTAGGACTTACCTTGCCAAAAACGCCCACAACCGGGGTATTTTTTCATCAGCTTAAAAATTAAATATATCTTTAAGCTGTTAAAGTTATCTAGACCTTGCAAGAGCAGATATGGATTCTCTCTTACCTCCTATTCGCAATGAATATCCCTAGGGCTAGGTATTTCTAAACCCATAGTTTGATGAATAAAAAATTTGAAGTAACTGTAGATGAAAACTACAGCTTTACCATTCCATGGTCAGAATTGGACCAATTGGACACTTTGTCCATGGGACCAGGGCAGTACCATGTGCTGCAGGACAACAGACCCTTTAAGGCGGAAGTAATAAAATCCGATTTGAACCAAAAGGAATACACGGTCAAAATCAATAATAAACCCTATGAAATATCGATTACCGATGACCTCGATCTACTGATCAAGGAAATGGGTTTTGCCCTGGGTTCCTCCAAACAGATCGATTCCATCAAAGCTCCAATGCCCGGATTGATACTGGACATACACGTGAACCCTGGTCAATCGGTAAAGGAAGGAGAGCCCTTACTTATTTTGGAAGCCATGAAAATGGAAAACATCATCACCTCCCCTAGGGAGGGAGTTATCAAGTCGGTACCCATAAACAAGGGAACTGCTATTGACAAGGGACAGTTATTAATTGAATTTGAATAAGTGATGAACATAAAAAAGATATTGATTGCCAACCGTGGTGAAATTGCCATTAGGGTTATGAAAACTGCCCAGAAAATGGGCATCAAGACGGTGGCCATCTATTCTACCATAGACAGAAATGCTCCCCATGTAAGATTTGCCGATGAGGCCGTGTGCATTGGGGAGGCACCTTCCAACGAATCCTACCTTTTGGGCTCCAAGATCATAAAGGTTGCCAAAGAGCTCCAGGTAGACGCAATTCATCCCGGCTATGGATTTCTCAGTGAGAACGCTGCCTTTGCCGAGGAAGTGGAAAAAAACAACCTCATTTTTATCGGTCCAAAGTCGGACGCCATAAAAATAATGGGCAGTAAGCTGGCCGCCAAGGACGCTGTTAAAGACTACGGCATCCCCATGGTTCCGGGAATTGACAAGGCCATAACCGATATTGAAAAGGCAAAGGAAATTGGGAAGAAAATTGGTTTTCCCATATTGATCAAAGCTTCCGCAGGAGGTGGAGGAAAAGGGATGCGGATCGTAGAAAAAGAAATCGATCTGGAATCACAGATGAAAAGGGCCATTAGCGAAGCGACTTCGGCTTTTGGGGATGGTTCCGTGTTTATTGAAAAGTACGTAGCCTCCCCCAGACACATAGAAATCCAAGTGATGGCGGATACCCATGGGAATATCCTGCATCTTTTTGAAAGGGAGTGCAGTATCCAACGTAGACACCAAAAGGTGGTGGAAGAAGCCCCATCCTCCGTCCTTTCTCCCGAGTTAAGGACAAAGATGGGCGAAGCTGCCGTAAAAGTGGCGCAAGCCTGCGACTATGTAGGTGCCGGAACGGTGGAATTCCTGTTGGACGAAAACCATAACTTCTACTTTCTGGAAATGAATACCAGGCTACAAGTGGAACATCCCGTCACGGAACTGATCACTGAAGTAGATTTGGTGGAACTCCAGATCAGGGTAGCCAGGGGCGAAAAGCTACCAATGGCACAAAAAGATCTTCAGATCAAAGGCCATGCCCTGGAATTACGGGTATATGCTGAAGATCCGTTGAACGATTTTTTACCAAGTGTGGGTCATTTGGACACCTATGTTTTGCCAAAGGGCGAAGGCATACGAGTAGACAATGGATTTGAACAAGGTATGGATATTCCCATCTATTACGACCCCATGTTGGCCAAATTGATCACCTATGGAAAAACAAGGGAAGAGGCCATCCAATTGATGATCGCAGCCATTGACGCTTACCAAGTCACCGGTGTGGAGACCACGCTGGCATTTGGAAGGTACGTTTTTGAACATGAAGCCTTCCGATCGGGTGCTTTTGACACACATTTTGTGAAGAACTATTATTCTCCGGAAGCATTAAAGAGCAGAAACGAAGAAGAAGCGAAAATAGCGGCCATGATCGCTTTAAAACAGTACTTGAAAGACCAAAAAATTCTAAGATTGCCAATTCAGTAACATATGGATTCCAAAATAAAAGAACTAGAGGATAAAATTGCCAAGGCCCATTTGGGAGGAGGTGAAAGTAGGATCAAAAAACAACATCAAAAGAAAAAACTGACCGCCCGTGAGCGGGTCAATTACTTGATGGATGAGGGCTCCTTTGAGGAAATAGGGATTCTGGTGACCCACAGGACCACCGATTTTGAAATGGAAAAGGAAATGTATTACGGTGATGGTGTAATTACCGGGTATGGTACCGTCAATGGACGATTGGTCTATGTTTTCGCCCAAGATTTTACGGTGTTCGGCGGGGCACTTTCAGAAACCCATGCTGAAAAGATCTGCAAGATCATGGACCTGGCGGTAAAAGTAGGAGCGCCTTTGGTAGGGTTGAACGACTCTGGCGGGGCAAGGATACAGGAAGGGGTAAGGTCCCTTGGAGGCTATGCTGATATTTTTTATAGAAATGTTCAGGCGTCTGGGGTTATCCCACAAATTTCGGCCATTATGGGACCCTGTGCCGGCGGGGCCGTTTATTCTCCCGCAATGACCGATTTTACGATGATGGTGGAAGATACCAGCTATATGTTCGTTACCGGTCCCAATGTGGTGAAGACAGTAACCAATGAAGAGGTAACCTCTGAAGAACTCGGAGGTGCCAGTACACACTCCTCCAAATCCGGAGTGGCGCATATTACCTCGGCCAATGATGTGCAATGCCTGGAGGACATCAAAACACTTTTGGGATATTTGCCTCAGAGCAACAAAGAGACGCCAACAACAATTCCATTTGAATTAGGGGACGAAGTAAGGGATAACCTATCCGATATTATTCCAGATAACGCCAATAAACCTTACGACATGCACGAGGTGATCAAGGGCATTATTGATGACGATAGTTTTTACGAAATACATAAGGACTATGCAGAAAATATTATTGTTGGATTTGCAAGATTGGGAGGTAGAAGTATTGGTATTGTAGCCAACCAGCCTATGTTCTTGGCAGGGGTGTTGGACGTGAACAGCTCTAAAAAAGCAGCGCGTTTTGTTCGTTTTTGTGATTGTTTCAATATTCCGCTGTTGGTCCTGGTAGATGTCCCCGGTTTCTTACCCGGAACGGATCAGGAATGGAACGGTATCATCGTACACGGTGCAAAACTGTTGTATGCCCTTAGTGAGGCAACCGTTCCAAGGATTACGGTTATCACCCGTAAGGCCTATGGTGGTGCCTATGATGTGATGAACTCCAAACATATTGGGGCCGATCTTAATTATGCTTGGCCAAGCGCAGAAATTGCGGTGATGGGGGCCAAAGGTGCCAGTGAGATCATCTTTAGAAAAGAGATTTCTGCTTCGGACGATCCAGGGAAAAAACTTTTGGAAAAGGAGGCAGAATATGCCGACAAATTTGCCAACCCCTACCGTGCGGCACAGCGTGGATTTATAGACGAGGTAATATTGCCCAAGGATACCAGAAGGAAACTTATCAAAGGTTTCAGCATGCTGGAACATAAAGAGATGGTACTGCCCAATCGAAAGCACGGGAATATACCGTTATAACATAAAAAGGCCTTCTGAAAAGAAGGCCTTTTTATTTGGCATATAGGGCGCAAAACCCCTATAATTTATGTTCAATGATTTCTTGGACCACTTCCGGGTTCAACAGTGTGGAGGTATCCCCCAAATTATCCATCTCGCCACAGGCTATCTTCCGTAAGATCCGTCTCATGATCTTCCCTGATCGGGTTTTTGGCAGCCCGCTGGTAAATTGGATCTTATCCAATTTTGCGATGGGGCCAATCTGTTCGGTAATAATCTGGTTGATCTCTTTTCTCAGGTTGTTCTGGTCTCGGGATTCTCCGGTGACCTTTAGGATCACGTATCCGTACAATGCACTTCCCTTGATTTCATGGGGAAAACCTACAATGGCAGATTCAGCTACGGCCGGGTGTTCATTGATAGCGTCTTCAATGGGTGCTGTTCCCAAGTTATGGCCAGAAACGATGATCACATCATCTACCCTACCGGTGATCCGGTAATACCCTACCTCATCCCTCAAGGCCCCGTCCCCGGTAAAATACTTGTTCTCAAATGCTGAAAAATAAGTATCCTTATACCGCTGATGGTTTCCCCAGATAGTACGGGCCATGGAAGGCCATGGGAATTTGATACAGAGCCTGCCATCTACCTGATTGCCTTTAATTTCCTGCCCATTCTCGTCCATTAGGGCCAATTGTACGCCAGGCAATGGCAAGGTGGCATAGGTAGGAATCGTTGGGGTGGCATAAGGGATGGGCGAGATCATGATCCCCCCAGTTTCGGTTTGCCACCAGGTGTCCACAATTGGACTTTTCTTTTTTCCTACATTCACGTTGTACCAATGCCATGCCTCCTCATTAATGGGTTCCCCTACGGTTCCCAGAACTTTGATCGAGGAAAGATCGTGCTTTTCAACATGGTCCAAACTCTCTTTGGCCAAAGCTCGGATAGCAGTTGGAGCCGTATAGAACTGACTCACCTTATGTTTTTCTATGATCTCCCAAAAACGACCGAAGTCGGGATAACTCGGAACCCCTTCAAAAAGGACGGTGGTTGCCCCATTGGCCAATGGACCATAGACAATATAACTGTGGCCGGTGATCCAGCCAATATCGGCGGTACACCAGTAGACGTCCTTCTCCCTATATTGAAAAACGTTCTTGAAAGTATAGGCCGTATAAACCATATAGCCTGCGGTGGTATGGAGCATGCCCTTGGGCTTACCAGTAGATCCAGAGGTATACAAAATGAACAGAGGGTCTTCTGCATCCATGATCTCTGGAACACAGTCGTTATAAGCCTCGTCCAACAAGGGTTGTAACCATTTGTCCCTGCCCTCCTTCATATTAATCTTGGAATGTATCCTTTTGGCCACCAAAACGGTTTTTACTCCGGGACAGTCTTGAAGTGCTTCGTCCACGATCCCTTTGAGATCTATTTCTTTTCCCCCGCGGTAAGAGCCGTCGGAAGTAATTACCATTTTACAATCACTATCATTGATCCTAGTGGAAAGGGCGGTAGATGAAAAACCCGCAAATACCACTGAATGGATGGCCCCAATACGGGCACATGCCAGAAGTGAAATGGCCAGTTCGGGTATCATCGGCAAATAGATACATACCCTATCCCCTTTTTTTATGCCCTCATCCTTGAGCACATTGGCAAATTCGCAGACACGTTCATGCAATTGCCTGTAGGTGATATGCTCCGCCTCCTCATCCGGGTTATTAGGTTCAAAAATAATGGCCGTTTTGGATCCTCTGGTTGGCAAGTGCCTATCGATACAGTTCTCCGTGATATTGAGTTGTGCACCCTCAAACCATTGTACCTCAGGTTTGGTGAAATCCCAACTCAGAACCTTGTCCCATCTTTTGCGCCATAAAAAATGTTCTTCGGCCACTTCTTCCCAAAAACTTTCTGGATCCCTTACCGATTTGCGGTATACCTGAAAATACTCTTCTAAATGCTTTATATGGTAATTGCTCATGCTTAGATACTGCTTGTATTACTAGTTTTAATTTAGTGGACGGCCGCATTTCCCGCTCCACTGGGAATACGGATATCCTCAACGATTTCTTGCACTTGTTCTGGGGGATCTGGCGTAAATAGGTTGACCAATATGGCTACCATAAAGTTAACGATCATAGCGATGCTACCAAAGCCTTCCGGGGAAATTCCAAACCACCAGTCCTTGGAAAGTCCGGCTACGGCCTCTTTACCGCCATCAAAAAGTCCAAATTTGAATTTCAACATATAAAAAAGCATCAAGGAAATCCCTACGATCATTCCAGCTATGGCCCCTTCTTTACTCATTTTTTTATAAAAAATTCCCAAAACTATGGCAGGAAAAAAAGAAGCTGCCGCCAGACCAAAGGCAAGGGCAACCACTGCCGCCACAAACCCAGGTGGATTGATCCCAAAATAGCCTGCTATGACCACCGCAACGGTCGCAGAAATCCTAGCGGCCCATAGCTCGCCCATTTCCGAGATATTGGGCTTAAAAATACTCTTGATAAGATCATGGGATACGGACGAGGAGATCACCAACAACAATCCAGCTGCTGTGGAGAGCGCTGCTGCCAAACCTCCGGCTGCAACAAGGGCAATGACCCAGGCAGGTAGATCAGCAATCTCTGGATTGGCCAGTACCATAATATCGTTATCTATAGTGAGCTCGTTATCTTTTTTACTGGCCACATATTGTATTTTTCCATCCTGGTTCTTGTCATCAAATACAAGAAGCCCTGTTTCTTCCCAGTTTTTAAACCACGTGGGCATGGCGGCATACGCTTGGCCACTAACGGTATTGATAAGGTTTGTTTTGGCAAATACCGATACCGCAGGAGCGGTCGTATATAAAATGGCGATGAGCAATAGGGCCCACCCGGCAGATTTACGGGCGTCCCTTACCCTTTTAACCGTAAAGAACCGAACGATCACATGGGGCAGTCCAGCCGTACCTACCATAAGGGCCAAGGTGATGGCAAATACATCCACGATAGATTTGGAGCCGTCCATATACTCTGCAAAACCGAGCTCGGTGGAGAGTCCGTCCAATTTCTCCAACAGGTACATCCCAGATCCATCATTGATGGTTGAGCCCATTCCCAATTGGGGAATAGGATTTCCCGTCATTTGAATGGATATGAAAATGGCAGGAACCATAAAGGCAAAGATGAGCACGCAGTATTGGGCCACCTGCGTATAGGTAATCCCCTTCATACCGCCCAGGACAGCATAAAAGAGCACTATAACCATCCCTATGAGGACTCCTGTGGTAATATCAACCTGTAAAAATCTGGAAAACACCACGCCTACCCCCCGCATTTGTCCGGCCACATAGGTAAAGGATACGATTAGGGCGCATATTACGGCGACGATCCGTGCTGTTTTGGAATAGTAACGTTCCCCGATAAAATCGGGCACCGTAAACTTTCCAAATTTCCTCAGATATGGGGCCAATAATAAGGCCAATAACACGTATCCGCCCGTCCACCCCATAAGATATACAGAGCCGTCATATCCGGCAAACGCAATAATACCCGCCATGGATATAAAGGAGGCCGCGGACATCCAATCTGCCGCTGTGGCCATCCCATTGGCCAATGGGGAGACATTGCCACCTGCAACGTAAAACTCCTTGGTAGATCCTGCCCTAGACCATATGGCAATGCCTATATACAGTGCAAAGGTCAATCCCACAATAATGTAGGTCCATAATTGCACACTCATATGATGCAAGGGTTATAAATGATACTATTCCTATTCATTGTACCCATATTTTTTGTCCAGTTTGTTCATTAGCCTAACATATACAAAAATGAGGATGACAAACACATAAATAGAACCCTGCTGGGCAAACCAAAAGCCTAGCTTAAAGCCTCCTATTTTTATGGTATCCAAGAAATCCTTGAACAAGATTCCAGCACCATAGGAGACTAAAAACCAAATGGACAACAAAATCAACAAATACCGTACATTTTCCCTCCAATAGGCATTGGCCTTGGCCTGTTTATCTGTCATCTGCTGTTTGGTTTTTTTTGATTAAAATAGCACCATACGATTCGGTTCTCCATAAAAAGAGATACCGAATTTCTTTTACGATATTCTAAAAATAGAGATTTAACAGGTAGCAATCAACATTTTTCATGAATCGTTTTATTGAAAGAATATCAAATTATTTAAGTCCGTTGATTTTTATAATCCGGGCCAGGACAACTGCTTTGAAAAAGTTCCTTTTAGATCGGATTGAGAACGCTGTACTTCCATTTAAATATGACCTTTGCCGTAGGCCCTAGGCCAGTTAAAACCGTATATAGTATAACTTAATCATTAATACCATTACCTATGAGAACAACACTGGCACTTATCGCCTTCACATTACTATCATGGAACATTTCAGCACAAAAGGAAGTGACCCACGAACTATCCAAATTTTATGAGGTAAAGGCCTATGACGGCATTACGGTAAAATTGATCCGCAGTGATGTAAACAAAGCAGTAATCACCGGGGAGGATAAGAGCGAAGTGGAATTTGTAAATAAATCCGGGAAATTGAAAGTACGCATGGAATTGGACAACTTTTTGGACGGACATAATACCACGGTTATGTTGTACCATACCGAAAATTTGGTTGTTCTGGATGTAAACGAAAAGGCAAAGATCATTTCCGATGAACAGCTCCGATCCGTAAGCTTGGAATTGCGTGCACAGGAGGGTGGCGAACTCAAACTACAGGTTGAAGCCGATAAGGTGGATGTAAAGTCGACCACCGGAGGAATAATTTCCTTGTCAGGGATCTCAAAGATTCAGGATATTTCTGTGAATACAGGTGGAACTGTCAATAACGAGAGTCTAAAAACAGAACAGACAGAGGTATCTGTAAACGCAGGGGGCACTGCCAATGTAAATGCCTCTGATATTGTGGACGCTACGGTAAGAGCCGGAGGCACCATAAATATTTATGGCAACCCCAAAGAAATTAAAGAAACAAAATTTGTTGGGGGCAACATCAATGCAATACAGTAGGCTCCAATTCAAGAAACAAATAAAAAGCGCCATGGTTTCATGGCGCTTTTTTTATTCGTTTACTGTTCCAAACTGTCCGCTTCAAAACCTATGAGTTCGTGGTCCTGAAACATGGGCGTTACCTCTATTGGGTTACAACATACCTCACAATCTTCCACGTAGGTCTGTTTGGAAATGGAAGTATCCAACAACATGGAAATTTCTTCCCAACAATAGGGGCATTGAAAGAAATGTTCAAACATAGCTATAGTTCTACGTTCAATAACTGACCCGTCAATTGAAGCAACTGCAATTCTGCCAGCTTGGCGTCATACTTGGCGAGGTTTTTATTGGTCTGCGCATTGAGCAGATTGATCTGTGCCTGACGGAATTCAATGGAGGTAATTCGCCCCAATTTAAACTGTTCCTCAGAGCGCTCAAAGTTATTTTGGTTGGTCAACACATTTTGCTCCTGTATCTGGTAAATGTTCAACCTGTTCTCATAAATGGCCAGAGCGTTCAATATATCCCTGTTCACCTCCAGCTCAATTTGTTTTTTGATCAACTCCTGATTGGCATAGGCAATTTTTGCATTTTTGACCCTTACCGTGGTTCCTCCCCCATCAAAAAGGTTCCAGGTCAGACTGGCTCCCAAGGCTATATTATCCGTAGTGGAATTGATTCCCGGAAAGATGGCCCCAGATAAAAAGGCCGATGGGGCACTCTGGTTACGGTTCCACCCATAGGTACCTGTCAAACCAATGGTAGGCAAATATCCAGATCTGCTTACCTTGATATCGTAATCGTTGATGGCCAGGCTTCGTTCGGACTGCAACACGGCCACGTTATTGTTTTTGGCAAGCGTTACAAACTCTTCCAATTGTAATCTCGGAATAAACCGTATCACGGTATCCACCTGAAACCTATTGTTCAGATCTTGGTTCAGGATCACGTTCAGATCCCTTTTGGCATTGGCCAAATTCTGATTGGTGTTCAACAGGTTGATACTGTCATTGGTTACATCCACTTGGGCATTCAAAATATCCAGTTGGGTATTCTGTCCATAATCAAAAGAGTACTCCGCCCTTTTAATCCTATCCTGAGAGATTTCCAGAGCCTGTTGCAGCACTCTTTGGTTTTCTGTAAGCCTGGCAATTTCAAAATAAACACTGAACAATTGTAGGATGGTGTTTTCTATGGTCTCCCTTGCCTGAAGTTCACTCAATTGGTACTGTTCCTTTAACCGTTTGTAATTATAGAACCTCCCAAGCCCATCAAATAGGGTATAATTTACATTGATAGCCGAATTGTAGCGCTGACTTTCTGCCTTGTCCACGTCTATATCCGGTCTAGGACTCCCATCTTCCAAAAATTGACCCGGAAATTCTGTATTGGTATTGTTCCTATTATAGGTTGCACCTGCCGTTCCTGTAACGGAGGGCAAATAACCAGAGTTGAGAATCCCGGTATTGTTCTCTGCAATTTCAACATTGTTCTTGGCCACCACTATATTGAAATTGTTTTCAAGGGTCTTGACCACGGCCTCCTCCTTGGACAATAGATTCTCTTGGGCGACCATTTCCTTCCCGTAAAAAGCCGTAATTATTAACAGTAGATAAAATTTCTTCATGGACCTATATACTCTTTTCGGTGTTTTCTTCCATACTACCGTTGGAATGAATAATATTTTCTTTCTGATGGTGATTTCCCTGCATATGCCGCTCCTCATCCTGCTCTTTAATGGCTCTTTCTACTTCCTCTTTGGTTACCGGTACCCCTGTGGCCAGCCATTTGGAACTTACCTTGAACCTATTGCTGAATGCCAAGAAAAGAGGCAACATCAACAAGGTCAGCACAGTAGCAAAGGCAATACCGTAGGCAATTGAAATGGCCATGGGCTTTAAGAACTGTGCCTGCCTGCTCTTTTCCAATAGCAAGGGTGCCAAACCGGCGATGGTGGTAATGGATGTAAGAAATATGGCCCTAAACCTGGATTTACCGGCTTCAAAAATAGCATCATCAAATTTCATCCCTTCCCTGAGGTTGGTATTGAACTTACCAATGAGCACCAATCCATCGTTCACCATAATTCCTATCAGCGCTATTATTCCCAACATGGATAAAATATTTATGGGAAAATCATGGAACCAATGGCCCCAAGCTACAGCCGTTAAACTAAAAGGCACCAGCAAAATGAGCATTAAAGGTTGGCTAAAGCTTCTAAACGTGAATGCAATGGTAATATAGATCAATAATAGTACCGTTAGACCGGCAGATTTCAAAGAACCCAGCAATTTGCCGGCTTCTCTATTCTGTCCTTCATAGGAGGCCGATACCGTTGGATATTTTGATTGGATCTCTGGCATGACCTGCGTCTGGATATCGGTCATGATATCCGTTGCACTGGTAGTCTTGTCATCTTTAAGGTCGGCCGAGATTTGGATTTCCCTTCGTCCATCCAAGTGGTTGATGGCCACATCTCCCCTTTCAATGGTATACGTGGCAATTTCCTTTAATGGCACTTTGTTCCCGGATGGAGTGGCAATACGCATCTCATCAAGATCTGTAATGGAGGACCTGTCCTGTCGGTCATATCGTACCCATACCCTAATTTCATCCTGTCCCCTTTGGAATCGCTGTGCTTGGGTACCAAAAAATCCGGCCCTTACCTGGTTCATCACCGTCCTGAGATCGAGCCCCAATAAATAGGCATTCTCTTTGAGCTCTAACCTTATTTCCTTGATCCCAGCAGGATCGTTATCGGCAACATCCTTTAAAAGGGCATTGTTTTCCAAGGCCGTTTTCAAATCCTTTTTGGCAGCTTTCAGTTCCTGAATGTTGTTGCCCATAAGGGATACGGAAACAGGGTCGCCCCCAAAGTTACCTCCCGATCCATAAATGAGGCTCTCAACCCCCACCACGGGTCCAACCAGTTCCTGTAACCTACTGGTCACCATATTGGAACGTATTTCGTCCGGTCTTTCCTCTCCTGGAAGTAGGTTGATGACCAAGTTGGCCGCGGAAGATCCTGGACCTACCGTTCTGATCATGTTTTCAAAAAGCACCTTGTCGGTCCCCTGTAAATAGGTTTCCGTAAGTTCCTTGTTGACTATTTCTGCTTTTTCTTCTATCAGGCTTATAATAGAATCCGTAATCTTTTCATTGGTGCCATTGGGCATCAACAGGGATACCTGTACCCTATCACTGGCAATAGACGGGAAAAACGCCGTTCTTATGATACCACCACCTACAGATCCAAGGGTAAGGACCAAGGCCACAACAAAAAATGAAAAGGTCAGAATTTTGTGTTTTAGAGCGAATTTTAGGGAAGGTCCGTACATATTGTCCCGCATCCAGACCATCATTTTATCACCATAGTCATTGATTACTCTTAGTTTGGAGAATACTTTGGCTATACCTTTTTTGGGTTTATCATCCAGTGGCTGCAACGCTTTGGAATGTGCCAAATGGGCCGGCAAAATAATCAGGGCTTCCACAAGGGACACCACAAGTGTGAGGATGACTATTACGGACACCTCACTAAAGAATTCCCCAATCCTCCCGTCCAAAAACAAGAAGATAGAAAAAGCAAGAATGGTTGTAATAATAGCCGAGACTATGGGAGGAATCACCTCCATGGTACCGTCTATGGCCGCTTGTATGGGACTCTTGCCCCTCTCGTAATGTTGATAGATATTTTCCGCTATAACAATTCCGTCATCCACCAGAATACCAATTACGATAATCATTCCGAACAAGGAGAGTACATTTATGGTCACATCGAAAAAGCCGGCAAAGATGAACATCCCCAAAAAGGAAATGGGCAGACCAAAAGCCACCCAAAAAGCCAGTCTTGTATTCAAAAATAAGGACAGGAAAATCAATACCAAGATCATCCCCATGATAGCGTTTTCGGTCAGCAATTGTGTCCTTTGGGTCAAGGTGACGGACTGGTCACTGACCACATTGGCCTGTACATTATTGTATTTTTGGTTAAAATCCGCTACATATTCCTTTACCTGCTCGGCCGCAGAGATCAAATCTTCGGTATTGGTGCTCGTAATACTGACATTCACGGCCAGATTACCGTTGAAATAGGACGTATTGGGGGTTTCTGAGAACCTATCCCTGATAATGGCAACATCCTTTAACCTAATAGTCTGTCCCGAGGCATCTGCCCTGACAATAAGGTTGGAGATCTCATCACCGTAATAGGACCTGTTATTGGCCCGGATCAAATATTCTTCCGCATCTGTCTTAATATTTCCCCCAGTCACCAAAATATTGGCATTGGCCACAGCTTGGGAAACCTCACTAAAGGATAAGTTATAAGCGAGAAGGCTATTCTCGTTCACCGCAATCTCTATCTCTTCCTGGGGATATCCCGAGATATTGATCTGCGATATGCCTTCAAGGGCCCGAATGTCGTTCTCTATCTGCCTTCCAATTTGCTTTAATGTGGCCAAGGGGACATTGTCACCACTGACCGAAAAACTGATCGTCTGACGCACGGCCTCCAGTTTGGAAACAACCAAGGGTTCCATGCCCGTTGGAAAGGATGGCACCCTATCCACGGCATTTTTGACTTCGAGCAACATAAAATCAATATCCCTGCCTTTCTCTATCTCTACATTGATGGTTCCACTGTTCTCCCTGGAGGTGGAGGTCACCCTATCCACGCCTTCCAATCCTTTGAGGTTGTCCTCAATCTTAAGAACAATTCCTTCTTCCACTTCCTGTGGCGAAGCACCGGGATAGGTAATATTAATGGCAATGTTCTTGGAATCGGACAATGGAAAGAAGGACGACTTCAATGAGAGTGCCCCTGCAATTCCAAAAACAACGAACGCCAGGATAAATACACTAACAGCTACATGGTACTTTATAAAATATGCTATAAGACCCCTCATTATTCTTCCGTATTAGCCATGTCCTTCAATACCTTTACCAACATTCCGGCATACGCTCCTATGACCGGTTTGGACAAGATGGTGGCCCCGTCCGGAACTTCTTTTAGAACCACTTTCTTATCGCTAAAAAATATTGGTTTTACATCAATCATATCCAGGACAGTGTCCCGAACCACAAAAATCTTATCGCCTTCCAACAGCAGACTCCTATCTATTTCAATGGCCTCGGTCTCTTCCTGTGTATTCAAATTGGCCTGCAGGTACATCCCTTCCCTTAATTCAGGGTTTCGCACCTCAATATACGCCCTGATGGTTTGGGACAACTGATCTATATTGGCATTGATCCTGGCAACTTTACCAGTGTATTTCTTGCTATTGTCCAAGTTCACCAATGCTACCTCTTCACCCAACTTCAGGAGATCACTATAGCTTTTGCTAACGGCAACTTCCAACTCGTAGACACCGGTATCTATAAACTCCCCCAGTTTTTGTCCGGAACGCACCAAGGTGCCTTCAGTGACCAGGGCATCGGTAACCACTCCGTTAAATGGGGCCGTGATCCTATATTTTGCCAGTCTTTGCTCCTGATTTTTTACATTGTAATAATTGGTCAGTATCCCCCGCCCAGAAATAAAATAGCGTTCCTTTTCGGTATCCATTTGTGGCAGTGGTGGTGTTGTTTTCTGTATGTCGAAATTCCGGAGATATTCTTCCCATTTTGGGAATACTTCCGGATAATCCAGTCGAAGATCTGGCATGATGGACGTAATCAGATTATATAGGTTGCTTTTTGACGATTGCACACTGGCATTGTACTCTTGTGCATCAATACTGATAATGGTCTGCCCTGCACTGTACTTTTGTCCCGGACGGAACAGGACGCTCCCAGTTTTGAAAACCCCTTGAACTTCAGAAAAAAGCTCTACCCTCCTTTGGGCTACCAGGTTACCGTTAGCAGAGACTACAATGGGAACGGTTCCGTTTTTAACGGTTTGCACAAACACCGTTTTAACAACTTTTTCAGGTTTGGGCTTTTGGGTGTTCTTGTTCGCGATGATGACAGAGGCCGCATAAAATGATAGGGCAATTAGAAGTAATCCAAGGACGGACAGTACTATTTTTCTAGTATCCATTAAGTTAAGGCTATAGTATAATTGTTGTATAGACAACAAAAGTACCCTTTAGTTTAAGCGTATTTAGTTAAAGATATCCTAAAACCAAGAAATCTGCCCATAAAAAAAGGATGCTTAGAGCATCCTTTTTAACCAAACTAACTAAAATTATAATCAACTATTCATTATTGTCATCCTCAAATTTAGTATCGGCCATTCTGGTATTATTGAAATCGACCGTTTTAAAATTCGGGTTAATATTCTTTTTATCGTAGTCAAAAACCAAAAATTGTTTGGAATCCATCATCTCCAGACTCTTAAAGGAATTAAACTTATTGTTCTGAATTTGAAGAATTTCCAAACTTGCCAACTGGCCAAATTCCATAGGGATTTCACCCCCTAGTTGATTATTGGCCAAAACCAATTCCTTCAGTTTTCCCAATTTTCCAAGTTCCGAAGGGATGGAACCGTCCAATGTATTTTCAAAAAGACCCAATACTTCCAATTTTGAAAGATTGCCCAAAGAATTGGGAATGGCACCTTTTAGATTGTTACTAGAGATATTCAACACCTTAAGGTTGGTAATTTCCCCAATACTTGCAGGTATGTTACCAGAGAGGAAGTTGTTGAACACTGTCAGTTCCTCCAATTTCTTTAGTTTGCCCATATCCTGCGGAAGTTCTCCTTTGATACGGTTCATTTCCAAACGAAGCACTTTTAGCTCGTTCAGTTGTACCATGGTTCTCGGTATTTCACCAGAAATACCATTGAAAGCAAGGTTCAACTGTACCAAATGGGTAAGTTTACCGATACTCTCCGGAAGTACGCCCTGTAGATTATTGCGGAACAAGTTGATCTCCACAACTTTATCGTTGACCACCTTCACGCCATACCAGGTAGAAACCGGTTGACTTAGGTCCCAGGTCTTGGTCCATTCAGCGCCATTGGTGCTATTGTAAAGGGACATTAAAGCCTCCTTATCATCTTGGCCAACCTCTGCCAAGGCTACCGAATGGGATACCAGTGCAAAAGCCCCCAATAAGAGGATAATTTTTACGTTACGAAATTTGGTTTTTAACATCATAATTTCAATGTTTAGTTATCATCATCTTCGAATTTGGTCTCCGCAGTACCCGTGGCATTGGGGATAAACAAATCCTTAAAATCATTCTTTTCATACCTATCGGCCTTTTTATCCATATCCAAAAGGGCCAGTTGTGTATTTCTCTGACCTGTAATTTGATCAGTAATCGCTTCAAAATTATTGTTCTGCATCTGTAAAAGTCGCAGATTTGGCATTGTAAAAATCCCCTCCGGAATATTACCGGACAAGTTATTCTCTGCCAAGGTCATAGCCTTTAAATTGGGAAGGTCTGCCATCCCATTGGGCAATTCCCCTTCTATCATATTATCTGCCAATTCCAATCTTTCAAGTGATTCCAAGTTTACCAATTCTTTTGGAATACTTCCGCTCAATGCGTTGTAGGAAAGATAAAGCATCTTCAATTGCTTCAGCTTCCCAATACTGGGCGGCAAGTTGCCCGACAGGCCATTATCGAACATATCCATTACGGACAAGTGCTCCAAATTTCCTATTTCCTCTGGTATCTCTCCCTCCAATTGGTTCTTTCCCAATCTGAGCACCTTTAATTTTCTCAATTTGGTGATGGTCTCCGGTATTTCCCCTTGCAGGGTATTGAAGGCCAAATTCAACTCTTCGAGAAATGATAAGTTACCCAAAGAATTTGGCAGGTTCCCCTGAAGGTTGTTATTGAACAAATTAAGGGAAACAATTTTACCATCCTCCACACGCACACCGTACCATTCAGAAACAGGGGCATTCAAATCCCATCTCACCTTCCATTGGGAACCATGGGTACTGGAATACAGATCTATAAGAACTTTCTTTTCCTGGGAACTAACATTGCCCATCACATATGGGCCCATTAGCATCATAACAACTAAAACAAAATAAGCCTGTTTCATGTAGTGTATACTTTATTGTACTTCAAACTTTTGTAGTCTGAACATTCCTAGGAATTGTCCTACAAATAAAGTACAATAAGAGACTAACAACAAAAATAATCGATGTAGGACAAGCGACCTATCGGTTTTTGTTGTGAAAGTGCCAAAAGTTGTGGTGTGGTGTTGTAAGTATTGTTGGCGATTAAGACTTTTCTGTCATTTCTTCCAAATCCATGGTTATTTCTTCCCATTGGTCCATAAGCTTTTTAAGCTCCTTTTTCTTCTTTTCGTACATGTCGAAAAAGTTCTTTTGGGCTATGGTGGCATCGTAGTTCATGAGAAGTTCATGGTCAATATTGGCAATTTCCTTTTCCAATTGCCCTATGGAACTCTCAGCGTTGCTCAATTTATTTTTGAGTGACTTTATTTTTTTCTGGTCTTCAAAGGTAACCTCCTTGTCCTTGCTTTTTTCCTTGACTTTTACGGCCTGCTGCTTTTTCTCAATAGCCCTAAAGTCCTGTGCTTTTCGTTGCTCCAAATAAAAATCGATATCCCCGAGGTATTCCCTGATGTTACCGTCCTTGAACTCATATACGTTGCCGGTAAGTCCCTGCAGGAAATCCCTATCATGGGAAACTAGTATTAGGGTACCCTCGAAACTCTGGAGCGCTTGCTTGAGCACATTCTTTGATTTAATATCCAAGTGGTTGGTAGGCTCATCCATGACAAGCACGTTGAACGGCTGCAATAACATTTTCGCCAGGGCCAATCTGTTGCGTTCCCCTCCGGAAAGTACCCTAACATATTTTTCTACCTCATCGCCCCGGAACAAAAAAGACCCCAAGATATCCCTTACCTTGCTCCTATTGGTTTCGTTGGCCGCATCGATCATGGTATCCAAAACAGTCTTGCTCCCGTCCAGGTATTCGGCCTGGTTCTGTGCAAAATATCCGATCTGCACATTATGGCCCAGTTTTATATGGCCCTCGTGATCCAATTCTCCTACCATTATTTTTGCCAAGGTAGATTTCCCTTGTCCATTCTGACCTACAAAAGCAGTTTTGCTCCCTCTTTCCACCAAAAGGTCAATTTCTTTGAGCACCTCATTTTTGCCGTAGCTCTTGGATAGGTTTTCTATTTCCAACACTACCTTCCCCGGTGTTACAGAAACAGGAAAGCGCAGGTTCATCACACTATTGTCATCCTCGTCCACTTCAATGCGCTCAATCTTGTCCAACTTTTTGATCAGGGATTGCGCCATGGATGCCTTGGAAGCCTTGGCCCTGAACTTTTCGATCAGTTTTTCGGTCTGCTGAATCTGTTTTTCCTGGTTCTTTTGGGCACTCATCTGCTGGTCACTGATCTCTTTTCTCAAGACCAGATATTCGGAATAGGGCTTGCTATAATCGTAGATCCTGCCCAAGGAGATCTCTATGGTCCTATTGGTCACATTGTCCAGGAACATCTTATCGTGGGAAACGATGACCACGGCTCCGGTGTAACTTCTCAAAAATTGCTCTAACCAGATGATGGATTCTATATCCAAGTGGTTGGTAGGCTCATCCAATAAGAGTACATCATTGTTCTGTAACAAAAGTTTTGCCAGCTCAATTCGCATCCGCCATCCCCCAGAAAAGGTCTCGGTCTTCTTGCCAAAATCTTCCCTTTTAAATCCAAGGCCCTGTAGTACCTTTTCAGTTTCCCCCTGGTAGTTGTATCCTCCCAATATTTCGTAGTGATGGGTAATATCATTGAGGTCTATGATCAATTGGTTATAGCTCTCGCTCTCATAATCCGTTCGCTCTACCAACTGATGGTTGATGGAGTCCAGTTTAAGTTCCAATTCCTTGATTTCCTGAAATGCCTGTTGGGCCTCATCCAAAACGGACCTCCCCAATTCAAAGTCGATATCCTGCTTCAAAAAACCTATCTTGATATCCTTATCGGAAGCGATGACACCTGTATCTGGTTCCAATTCTTTGGACAACAATTTTAACATGGTGGATTTACCGGCTCCATTCTTACCGATAAGTCCTACCCTATCTCCAGCATTTAATCTAAAAGCTATCTCTTCAAACAAATATTCCCCAGCAAATGAAACAGATAGATTATGTATATTCAGCATGTTTTGTGACTCTAGTTACTTAAATGAAAATCAATAATTTGTACTTTTGCACAAATTTTATGCAAATGTTAAAAAAAGGAAACAAACTCTACAGCATTTTAACAGGAAGTTGCCCTAAATGCCATCAAGAAAGTATGTACGTGGACCAGAATCCGTACCATTTGGGCCATCTATTGAAAATGAACGAACGTTGTTCCCATTGCCAAACCAAATACAAAATAGAACCTTCTTTTTTTTATGGGGCCATGTATGTGAGTTATGGCGTGGGTATTGCCTTTGCGGTAGCGGCCTTTGTCATCGCCTTTTTGATCGTGGGAACCTCCTTGGTCAATACCTTCATTGCCATTGTAGCCACATTGATCGTATTTATGCCGGTCATCATGAGATTGTCCCGAAACATATGGATCAATCTTTTTATGAAGTACGATCCCGATGCCGTTAAGAATTAACCGCGTAATATTTTTTCGTAAAACGGGCAATATCGATCTCCTTGGACAGGGGGACTCCATTTTCTATAAACTCAAAAAGATCCATGGCCGTTTTTGGTCCGGTCATGACCCCTCTGGATCCAAACCCGTTCAGGGCGTATAAATTTTCATATTCCGGGTGCCTCCCCACCAATGGCCTTCTGTCCGCCACAGTAGGTCTAATACCTGCAACATGATCTACCACCTCATAGCTACACTTTAAAAAAGTATTGAGCTTTTCCAACAATTCCATTCTGGACTCCTCTGTGGGAATATTGGTTTTATCCTTCCATTTATAGGTAGCGCCAATACGGTAAAGATCATTGCCCAACGGAATGATAAAAACAGAGGACTTGATCACGTTTTCCTCCTTGAGATCGGGTGCCTTAATGGTGAGCAGTTCCCCTTTGGTCCCATTTAGGGGCAGGTAGCTGAAGAAAGGGTTGGCACTTTGGCCATACCCTGTGGCGAAGACCACATGTTTGGCAGTTATACCCTTGTATGTGACCTGCTCCTGACCGATGTTCAACTGATTGAACTGACAGGTTTCCTGAAGGAGCATGTCCTTTTCTATCAGGTAGTTCTTATAGGTGGCAAGTAATTTTTTGGTTGCTATTCTTCCGGTGTACAAAACTTTCCCATATCCGAAAGGTGCATCGATAGCACTGTTTTTGTTGGCGATGATCTTGGTGGATAAAAAATGGGCCAGTTGCGGCTTGTCTGCTGCCTCGAACCACATATTCTGTTCTTCTATGGAGGCGAACCTTCGTAAAACCGAAAGCTTATAATCAAGTTGGGTCCGCAACTTCTCCTCCAGCTTATTGTAGAAAGGAATGGCGAGATCCAGTTGGGCCTTGGCATCCCAAGCCAAGGTAAAGCGTTTGAGGATTACAGGATTGTACAAGCCCCCTGCCACATTGGAGGAGGTCTGTGAATCGTCTGAAATCACCATAAAGGATGTATGGTTTTGCTCCAGAACCTCACAAAATGATATTCCCGCCAATCCCAAACCTACGACCAAGTAATCTACCATGCTGCAAAAATAAAAAAACGCCGCATGTAACATGCAGCGTTTTTCTAATATGTATTGAATTGGAGTTTTATTTATGGTCCTAATAGGCCCACATATCTTGTTCCCTGTCCCTGATCACCTCTTTTATACGTTGGGCTTCCAGAACTTGGAAAAGTGCATTATCTGCTATGTAATCTTTAATGGCACGGTCTCCGTGCACGTTATCCTCTTTATAGATAGTGGCATTGAACCTTCGGGCGTTGAGCAACATATCGAACGATATGGGCTGTGCCGTGTTTCTTTGATTGAATACCTTGGCTTCGTGCAAAATTTCCCTGGCGCTTGGGTACCATACCCAGAACAAAGGTACTTTGGCTTCTGCCATATCCATGGACTCATCATCAATAAAGTTCACATCCGGTGCTACGGGCGCAATACCCAACAAACGGTATTTCAATTCTCCCTGACGCTTATCGAAATACCAAATACCTTTAATAAGATATTCTTCAAGATCAGCGGCAACCAGATTTCTTCTATTGATATATTCAGGAGATATTTGCTCCCCGGCATTCAACTGCTCGTACCCATAATCTGTGGTATCTACCTTCTGAAGGGTAGCCCCAAGATCGTCAAGGGTCCTTTTTTCTGTGAAATATGCATCGGCATAGATGTCGGTCAATTTACCACTCTTGATGTTCTTCATCAAAACATCATACAGTGATCTTCTATCAGAACCGATCCCAATGGTATCCAATGGATAGTACAATGGAAAGTTAACACGCTCATCCAAATCGATGACCTCCCATACCGTCTTGGACCAAAGGATATCCCTATCGTCCACATAACCGTATTTCAATGGGGCATCATTGTCATTCGCTTTTTGCGCGGCTGTTTTCTTACCTACCTCATCGGGCATCTTGGCATTCAGAATATTTGCCTGGGCCATCATGGAGAGTGGTAACAGTGCAACAGCTCCGATTAATAAAACATTCTTCCAATTCATTTTTTATAATTTATGTATTTATTACACCTAGGTGTAATTTGTCCTATAGTGGTATGCCGTTTTACATATACGAACAACATACCACTACCGGACGCCTTATTTAAATTTACTAGTTTGTAAGCTCAACTACTACTGGAGAAACTTTCTTAAGTTTATAGCTCCTGTTGTTGGTAATATAAGCTTCGATATCAAATATTTGGATCGCATCTCCACGACCGGCTCTCTTCAAGGCTGATTTAGCTCTTTCGTCAAGCTTGTTTCCGTCTACACTAACCGTTGGCTGACCTGGCACTTTAAATTTAAATCCGCTAACTGCAAGGTTCAAGTCGAAATCAAAATCATCCAACATTGCTCCTACTGTAGAGATCTCCAAGTTGGTCCTTGGCATTTTAACACTACCACTTTCTCCTCTAATAGAACCTTCTGGTCTTGGAATATCCTTGATCCTGAATTCTGTTTTGGAACCTACAACCTGTCCATCAGGCAATTTACCTGAAGCGTTGATGGTCACTGTTCTACCTGTTCCAGGATTCATGATGTACTTGCTTCCACTAGATCTTGATAGACCTGGGGCATTGGCATTTACGTTGTTGTCTGGAATACCAGGAATGGATATGGTAATGGGATTGGCAACCCCACGGTAAACCACATTCATCTTATCAGCAGAGATCACTGCGGCATTTGGCTTGGTAATGGTAGCAAAAGTAGAGTTGACCGGTACTTCGGTGCGCTCACCATCTTGCATAAACACAAGGTTACCTTTAATGGTATGGTCTCCAGCACTACCTGAGCTTACCAAAAGCTTCACTTTACCATCTTCGATAGTATAGTCAGGACCTTCTTTTAATTTTCTACCATCCAAGGTCAAATTAACTTCGTTAGGTCTTGTAGTGGCATCTTTACGACCCAATACAATATTTCCTGTGAACTTCTCTCCTTGGTAGTATGCAGATTTCTCTTGCTCCAATAAGGTAGTATAGTTGGTCATGGAAACCTCACTGGTCAACTGTCCTTGCAACATGGCTTTCAAAGCATCTTGCTCTGTAGCTTTAATATCGGACTGAAGGGCAGTGATCTTGGTCAAAGAAGCGATCAAAGGAAAGCCTTCGTAATGATATTTCAACCAATCTACTTTGATCCCATCCCTGTTCTCTACCTTGCCTTTGTCATCGCCAGTTTCAAATCTCGTCTTAACGGCATCTTTTACATCCTGCATGCTAGCTGGCAAAACAGCAGTAACTTGGGTACGGTAATCCGTGATCCTTTTCATGAATTCCTGTCCTTCCTTACCTAGGTTGTCACCTTGGAAGAATTTTTGATCAAGATAATCTGTCTTGTCCATGACCTGGTAATCCTTAGGGTCTTCTACACCCTTCATCATTTCCTTTTTAAGATTTTCCAAGTAATCAAAATACTCTTGTGACAAAGCCTTTATTTTCTTGGCATCTTCCAAAAGAGGACCGAATTTTTCTTCGTTTTCTCCTGCTTTTGTTTCCAAGCCGCTCAAGAAGGCAAGGTTATTTTGTGTTGTTTTGGTATTGGATGCCTCCAACTTTTCGTTCATAAGACCGAAAGCTGCAAGTACTTCCTTACTCATGTTCAAGGCCAACATACAAATGAAGACCAGGTACATTAAGTTTACCATTTTCTGACGTGGTGATTGTTTTCCTCCTGCCATGTTTTCTAATTAGGTTTTAATTAATAATTTGATTTGGGTTAACTAAGTACGCTAATTAGTTTTTACTCATTGCAGAAAGCATTCCACCGTAAACTCCGTTCAATGAAGAAAGGTTTGTTGCCAATGAAGCCATTTGCTCTTTAAGGGCACTGGAATTTTGTACTACTTCCTCGTTGATAGAAGCTTGTCTGCTTGCGCTGTCCAACTGAACCTTGTAAAGACTGTTCAAAGACTCCATTTGGGCTGCTGCCTGTGACATTTCATCAGAATATTTTCTGGTAGACTCCATAGCATCTACTGTAGGAGCAATACCCTTGGCCGCACCTTCAAAATTCTTGATGCTGCTACCCAAGCTGTTCATTAATTCTGCATCCACTCCAGCTTCTTTCAAAAGATCGTCCAATTTTTTGGACAACGATGTTTCAGCATCTTTAATTTCAGCAGCTCCGTTTGATTTTCTAGCGGTCATTTCACCACCAGCCAATTCCGGATAAACAAGAGACCAGTCGTACTCTTCCTCAATAGGTTCAAATGCACTGATCGCGAAAATTAATGCTTCCGTAATAAGACCTACTGCCAAAAGAAGACCTCCTGTAAGGGGACCGAACTCCCAGTGTAGGATTTTAAACAATGCACCGATAATTACGATAGATGCTCCAAGCCCGTAGGCCATGTTAAATAGTTTTTTTGTTGATTTTGACTGTGCCATAATAGTAAATTTAATTTTAGTTTAATGTTAAGTAATAATAAGTATTTGGTTTATTGTTGATCACTATGTGAATTTCGTTTAGTTGGTAGAATCCTGTTCTCCCATGTAATCTTGTACAGTTCTAAAACCGATATAACTACGGGCAGAATCCTGGTATTCGTAATCCCTGGTGCTCACTTGCAAGAAATAAGCAACATCTTTCCATGATCCTCCACGGATCACTTTTCTTCTGTTTTCGGCAGAAACGGCGTTGGGGTTCATTGTAGATACAAACTCATATGAATTTGGATCATAACTGGAATTGGTCCATTCCGCAACGTTACCGGCCATATTGTACAGGTTAAAGTCATTTGGCTCAAAGGACTTTGCCTCTACTGTATACAAAGCGCTATCTGCAGCATAATCCCCTCTTTGAGGTTTAAAGTTGGCCATAAAGCATCCCGTATCACTGATCACGTACGGTCCACCCCAAGGATAAGTACCACCTTCAATACCACCTCTGGCAGCATATTCCCATTCAGCTTCGGTAGGCAACCTGAATTGGTTCACAAATTGCTTGCCCCTGCTCTTTTGGTCGTCGTTCTTAAATTTGGTCCTCCAATTACAAAAGGCTTTTGCCTGTTGCCATGATACCCCTACTACAGGATAATCACTGTAAGCATCATGCCAGAAATAATCGTTGTGCATGGGCTCATTGTAAGAGTATTCAAAATCTTTGATCCATACCGTGGTATCGGGGTAGATCTCCAACATTTCCTGTCTGATGAAATCTTTTCTGTTACCGGTCTTGGAACGTGCCGCAGCTTCGATATCCATCCACTTGTAGCTGTACTTCAGTTTTTTGACATCTATAATACGTTGACCGTTATAGGATTCCTCCTCTTTCAAGTACATGGAATCTACCATGATCTCGGTATAATATTCATCTGGATAATCATTGATATCCCAAACCAGATCCTGATCTCTGTTCAAAGCCCTACCTTCATAGCCTGTCTCGCCCATACCCTGATAATTGTTCATCATGTATTTTTCGTAGGCAGACATTCTAGTGGTATCGGCATCCTTAAATGCATAGTCGCCAATTCCCCCATCTTCTGGTCCTAGTCCCAACTCATCGGCAAGGATGGCCAATTTGGTTCTGGTAATGGAATCTTTTACCCAATCCACGAATTGACGGTATTCACTATTTGTAATTTCCGTATCGTCCATATAAAAGGAGGTTACAGTTACGGTCTTGGTCGGTGCATTCAGGGTTTGGGCCATGTCTTCTTCTGACTTACCCATGGTAAAGGCGCCCCTAGGAATCAATTCCATTCCATAAGGTTTTTCTGGATACCATTTTTTACCTTGGGCTCCAACTAATTCCCCTTTTGTTTTGGACCCACAACTCGCGAGTAAAAAAACAAATGCTATAGATAACAACAATAGCTTCTTCATACTTTAGGTTAAATTTCGATTTAAGAATGCAAACTGCAAACGCTTTTATTACTTTCTAAAACTGCTTTTTAAATAAATTATTGTATCAAAACAGTTTATACTTGAAAAAAATATTGATTAATTGAAGCCTTTCTTATAGGCTTTAAACCACCTTTCGGGAATATTTTGGTCACACGCTTCCAAATAGTCCTTTTCTGTGCATGGTAATAACGCAGGTGTGTTTGTTTTATTATGTGAAGTTAAAATTGATGGGACCTCTACCCACCACCTTTCTGTAAGATTACTTTTGTAGAATATCAAATCTTCGTCGTCCGTGGGCACTATAAACTTGGTAAACGACTCTTTATCAAGGTATGGGGATTCTTTTATCCTAAAATTGACCCCTTCAATAAAATACCAAATAATCTGTGACATCAATTGGAATGACTGTACACTATTTTCTATTTCATAGATTCCAAATAGGGCTACCTTGTCACTGATACCGGCATAACGCGCTATGGCACATATTTCCCTTCCGGTAAAACCATTGGGCGAAAAATGATCCGACAGGCCGATATCTGCCGCCCTTACGGCTCTGGCATCCAAACTGACCATATCCGCATTCCTCAAGACAGGTTCTGCCAAAGAGACGTCAAATGCGATCTCCCCAAGACGATAGGCGTCAAAGAGCAGGCGCTCCATCAGGTCTATCTCCTCCTGGGCGTTAAAGTAACTTTGATATCCTATATTGGAGAAATTAAAAAGGTTGTTGGGCTTATCAGTAATGATCTTGCTCATATACGAATTGGAGGATATGAGCTCTTCTGCATCCCCAAAATCGAACCTGCTGTCAATGGCAACAAGGTTGATCATATTTTTTAGGCCATCAAAAGCCCGATAGGTAGGATACGTCAGATCTTGGGTAGCACCAATGACAATAGGTATGATATTCTCCTCGATCAGCCCGGCCACTATTTCCTTGACCACAAAATAGGTGTCCTCTACCTCTTCCCCTTGTTCCACATCGCCAAGATCAACGATGGAAGTGTTCCAATTGCCCATCATGAGCTTGTACAACTGTAGGCGCAGGCCTGAAATGTCCAAGCGCTCCATTTTTTTCTCAAAGGCATTACGGGATTCATGCACCCCAAAAATTGCGATGGTGGCATTGGCCAACACGGGCAGACCTTTGCGCTCCGTATGCTTAAAGATATTTTTTCCCAGTGCCTGAGGTGGAAGCAGTTCGCAATGGGCCAGGACCTTATCCTCTACAGGTACCAAAAAATCAAATGCCATAGTTATTTCTTCGCTTTAGGTTTTGCTTTTGATTTTGTTTTTTTCTTGGGTGTTTTTTTCTCGATCAATGCCTTGGCCTCTTCCAAGCTAATTTTGGTGGCATCAACATCTTTGGAAAGTTCAACTTTGATCTTCCCCTTCAAAATATTGTGCCTTCCCCATCTAGCCTTTTCTATACGAATACCCTCGTCTGGCCAATCTTGGATTAATTTATCTATTTCTTTCTGCTTTTTGGCCTCTATCAGTTCAGCGATGTCTTCCTTGGACAGATTGTCAAAATCGTACTTTTTGTTCACGTTGATGAACATGCCGTCCCATTTTATAAATGGTCCAAATCGTCCTGTCCCCTTGGTCACCTCTTTTTCTTCGTACATGGCAATAGGTGCATCTGCCTTTTCCTTCTCTTGTATAAGTTCTGCTGCCCTTTCCATAGTGATGTCCAATGCACTCTCACCAGGGGCCATGGAAACAAATGTTTTTCCGTATTTCACATAAGGGCCAAACCTTCCTACATTGGCTTCTACTTCCTCCCCTTTGTATACACCCAACTTACGTGGAAGTTTAAAAAGGTCCATGGCTTCCTCAAAGGATATGGTATTCAAGGAGTGTTCTGGCAACAAGCTGGCGAACAATGGCTTTTCTTCCTCTTCTACGGTGCCTATCTGTACCATAGGTCCAAATCTCCCCAATCGGACAGATACCTGTCTCCCCGATTTTGGATCTTTCCCCAAGATACGCTCACCACTGGCGCGATCTGCATTTTCCTCAACATCAATCACATTCGGATGGAAATCCTTGTAGAATTCCGTCATCACCTTTTGCCAATCCTCATCCCCTGCTGCAATCTCATCAAAATCCTCCTCTACTTTGGCCGTAAAGTTGTAATCCAAAATATTGGCGAAATGCCCCACCAAGAAATCGGTCACGATCATTCCTATGTCTGTAGGCACTAACTTGCCTTTATCCGAACCTACTTTTTCCGTTAGGTTCTTCGCTGTCAACTTATCGCCCTTAAGGATCAGTTGTACATAATTGCGTTCTGTACCTTCAATGGAGCCTTTTTCAACATATCCCCTGTTCTGAATGGTGGATATGGTCGGTGCATAGGTAGATGGTCTTCCTATACCAAGCTCTTCTAATTTTTTCACCAAGGAAGCTTCACTATATCTATAAGGTGCCCTCGAGAATCGTTCTGTGGCCGAGATATTGGTATTGGTCAGGGCTTCCCCTTCTTTCATGGCCGGCAACATCCCATCCTGTTCTTCCGCCATATCCTCATCATCGATCCCTTCCATATACACTTTAAGGAAACCATCGAACTTGATAACCTCCCCGTTGGCACTGAACTCGTCATTGTGGGTACTTGCACTGATCTTGATATTGGTACGCTCCAATTGGGCATCGCTCATTTGGGAAGCCAGGGTACGTTTCCAGATGAGATCGTAAAGTTTGGATTGGTCGCGATCCAAGGAAGGCGACTGTATTTTCATATCTGTAGGACGAATGGCCTCGTGGGCTTCCTGCGCCCCTTTGGTCTTGCCCGTAAAATTCCTTACCGTACTGTATTCCTTTCCATAATTACTTATGATGGCATCTTTCGCTTCTGCCAATGCTTCTTTGGAAAGATTGACACTATCAGTTCTCATATAGGTGATCAATCCCGCCTCATAGAGGCGCTGGGCCACCTGCATGGTTTTGCCCACCGAAAAATAGATCTTCCTGGAAGCCTCCTGCTGCAAGGTTGACGTGGTAAATGGTGCTGCCGGTGATTTTTTGGCAGGCTTTTTATCTAGATTGGCGACTTTAAAATTGGCGCCTATATTTTGTTTTAGAAATGCCTCGGCCTCTTCTTGTGAAGAAAAGGTCTTGTTCATTTTGGCAGAAAAAGAAGTTCCGTCCTGTGTTTTAAAAACCGCCGAAATCTTAAAGGATGCTCCGGGGGAAAAGGCTTCAATATCCCTTTCGCGTTCTACGATCAATCGAACCGCTACCGATTGCACCCTACCTGCTGATAGTCCTGGCTTTATTTTTTTCCATAAAACCGGCGAAAGCTCATAACCTACCAATCTATCCAAAACCCTTCTGGCCTGTTGGGCATTTACCAGGTCATAATTTATTTCGCGGGGATTTTCAATGGCCCGCTGAATGGCTGCCTTGGTAATGGAGTTGAAAACAATCCTTTTGGTCTTGGCCTTGTCCAGATTTAGCTCTTCTGCCAAATGCCAAGATATGGCCTCCCCCTCTCTATCCTCATCACTGGCCAACCAAATGGTATCTGCTTTTTGGGCCAGGTCCTTTAGTTTTTTGACAAGTGCCTTCTTATCGCTATCAACAATATATTTTGGTTTAAAACCATTATCCACGTCAACTCCCAACTCCTTAGAGGGCAGATCGGCAATATGTCCAAAGCTGGACTCTACCTTATAATCCTTCCCTAAAAATTTTTCTATTGTTTTTGCTTTAGCAGGCGACTCTACAATTACTAAATTCTTTGCCATTCAATCTTTTTTGTTGCCACAAAAGTATATCAATTTTTTTATTTAACGCTTTATCCTTGCGTCACATATAAAAAAAGCATCCTTTCACCGAGCTTACCGATCTTATTTTATGTTCTTTTTATCACTCTAAATTCAAGGAACTTAACCCCCACGACCCATGAAGAACAGCACTATTCATTCCACGTGCACTAGCACCATGACAAGGACCTGCCCTCGAAGAAGCACAAAGACAACCTTGACCCTTGTAACGCATATATAATAAGGACTAACCAAAACCTGACAAGCGATGCAGGTATTGACAGATGGTTTCTACCGATTTTTGATAAATATTTAACTGTCAAATTGTCACGAATCTTCAATTAATCCTATCTTTGCACGCCTATTTGGGTTAAAGGCAATTACGAAACCATGGAGAAGACAATAGACGAAGCGGTTCAGGGAACACCCCTTTCCGTAGCGAAAAACCAGGAAAACAAGCGCAATCTTTACATAGAAAGTTATGGCTGCGCCATGAACTTTTCAGACAGTGAAATTGTGGCTTCCATTCTGGCCAATGAAGGGTTCAACACCACGGATAACCTAGAAGAAGCAGACCTTGTTCTAGTGAACACCTGTTCCATCAGAGAAAAAGCGGAGCTTACGGTTCGCAAGCGGTTGGAAAAGTTCAATGCCGTGAAGAAACACAGGCCACAGATGAAGGTTGGGGTCTTGGGCTGTATGGCAGAACGTTTGAAAACCAAGCTTTTGGAAGAGGAAAAAATAGTGGATATGGTGGTAGGCCCCGATGCCTATAAGGACCTTCCCAATCTGATTCAAGAAATTGATGAAGGCAGAAATGCCGTAAACGTAATCCTTTCCAAAGAAGAAACCTATGGGGATATTGCGCCAGTGCGACTTCAGTCAAACGGAGTTTCAGCCTTTGTGTCCATTACCCGTGGGTGTGACAATATGTGCACCTTCTGTGTTGTTCCTTTTACCAGGGGGCGCGAACGCAGTAGAGACCCACAATCAATCTTGGAGGAGGTAAACGACCTCTGCTCCAAAGGCTTTAAAGAGGTTACCTTATTGGGACAAAATGTGGATAGCTACCTATGGTATGGCGGGGGCTTGAAAAAAGATTTTGAAAACGCCAGTGAGATGCAAAAGGCCACTGCCGTTAATTTCTCCAATCTTTTGGATATGGTCGCCATTGCGCAACCCAAGCTGAGAATACGCTTTTCCACCTCCAACCCCCAGGATATGACCTTGGATGTGATTCGTGTGATGGCCAAGCACAGAAATATATGCAACTATATACACCTGCCGGTACAGAGCGGAAGCAATAGGATCCTAAAAGCAATGAACAGATTGCATACCAGGGAAGAATACTTTGAACTAATAGACAATATAAGGCAGATAATCCCGGACTGTTCCATTTCCCAGGATATGATCTCAGGTTTCCCGACAGAAACAGAGGAGGATCACCAGGACACCTTGTCCCTAATGGAAAAGGTAAAGTACGACTTTGGGTATATGTATGCCTATTCGGAAAGGCCGGGCACCTTGGCCGAGCGAAAGATGGAGGACGACGTACCGGAGCCTGTCAAAAAAAGAAGACTGGCCGAAATCATTGCCCTTCAAAGAGAACATGGCCACTTTAGAACCAAACAGCATGTGGGAAAAATTGAAGAGGTACTTATAGAAGGCACTTCAAAAAAATCAGAATCGGACTGGATGGGAAGAAATTCCCAAAGTACGGTGGTTGTTTTTCCGAAAGGAAATTATAGGGTGGGCGATTTTGTAAACGTAAAAATCAATGCCTGCACCTCAGCAACCCTGATAGGGGAAGCTGTGGGCTACAGTGACAACAACTAGAAAAGAGTCAATAAACAAGGAGAGGAACAGTATTTACGGTGTTCAATATCTTAAATGAACCTAAAGCAATGGAATCGGTACAAGCCATAAAACAACGATTTGAAATCATCGGGAACGATGTTAAGCTCAACAGGGCCATAGAAAAGTCTATCCAAGTAGCGCCTACCGATATTTCCGTTTTAGTCACTGGTGAAAGTGGTGTGGGAAAGGAAGCCATGCCAAAGATCATCCACGCCCTGTCCCATAGAAAACACGCCAAATATATTGCGGTGAACTGCGGAGCCATTCCAGAAGGCACCATAGACAGTGAACTTTTCGGACACGAAAAAGGAGCCTTCACCGGGGCAACCGCCACCCGCAGTGGGTATTTCGAAGTTGCCGATGGGGGGACCATATTTTTGGATGAAGTGGGGGAATTGCCCCTAACCACGCAGGTGCGGCTCCTAAGGGTCTTGGAAAATGGGGAGTTTTTAAAAGTAGGTTCCTCACAGGTGCAAAAAACGGACGTCCGTATCGTGGCCGCTACCAACGTGAACATGTTTGAGGCGATCAAGAAGGAAAAATTCAGGGAGGACCTTTATTATAGGTTAAGTACGGTTGAAATCAACATTCCCCCGTTACGGGACAGAAAGGATGACATCCATTTATTGTTCAGAAAATTTGCATCCGACTTCGGACAGAAATATAAAATGCCCACCATCCGCCTAGAGGAGGATGCCGTTGAGCTCCTATTAAAATACCGCTGGCCTGGCAACATCCGACAGTTGCGGAACATAGCCGAGCAAATCTCGGTATTGGAGGAGCAGAGATCCATTAATTTTGCTACATTGAACGGTTACCTTCCCAATGCCAGTGGATCCAATTTACCTGCGGTCATCAAACAGGAACGCAAGGAGAGTGAGTTCAGCAACGAACGCGAAATACTCTACAAAGTGTTGTTTGATATGAAGGGCGACCTGAACGATCTGAAAAAATTGACCCTGGAACTTTTAAAGAACAATGACACGGAAAAAGTGCAGGAAGAGAACGAGAACCTGATCCGTAAAATATACGGAAAGGACGACAGTGAGGACTATTCGGAAGCGGAGGAACAGAGCAGTGAGCTGGAGGTGTTGAGCCTTCCCGAACCAAAAATGGAAAGTCCCACCCCTAGCCCTAAATCCGTTCAAGAGGACAAGTATCATTTTGCAGAAGAAATAGAAGAAGAGGAAACCCTATCTTTACATGAAAAGGAAATTGAATTGATCAAAAAATCATTGGAGCGCAACAAGGGCAAACGCAAAGCCGCTGCAGCGGAGTTGGGTATATCGGAGCGGACCCTGTACCGCAAGATCAAACAATACAATCTATAATATGACCAGAATAAAAAATATAGCGGTGATCCTTACGGTTATGTTCACCCTGCAGGGATGTGGCGTGTACAACTTTACCGGGGGAAACGTAGGAACCGCCAAGACCTTTCAGGTTAACTACTTTCAGAATTATGCGGCACAAAGCCCCGGATCCACCATTGAACCCAATCTGGACAGGGATTTTACCTTGGCACTGCAAGATCTCATACTGAACCAGACCAGTCTTGACCTGGTCACCACCGGTGGCGATTTGACCTACGAAGGTGAAATCATTGAATATCGGGTTGCACCCATGACAGCAACCTCCAATCAGACGGCCGCTCAGAACAGGCTCACCATTGGGGTAAAGGTCAGGTTCTTCAATAAGACCAAAGAAGATGCTGATTTTGAGAAGAATTTTTCGTTCTTTTATGATTATGATGCCAACACCCTATTGGATAGTGTAAAAGGCGAGGCACATGAAGTTATCTTTGAAAGGATAACCCAAGATATTTTTAATGCATCCTTAGCAGATTGGTAGATAGGTATGAACGTATCGGATTTTACATTTTTATTGCAACATCCAAACAAAGTGGTTTCTCCCGTGCAGACAAAGCATTTGGAGGACATCATTGAAGAGTACCCCTATTTTCAGGCGGCCAGGGCCATTCATTTAAAAGGCCTTAAGAATCTGAACAGTTTCAAATTCAACAATGCCCTGAAAATCACCGCTGCCCATACCACGGACAGGGATGTACTTTTTGATTTTATCACTTCCAGGGATTTTCTCCAAAATGCCATTGCCGATTCAATTTCGGGGAGGAGCCTATCCATTAAGGAGCATGAGATTGTCGCAGAAGAAGTGGCTGCCGACACCCCTATTGAAACCCTGCTCAATGACCGTTCCGAGGACAAACCATTGCCACAGAACGTAAAGGAAGCAGAGCAGATATTGGACCCCGCCCTATTTAAGTCCATGGACCCCCATGTGGACCAGGCCATCGCCGATGCGAGAAAAGAGGCCGAAAAAGAATTGGAAATTGGCAAGCCCCTACCATTTACAAAAAAAGAAAAATACTCCTTTACGGAATGGCTTCAACTGACTTCGGCCACCCCCATTGAGAGAGAACCCCATAAAAAGGAGGAAGACCAAACCAAAGCGTACAAGGAGGCAGACGAACCTACCGAAGAGATCGAAGATCTGGCCAAAAGGAAGAAATTTGACCTCATTGACAAGTTCATCGAAAACAACCCCAAAATTGTTCCCAAGGAGAAGATAGATAAGGTAGATATTTCAGAGTCCTTGAAAATGGACAAGAATGAACTCATGACAGAGACCTTGGCAAAAGTATATTTAGAGCAAAAAAAGTACAAGAAAGCAATACAGGCTTACAAAATTTTAAGTTTGAAATATCCAGAAAAAAGTAGTTTCTTTGCTGACCGAATAAAAACGGTAGAGAAAATACAAAAAGAAAACTAATAATATAATGAGTACATTTTCAATTTTCCTGATTCTTATCATTGTTGTTTGCCTACTATTGGTGTTGGTTATTATGGTACAAAACCCTAAAGGAGGCGGACTATCTTCATCTTTTGGTGGCGGTGGAAACCAAGTAGTTGGTGGCGTTAAAAAGACGGGAGACTTCTTGGACAAGAGTACCTGGACTTTGGCAACCTTATTGATTGTTCTGATCCTATTGTCCAATGTGGCCTTAAAAGGCAGTTTGGGAACCAACGAATCCAAGTTATTACAAGGTGATGACATAGAAACAACGGTTCCAGAAAGTCTACCGGAAGCTTTACCAACAACGGACGAAGCTGCTCCTGTGAATAACGAGGAATAAAATACACGATATAACATACTAAAAATGCCAGCCTGAATGACAAGCTGGCATTTTTGTTTTACAATATGTCAGTTTTACACCAATGGCATAATTTCTGCCTTATGGTAACCAGAAATTAAAATTTAAAAACTAAAAATATGTCTAAAGTTAACATTAAACCATTAGCGGATAGGGTTCTTATAGAGCCTATGGCTGCTGAAACAAAAACTGCTTCGGGAATATACATTCCGGAGACTGCAAAGGAAAAACCACAACAAGGCAAGGTAGTGGCCGTTGGTCCAGGAACTAAAGACGACAAGATAACAGTAAAGGTGGGTGATACGGTTCTTTACGGAAAGTATGCCGGCACAGAATTAAAATTGGAAGGTAAGGATTACCTTATCATGCGCGAAAGTGACATTTTTGCAATTATTTAATCAAAAAAAACAACTAAGAAAATGGCAAAAGATATAAAATTTGATATTGAAGCACGTGATGGCCTAAAAAGAGGTGTAGACGCTTTGGCAAATGCGGTAAAAGTTACCTTAGGCCCTAAAGGTAGAAACGTTATCATCAGCAAATCCTTTGGAGCCCCTATGGTGACCAAGGATGGTGTTACCGTTGCAAAAGAAATAGAATTGGTAGACCCCCTTGAGAACATGGGTGCACAAATGGTTAAGGAAGTTGCTTCCAAAACCAACGATCTTGCAGGTGACGGTACAACAACGGCAACCGTACTTGCTCAAGCCATCGTTAAAGAAGGTTTAAAGAACGTAGCCGCTGGTGCCAATCCAATGGATCTTAAAAGAGGTATAGACAAGGCTGTTGAGTCCATCGTTGCCGATTTGGCCAAGCAGACCAAAAAAGTCGGCGATTCTTCTGAAAAAATAAAACAAGTAGCTTCTATTTCCGCCAACAACGACGATACTATTGGGGAGTTAATTGCCCAAGCATTCGGTAAGGTAGGAAAAGAAGGTGTTATCACCGTAGAGGAAGCCAAAGGAACAGATACCTATGTAGATGTTGTGGAAGGTATGCAATTTGACAGAGGGTACCTTTCTCCATATTTTGTAACAGATTCTGAAAAGATGATGACCAACTTGGAGAACCCGTACATTCTATTGTTCGATAAGAAAATTTCTTCCATGAAGGATCTTCTTCCTGTATTGGAACCAGTAGCCCAGTCAGGCAAACCGCTCTTGATCGTTGCTGAAGATGTTGACGGAGAGGCGTTGGCTACTTTGGTGGTGAACAAATTGAGAGGTTCCCTAAAGATTGCGGCTGTTAAAGCTCCAGGTTTTGGAGATAGGAGAAAAGCCATGTTGGAAGACATCGCTATCTTGACCGGCGGAACCGTTATTTCTGAAGAAAGAGGTTTCTCATTGGAGAACGCCACTTTGGATATGTTGGGTACTTGTGAAAAAGTGACCATAGACAAGGACAACACAACTGTTGTCAACGGTGCTGGTAATGCAAGTGACATCAAAACAAGGGTAAACCAGATCAAATCTCAGATTGAGAGCACTACATCTGATTACGACAAAGAGAAGCTTCAAGAGCGTTTGGCCAAATTGGCCGGTGGTGTTGCAGTACTTTATGTAGGTGCCGCCTCTGAAGTGGAGATGAAGGAGAAAAAAGACCGTGTGGATGATGCCCTACACGCCACAAGAGCAGCAGTTGAAGAAGGTATTGTTGCCGGTGGTGGTGTTGCCCTAGTACGCGCCAAAGCAGTTCTCGCTTCCATAAAGGCAGAAAATGCAGACGAAGAAACAGGATTGCAGATTGTTGCAAGAGCTATAGAGGCTCCTTTGAGAACCATCGTAGAAAACGCAGGTGGTGAAGGCTCAGTAGTTGTAGCAAAAGTATTGGAAGGCAAAGGTCACTTCGGTTACGATGCCAAGTCCGAAACTTATGTAGACATGCTTAAAGCAGGTATCATAGATCCCAAGAAAGTGACAAGGGTTGCGTTGGAAAATGCCGCTTCTGTTGCCGGAATGATCTTGACCACAGAATGTGCTTTGACAGACATTAAGGAAGATGCTCCTGCAGGTCCACCAATGGGTGGCGGTATGCCAGGAATGATGTAATGGTGAACACATCGGATATATAAAAAAAAACGCTCTGGAATCCAGAGCGTTTTTTTGTTTTAATGCTTTTTACTATCGTCCGAATTGTCCTCACGGTAACGGCAACAGGGATGCACCTGGTCATAAGATTCCTGGGTTGCCTTCAGCTCCTTGGTATCATGGCCTACTGCCACTATCGCAGTTTTTACCTTCATGGCATTGGTCTTTCGCTCATCCATGATCAGGGACAATTGGTGTGAAGGGATATCCCATGTGGCATACTTTACCCCGGGCACGCCCAGAGCTGCCTTTTCGATACGCATTTTGCACATCTCACATTTCCCATCAACTTCCATGGTCAATTTCTTATTCTTGTCCTGAGCGAAGGTCGCCAAGGAGAAACATAACATTGCCATTGCTAAAATTCCTTTTTTCATGATTCTAATTGTTAAAGTTAAAATTAGGCCCCTATATCAAAAGAGACCCAATTGCGTAATTATAATTTATATCTAAAACCTGCATAATACATGCTCCCCATTATGGGGGCATATACAATACTTGTATCAAAATAGGGGCCAAAAGGGTCATCTGCCCCCAAAATTGGTTTATCCTGCATAAAATTAGTTAAATTCTCCCCACCCACATACATTTCAAAATGTTGGGAGAACACCTTGGTCACTTGAGCATTCATCAAACTGTAAGGCGCCGCAGTGGCCTCCATTTGATATTCAGATGGATTTGCTGAAGTATTGGGAAGGCGCTGTTCTCCTACGGCATGCAACGTATAATCAAATCGCCATTGCGACCCATTTTCTTTGGGAACGGTGGTATATCCTATGTTTGCAAAAAATCTGTTCTTGGCCTGTAAGGGTTTTTGGAGCCTTCCAGAATTATAGTCGGTCTGCACATCATAATTCTTATAGGCAGCGCGTATCTCCACATTCTTTACCAATTCATAATCCAGCTCCACCTGAAAACTGTTGGCGTAACTTTTTCCATCCAAATTGTAGAAAGAAATTTCTTGGGGGTTTTCCCAATCTACAACCACTTGGTTTTCAAAATCGGTGCGATAATAATCCAACGTAATATTCCCCTGCCTATTGAACAGATTGAAGCCCTGCAAATAGCTCACGCCATAATTCCAGGCCACTTCGGGGTCAAGTCCATAGATCTCTCCTCCCATGTTATCAATACTAATTAGTCTGGAAGAACCAAATAGTTGTTGGTTTTCCGCAAAAATATTGGCTGCCCTTCTTCCCCTACCAAAGGAACCTCTAAAACTCGAATTTTCCCAAGGGGTATATCGCAGGTGCAATCTTGGAGTGACAAAGGTCCCCAATCTATTGTGCGTATCCACACGTAAACCGGCCACCAAACTCAATTTCTCCAAATTATCATAGCTGTACTCAAAAAAGGCACCCAAAGAATTGTCCGTACGTCCAAAATCCTGGGTATTTACAAACTCATCATAGGTATCCAACGCCAGGGTAAGCCCTGTCTTGAATTTGTGCTGTGTACTTCCCAAGATGGAATTGAAGATGGCATTGGAATAAAGACTGTGATGGTCTATGTCGTATTGATTGAAACCGTAATAGGATTCTTGTTTGTGCATGCTGTAAGAAGCCTGAAACCCAAAACTCTGAAAGGGCAGCTCCGGAAACACATAACCCAACTTTACGGAAGCATCAAAACGACGTGTATCTATTTCCCCGCCCCAGGCATTGGTACTGAACTTATCCGAATCCGGGTCAAAACTGGTCTGTCCCACCTGCTTTTCATCATTTAAGAAGCGAACGTTCATAAAGGTGATAAATCCAGTTTCCGGGTTTTGATATTGCCAACGGTTCATCACATTGATCTGATTGGCCAAGGGAACATCCAAAAATCCATCACCATTATCATCCACATTGGAATTTCTCAGGTTGCCATGAAGATACAGACCGGTACTCCATTTATCGGTAAGCTTCCTATTGACATGGGTATTGAGCTCATATCTTCCGTTCAGTGCCGTATAGCCGTTTACAAAAAGTCCACTGTCGGTCAAGGGTTTTACCAATTCGGTATTGATCTGTCCAGAAATACTTTCGTAACCGTTCACGACACTCCCTGCACCTTTGGTGATCTGAATGCTCTCCACCCATGTGCCCGGGGTGAACGTAAGGCCATATGCCTGGGATGCCCCACGTACCATGGGTATATTCTCCTGGGTAATGAGCAGATAGGGACTGGTAAGTCCCAACATTTGTATTTGTTTGGTACCCGTAAGCGCATCTGTGAAATTCACATCAATGGACGGATTGGTCTCAAAACTTTCGGAGAGGTTACAACAGGCAGCCTTGAGCAGTTCCGCACTATTGACAGTCACTACGTTCTGCGCACTAAAGAATGTTTTTTGGAGGGCATCCCTCTTTTGCTCCACAACCACTTCATTCAGCATATTGGATGGCTGCAGGGCATGGTGCAGCATTTTTGGTGCATTGACCGTTAGGGTATCGGTCTTAAAACCAACATAGCTAATGATCAACTTATTGTATTCTTTGGAGAATGGGATGGAGAACAACCCATCGTCATTGGTCATGGTACCAATCTGGGAATTCATCCAATAGACATTGGCACCCGAAAGGCCCATGTGCTTCTTGCCCTCATTGGCCTCCATGATCATACCTTCCACCTTCTCTTGGGAGATGGTTATGATTGGTAGGAACAGCAATATAAATAAACAGTATTTCATTTCATTTTTTTAATAATTATAAAACGGAATCGACCTTAGAAGTCGCGCGATTCCCTCTAACTTTCCAATCGGATTGGAAGGCAAATACAGTTATTAAAAAAATCAGATTAAAAAAACTTGGTCCAAAAGCTGAACGTCCCGGACCAGTTTCGGGGGGATATAATTGTCATAGGATTTTTCCCGTATTACCGTCTCATTGAACAGGGTAAAAGCCGCAATGGGAACAGCTATAAAATGCTGTTGTACCTTGGAAATATCAATTTGTGAAGATACAAGATCGTCATGACCAATAATTACTGCCAATGTATCTGCACAGCAGGACATTTGCCTCAATTCGGAATATCCCGAACCATCATTGGTAGCCGAATCCATACCACATTTATCGGCATGGTCAAACAAAGCAATATCCACCAAAGATTTTCCACAATAATGCATTCCAATGGTCCATGAGACCGTGGAAGCCAGCACCAAGAGTGCCATGAATATGGAAAAAACCTTTTGAAATATGGATTTCATGGACGCGAAAATACAAAATAAACGGATGATGCATGAAATGCAGTATATTATTAACTAAATTTTACCGGTTCACCCTTTGTAATTTTTGGACAAAAAAGGCGACCTAGTAGATCTATTTGAATATTTTTGCAAAAAATTATGCCCATGTTAGCCACTTTAAGACCACAAGTTTTATCCATTCTTGATAACGCCACTGCAGACAAAGACACCAAACTGCAGCAAATATGTGACCTTTTAAAAGAAAACGTCACCTATTACGACTGGGTTGGATTTTACTTTAAAAATGGGGATAAGAATGAATTAAAACTTGGACCCTATGCTGGTGCCCATACAGACCATACCATAATTCCCTTCGGAAAAGGCATATGCGGTCAAGTGGCCGTTTCCAATCAAAATTTTGTGGTCCCCGATGTTATGGCCCAGGATAACTACATTGCCTGCAGCATAACCGTTAAGGCCGAAATAGTTGTTCCCCTGTTCGTCAATGGTGAAAACGTTGGTCAAATAGACATCGATTCCAACACCCCGGACCCATTTACAGCGGAAGATGAGCGCTTTTTGGAATTCATTAATGAACAGGTGGCCAAAATTCTTTAAAACTTTGATTGTTTTGTTGATAACCTGCCCCCTTTTTTAAAGGTAATAAACTACTTTTGTGTCCTTATTAATTTCTTTAGATAAGCACACACAAGATGAGTACCACAAAAAAAGCAACTTCGGCCCTAATTTCTGTATTCCACAAAGACGGTCTAGCGCCCATAGTACAAAAATTCAATGAACTTGGAATCACCATTTACTCCACCGGAGGAACCGAAAAGTTCATCAAAGAATTGGGGATTGATGTGGTACCCGTTGAGGATGTAACCAGTTATCCTTCCATCTTGGGAGGTAGGGTAAAAACCTTGCACCCAAAAGTTTTTGGAGGTATCCTGAACAGACAGGATCATGACGGAGACCAGGCACAGCTGAAGGAATTTGATATTCCCCAATTGGATATTGTTATTGTAGACCTTTATCCTTTTGAAAAGACGGTTGCCAGTGGCGCCTCGGAACAAGATATCATAGAAAAAATCGACATAGGTGGCATTTCCTTGATCAGGGCGGCTGCCAAAAACTTCAAGGACGTCCTCTGTGTGTCCTCCATGGAAGATTATAGCGAGGTCTTGGAGCTGATCACCAAAGGAAATGGCAGCACCACTTTGGAAGACCGAAAGCGATTTGCAGCCAAATCCTTTAATGTTTCTTCTCATTACGACACGGCCATCTTCAACTATTTCAACAAAAACCAGGAGGAAGCGGTATTAAAAATAAGCGAACCCAATGGTCAGGTTCTGCGCTATGGCGAAAACCCCCACCAAAAAGGATTTTTCTTTGGCGATTTTGATGCCATGTTCAACAAGGTTCACGGCAAGGAACTGTCTTACAACAACCTATTGGATGTTGATGCAGCCGTCAACCTTATGAATGAATTTAAAAATGATGCTCCAACCTTTGCGATATTAAAACACAACAATGCCTGTGGCCTTGCGATGCGGGATACCCTTCACCAAGCATATATAGACGCTTTGGCCGGGGACCCTGTGTCTGCCTTTGGAGGTGTTTTGATCAGCAACAAGGAAATAGACAAAGCAACGGCTGAAGAAATACATCAATTGTTCTGCGAGGTTGTAATTGCGCCGTCCTATGCTGCAGACGCATTGGAGATATTGCAAGGAAAGAAAAACAGGATCATTTTGATTCAGAACGATATCGAGCTTCCCGAAACCATGGTACGCACCTGCTTGAATGGGATCTTGGTACAGGGAAGGGACAATATTACCGATGCTATTGAAGGCTTGACCCATGCAACGGATAAAAAACCATCTGCCGATGAGCTGGAAGATTTGATTTTCGCTTCCAAAATATGCAAGCACACCAAATCCAACACCATTGTCTTGGCAAAGGGCAAACAATTATTGGCCAGTGGAACCGGACAGACCTCTAGGGTAGATGCTTTGAACCAGGCCATCCACAAGGCACAATCTTTCAATTTTGATCTTAACGGAGCGGTTATGGCGAGCGACGCATTCTTCCCATTCCCCGACTGCGTTGAGATTGCGGGCAATAGCGGTATCCAAAGTGTCATCCAGCCCGGTGGTTCCATCAAGGACCAATTGAGTATAGATTATTGCAATGAAAATGGAATCGCCATGGTAATGACCGGCACAAGACATTTTAAACATTAATTTTGTTACTTTTACCGATAAAACTTACATTTAATCCGAAACCAAACTTGTAGAAATGGGATTTTTTGATTTCTTGACCGAGGAGATAGCCATAGATTTAGGAACGGCGAACACCCTTATAATTCATAACGACAAAGTAGTCGTTGACAGTCCATCTATAGTTGCTAGAGATAGGATCAGCGGTAAAATAATTGCAGTTGGCAAGGAAGCCAACATGATGCAAGGAAAAACCCATGAGAACATCAAAACCATTCGCCCTTTGAAAGATGGGGTTATTGCAGATTTTGACGCTTCGGAAAAGATGATCAATATGTTCATCAAGAATATCCCTGCCCTGAAGAAAAAGTGGTTTCCACCGGCATTGCGTATGGTCATCTGTATTCCCTCCGGAATTACCGAGGTAGAGATGCGTGCGGTTAAGGAATCTGCGGAACGTGTGAACGGGAAGGAAGTTTATCTGATCCACGAACCTATGGCAGCAGCTATTGGTATCGGTTTGGATATTATGCAACCAAAAGGTAACATGATCGTTGATATAGGGGGTGGTACGACAGAAATTGCAGTTATCGCTCTTGGAGGTATCGTTTGTGATAAATCCGTAAAGATAGCGGGTGACGTCTTCACCAATGACATTATCTATTACATGCGTACCCAACACAACCTTTATGTAGGAGAGAGTACGGCTGAGAATATCAAAATAACAATCGGTTCGGCTACGGAAGACCTTCAGACACCACCTGAGGACATGTCGGTTCAAGGAAGGGATTTATTGACAGGAAAACCAAAACAGGTACAAGTCTCGTATAGAGAGATAGCGAAAGCATTGGACAAGTCCATTTTAAGAGTAGAGGACGCTGTTATGGAAACCTTATCACAAACCCCACCAGAATTGGCGGCAGATATCTATAACACCGGGATTTACTTGGCCGGTGGGGGTTCCATGCTTAGAGGATTGGACAGAAGATTGTCCCAAAAAACAGATTTACCGGTTTACATTGCCGAAGATCCATTGCGGGCCGTAGTACGTGGAACAGGGATTGCACTGAAAAATTTGGAACGATACAAAAGTATCCTGATCAAATAAAATTCGCAATCAGCGCACCCAGGTCAATATTTCATTAGGCACACCCTAAGTGGATCGTCATATTTGTAACCCACCAAAATAGCTAAAGTGAATGCAACAGATTATTCGATTTATAATAAGATATAAAACCTCATTGCTTTATGTCTTGTTGTTGACAGTTGCCTTTGCCCTTACCATACAATCACATTCCTTTCACAAGTCGAGATTTTTTAATTCTGCGAACAGTTTTACTGGTGGCATTTATCAAACCACCAACAACTTTACCTCCTACTTTGGTCTAGGCACGGAAAATCAGCAACTCTTGGAAGAGAACAGGAAACTAAAAAGCATACTTTTTAATCTGAAAGTTCCTGAGGCAATTGAATTGGATTCCACCAGTAGCACTTATGTGGTAACATCCGCAAGGGTGATCAAAAACAGCTTTGCCAACCCAAGAAACTACATCACCATCAACAAAGGAAAAAAAGATGGGTTGAAGCAGGACATGGGCGTTATTACCTCCACAGGTATATTGGGCATCATTGAAAGGACTTCTGACAATTTTGCCATCGTACAGAGTATCCTGAATACCAAATCCAATATCAATGCCAAAATCAAGAACACCGAACGTTTTGGCTCCTTGGTATGGAACACCAAGAAATTCAATGTGGTACAATTGGTGGATATCCCCAGATTGGTACCCTTAAAAATCGGTGACACCATAGTTACCGGGGCAAGCTCCAGTATATTTCCTGAAAATATTCCCATAGGGACCATTAAAGCCTTTGACCTTACCACCTCCAAGAGCTATTACAGTATAGATGTGGACCTTTTCAATGATATGACCAATATCAAGAACGTGTATATCATCAACAATACGACAAGACCAGAAATATTACAATTGGAATCTGAGATAGAAAATGGCAAGTAAATATTATTTCATAAATATCGTTCGGTTTTTGCTGCTTGTTTTTTTTCAGGTACTCGTGTTCAATCACCTTAATTTCTTTGGATATATAAATCCAATGGTTTATATTCTATTTATATACTGGTACCCGATCAAGGAAAACAGGTCGCTTTTCTTAGTGATAAGCTTCTTCATGGGTCTCATGATCGATCTCTTTTCGGACACCATGGCCCTGCATTCGGCAGCCATAATAACCATAGCCTATTTTAGACCAACCATCATGCGTTTTTGCTTTGGGGTAAACTACGAGTTTCAGAGTTTTAAACTTTCCAATAGCACTAGGGCACAACAAATTACATTTCTAGCGTTATTAATATTATTGCACCATATAGTATACTTTTCACTCGAAATTTTCAGTTTCTCCAATTTACTGGTAATTTTGAAAAAAATAGCAACCACCAGCGCAGTGTCGCTTTTGGTATGCCTATTGGTAAGTTCACTAGTTAGTACAAAAAAGAATGAATAAGTTTCTTCTTTCCGCCATTATCATCATCATAGGAATCACCTTCATCGGCCGACTTTCCTATCTCCAGGTATTTAACAGTCCCGGAGAAAAGGTGTCTGAGGATGTTGCGGTGAAAGCCATCTATGATTACCCGGAAAGAGGCTATATCTACGACAGGAATGGGGAATTGTTGGTGGCCAATCAGCCTGCCTATGATGTCATGGTCATTCCCAAGGATGTAAAACCATTGGATACACTGGAGTTTTGCAACCTATTGGGACTGGACAAAGAGACCTTTATCAAGAATTTAAATAAGGCCAAAATATACTCTCCGCGACTTCCGTCCGTGCTGGTTCATCAATTGTCAAAGGAAGACTATGCCCGTCTTCAAGAAAAGATGAGAAAGTATGACGGATTCTATATCCAAAAAAGATCGTTGCGCTATTATGCTACCAACAGTGGTGCCAACGTATTGGGTTATATCAGCGAAGTAAACGAGCGCGACTTGGCCAACAACCCCTATTACAAACAAGGGGAACTTTTGGGAAAAACCGGGATTGAAAAAGAATACGAAGATATCCTGAGAGGCAAAAAAGGTGTGAAATATATTCAAAAAGACCGTTTTAACCGGGATATAGGACCTTATAAAAATGGAATGATGGATACCTTGCCCGAACAGGGCAAAGAAATCCATGTGACGTTGGACAAGAAGCTCCAGGAATACGGTGAGCTTTTAATGCAGGGCAAACACGGAGGTATTGTAGCCATAGAACCCAGTTCTGGGGAGATTTTGGCGCTTATATCGGGACCTACCTATGATCCTGCCCTATTGGTTGGACGTGAAAGATCCAAAAACTACACCGAGCTATATTACGATTCCATTGCCAAACCCACCTATGACCGTAGTCTCTTGGCTGAAACCTCTCCAGGTTCTCCTTTTAAAATATTGAATGCCTTGGTTGCCCTGCAAGAAGGGGCCATTACCCCCGATACCAGAATTATGTGCTACAATGGATTCTATGTGGGCAGCACAAAAAGGGGATGCCATTGCGGAGGTGGATTAAGGGATATGACCGCAGGTATTTACAATTCTTGCAATGCCTATTTCGCTGGGACTTTCCGGAAAATATATGAGCAGTTCCCCACCACCGATCAAGGAATGGATGTTTGGGAAGAACACATGAAAAGTTTTGGCTTGGGAGATTTTCTAGGCTATGACCTCCCGACTGGAAAAAGGGGCAGAATCCCCAGTAAGGAGTACTATGACAAATGGTACGGCGACAATAGATGGTCTTCCTCCTACATCATCTCCAATTCCATTGGCCAGGGAGAGGTATCCGCAACCCCTATCCAATTGGCCAATATGACGGCTGCCATTGCCAACAGAGGTTTTTACTATACTCCTCACGTGCTCAAAAAAATTGAAAACAAGGACATCAGCATCCCTGAATTCACAGAAGCCAAGCACACTACCATCGACAAGCAACACTTTGATCCGGTTGTCCATGGAATGGCTATGGTTTACACCCAGGGAACGGCCAGCAGGCTTCAAATTCCGGGCATTGATATTGCGGGCAAGACCGGAACCGTGGAGAACTTCACCCGAATAAATGGCGTGAAAACTCAGCTCACCGATCATTCCGTTTTCATCGCCTTTGCACCAGTTGAAAATCCAAAGATCGCCATAGCCGTTTATATTGAACACGGTTATTACGGTGCGCGCTATGCCGGACATATCGCCTCCCTATTGATCGAAAAGTACCTCAAAGGAGAAATTACCAGAAAGGATCTGGAAAAAAGGATGTTAGAAAAAACCTTGGAGGCAGAATATGCAAAACCCCATAGTGGCCAACCTTTTAGAATAAACGAGCGTGTCTGGTAAAAGCATTTTAAAGCGAATAGATTGGTTGACCGTTTTAATCTATTTCCTACTGGTAGGAATTGGTTGGATCAACATCTATTCCAGCACCTATTCTGAAGAAAACAAGGCCCTTTTGGATTTTGGGACCTTGTATGGCAAACAGTTGTTCTTTATTATAGTGAGCATTTTTTCCATTGTACTTTTACTAGGTATTGAGGCCGATTTTTACGAGCGCTTTTCCAGCGTGATCTATATCATATCCTTAATCCTATTGGTAGGGCTTTTCGTATTTGGAAAGACCATTGCCGGCGCAACTTCTTGGTACGATCTGGGTTTCTTTAACCTACAACCCTCGGAATTGGCAAAAGTGGGCGCAGCGTTGGCGCTGGCCAAATATTTAAGTGACATACAGACCGACATAAAACGGGGCAAAGACCAATTTTACGCCTTTTTGATCATCTTAATACCGGCCATCCTAGTGATCCCACAACCGGACCCCGGAAGCGCCCTGGTCTTCTTTGCATTGATTTTTGTGATGTTCCGTGAAGGACTCCCACTTTATTACCTGACCATCCTTTTTTTATTGCTCTTGATCTTTGTAACCACCTTGATGTTCGGAACAGCGTGGGTAGGTATTGTACTGGGTATTATCATAGCCTTGTTCTTTTTGTTGAAAAAGAAATCCTTTAAGGTTCCATTTGTTCCCATCCTAACGTTTTTTGTAATTGCCATTGCATTTTCCCTTTCGGTAAACTTTGTTTTCAATACAGTATTCGAACAACGGCATAGGGATCGTTTCAGTCTATGGCTCCGTTTGGAAAAAGACCCTCAAAAATTGGAGGAGATCAAAAAAACGATAGGATATAATACCTATCAATCGGAAAAAGCCATCGAATCCGGAGGGTTTTTCGGCAAGGGATTTATGGAGGGAACCAGAACCAAGGGTGATTTCGTTCCAGAGCAACATACCGATTATATTTTTAGTACCGTTGGGGAAGAATGGGGTTTTCTAGGAACCTCCATTGTCATCATTTTATTTACCGCACTATTTCTCCGTTTGGTTTACCTTTCAGAACGGCAAAAGAGTGGGTTTAGCCGAATGTACGGCTATGGTATCATCTCTGTACTCCTGATCCACTATTTTATCAATATTGGGATGGTTATAGGCGTTTTGCCCACTATTGGAATTCCATTGCCGTTTTTCAGTTACGGCGGATCTGGCCTCTTATTTTTTACTGCGCTTTTATTTATTTTCTTAAAGCTCGATTCGAACAGATTGAACGAGTGGAACTAAAATTCCCATCCCTCTAAATTGACACCTTTCTCAAACATAGCTTCCTGTGCATCGGGTAGCTGAGCGAAGAAATCTATTCCGGTAAGCCTCTCCAGGCTATCCAATGGCACCAAAAACCGCTCCAAAGGGAGACTACTTTCTTTGTGGGGCATAAGAAAGGCCACCACTTGCAAATTGTCAATATCGCCCTTGGCAACCACTTTATAAAAATAATTGGGAACCGCCACCTCCTCATCACCGATCTGTGGCAGGCCACTTTCCAATATACCACCCGTAACTACAAATACAGAGGTATAGCGCTTGGTCCAGTACCTTACTTTCTGTTCCAATCTATTCCATATACCACCATTGAAAGCGTTCTCTTGCGGACTAATATTACTGGTATAAAAGGTTTGGTTATAGGCCGATTCTGAAAATCGCATATCGCCCGCAGGGCACAAATGTCCCCTATCAAAACCAGAGCCCCTGTAATTTTTCCAATCTGCAGATTTAGTGGAAACCAATGGGTCTTCAATAAAATAGGGGCGCTTACGGTCATCATAGGTCAGATGGGCCTTGGTGAGCTCATAGGCCACCCATTCGGCCTGTTCGAAGCGTTCATGATAGGACAGGGAATAATAATCATGGTGCACCACCATGCCTGTCGTTGAAGTTGGCAAAAGCAGCTCGATTTTCCCTTTGGGTCCTTGAGTTGCAGCATCGCTCCCATAAGTATCAACAACATAAAAGTTCTCAACAAGCCAAAAGGCAACAGCAAAGAATAATAGCAATAGGGGGTAAATATATTTTTTTTTCATCATTAGGTATCCGTGGAAAAATACAGGTTGGTTACAAATATAAAAAGCCCGGTAATAAACCGGGCTTATATATCATTCTATTATATGTAAAACCTATCCTTTTACACTAGCTAATTTGGTCTCTTTAATGTTGTTCAGTTTTAAATCTTGCAAAACGTTGATCGCCTCTTCAACATAGACATCTTTTGCCAAGTCTTGGTGCCAACGATCCCGCTTCTCTCTCAATACCTCATCCTGAGTGAACAACTCCTTTTCATATTTCAGGGATTCAAAAGATAAATGGGAATCGTAGTCGTTGATCGTTTTAAAATATTGCGACTTTTTCTTCATCATTTCCTCCTGATCCTTATACACTTTATAGTTCAAGGAAATTACATTTTCATCTTGCTGTTGCTTCAACCATTGGGCATTCTCCTCGATTAATTTAATTTGGGAGTTCAACGCCATTCTGGAAGCACTGTTGGCGATGGTCTGCTCATAATCAATATAACCGTCCCATGGCTTATAGTCCGCTGGGGAGATTTTATCCCAAGGCAACGGATTTTGTTGATCTCTCTCTCCAAGATCAATATAGCTATATCTATCTGGCACCACAACATCACTCTTTACTCCTTCCAATTGCGTGGAACCTCCATTGATCCTGTAGAACTTTTGGGTGGTCAGTTTAATCGCTCCAAGATCCCCATGTTCGTTGCTTCTTACAATATTGTCCAGAGGAATAACATTCTGTACGGTACCTTTACCAAAAGTTTGTTTGCTACCTATTACAATGGCACGTTTGTAATCCTGCATGGCGGCGGCCAAGATTTCAGAAGCAGATGCCGATAACTCATTTACCAGGATAACCAAGGGTCCATCCCATTGGATTCGCTCATCCTTATCATCGTACACTTCCTTACGCTGCCCTGAAGATCTCACCTGCACTATAGGACCATCTTTGATAAAGAGTCCGGCCATTTCCACAACGGTTTTTAGCGAACCACCTCCGTTGTCCCTAAGGTCAAGTATTAGACCTTCTGCTCCTTCCTGCTTAAGTCGTTCAACTTCCTTGGCCACATCCGTGGCTGCATTTCTGTTGTTATAATCCTCAAAATCCACATAAAACTTAGGCAAGTTGATCAACCCAAATTTTTGATCACCTTTTTTGACTGTCGCCGATTTTGCATAAGATTCCTCCAATTCTACAATATCGCGCACTAGCGTAATCACCTCAATAGATCCATCTACTTTTTTTACGGTAAGGTTCACTTTGGTACCTTTTGGGCCTTTGATGAATTTAATGGCATCATCAAGTCTCATCCCAACAATATCCACTGGTGGCTCACCTTCCTGACCTACCTTTAAAATTTCGTCACCAACTTCCAAACGCTTATCTCTCCATACCGGACCACCTGAAATAATTTCCACTATAGTGGTCTCGTCCTTACGTTTTTGTAAACGGGCCCCAATACCCTCAAACTTACCTGACATGCTCACATCGAATTTTTCCTTGTCATCTGGAGCAAAATAGTACGTATGCGGGTCAAACTCATCTACAATGGTATTGATATACTGAACGAACCAATCCTTGCGTTCCAGCTCATCCACAAAGTCATAAAATTCGTCAAGGGTGTTTTCCGTGGATGCCCTGGCTTCCGCTTCAATCTCCTTTAAGGATTTTGCGTTGTAATTGGCATCTTTGGTCTTTTTCTGTTCCTCGTCTGTCAATTTAGAATCATACGTACCCAAGGTAGCATATTTCAACTGTTTTCTCCACCGCTCCTTCAATTCCGATTTGGAACTTGCGAAAGGCTGATTGTCATAATCAATATTGATCTTTTCATCAGCACTGTAATCAAAGGGCGCTGCCAAAACATCTTTATACACTCCTTTGGCCTCTTGCATACGTTCGATCAACCTTTGGTGAACGAGATTGAAAAAGCTGATATCCGTATTTTTGATTTGATCATCGATCTGAAACTTATATTTTTCAAACTCTTGGATATCTTTTTCCAAGAAGTATCTTTTGGTGGGATCAATCACATTGATGAAATCCTCAAAGACCTCAACTGAAAAATCATCGTTGATATCCTTGGGCTGGTAATGCCCTTTCTCCAAAACATAGGTAATTAGATCCAACAACAACTTATCCTTATCACTGGTCTCAAAAGATTTATTCGTAAAACTGCAGGAGGCTACAGCGATCAGCATCACCAACAGTGCAAAAGCCAATTTCTTTTTCATGTTCTATTCCTTTTTTTAATATTTTGTTCCTTCCGACTTCCTAAAACAATGAAGCGCATGACCATTGAAAACAACCGTCATACACCCTACGGAACCCTCTAAGATACTGAAAAAACTATGCCACTTTGTGCTATATCCATTAAATTTTTGTTAAACGACAGCAAAGGCTTTTCATAATGAAAAACGTATTTTTGCACCATAAATTATAATCTATGGAAAAACCTTTGATTCTTGTCACCAATGATGATGGCATAACGGCACCAGGATTAAGGACTTTGGTACGGCTCATGAAAGAAATAGGAGATGTAGTTGTTGTAGCCCCTGACAGTCCACAATCTGGCATGGGACATGCGATAACCCTGGACAATACCTTATACTCAAAAAAGGTTGTCATAGATTCGGACCATGGGGCCACAGAGGAATACAGCTGCAGTGGCACGCCCGCTGACTGCGTGAAACTAGCCCTACAGGAACTCTTGGGAAGAAAGCCCGATATCTGTGTCAGTGGCATTAACCACGGATCCAATTCCTCCATCAATGTGATCTATTCAGGGACCATGAGTGCTGCCATTGAGGCAGGGATAGAAGGTGTACCGGCCATAGGCTTTTCCCTCTGTGATTTTTCTTGGGGCGCCAATTTTGAAAAAGCTGGGGAACCCATAAAAAAAATTGTTCGTGAAGCCCTGGACAAGGGCATGCCCAAGGGAGTAGTACTCAACGTAAATATTCCCAAATTGGAGGGCAAGGAATATAAGGGCATCAGGGTATCCAGGCAAGCAAGGGCCAATTGGAAAGAAAAATTTGACAAAAGAATCAGTCCCATGGGCAAGGAATACTATTGGCTCACAGGAGAATTTGAGTTATTGGACAAAGGGGAGGACACGGATGAGTGGGCTTTGGCCAATGACTATATTTCCGTAGTACCTACGCAGTTTGACCTTACGGCACACCACGCCATACAACAAATCAACAACTGGAACTTTCATGAATAAAAAAGAAATTATCATCGGTTTTTTGGTTGGTATCATTGCCAATACCATAGGAACCCTGGCCTACATCGTTCTATTTTCCGATTTGGGCATCATAGAGACCTTTACGGCTGCCATAGAACAAGAACATGTTGGCAGTTTACTGGCCTTGGGGGCCATCCTGAACCTTATTGCCTTTTTTGGTTTCCTAAAGTTGAATAGGGATCTAAGGGCCAGGGGCGTATTGATAGCTACTCTTTTAACTGCCCTGCTCATACTGTATTACAAAATGTTTTAATGGGAAATTTTAAAACAAAAAGATGAAATATTATATCATTGCCGGTGAAGCCTCAGGAGACCTACATGGCTCCAATTTAATCAAGGCCCTCAAAGCAAAGGACCCGGAAGCCGACATTAGGTGTTGGGGCGGGGATCTCATGCAAAAGGCAGGGGGATTCCTCGTAAAACACTATAAGGAAATGGCCTTTATGGGCTTTTTAGAGGTCCTAGGCAATATCAATACCATCTTTAAAAACATTAAATTTTGCAAGGAGGACATTCTGTCTTTTCAACCAGACCAGCTGATCTTCATTGACTATTCCGGTTTTAACCTAAGGATTGCGAAATGGGCCAAGGAGAATAACATCAAGACCAACTATTATATTGCCCCTCAAATATGGGCCTCTAGAGAAGGCAGGATAGAGAGTATAAAAAGGGACATTGACGCCATGTATGTTATTTTGCCCTTCGAAAAGGAGTTCTACGAACAAAAGCACAATTTTCCCGTGAACTTTGTGGGTCATCCACTAATTGATGCCATTGGGGACCGGAAGAAACCCGATGACACCCATTTTAGACAGACCAACAAACTCCACCCGAGCAAACCTATCATTGCCCTGTTGCCCGGTAGCAGAAAACAGGAGGTACAGAAAATGTTACATGTGATGTTGTCCGTTACCAAGGCCTTCCCTGAATATCAATTTGTGATCGCAGGGGCTCCTAGTTTGGACATGGATTTTTACGAACCTTTCCTCAAAGGCCCACAAGTGGGTTTTGTGGCCAATAGGACCTACGACCTATTGGGACTCTCCCATGCCGCTCTGGTAACCAGCGGAACAGCCACCTTGGAAACCGCACTTTTCAAGGTCCCCCAAGTGGTCTGTTACAAGGCCAATTGGATCTCTTACCAAATAGCCAAAAGGATCATAACACTGGAATACATTTCCCTTGTAAATCTGATCATGAAAAAGGAAGTTGTCAAAGAATTGATTCAGGATGATCTTAACACTAAAAATCTTACATCTGAATTGTTAAAAATATTGGACGGTAAGCAACGAAAAATGATCTTTGACGCCTATGAGGACCTCGAAAATAAATTGGGCGGCATAGGTGCCAGTGCGCATACCGCTGCACTTATTGTAGAAAATGCTTAAATTTATGGGGTAACCGATATAACATGAACAACCAATAAGCTTACACAATGATTCGTAAACTCCCTTATCTAGCATTGCTTTTTTTGATCGCCAGTTGTGGATCCTCCAAATCCACTACCGTTACCCATGTTGAAAGAAGCGTAAAGGTACCGAGAACTTCTGTTACCGTACCAAACGTCAACGAGGAGATTTCCCTGAGCAACAGCACAGAAATGGCCGAAGCCAGATCAGAGGCCTCTTTCAATTTTGCGGATAGGTTGATCAATACCGCTTTGGAATATTCAGGGGTGCGTTACAAATATGGCGGCACTTCTAAAGATGGACTGGATTGCTCCGGTCTGATGCTCATCACCTTCGGGGAACACAATTACAATTTACCCAGATCATCATCCCAAATGGCCCTGGAGGGCCAAAAAGTAAAATTGAACGAGGTCACCAAAGGAGACCTGCTCTTTTTCTGTACCGGAAGGCGCAACAGAAAAATAAACCATGTGGGGATGGTAGTAACCACAGAGGGTGACGAAATTAAATTTATCCATTCTTCCACTTCACGGGGTGTTATCGTTTCTTCCATGAGGGAAGGCTATTGGAACAGCGCTTTTGTAAAAGCCACCCGTGTTCTTTAGGCAAAACTCGGTAAAACTTTCTCTGTTCCTGATTATAGGGATACTTTTAGGGTACTATGCCGATACGGATCCACGGATTCCCTTGCTTGGCACAAGCATCTCCCTTGCCCTATTGGCCCTTATTTTCACAAAAAAGGGAAAATTACTTTGGTTTGGGACCTTGGCTGCAATTACGACCATGGGTATTGGTTTTTTGGCCATAACCATGGCCCAGCCCAACAATCAGAATGACCATTATTCCCATGTCCATGGAGCTGGGCCCAATCAATACCTTTTACAGGTACAGGAAGTACTCAAATCCAATGCCTATGCCCACAATTACATTGGCTCCATTATTGAAGTAAACCAAAAAAAGACCAATGGAAAGATATTGCTGTCCCTCAAGATTGATTCTGTTGGGACAAAATTAAAGCCAGATGACCGTATCTCCTATTACGGGAACTATTCAGCCATCTCCCCGCCTTTAAACCCACATCAATTCAATTACAAAAACTATCTGAACAACTTGGGTATCTACCATCGGATACCTTTGGAAACCCCTTTTTTCCAAATAAGGAACGAGCTCGTTACTACTTCATATGGTTGGGCTTTCGGGATACGGGAAAAAATTACAAACGCCTTAAAAAATGCAGCGATGGGTGAAAAGGAGCTGGGCATTGTCCAAGCACTGTTATTGGGGCAAAGGACAGAGGTCTCAGCAGAAACCATCAACGATTATGTCAATGCAGGTGCCATTCATATCCTGGCCGTATCAGGACTTCATATCGGAATCCTATTGATTATCCTTCAATTTGTACTGGCCCCTTTAAAACAGATAAGACATGGCCAGATCATACAGCTGACGCTTATCCTTTTGATTCTTTGGGGCTATGCATTTCTTGCCGGGTTTTCCGCTTCCATAGTAAGGGCCGTGGCTATGTTCTCGTTTTTAGCCTTTGCCATGAGCCTGAACAGGCCAACCAACACCTTCAACATACTTGCCTTGTCCCTATTTTTTATACTATTGATAGAACCCATGTTTCTATTTCAGGTTGGATTCCAAATGAGCTATACGGCTGTTTTTGCTATTTTATGGATTTATCCGATGCTCCAGAAATTATGGTCTCCCAGCAATACCTATATTAAAAGAATATGGCAATTGATGAGTGTAAGTATTGCAGCGCAATTGGGGGTACTACCTATTGCCCTATTCTATTTCCATCAATTCCCCGGGTTGTTCTTTCTATCCAATTTGGCCATAGTGCCTTTTTTGGGTGTCATCCTGAGTATGGGCATTGTGGTCATCGCCTTGGCTATGATCAACTTCCTCCCCCCTGCTTTATCATTCTTTTACAATGAAATGATAACCCTTCTGAACAATGTGGTTGGGTGGATCGGAAATCAGGAATCCTTTGTTTTCAGGGGCATCCCTTTTGACCTTGCACAGGTATTATTGGGCTATGCCCTCCTAGGTTGCGTCCTGTTTCTGTTCTCCCAACGCTCCGCAAAGAGATTATTAAGCAGTATGGTCTTGCTCATTTTTTTTCAATCCTATCTACTTTACGCCAATTATAACAGTCAGACCAAAGAAGAAATCATTGTGCTGCACCAATCAAGAAATACAGCCCTGTTCCATCGAACAGGAAACACTTTGGCCATCAGCACCACCGATCAAAATAGTATCCAGCACATCCAAGAAGATTATATGACTGCTGAACGTATCAAAAGGGTACACCTTGACACACTACATAATAGCTATCTTTTAAAAGATCAACTATTGTATGTTTTGGATAGCTTGGGCACCTATCCCCCAAAAAGTAACCGAGAAACATTGGTTTTAATGACCCAATCCCCTAAAATCAATTTGGAACGTTTTATTGATTCCGTCAAGCCAAAATTCATCATTGCGGATGGCAGCAATTACAGGGGAGCCGTACAACGTTGGAAGCAGACTTGTCTCCAAAAAAAAATCCCTTTTCACTATACTGGTGAAAAGGGAGCTTTTTATTTTACTTTGGATGACTGATACTAGTGCACGTTACCCATTAATTTTTTGATCAACGGTGACGCTATAAGCACAATAATTCCTGCACCTATGGCGTATTCTGCAATAAGCTGGAAACCGTCCGTATAAACAGTTAGGGTTTCAAAACCTCCGACATTCTTGTCCGTACTTTCTATGGCCAATTTTTTACCTATAAAACCAACCACCTGAAATGCGAATGCTGAAGACAGGAACCATACCCCCATCATAAAGGCCACAATTCTCTTGGGAGAAAGGTCGGTGATTTTGGAAAGTCCAACAGGGGACATAAAAAGCTCTCCTACCGATAGCAGAAAGTACATTAACAATAAGTAGGCAAAAGGCACCAAACCATTGGCATTGGCACTAGCACCACTGATGGCCAATATATAGAAACTGACACCTGCGAACAATAATCCCAATCCAAATTTATAAGGTGTCCTCGGGTTCAAATTCCTTTTGCTCAGATAGGTCCACATGAGGGAAATAGGAATAGCCAAGATAATTATGAACATGGAATTCAATGAATTGGTCTGTGCGGCGGACATAAAATCCAGGGTTACATTTCTTGCGGCAAACAAAGTGATAACACTTCCAGAAAGTTCGTGGAACCCCCAAAAAATGGTCATAAATACGGTAATCAATACGGCTACAAATAGTTTCTTACGTTCCTCCAGGGTAGCTTGGTACATGATGTACGCCAAATAAGCCAAAATAGCCACCCCGATACCTTTGAAAATGACATTCACAATATTCTGATCCCCAAAGAATGTGCCTTCAGCACCTAAGGATTTGTAGGAAGACAATAGGTAGGCTATTACCGGGGCGGAAAGCACTGCCAATACAGGAACAAGAACGCCCTGTTTCACGCCCAGGACCTTTTTCTTCATTACTTCTTGGTTTGGCGGCATTCCCTTGTCGCCAAAGACATTCTTGCGAATCCCGCTCCAAAAAAAGATCAGTCCGGTCAACATACCAATTCCGGCAAGACCAAACCCATAGTGCCAGCCGTAACTATAGGCCAACCATCCACACAACAAAGGAGCTACCCAGCCTCCGATATTGATTCCCATGTAAAAAATGGTAAACCCAGAATCCTTTCGCACATCGCCATCTTCATATAAGGAGCCTACGAAGGTTGAAATATTCGGTTTAAAGAAGCCATTTCCGACAATGATAAAGGACAGAGCGAGAAAAAAGGCCACATTGTTCTCTATGGCCAGTACAAAATGACCGATGGACATTAAGATCCCTCCCAAAAAAATGGAGTTCCGCATCCCTAAAATTTGATCGGAAATACGCCCGCCAATGACCGTTGATGCATAGACCAAGGAGCCATAAGATGCATATACGGCTGCCGTAGCAAAATCCCGTTCTTTCAAGGCCTCAAAGATGACCTCTACCATGTAAAGGGTCAAAAGGGCACGCATGCCATAGAAACTAAATCGTTCCCATAACTCGGCGAAAAAGAGGTAAAATAAGCCTTTTGGATGCCCAAAAAGCTCTTGTTGATCACTTGGTTTGATAGTATCTGACATAAAATTTCTTTTGGTTATAGGTTCTCTTTAATAAAGTTTGTCATTTTGGTATATAGGTGAAGTCTGGTATTGCCACCGTAGATTCCGTGATTTTTGTCCGGGTAAATGGCCCAATCGAACTGTTTGTTCGCCTGCACCAAAGCCTCAATCATACGCATGGAATTTTGAACGTGGACATTGTCATCCCCGGAACCATGGACCAATAAATATTTTCCCTTTAACAATTCCGGATAATTAAACGGTGAATTATCATCATAGCCGGAAGGATTTTCAGCCGGAGTCTTCATAAAACGCTCCGTATAAATGGTATCATAAAAGCTCCATGAAGTCACAGGAGCCACGGCGATCGCCATTTCAAATACGTCATTCCCTTTAAGCAAGCAATTGGTGGACATAAAGCCTCCATAGCTCCATCCCCATATTCCGGTTCTGCCTTCATCTATATAGGGCAAGGTGCTCAAGGAAGTGGCCGCTGCAATTTGGTCTTCCACCTCGTATTTCCCCAATTCCAATTGGGTGACCTTTTTAAAATCCCTTCCTTTAAATCCGGTACCCCTACCATCAACACAGGCAACGATATAGCCCTCAGCAGCAAGCATCTGGTACCAATAATCATTGGAAGACATCCACCTATTGGAAACAGATTGGGAACCAGGCCCACTGTATTGGAACATCAACAACGGATATTGTTTGGAGGCGTCAAAATCCTGTGGTTTGATCATCCACATATTGAGGTCATTGCCATTGATTGCGAGTGTCGAAAATTCTTTTGGACTAATCGCATAGGCCTCCAATTTTTTGAGAAGGGCCTGATTATCCTTAATTTTCTTCAATTCCTTACCGGATTGTGATTTGTGCAAGGTATATTCCGGTGGTGTTGTAGCACTTGAAAATGTGTTGATAAAATAAGTGAAGTCGGCACTGAAAGAAGCATCGTTCTGACCCGTTTTTTCGGTCAGTCTTTTTTTGTTCCTACCATTGCTGCTTATGCTGTAAACATCCCTATTGATAGACCCGTTCTCTGTGGACTGGTAGTAGATCTTGTCCGTCTTTTTGTCGTAGCCATAATAGGTTGTTACTTCCCAATTTCCTTTGGTGACCTGATTCTTTAACTTACCTTTTGAATCGTACAGGTACAAGTGGTTGTACCCATCCTTTTCGCTGGACCAGATAAAACTGTCATCGGCCAAAAAAGTAAGGTTGTCCGTAATATCCACATAGGCCTTATCCGTATCTTCCAAAACAAGGGTTACACTGTTATCCTTGGCATTTACCGCCATTAACTTCAGATTATCCTGGTGACGGTTCAAGGTCTGCACACTTAGGGAATTGGCATTGTTCATCCACTTTATTCTTGGGATGTAATAGGCACCCCCTAGGTCTACCATAGCTATTTCCCCATTGGACACATCGTATAAGTGCAATGAAACTTTGGCATTGTTCTCCCCGGCCTTTGGATACTTAAATTCGTGCCTGCTTGGATATAATTCCGATCCGTACATGTCCATGGAAAATTCCGGCACTTCGGATTCATCAAATCGAATAAAAGCTATTTTGGTACCATTTGAATTCCATTCGAAAGCACGAACAAAGCCAAATTCTTCTTCATAAACCCAATCGGTAACCCCATTGATGATTTGATTTTTTACTCCGTCCCTGGTTACCTGTACGGTGGTTCTATCCTTGACGTTGAATACAAACAGATTATTGTTGTACACATAGGCCACCTTGCTACCATTTGGGGAAAGGGTAGGTTCTTGGATTTTTTCATCGGCAATCTTTACGATGGATTTGGATTCCACATCGTACAGATAAAAAACACCCAGGGTAGAGCGCCTAAAAATAGGCTCTATGTCCGTTGCCAATAAAATTTTGCTTTCATCCTTGCTAAACTCGTATGACGTAAAATAGGGAATCTGGTCACTATCAGACGAAGAAACAATGGTCTCCAACTTTTCCAAGGTTTCATAGGCGTATTTATCTATCATGGAAGATTTGGTATCCCTACCATTGTTCAGGACGGTATATTCCCTACCATTATTCATAGACCTGAGCACATCCATGCCCTCTGTCCTAAATTCTCCATTCCAAATTTCCTCTAATGGTATTTGTTTGTTTTGTGCCGAACCGGCCACTATAAATCCTAAAATAAAAAGAAGTACTAGGTGTAGTTTTTTCATTAATTTTTAAAAATTGATTAAAACGTCCAAGTTTACTAATAATTTCACAAAAAAATAAACTTTGTTCTTAAATAATCACAACTTTAAGATTGCGCTATCTCTTGTTCAACAGGTCCCGTGAATTATTGTGTTAATCACTATCTTTGAGCCTCAGAACAAACAATTGAAGATGGCCCCGATAGAAGGATTTTCAAAACTTACCAAAGAAGAAAAAATAGACTGGATATCTGATCGATATACGGATAATTCCAAGGAAACCAAAGCGACCATAAAGCGTTATTGGAACACAGACAAGGAACTCCAAAAGCTGCACGATGAGTTTATTGAAAACACGATCACCAACTTCTATCTACCGCTTGGCATAGCACCCAACTTTTTGATCAACGATAAATTGTACGCTATCCCAATGGCCATTGAAGAGAGCTCCGTGGTCGCTGCAGCCAGCAAAGCTGCCAAGTTTTGGCTCCACCGGGGAGGATTTAAGACCAAGGTATTGGGTACCGAAAAAATAGGGCAGGTTCACTTTATGTACCAAGGGGATTGCCGAAAATTGGAGCGGTTCTTCCAGTTTGTAAAACCTAAGTTAATACAGGACACTTCCTCGATCACCAAAAACATGGAAAAAAGGGGTGGCGGGATCACGAATATCCAATTGCGCGATAAGAGCAAGGATCTCAAGGATTATTACCAACTTCATTGCACCTTCGAGACATTGGATGCCATGGGTGCCAACTTCATCAATTCCTGCTTGGAACAATTGGCCCAAACATGGAAAGCAGAGGCGTTGGAGTATGCTGAATTTTCTGGGGAAGAGAAGCATATAGAAGTGGTCATGAGTATTCTTTCCAATTATGTACCCAACTGTTTGGTCAGGGCGGAGGTAAGTTGCCCCATCCAAGATCTTCAGGAGGGCGAGGATATTTCGCCCTTGGAGTTTGCAGAAAAAATGGTCCGCGCCGTTAACATTGCCAAAGTAGAGCCCTTCAGGGCGGTTACCCACAATAAGGGCATCATGAACGGAGTAGACGCCGTGGTTCTGGCAACTGGAAACGATTTTCGTGCCGTGGAAGCCGGAATACATGCCTATGCGGCCAAAGATGGGCAATATACCAGTTTAACGCACGCCTCCATTGACCATGGCCGCTTTAGCTTCTGGATAGAAATACCTTTGGCTTTGGGAACAGTAGGCGGACTGACCAGCCTTCATCCCTTGGCAAAAATGGCTTTGGATATTCTGGACAGGCCCTCGGCAAAAGAACTGATGCAACTGGTGGCAGTGGCGGGTCTGGCTCAAAATTTTGCAGCCGTAAGGTCCCTGGTCACTACTGGAATACAACAAGGACATATGAAAATGCACTTGATGAATATTTTAAATCAACTACAGGCAACGGAGGCGGAAAAAAACACTCTGGTGAGCCACTTTAAAAAACACACCGTGACCCACAGCGCTGTAGTGGAGGCGATACAGAAGATACGAAAAGGATAATGGAAGACATCTATTACAGCCATGGCAAATTATTGATTACCGGTGAGTACGCCGTGCTCGATGGAGCCCTAAGCCTGGCACTACCCACTACCTATGGCCAATCCCTCAAAATCTCTCCCATTGAAGGCTCTTCCATAATCTGGAGAAGCTACACCAATACCAAGGAAATCTGGTTCGAAACTAGTTTTGAACCAGCTGAAATAAAGAAAAAGCACACCCATAACAAAACAGAATCTTCGGTAAGGAACACCTTGATCAAGATTCTATCTGAGGCCTTCCTTTTAAACCCAAACTTTCTAAAAGAATCTTCAGGTCTTTTAGTGGAGACCCAATTGGATTTTCCCAGAGATTGGGGACTTGGGTCCTCCTCTACCCTGATCAACAACATTGCACAATGGGCCGAGGTAGATGCCTATAAGCTCCTTTGGCTGGCATTTTCTGGCAGTGGTTATGATATTGCATGCGCACAGCACAAAACAGCCATTACGTATCAAATAAAAGAGGGGCGGCCCATGGTCAAGGAAGTTGATTTTGATCCCGATTTCAAAGATCAACTCTATTTTGTACACTTAAACCAAAAACAGAACAGTAGGGAAGGTATTGCACAATATCGGAAGATGGAGTTCAATACCGACAAATTGATTTCAGACATAGGACTCATCACCAAAAAATTGTTGACCTGCCAAGACTTGGCAGAATTCAATATACTGATCCATGAGCACGAAAAACGCATTTCCAACATCCTAAAAATGGAAACGGTAAAATCCAGGTTATTTCCTGAATTTCCGGGAAGCATAAAAAGCTTGGGAGCCTGGGGCGGTGATTTTATCTTGGCTACCGGTAGAGAGGAATCCCAATCCTTTTTCCTTGACAAGGGATACAAAACCATAATTCCCTTTTCAGATATGGCATTATAACATAAAAAAAGCCTCCCATTGGGAGGCTTTTTTTTATGACTTGAATATTTTCCTACTAGTAAAAGATAGATCTTTTATCTTCGATCTCTGCTGCATCTTTAAGTGCAATGAACACCCCGGAAGCAACTTTTGCTTCATTTGCAGCCTTTAAATTGTTGGCATAGGTACTGTAATTATCCAATTTTGGCGCTTCCACCTTATTGGTAACGGCTACCATAAATACACCTGTCTCGCCCTTGATCAATCCAGAAGTTTTTCCCTTTTCCATGGCAAAAGCCTTTCCTACAACATAAGGCTCCCTTCCTGCACCAGGAATAGTGGGTGCTTGCATGGTCAAGGCTGAAGCCGTTGCCATACTGACATTGTTGTCCTTCGCCAAAGCGTCCATGGATTTTCCTTTATTGGCTTCCATGATACGTTCTGCCTTTTTTTCCTTTCTAATCTTGGGAAGTACAATAACTGATGCATCTTCAGGTGACATAAGTCCTTCTTTGTAAGAAGCCGTCAATTGAACTACCGCATATCCGTTATTGATATTGAACCTTTTTATGTCACCTACCTTGGTATCTTCATTGAAAGCCCACTGTACTACGGGTCTCTGAGCCGACAATCCAGGAAGATTCTCATCCATTGCCTTGATCTTGTTGACCGGTCTCACCATATAATCATTGGATTTTGCCAAGGAGGCAAAAGAATCTTCTGATTCGGCCGTTTCCATTTCAAATTTGGTTGCATCTGTAAACAACTTGTTCATTGTTTCCTCAGAAGGCTCTATTTGTCTGGCCAAGGTTGCAATTCGGTAGATATCCTGTTTGTCATCCACTTTTACAATATGATATCCAAATTCAGTCTCTACCAGTCCGATATAGCCCACTGGGTTATTGAAAGCAACGTCATTGAATTTTTCTGTCATAACTCCTTCTTGGAAGTACCCAAGATCTCCACCCCTTGGTGCAGACGGACCATCAGATTTATCCCTTGCCAATTCAGCAAAAACAACTCCGTCCTTTTTAGCTTCTACCAAAAGTTCCTTCGCTTCTTTTTCAGCCTCTTCCTTTGTTCTTTGTACCGATGGATCAGCTCTTTCGGCCCCGGCCCAAGAAATTAAGATGTGACTGGCCTTTACAGAACCATTTGATTTTTTATTGACCATTTTGGAAAATTTGAAGAAATCCCCATCTCGGTAAGGACCATAGATCCCACCGATTGGTAAGGCGATCAATGAATCTGCAAATTTAGCAGGCAAATCATTTTTGGCCTTGTAGATAGTATCGTACTTCATATCGGAGTTCCTATCCAAGAAGGCAGCCAAATCCGTGGTTTTACCAAATCCTACAATGGTATCATTGGCATCCTTTGAAGCATTGTACTCAATTGTATCGTCCAACAATTTAACGATCTCTTCCTTAACTGCCTTTTCATCTTCCAATGATGGCTTCTCTTCAAAATACACAAAACGAATATCCCTGGATTCTTCCTGCTTGAAATCTTTTTTATGGTCAGCGATATACTTTTCTATCTCTTTTTTGCTTACCTCTATGGTACTATCGGCAATGGATGTATAAGGTACACGTACATAGTCAAGATCTACCTTGTCATTTGCCAACTTGTACTCAAACTCCCCTTCTTTTAAGGTTGCCCCAACACCAGCTCTTACCAAATTGAAGTAAGTCTGTTCCTTGGCCATTTGAATAATAGCTTTTTCCTCTTGCAACCAGATCTCATATTGTGCAGGATTATTGGCCTTTAGGTCCGCTATGAACTCACGGAATTTGTTTGCATCAAAAACCCCACTTTCGTTTAAGAACTGTGGACTTTGGCTATACGCCGGATTGCTGCTGATATAATTTACAATTTGGTCTTGTTCAATATCAATACCAAGCTCTTCAAACTGCTGCCCAAGTACCATATTTCTTACCTCCTGCTCCCAAACGCTGTTCACCAACTGCATGGAAGAAGCTTGTGGTCCGTATCTCCTTGAAGCCGCTTCTACTTTTTGTCTGAACTCATCTATAGAGATTTCCTCGCCATTAATTTCTGCCACGGAAGAACCAACCTTTCCGTCGGAAAACCCATTACTGCTAAAAACACCTGAAATCACGAATGCAAACAAAGCCAAACCGATGATCAAAATCAATACGGTGGTTCGTTTCCTAATCTTCTCTAATACTGCCATTATGTAAACTATTTTAAATCAGTTGGCGAAATTACCATTTTCTTTGATGTATTAAAATTTTTATTTACGAAATAGCAAAGAAAAAATGGGATAACTGATAGATTCTAAATCCATTGTGGATACATTGACCTAAAAAAGAAAAATTAGGACAATCTAGGGCCGTAATGACAAAAACATAGCACCTCTCTTTTTTTGGAACCGCAAGTGCTAAAATTTGAAAAAGAAAAGAGCCACCTTAGTCGCTCTCCAATATTTTTAGGGTAACAAGATCAATTTTTGTGTTGGATGCTTCCAAAACGGTGAACATGAAATTATCGATATTTATTTCGCTGTTCTTTTCTGGGATTTCACCGGTCTCATTGACAATTAAGCCACCCAGCGTTTCATACTCGTCACTTTCAGGAAGGTTTAGTTTGTAGTTTTCATTGATATAATCAACCTCAAGCCTAGCTGAAAATTTATAGGTATGTTCATCAATTCGCTCCTCATGGAGATCGGTAGAATCATGCTCATCCTCAATCTCCCCAAAAAGCTCCTCCACAATATCCTCTACGGTCATCATCCCTGAGGTACCACCGTATTCGTCCAGAACTACTGCAATACTTTTACGTTTTTTGATAAGTACATTGAGGATATCACTAATCATCATGGTTTCAGGAACAAACTCTACCGGCAAAAGCACACTTTTAATGGTTTTTGGCTTTTTAAAAAGCTCATAGGAATGGACATATCCAATGATGTTATCAATAGTACCCTTATAAATAAGAATTTTTGAAAACCCCGTCTCTGTAAAAAGTTTGACCAGATTTTTAGGCTTTTCGTGGAGTTCAACGGCAGTTATCTCTGTCCGGGGAATCATGACCTCCCTTGCCTTTACTGCTGAAAATTCCAGGGCATTTTGAAAAATCTGGATTTCAGAATCCACTTCATCCTCTTCCTCCACGGTTTCCATTTGTTCTGTGATATAGTCTCCCAGTTCAATTTTACTAAATGCCAATTGAACTTCATCCCCATCCGTTTTGAAAAGGACCTTTAAAATAAAATCAGATATCCTAATAACAAACTCAGAAATAACAGAGAAAAGCAGATAAAACAGATAAGCCGGGACGGCCAATATTTTCAACAGGGTATTGGAATAAATCTGGAATAGTACTTTGGGCAAGAACTCCGCTGTAAAAAGTATGACCAAGGTTGATATTATGGTCTGTGCCACCAAACTAAAATCGGTCAACATAATATTGACCAATCCATATTGTGAAGGATACATTCCCTGGAACCAATACATGAGGACGTCCCCCATATAAAAACCATAGACCACTAGGGCGATATTGTTTCCAATGAGCATGGAAGCGATAAACTTTGATGGTTTTCGCGTGAGCCTGGTAAGGACCATAGCCAATATACCTTCCTGCTTTTTCTCTATTTCTATGTGAATTTTATTCGCAGAGATAAAGGCTATTTCCATTCCTGAAAAAAAGGCGGACAATAATAGCGTTGCAAGAATTATAATTATGCCGGTTTCCACTATTACTTCTGATTATCGTTCTGACGTTGCTCAAATTTCTTCCTATAATTTCTTCGGAAAAAGAACATTCCCAAAGATACCACGGCAAAGAAAATAAAAATGTAGGTTTCCTCTGGCGCTATACTCCACAGTGTCGCCACCTTGTATATAGCTATTATGGCAACCACCAGATAAAGATATTCTGTATATTTTAAAACTTTGATCATATTACTCCTCTTTAATGCTCATAAAACCATAGGTCCTATGGGCGCTGAAAAAACTAAAATCCTTATTAAAATCCATTCCTTCCCCGTCCATAATAGTACCGTCTTCCGGATTGGTATACTTAAATTTTGCCTGGGTAAAGATCCATTCATTGGCCCTATCCCAATAAAGCTGTGGTGTTTCGAGCTTTTTACCATCATGGGTTTCGATCACCACATTACCTTGTAAATCTATCAAATTTGTATCAGAATAAATAATACCGTAATCGGCCTTTATAACGCTCTTCTTATTTTGATCGTCATAAAAGTCGACCTTTAGTCCATTTGGAAATGTCCTGTACCTAAATCTGAGGTTGTCAAAATCTTCTGTGCTTGGGCTCGACAATACAGCAATTACTTTGGTGTTCACCCTACCTTCACTACCCACCTCCTCTTTAGCCTCGGTATAGGTAAGCGTAAAATTCTCGGCAACGCCCTGAGGATATATCAATTCCCCGGCTTCTTTCCCGACCCTTTTATAATTGTCCTGACAGGATAAAAAAAACATTGCCATAGAAAAAACTACGGCAATGTTCTTGAAATTATTTCTAATAAGATTGTACATCTTATAAGCTAGGCACGGTTACGCTACCTCCAACCCAACAGCTGAAAGAAACTGTTTTACCAGCCATTCCTGAGTTAAAGATATCTTCTTTGGATGGAGCTTTTGCGGCATAACTGGCCGCAGCCTGTGAAGCCCTTCCACTCAAAGCAGGATCTACCCTACCTGCCTGTCTGGCAACATCAGCCGCCTTCCAGTAAATTGCTCTTTTCTCAAAAGTAGTATTCCCACAGTCGTTGGCACTACTTGCATACAAACTGGCGATCATCAAATAAGCCTTTCCGTTGGAAGGATTGGCATCCAGAGCTTTTTGAGCATAGCTCCTTGCCGATGACTTGCTAGTTCTTACGTAAGTAGTAGCGATTTTATAGGCAATATCGGAACGTTTTCTACCGTCTGTTTCCAATTCCAAAGCTTTATTGAAATCTGCCACAGCACCTTTTGAGTCACCGGCCTTCAATTTCAAGGAAGCACCGTACATGTAAGCTTCAGCAGAAGGATCCAGTGCCAATTGGGCCTCGAAAAGTTTTTTGAACATAGGATCATCGGTACATTCTTTGGAGAACATTCTTCCTACTGCACCCTTTACCCAGTTCACATCATTCTTTTTGGCCTCAAAGTTCTTTTCATACAATGGGATCAAATTCTCACAATTGGCCAATGCCCCTAATTTACCATCAATACTCTCAGAAATTTTACCATATACCTCAGAATAGCTGTTGGCCGATTTTAATTGGCTTTTTTCCTTAGAGGTCAATGTATTTGCATCTTCCTTTGGTAATAATTTAGCGATTACCGAAGTATACTTCTCGTTCTCAACATCTATTTTTGCCATTACGGCATCGTAGGTTTCAAATACCAAATCCAAATCTTTTTTCCCTTCGGCATTCAAATCTACCAAGCTAGAAAAGTAAAGGTACAGTGCCTTTGGATTGGTGAAGTTCTTCTGATCTTCTGTAAAGGCTTTGTGCAACATCTCATAAACCTCATCATTCGAGGTCATTTTGTTGTCGTACTTCAAGATAACCTTATCTATAAGGGTCTCTGCCTTATTGGTTTTGTTGGAAAAGTACTTTAACCTGTTGTCATAAAGCTGCTCCATTTGGGTAATAGCGGCATTTTTATCCGCCCCAGTAGCTTTCTCTACCCTATCGGCAAGAATGCGCTCCCCGTAGGCAAAGTTGGCCCAGTTAAGATCCGGGCAATTATCGTACACCATTTTCCATGGGGTATAGGCCGCATCGTAATTTTTAACTTTGGCATGCTCAACGTAAATAGATAGGTTATTGCTACATTCTGGATTTTGAGCCTGAGCCTGGGCAGCATCAGTACCCATGTACCCAGCTATTGCAAAAGCCGCGAAGTAAAATATTTTTTTCATGTTGTTCTGAGTTTTAATGGTTAATGCAAATTTATTAATTAATTTTTCTTTTTTGGAACCACCTATCATTCAAAGAAAGCCCTAAATTCATTTTCAAATAACTCTCTTCTACCAGATTGGCATCTGTCGTTCCCCTTCTTCCCAACTCGAATCCGATGTTGAGATTTGAGAAACTTCCTCCCAGTGGTAATCCAACTCCAAAAGTTATGCCAAAATTATTTATCTCCTTATCATTGATCACCAAACCTGATTTGGTCAGCTTGGCTCCCGCCCTATAAGTTACTCTTTTAAAGTAACTTGTAAAAGAAGAATAATCTGGAACATAAAATCCACCAAAACTAAAAGTACTGGCATCGTTATAACTCACATTGTCCCTACTCAAGAAATCATTTTCAAAAGATGATAACCCTTGCAAACTATATTCGGCACCCATAAACCATTTTTTGTCCTCTCCTATACCAAGTCCAAGTGTAGTGGTCGTAGGAACTTTGATTTCGGTGTTTTTCAACCCTTGTGCTTGCAAATTTACATTAATTACCTCAACATCAGCCCCTGTTGACAAGGAAAATGATCCTATGGTACGCGTATTTTCAGAAACTAAATTCATTTGGGTATTTACACCTACAGAAGTAAACAACCTATATTTTTCGGAAATTTTAGGGGTATAATTGGCGGCATAGTTAAAATCGAACCCATTTATCCTGGATTCTCTCCTGTCCAAAGTACCGAACTGCACACCTTCCTCTGTTTGTATCCTTTCGTTGTTTAAGGTCCCAAAATTAAAATTCAAAGTTGCACCTATACTAAAGTCCTTAAAAACCTCATACCCCAGCGAGGTATACAATCTGCTCAATCCTCCCTCTCCTGAGGCAGAATAGGTCACCGTGTTGCCTTCAGCATTGACCCTCTGTGTTACCGCATTGTAACCCACGGAAGAGAAAGGCATCAGTCCAAAGCCCAAGCCAAAGCCTTTGCCCAAAGGAAGACCTATGGCCAGGTAGTCCAAATTGGATACCGAAGCATTTTCCTGATCGTCAAAGGTCTTTAATCTAGACTCTTTTCTTGTTAGACCGGCTGTATAGGTGGTCAACGCAAGTTTCGAATAGGCTGAAGGATTTCTGAGGTTGACATGTATGCTGTCTGCATAGATGGCCACGCCACCCATCATTTGATTTTCCACAGTTCCTACTGCATTTAAATCGCCAATACCGAAAGAATAAGGGGATACTGTACCGTTTTGGGAATAGATTATACAAGTTGCACAGTAGACAATTGCAATTACAAATTTTTTGATCATTTATCGTTTATTGTATTCGAGCAAATAATTTAACCCCTCTAGGAGAAATTTAGAATGCGCAAATATGGTATTTTTTAATCGTTTTGACAAAAATTGCATATCCCCACCCGTTAAAATAACTGTTAAATTTACAAATCTTGCATTATACTGTTGAATGACCCCATCTATTTCATTACAAACACCGTTGACCACCCCACTATGTATACTGGAGGCAGTTGTATTGCCAATAAAATCCAAGATCTCCTCCGCTTCCAACAAGGGCAATTTGGACGTTTGGTCGTGCAGCGCCCTGTACCTCATAGTAATCCCGGGGGATATGGCACCTCCCAAATATTCCCCTATATCATTGATCATGTCATACGTAATGCACGTACCTGCATCAATGACCAGGGTGTTTCCTTTTGGATTATGGTAAAAGGCAGCCGTGGCCAGAGCAATACGGTCCACCCCCAAGGTTTGGGGAGATGCATAGGAATTCTTGAAGGGCACAAGACTTTTAGAGCTCAAAAGGTGGACTTTACTGAAAATAGCAATGAAAGCCAGATGCTTTTTTTCCAAAAATCCGACGGAAGAGACGATTGAATGATCAATATTCGGGAATTCTGAAAAAAATTCTTTGACCTTATTGCAAAAATCATCCACCCCTACTTTTTGATATGAAAGCATCCTATCCCTATCAAACACAGCGAGTTTCACAAAAGAATTACCAGCATCAACTATGAGGTTCATGTTACAAAGATCATCATTTGAAAAAAAACTATCTGCTTTTTTTTGATTTTTGTTTGGATATCGCAAAATTGAAATTATATTTGCAACCGCTTAAACGGCTTGGTGCCTTAGCTCAGTTGGTAGAGCAATGGACTGAAAATCCATGTGTCCCTGGTTCGATTCCTGGAGGCACCACAAAAAAATCCTCACTTCGGTGGGGATTTTTTGTTTTAAGGCATTTTATGAAACATTGGATTTACATTCTTTACAGCAAAAAGGCCAACAAGTACTATGTTGGAGAATCTTCCAATCCCCAAAATAGGTTAGCACAACATTTGGAGCATCGTTTCAAAAACAACTTTACCAAAATAGCAAACGACTGGACTCTAGCTCTTGAAAAAGAGGTGCCATCCAAAAAAGACGCACTGTTTCTTGAAAGGTTTATCAAAAGAATGAAAAGCAGAAGATTCATTGAAAAAATCATCGTTTCCCCTGACATCCTCATCGACATCCTAAAAAACAAATAAACACACCCTGGTTCTCCCGAAGCATCGGGACTGGAGGCACCACAAAAAAATCCTCACTTCGGTGGGGATTTTTTGTTTTAGCGAATTTTATAACGACTTCGTTCCAAATTCTATTCTATTGGAAAACAATCACCTTCTGCGACGCCCATTTCCAATAGCAATCTTTATACTGAAGGAACCTACCACTCCACCCAAAGTGGTGGCAAGCATATCCCCGGTATCCGCTTTTCCATAACTATTATGATCCACAACTTCTTTGGCGATACCCGCCAATGTACTTAAGCCAATACCCCAGATGACCGCCTTTGTCCTATTCTTTGTAATGCCATACACCAATCCCGTTGTCCCCGCGCCAATGGCCGCACCAACCCCAAAATGAAGCATTTTGTCCTCTTGTATTAATTGCCCTTTGACTGTCGCCGTGGACATAAAAAAAACCATTATGATTATTATTCGAGGAAATAAATTTTGCAAAGCACTCTTATGATCAACCAAGTTTGTATCCATGTATTCAAAAATGCCTGCAAGGTCGTAATAAAAGTCGCTAAAATGAAAAAAATATCCTTGGCATTACCAGATGGACTTCACCTTGGAAAGTTGAAAATCTTCCAACTGAAGCTCATTTTCCTCCATATTCTTTATCACGAGATTGTTATAAGGACTTGTGGGAAACAGCTGTGTGGTCATTACATGCTGCCCATCGTTCACAAAAAGCTCCAAAGAGGACCAATCCATTATGATTCTAAAATTTATTTTTCCGGATGGCAAATCGGACAGTGGCATTTTCTGAATGGGATCCGGAAAAGACTTATGGAAACCTGTTCTACCAGAATTAGCCCTATTTAGGATCAACATCTTGTTCTTCCTATCTACAACAACTACCAATTTTTCCTTTAGGTCATTCGTAAAGATAAGCTGAAAACTAGCGGCACCTGTTTTGAACATGAGATCTGATTGATTCAGGTTTTCATTTGGAACGGACAGCACATCCATAGAACGTACGGCTACCTTTTGCAATGGTGCCTTCTCCACTAGACCATCAAAACCTTCCAACGGAAAATTGAAGAGCCCATAACCACTACCTACCTTTCGTAGGCTCAATTTTCGTGGCAATGTCATGGCACTGCGCCATTTTTCGGTTGGTGTATCCCTGGCGTAGTCCCAATTGCTCATCCATCCAATAAAAATACGATCTTCGTTGGGAACGTTATTGTACGTCACCCCGGCATAATTATCCCTCCCAAGGTCTATCCACCGTGCTTCTTGCTGATCAGATGTAAAGGTAGAACCATCGAAATCGCCTATAAAATATTGCGTACCACTACCTCCATTGGGGGCTCCTGGATTAATGCTGATCAATAAAACCCATTTTTTTTCAGTGGTGCCTTCCACTTCTAAGGGAAATAGATCCGGACATTCCCATACGCCACCATGGGCACCTTGTTGCCTACCAAATTCACTGGTATATTGCCAATCAATCAAATTTGGGGATTCCCAAATTTGCAGGTGGTCTCCGGCTACCAAGAGCATTGTCCATTTGTTTGCTTTATCGTTCCAGAATACCTTGGGATCCCTAAAATCTCTTATACCAGTGTTCTCAATTACCGGATTCCCGGTGTATTTTGTCCATGTGTCACCGTTGTCCAAACTATAGGCAATACCCTGCGTCTGAAAATCTTTCCTACCTGCTTCCTCTCCCTCCATAAGGTGGTATGTAAAGATGGCCACCAAGGCTGGATTTTCGGGACTGCCAAAACCGGAGGTATTGTTCACATCAACCACTGCACTACCAGAAAAAATAAGACCGTGTTCGTCCGGGAACAGGGCAATCGGCCTGTGCTCCCAATGCATCATATCCTTGCTGACTGCATGCCCCCAGTGCATAGGTCCCCAAACTGTATCCTCCGGATAATATTGATAGAAAAGATGATAGAGACCTTTGTGGTAGACCAAGCCATTGGGATCGTTCATCCACATTTTTTCTGGTGTAAAATGAAACTGGGGCCTGTACGGCTCTTGATAATAAGATAACTCCGAATTCTCTTTCACGGACGATGGTTCTTTTGTCTTGTTTTTACATCCAATTAAAAATCCTAAAACAGCAATGGCAAGGATAACTTTTTTAACCTCCATATTGGTATTATTCAATTATTCCTAAAATTAATATTTTATTGAATAGCATACCACCTCTTCCCTAATGCTTTGTTAAAGTGGTACATTTTATGAGCAAAATGGTATCTTTGTTAGGAATGACATTACATTTCCCATGAGATTTTATATATCCTTTTTCATCCTCTTTCTAGGCATTTTGTCATCCTATGCCCAAAATTCAATTGAAGAGGCCCTATTAAAATACAACAATCACCATGTTGCCTATATAAATGTTCACGAAGCACAAAGCCTTGACAACTATGTGTTCTTGGACGCAAGAAAAAAGGAGGAGTACGATGTTAGCCATATTGCGGATGCGAAATGGGTCGGAACTGGAAAATTGGACACCAAAGAAATGTTGGCACTCGTCCCTGATACAAACTCCCACATCATTGTGTATTGCTCCATTGGGGTCCGCTCCGAAAACACCGCGGAACAATTTTTGGAAGCAGGCTACACCAATATCCACAATCTATATGGAGGCATTTTCGAGTGGAAAAACAAAAATTATCCCGTTTTTGACAATCAGGGCCAAAAGACCAATAAGGTCCATGCATTTAGTAAGCATTGGGGAAAATTCCTGACTAAAGGAGAAAAAGTTTATTAAACCGTTTATGACTTTAAATTTGAAATCCCAAAACCAAAAAAACCTACTTCTTATTTTCACCAGAAATCCTGAATTGGGCAAGTGCAAAACTAGATTGGCAGCCAAAGTAGGTGACCAAACCGCTTTGGAAATCTACACTTTTCTTTTGGCTCACACCCATGCCATCACCAAAGAGGCAAAGGCCACAAAAGAGGTACACTATTCTGAAGAAATATGGGATGATGATATTTGGGAACCAGCCCATTACCATAAAAAAATACAGTCCGGGGGAGATCTTGGCGAACGTATGTCCAAAGCCTTCTCAGACGGGTTCGAGGCAGGATACAAAAATATCATTATCATTGGGAGTGATATGTACGATCTCTCCACGGCAGACCTGAATACAGCGTTCCAGGAATTGGATAAAAAGCCATTTGTAATAGGACCTGCAGAGGACGGCGGCTACTACCTTCTTGGAATGTCCAAAATGAACTCCGGTCTTTTCAAAAACAAAGCCTGGGGTACCGATACCGTTCTAAAGGATTCCTTAAACGACCTATCAAATGAAGACGTAAAATTGTTGAAGATCAAAAATGATGTAGATCACTATGAGGACATTCAACATATAAAAGCATTTGAACCATTTTTAAAAAAACTAAAAATATGACATCAAAACAATTAGAAGAGTCCACGGCTTACTTAAGAAACAAAGGTTTTGAGACCCCAGAATTGGGGATTGTTCTTGGAACGGGACTTGGAAAATTAGTAGCTGAAATTGAAAATCCAATAGAGGCGCACTACAACCATATTCCTTTTTTTCCGCTGGCAACCGTAGAGTTCCACACGGGAAAATTGATCTATGGCACCATAGAGGGCAAAAAGGTTGTGGTTATGCAGGGTCGCTTCCATATGTACGAAGGTTATGATTTGATAGATGTTACCTATCCCATTCGGGTAATGCACCAGCTGGGAATCAAGAACCTGTTTATTTCCAATGCCGCCGGGGCTGTGAATCTCGACTTCAAAAAAGGAGATATCATGCTAATCGAGGACCACATCAATCTCCAAGGCGGATCCCCCCTTGCCTTTAAAAATGTAGCTGAATTTGGAGATCGTTTTGTGGATATGAGTGAACCCTACGACCCAAATATGCGTAAAAAGGTAGAAGCCATTGCCAAAAGGGAAAACATATCCCTGCAAAAAGGGGTGTACGCCTCTGTGGTAGGTCCGCAACTGGAAACCAAGGCCGAGTACCGAATGATAAAACTGATAGGAGCAGATGCTGTTGGGATGAGCACTGTCCCAGAAGTCATTGCTGCCAATCACCTCCGATTGCCCGTAATGGCCGTTTCTGTCCTTACCGATGAATGTGACCCGGACAATTTGAAACCGGTGAACATTGCTGAAATCATTTCCATTGCCGGGGAAACGGAACCAAAAATGATAAAATTGTTCAAAGAACTAATTAAAGAGATATGAGTTATTTAAACGCCACAAACGACCTTTACAAAGAAGCTGCTATGACCCCAGACGTGGGTCTTTGCTGTACAACAAACCCTGTCTGGCAATTTCCCGGACTTTCCATTCCCAAGATCATGCAGGAGATGAACTATGGATGCGGGAGCACGGTTTCTGCACAGGATTTGACAAACAGTCCCAAAGTATTATATGTTGGCGTTGGAGGAGGCATGGAGCTTTTACAGTTCTCCTACTTTTCAAGACAAAAAGGTGGCGTTACAGGTGTTGATGTCGTTGATGAAATGTTGGAGGCTTCCAAAAAGAATTTCAAGATTGCCGAAAAAGAAAACGACTGGTTCAAGAGCGAGTTCGTTGACTTAGTAAAAGGGGACGCCTTGAATTTACCGGTTGCCGATGCAAGTATAGATGTAGCTGCCCAAAACTGTTTGTTCAATATTTTTAAGGCCGAGGACCTGAAAAAGGCAGTTGAGGAGATGTACCGAATTTTAAAACCACACGGCAGATTGGTGATGAGCGACCCTATCTGCGAGCAGCCCATGAACGATAAACTAAGGAACGATGACAGGCTCAGAGCTCTTTGCCTAAGCGGGAGTATCCCGATGAAAGACTATATCAAGGCTCTGACCGATGCCGGATTTGGGACCATAGAAATAAGGGCACGCAAATCTTATCGCGTTCTTTCACCAAACCACTACCCCACAGAGGAACTGATCTATATTGAATCCATAGAGATCGCCGCCATAAAAGACCCAATGCCTGTAGATGGCCCCTGTATATTTACAGGAAAAACTGCCATTTATTATGGAGATGAACCTTATTTTGATGATAACAACGGCCACGTTCTGATGCAAAACCAACCTTTGGCCGTATGTGACAAAACGGCCGCTGCCTTGGCCGAGGCCAGTGCGCAGATCCATATCAGTGAAAGTACCTGGCATTATAATGGGGGTGGCTGCTGCTAGCCATAAAAGTGACGACTCCTTTCATTACCTATTGTAAGGTTTATTTGTAATTGCACACTAAGACATTAGTTAATAGATTCCCATGAAGCACTTTGTAAACCGAATCACAATCTTACTGTTGGTCATCACAGGATTTAACATGGGCAATGCCAAGAGCACTGCCCATGACCCTAGCGCCCTATCACCTCAGAAAGTAGATTATACAATCTGGGACAATCTTCTGAAGAAATATGTTGACAAGGATGGCAATGTAGATTATAAGAGCTTCCGCAAGGAAATTGGCCTACTAAACTCCTACTTGGATCAGCAGACCAAAAACCCGGTTTCGGAATACGACACCAAAGAGAGCAAATTGGTATACTATATCAATTTGTACAATGCCGCTACCGTAAAATTGATCTTGGACAATTACCCCCTTAACAGTATTAAAGATCTAAAAGGTCCATGGAACAGAAAAGTAGTGACCATTAGGGACAAACAATTCTCCCTAGGGGATATTGAACACAATATTTTGCGAAAGATGGACGAGCCCAGAATCCATTTTGCCATCAACTGCGCTTCCTATTCCTGCCCCAAACTATTGAATGAGGCCTTTACAGTGGAAAAATTGGAAGAACAGTTCCAAAGAACGGCAGAGAGTTTCGTGAATGATCCTAAAAGAAATACGATAAGGAAAGACAAGGCCATGCTATCACAAATTTTCAAGTGGTACAAAAAGGACTTCACCGATAAGATGTCCCTTTATGAATATATCAATCAATATTCGGACACCAAGCTGAACAAAGACACCAGCATAGATTACATTAACTACGATTGGAGCCTTAATGCATCAAAACGAACCCCTTAAAATAAGCATTATCATCCCCGTACTCAACGAGGCGGAAAACCTTGGCAATTTACTGGCTTTTCTTCGCAACAACAGTAAAACCGCACAGGTAGAGGAGATTATTGTGGTAGATGGAGGTAGCACGGACCATAGTATGGCAATTGCCAAAGAATTTGGTGCTATTCCTCTGCACTCAGAAAAAGGTAGGGCCAAGCAGATGAACAAAGGGGCAGAAGTGGCAACAGGTACTATTTTGTACTTTTTACATGCCGACACCTATCCTCCCAAAGATTTCGATTCCCACATATTAAACGCAGTGGTCCTTGGAAAATCGGCAGGATGTTTTCGCATGAAATTCGATTCCAACAATTGGCTTTTAAAAGCATCCGCATGGTTTACACGGATCAACCACAAAATTTGTCGGGGAGGAGATCAATCCCTGTTTATCACCAAAGAATTATGGCACAGGTCCAATGGTTTCAATGAGACCTATATCATTTATGAGGATACTGAATTTATAGGGCGACTTTATAAATTGGATGGATTTAAGGTATTGCCACAAGAAGTTCTGACTTCTGCTAGGAAATACAATAAAAATGGCACCATCCGCCTACAATACCATTTTGGGATGATACACCTTATCAACCTACTGGGTGCAAGTCCGGAACGTCTCCACAACTACTACAGAAAGAATATTGCCTCCTAGGGCACTTTATTTCGGGTCTGATAATCCAACAACACACCTTCCGAGATCCATTTTGCCAATGCCTGTCTGTTATCGGGATCCAAAATTCTCCTCTGGTCTTTGGTGTTTTTGATGTTGCCAATTTCTATATAGACCATGGCCGGATGGGTATTTTTTATAACATACAAATTGGTACGATCCTCAAAGGTTCCAGAATACTCCCTATGGGGCTGATATTTCTGGTACTTGTTCTGGAAAGTTGTGTGGATATTCTCCGCAAACCGTTTTCCGTTCTTGCTGTGCTCATGATGGTAAAAGAAAACATCGATATTTTGCCCACTACTACGGCTATCCACATGGGTCACAATAAGCCTTTGGTATTTTCCCCTATTTTCCGCGTACAGGGCGTTGACCGCATCGGTCCTTTGTTTCAGTCGGGCCAATTGGTTCAGTGGTATCTCCAACGCCGGATAGGTGACCTCGTCCCTATCTATTTCCAAGATGCGCTCATCCCTGATACCATCATTGGGGTCGCGTATAATAATATACACCTTCGCCCCTTGTGACATTAATTCACGGGCCAACCGCAAGGTTATATCGTAGGCATACTCATCTTCGGCAATAATTTTTCCTTCGTAATTTTCTATGGCACCGGGGTCGGGTCCACCGTGCCCGGAAATAAGGTAATACACGGCCCCGTCCAGAGCTTTGCTCATATTCGGTACAGCTGCATACTTTCTGCCAAAAATGGAATGTTCCGCTTCCTTGGCTACAATCTTTCGTTCGGTCGACTTTTTCTGGATAGTATCCAAAACTTCAACACTTTCTTCCACAAAGGGAGGCAGAATATATTTTCTTCCCTCATAAAGTTGGATGCTATCCCTTAGATTATCTTTGTTCAAGGCTACAAAATGACCATAATGTTTAATGGGGTCCATGCCCTGTTTCCTAAGGATGGAGAAAATGCCGTCCCCCTTTTCCGCAATAACGGTCCTTACCGAATTTTGGGCATTGATGGTCAGCGAGGCTACAAGGAAAATTACGAATAGGAGACTACTTCTATTGGGATACACAGTGCTAATTTTGCACAAAGATTATCAAAAATTAAGTCCACTTCCAAAAAGCAAAGCCTCTATTATAATATTAGATCAATGATTTTTATAAAAGCTCTTGATAACATTCTCCGCAGGCTTATTTTGAGGGGTAAATCTATTGTCATTTCCTCCACCTGCAGCAGCGTGGTCTATGAACCATTTCCATACAAAACCGCCCTGGAACCAATCCTCCTCCCAAAATGATTCAAATATGGCCTGGGTGGCATTCGCTTGAGCCTGAAGATTAACATCGTCCTTACTCCTATCTACCAACCAAGGACGTTTTGCAGTGTAATCGTTGCTTCTGTAACCATATTCGGTAAAAATCACGGGTTTATCCAGATTTTCTGAGAGTAATCTAAGTTGTTCCTTATAGGGTTTCCACCCCATTACCAATTGCGCTACCGAAGGGGTCTTCTCCTCTGACAAAGGAAAATAGGCATCTACCCCAATATAGTCCAGTGCCTTCCAAAAGGGGGTCTTTTGGTATTCATCCCAATTGGCCGCATAGGTCAGCTTGCCCTTGTAAACCGCCCTGATTTTTTTAATAAGGCCATGCCAATATGCCGGCCTGTGCTCTATAAACTTTTCCAATTCGGTCCCTACACAAAAAAATTCGGTCTTTGTTTCTTGTGCCAGTTCAGCATAGGCCATAATAAAATTGGAATAGGAGGACTCCAATCTTTTCCAATCTTCTTCCGAGTTCATTTTCAAGGTACCCGTAAAGGTCCCTTTCCAAATCCAGATCTGGGGCTTCATCATCACCCTTAATCCATTTTTATGAAGCAATTCGATATATTGTCTTGCCCCCTTCTTGGTCTCACCGAACCACTGCCTTTCAGTATCAAAAATAATTTCTGGGGATGCAACATCCCTAATAAAACCAAAGGGCATGACGGCGGCTGATTCCGCATTGATACGCAACAGGGCATCAACGTGCTCCTGAGAGGCCCGATCCCTGGAAGCAACAAAACTTACGCCATTTATTTTTTTTCTATCCTGACTAATACAGGATAGTTGCAAGGCACATAGGACAAAGAGGATCAGTTTTTTCATAGCTCTAAAATACTGCAATTTTACTTCTAGTAACGAAATATGGTCCCATATTAACATTAGGGATGGACTATTAAAGAATGTAAAACTTAACCCCTGAAATTAAGTTCTTATATTTAAGCACGACTTAAGGAAAAACAACTACCCAACACATGGAACATATTGTTATTATTGGTAATGGGATAGCAGGAGTTACCGCTGCCCGGCACATTAGAAAGCTTTCAGATAAAAAAATAACGATTGTTTCCGCAGAGACCGAACATTTCTTCGCCCGTACAGCCCTTATGTATGTCTATATGGGGCATATGCAATTTGAGCATATAAAGCCCTATGAAGATTTCTTTTGGTCCAAAAATCGTTTGGAACTTGTAAAAGGCTACGTCACAAAAGTAGACCACGGATCCAAAACGATTGAATTGGCCCATTCAGAATCTATGACATATGACAAACTTATTATAGCAACCGGCTCCAAACCCAATAAATTCGGTTGGCCCGGACAAGATTTGAAAGGGGTTCAAGGACTGTATTCCAAACAAGATTTGGATAATTTAGAAATACATGCCCCCAACAAGGATATGTGCAAACGTGCGATAATTGTTGGTGGCGGACTCATAGGCATAGAATTGGCGGAAATGCTTCGTACCAGAGATATTCCGGTAACTTTTTTGGTCCGGGAGGAAAGCTTTTGGAACGGGGTGCTTCCAAAAGGGGAATCCGAAATGATCAATGAACATATTTTGGAACACCATATAGATCTCCGGCTGAACACTAATTTAAAAGAAATAATTTCAGATGAAGCTGGCAATGCCATGGCCGTTGTCACTGATAAGGGTGAAACCATTGCCTGCAATTTGGTTGGCCTTACGGCCGGTGTAACACCGAATATTGATTTTCTAAAAGGTTCTGGACTGGAATTAGGAAAGGGCATAAAGGTTAACCGCATGTTGGAAACCAATATTGAGGATATCTATGCCATTGGCGATTGTGCGGAACAGCGGGAAGCCATTGGCAACAGAAAACCAGTGGAGGCCGTCTGGTATACCGGCAGGATGATGGGCGAAGCCATAGCCCAGACTATCTGTGGCAATCCAACCCAATACAATCCAGGACACTGGTTCAACTCTGCCAAATTTTTGGATATCGAATACCAAACCTACGGATGGGTTTTCAGCGAACGGAATATCAAACCTTACGAGGAACATTTCCATTGGAGGCATGACCACGAAAAAGCCTGTATCACCATTTCTTACCATAGGGATACCAAAGAATTTTTGGGCATCAACACTTTTGGCATTCGGATGAGACATGAAATAATTGATAGATGGTTGACGGAACACCGATCCGTGGACCACGTGATGGCTCATTTAAAGGATGCCAATTTTGACCCTGAATTTTACACCAGCTATGAGGAAGCCATTGTGGCCAAATACAACAACCAATTCAATACCACCATTGGTGTCAAAAAGAAAAGCCTCAAAAGAATATTTTTCAACGCATAACCACTTTCCAACATGAGTACGTACGACAAAAATATGGCCTTGACCGGCACACCTCCCAAAGCATTGACCACTGGTCAGAAAATAGCGACGGTTTTGGGAATGAGCGGCCTTGCCATTCTCTTCCTAGCAACTTTAAACGTTGATTTTCCACAAAAAGCACTATGGCTCACCATCGCTTTAACAGCTATTTTTTCAGGAACAGTCTGGTTCTCTGCAGCAGCGTATGTAAATACTTCAAAAGGAATTAAGAATGACGGGGTATGGTTCAAATCTGTCTCTAGCAGGGGCGTATGGGCATGGATGGCAGGTATTGCCCTAACCACATTTTATATTGTACTTTATTTTTATCCCCAATATCTCGGTCTTGCCGAAGCTGGCAAAAATACGGGGATCATTGCCCTTTTTGATCCTTTGAGCTATCTCCTCAGCGGCAACCCGGCAAGTCAATGGTTTGTATATGGAACACTGTACACCATCGCTATTTTGGCATTTGGAATCAAATTTATCTGGAAATACAGACACAACAGGTATGAAATGATCCGTACCTCCAGTGTCATGTTCTTCCAGACTGCCTTTGCTTTTCTGATCCCCGAATTCATGTCGAGATTGAACAGCGATTCCTTTTCACTTCCTTATTACGACCTCAAAAATATCTGGCCCCTCAACTATTATAATTTTGAGCGCTATAGGGTAAACAGTATGATCGATGCAGGAGATATAGGTTTGGCCATGCTCATTTTTGGTATCCTTTCCATCTTTGTTATCACCCCTATTCTCACCTATAAATACGGAAAACGATGGTATTGTTCATGGGTCTGTGGATGTGGTGGTCTAGCCGAAACAGCAGGTGATGCCTTTCGCCAATTGAGCGACAAGACCCAAAAGGCTTGGAAAATAGAGAGGTGGGTTGTTCACAGCGTGGTGGTATTTGTGACCTTGATGACCACGGCCGTGATTTATTCCTATCTTGGAAACGATAGCAGTAAATATTGGTTGACCAAGAACACCTTTTTACTTGGAGTTGCTGGGATATTGACCTTGGTCTTTGGATGGGTCATGCTTTTTAAAAGAAAGGAACTTCAAAAAGATGCCCGTTATGGTGCAATAGGATATTTTACCATTATCATAGCCCTCATAGGTTTTCACTACCTCAACGGTGATGGCAACGTATTTCTTTTCAAATCTGAAACCCTGAGAAAAACCTACGGGTTCTTGATAGGAAGCATTTTTTCGGGGGTCATTGGCACCGGATTCTATCCTATATTTGGTAACAGGGTATGGTGCAGGTTTGGATGCCCCATGGCCGCGATTCTTGGATTCCAACAACGCCTTTTTTCAAGGTTTAGGATCACCACCAACGGAGGGCAATGTATTTCTTGCGGCAACTGCTCTACCTATTGCGAAATGGGAATAGATGTTAGGGCCTATGCACAGCGGGGAGAAAACATAGTAAGGTCTAGCTGTGTTGGCTGTGGAATATGTTCGGCCGTTTGTCCTCGAGGCGTGTTGAAACTGGAAAATGGGCCGGAAAAAGGTCGTATCAACGCAACGGAAATTCTTTTGGGCAACGATGTAAACCTCATGGATCTGGTGAATCAAAAATAATTATAAAACATTTTTGGTTTCTTGTTGAAGTTGACAATAAGTTATATACTTTTGTCCGCTTTTTAAAAAAATGAAAAGTTAAAGGATTTAACAAAAAATGGAATCCAAATTAATAGAGGAAGGAAGAGCAGATACCTGTTCAAAAATAGTAGAATGAAAGACATCAACGTAATTATTCCTGCCTATAATGAAGAAGATTCCATTGCGAAAGTAATCCGAGAAATACCCGATTATGTTTCGGAAATTATTGTGGTAAACAATAATTCTACTGACAGAACGGCCATTAACGCCCAGAATATGGGCGCCACTGTACTAACAGAAAACAGGATGGGATATGGTTATGCTTGTCTTTGTGGAATGGATTATATAGCCAAAAAATCCAAAACACCCGATATTATCGTATTTATCGACGGTGACTATTCCGATTACCCGGAAGAGATAACCAAGGTAGTTGAACCCATTATAGAGAAGGATTTAGATTTTGTAGTTGGGGCGCGTGTAAAAGAGTTGAGGGAACAAGGTTCCATGACACCGCAACAAATATTCGGCAATAATCTGGCAACTTTTCTAATGAAAATGCTTTTTAAAGCAAAATTTACAGATTTAGGCCCCTTTAGAGCCATAAAATACAACCAGTTGTTGGCCCTTGAAATGGAGGACAAAACCTATGGTTGGACTGTAGAAATGCAACTCAAAGCGTTACGTAAGAAACTTACATACACCGAAGTACCAGTTCGTTACAAAAAAAGAATTGGGGTGTCAAAAGTGTCAGGTACGGTAAAAGGTAGTATATTTGCAGGCATAAAAATCCTAGGTTGGATTTTTAAATACAGTATTAAATAAAAAACAAACTTAATCACACTTTTCTTTATCATCTAAAATGGGACTAACCATCACTTACATTATCATTGCAATCTACAGTATTGCTCTAGTTTTAATCTTCTTTTACAGTTTGGCTCAATTGAACCTTCTTGTAAATTATCTTTGGTACAAGAGACGGAACCAAGAGGCTCCTAAATACAATCTCCTCGATCCAAAAGAGATTCCATTTGTTACCATTCAATTGCCTATTTACAACGAAGAGTATGTGGTAGAGCGATTGTTGGAGAATATTGCAAAAATTGAATACCCTTCCAGCAAACTTGAAATTCAGGTCTTGGACGACTCTACCGATGATTCGGTACATGATACGGCCAAAAGAATAGAAGCGCTGAAAGAAACAGGTTTGGATATTTCTCACATTAGAAGAGAAAATAGATCTGGTTATAAGGCAGGAGCTTTGAAAGAAGGACTTAAAATTGCAAAAGGTGACTTCATCGCAATTTTTGATGCCGACTTCTTGCCGGACGCAGATTGGTTGAAAAAGACAGTTATCTATTTCAAGGATGAAGAGATCGGTGTTGTTCAGACCCGTTGGGGACATATCAACAGAGATTATTCTACCTTGACCAGAATCCAGGCTTTTGCTTTGGATGCACACTTCACCTTGGAACAAGTGGGAAGAAACGCAAAAGGCCATTTCATCAATTTTAACGGTACTGCAGGTATTTGGAGAAAGGAATGTATCCTGGATGCCGGTAACTGGGAAGGTGATACCTTGACCGAAGATTTGGACTTGAGCTATAGGGCTCAATTGAAAAATTGGAAGTTCAAATACCTGGAAGATGTAGAAACTCCTGCTGAGCTTCCCGTAGTGATCAGTGCTGCCCGTTCACAGCAATTTCGTTGGAACAAGGGTGGAGCGGAGAACTTTAGGAAAACTGTTTTGAGTGTTATTACCTCTAGAAACATATCTTTCAAAACCAAATTCCACGGCGTTATGCACTTGTTGAACAGCTCTATGTTCCTTTGTGTTTTCATCGTAGCATTTTTGAGTATTCCTATGTTGTACATTAAAAATATGTACGGGCACTTGGGATGGATCTTTGAAGTCACCAGTTTCTTTGTAGTGAGCACCATTATCTTGTTTGTATGCTATTGGTTCACCTATAAGAGTATTCAGGGCAGTAGTTTTGACAATTTTGTGGACTATATCAAGTTGTTCTTTACCTTCTTCTCCGTTGCATTGGGCTTTTCTTTGCACAATTCAATGGCCGTTTTGGAAGGCCATATGGGTAAAAGAAGCGAATTTGTTAGAACGCCCAAATTCAACATCAACAGCCTTACAGATAGCTGGAAAGGAAACAAATACCTGACCAAAAAATTATCTCCAAACATGATCTTGGAAGCTATGTTAATGATCTATTTCTTGTTTGGAATGTACAGTGCAATTCCTTTGAACGATTTTGGTTTGTTCCCATTCCATTTTATGTTGTTCCTAGGTTTTGGATTTGTATTCTTTAACTCACTTACGGCCAAAGCATAAGTATGTCCTCCTATTGGAAACTTCATAAATTTCCAATCCTTATGGTGCTGATCAGCATCGTGTTTTATGGGAGTTTTGCTTATGATCTGGACAGATCTGATTTTATAAAATTAATAACCCTATCCGTAGGGTTATTTTTTTTGTGTTTTAAGATCATCCAATTCGAAAAGTGGAACTTCAAATTTATGATCACTGCCGGCATACTGTTCCGCCTGGCATTCCTTTTGGCCACCCCCAATCTCTCTCAGGACTTTTACCGTTTTATTTGGGATGGAGAACTGGTCAGTCATGGGATCAACCCCTATCTGTATACACCTGACCAACTTATGGCACATGGAAATCTGGTCATTGCCAATGCAAGGGAGTTGCATTTGGGTATGGGTGAACTCAGTGCCATGCATTTTTCAAATTACCCACCCCTGAACCAAGTGCTATTTGCTATCGCAACCTTATTTGGGGGATCCTCCATTCTAGGCGGTATCATAGCCATGCGTACCATCATCCTATTGGCAGATCTGGGCATATTGATTTTTGGCATCAGGCTACTGAAGCATCTCAATAGATCAACGTATTTGATCTTTTGGTATTTCCTGAATCCCCTTGTTATCGTTGAACTAACCGGAAACCTACATTTTGAAGGTGTCATGTTGTTTTTCTTTTTGGCCTCCATATATCTTATAGCCAAGAATAGGTGGGTATGGGGTGGCGTGCTTTACGCCCTATCCATAATGACAAAACTAGTGCCCCTATTGTTCCTACCTTTATTCTTAAAACATTTCGGCATCAAAAAAAGTATGCTGTTCTATAGTCTGATTGGAGCAACCATTGTAATAGGCACCCTTCCCTTTTTTACTTTGGAATTCATTTCGCATTATGCCGATACCATAGGTTTGTGGTTTTCCAATTTTGAGTTTAACGCCAGCATCTATAATGTAATTAAAGCCATTGGATCGCAAATGGATGTCCCCGCCTATGAGATGATCAAGGTCTATGGTAAAATTATACCTTTTCTGGTAATTGTTCTGGTTTTGGTTTTCACCTTTAAGAGGAACAACTTAACTGTTTCCTCTTTGGTCACTGCCATGTTATGGATTCTGAGCTGTTATTACTTCCTCTCCACAACCGTACATCCTTGGTATATCATCTTCTTGGTCCTTCTGGCCATATTCACCGAATTCCGGTTTCCTTTGGTATGGTCCCTACTTGTCATATTGAGTTATTGGGCCTATTCCAATACCCAGTTTCAAGAGAACTTATTGATCATCAGCATTGAATATCTCCTAGTGTATGGCTTTCTTGCCTATGAATTGATCAACCTAAATAACAAAAACCTGTTATTTTGTAAAAAATAATCATGTTTTGCCCCTAATTCATTTTTATTGGTACATTTGTTTTGTAATGAATGAAACAACACATATAAATTGTCATAATCGGGTTTCCTTTCCCGCTTATTCATTTACGCCTACACGTCGTCGCCCGTAAGGGTGCGCTTCTACTATGGAAATAGGTGAGTCCATTTCCAATTCTCGAAAAAAATCATTATTTTATTTTAATCCTAAAGCAACATTCAATGAAGATTGTTATTGCTAACGAATCACATTTTAAATACTCCCAGGTTATCTGTGATACCATTGAGGAATCTGCCAAGGTTCGCGGTACCGGTATAGCCAAACGCACTACGGAGTATATTGAGAAAAGGTTAAAAAATGGCAATGCCATTTTAGCACTGGACGGAGATACTTTTGCCGGATTCTGCTATATTGAAGTATGGGGCCACGAGAAGTTTGTTGCCAATTCTGGACTGATAGTCCACCCGGATTATAGAGGACAAGGCCTTGCCAAAAAAATTAAAAAGGCCGTATTTGAACTTTCCAGAAAAAAATTTCCTGACGCAAAGATATTTGGAATCACTACGGGACTTGCCGTAATGAAAATGAACTACGAGCTTGGTTACAAACCTGTGACCTTCTCAGAACTCACCAATGACCCCGAATTTTGGAAAGGCTGTCAGACCTGTAAGAATTTTGACATCCTGACCAGGACGGAAACAAAAATGTGTCTCTGTACGGGCATGTTGTACGATCCACATGCCAAGAAAAAAGTGGAAGACAACAAATTGAATACAAAAGCATTTACAAGATTAAAAAGCATCAAGGAGCAATTGTTCCTTAAAAAGAAAGAAAAATGAAAAAATTAGTATTAGCCTATAGTGGTGGACTGGACACATCTTATTGTGCAAAATATCTATCAAAGGACCAAGGATTTGAAGTACACGCAGTAAGTGTCAATACCGGCGGATTTTCAAAAGAGGAAATAGCCAATATCGAGGAAAAAGCATTGGAACTGGGAGCATCCACCTATACCTCCATTGATGCCGTTCAGACATTTTATGAGAAGGTGGTCAAATATTTGATCTTCGGTAATGTTCTCAAAAACAATACCTACCCCCTCTCTGTTAGTGCCGAACGAATTGTGCAGGCCATAGAAATAGTGAACCATGCCAAAAAAATTGGTGCTTCATATATTGCCCATGGCAGCACCGGGGCCGGTAACGATCAAGTGAGGTTCGATATGATATTTCAAATCATAGCCCCAGAAATTGAGATCATCACCCCTATTAGGGACCACAAACTATCACGGGAGGCTGAGATAGCATATCTTAAAGAAAACGGGGTAGATTACCCATGGGCAAAAGCCAAATATTCCATCAATCGTGGCCTATGGGGCACCTCTGTTGGTGGAGAGGAGACGCTGACATCCTATGCCGCATTACCGGACAACGCCTATCCCAGTCAGTTACAAGAAACAGATCCAACGGAAGTTAAACTCACCTTTAAAAAGGGTGAGCTGGTAGCCATCAATGGCAATGGGAACACTCCCGTGAACAATATTATCGCCTTAAACGAACTGGCATCGAAATATGCCATAGGCAGGGATATACATGTTGGAGATACCATTATTGGCATAAAAGGCAGGGTAGGCTTTGAAGCACCAGCCTCCCTTATAATTATCAAGGCCCACCATTTGTTGGAAAAACACACCTTGAGCAAATGGCAACAATTCCAGAAAGAGCAACAAGGAAACTTTTATGGTATGCTATTGCATGAAGGGAATTATTTGGACGAGGTTATGAGAAATATCGAGGTCTTTTTGACCGACACCCAGAAATACGTTTCGGGAGATGTCCTTGTAAGCCTCCACCCTTATCGTTTCCAACTGAATGGAATAGAATCCAAGCACGATCTGATGAATGCTTCTTTCGGCAGCTATGGAGAAATGAACAAAGGCTGGACCGCTGAGGACGCCAAAGGATTTATCAAGATATTATCCAACGCCGGAAAAATATTTAACCACGTTAACAACGGATATGATTAGAGCGGGAATTATAGGCGGATCGGGATATACGGGGGGTGAACTGACCAGAATCCTTTTGAACCATCCCAAAGTGAGCATCGATTTTATTTACAGTACAACAAGGGCGGGCAAAAAAGTATCCACCGCACACCCCGATCTTTTGGGAGTTACTGGCATCGAGTTTACGGGAGAGGTCAATTTAAATGTGGATGTGGTATTTCTTTGCTTGGGGCATGGGAATTCTACCTCCTTTCTTAAAGAGCACCCGTTTTCTGCCGATACCAAAATTATAGATCTGAGCAACGATTTCAGATTACATGCCGATGCGAATTTCATTGGCAAGAATTTTATCTATGGGCTTCCTGAATTGAACAGGGAATCCATTAGAAATGCAAATCACGTTGCTAATCCAGGGTGTTTCGCTACAGCCATCCAATTGGCCCTTTTGCCTTTGGCGGATGCAGGAGCTCTGGAGCATACGGTACATGTAAATGCCGTTACCGGGAGCACTGGGGCGGGGGTTGGTCTTACGGCAACCTCACATTTCAGCTGGAGGACCAACAATGTGTCTTGGTATAAGCCATTTACCCACCAGCATCTTGGAGAAATCAATGAAAGTCTTCATTCCCTTCAGAACAATGCGGGAGACCTGATCTTCTTGCCCAGTAGGGGTAATTTCACCCGCGGGATTTTTGCCACTGCCTATACGCATTATGAGGGAAGTCTAACAGATGCCTATTCATTGTATCAAAAGTTCTATGCCAAGGCCCTGTTTACCCAGGTCTCTGAGGATGAGATTAGTTTGAAGCAGGTGGTGAACACAAATTATTGCCATATCCATCTGCATAAACACAACAATATTCTTCTTGTTACTTCGGTGATCGATAATTTATTAAAAGGAGCATCCGGTCAGGCCGTACAAAACATGAACCTGATGCTCGGTTTTGACGAGACGGAAGGTCTACAACTAAAAGCAGGGGTATTTTAAACCATCCAATTATAGATAATAAAGTGTTGTGATCATACACGCATAAACCAATCAAAAAATGAAAGTAGCCATTATTGGGGCGGGAAATCTAGGTTTGTCCATAGCCAAAGGATTATTGAGCACAAATGACGGAATATCCTCCATATACCTCACAAAAAGAGATATAACCCAGATTAAAGCCCTTGAATCCTATGGGAATGTCACCGTAACCAAGGATAACACGGAAGCTCTAAAAAATTCGGACATCATAATATTTGCCGTACAACCTGTCCATTTTGAGGGTTTGCTAGAAAACCTGAAAGGACATTTCACCCAACGGCATATCCTTATTTCCACCATAACCGGCTTTAGCATTGACCGTATAGAAAAAGTCATTGGAAAGGACAACTACATCATTCGAAGTATGCCCAATACTGCAATTTCGGTAGGCCAGTCCATGACCTGTATCTGTGGCAATGAAAAGGGTCAGGAAAAAATTGAACTTGCCAGAACCATCTTCAACAGAATGGGGCATTCCATGGTCATTCCTGAAGGTCAGATGCAAGCGGCCACGGTAATTTGTGCCAGTGGCATCGCTTTTTGGATGCGGCTTATCAGGGCCACCACACAAGGCGCCATTCAATTGGGGTTTGATGCCAAAGAGGCTCAAGAACTGGCCATGCATACCTGCAATGGAGCTGCCCAATTGCTCATCGCTTCGGGCAACCATCCGGAAGAGGAGATAGACAGGGTGACTACCCCAAGGGGGTGTACCATTCAGGGACTGAACGAAATGGAACACCAAGGATTGAGCTCCTCCCTTATCCAGGGTATAGTGGCTTCCTATGAAAAGATCAATCAAATTAAAAGAGAATAACAATGAACCTATTTGATGTTTATCCACTTTATAACGTAACCCCAGTGACCGCCAAGGGTATTGTTGTGACCGATGACAAAGGCCAGAAATACCTTGATTTTTATGGAGGACACGCGGTAATCTCCATTGGCCATTCGCACCCTCATTATGTAAGGCGCATCAAGGAACAATTGGATCAGATCGGGTTTTACAGCAATGCCATACAAAATCCTTTGCAGTGCGAATTGGCAGAAAAATTGGGAAAACTGTCCGAATGCGAGGATTACAACCTTTTCTTGTGCAATTCTGGGGCAGAAGCCAATGAGAATGCCTTGAAATTAGCTTCTTTCCAAACGGGCAAATCAAGGGTATTGGCATTTCACAATAGCTTTCATGGTAGGACTTCTGCGGCTGTAGCGGCGACGGACGACCTCAAAATAAATGCGCCCATCAACCAGCAACAAAAAGTCACATTTTTGCCTTTTGATGATCTTGAGGCCTTTACCAAAGAAATTGAACAAGGTGACGTCTGTGCGGTGATCCTGGAAGCCATTCAGGGCGTTGGGGGACTGGACGAGCCCACCACAGAATTTTATCAGGCTATTGCAGCCCTATGCAAGGAACACCAAGTACTTTTGATAGCAGACGAGGTACAGTCCGGTTACGGCCGAAGTGGCAAATTTTTTGCGTTCCAACATCATGATATCCAGCCCGACATCATAACGATTGCGAAGGGCATGGGCAACGGGTTCCCCATTGGTGGCGTTTTGATCCACGAAAGCATCAAAGCATCCTACGGCCTTTTGGGCACCACCTTTGGTGGCAATCATTTGGCATGTGCAGCAGCATTGGCCGTATTGGAGGTCATTGAACAAGAATTCCTCATAGAGAACACCAACAAATTATATGAATATTTCAAATCCGAGGCAGCAAAGATTCCTCAGGTAAAGAGAGTCAAAGGAAAAGGCCTAATGTTGGGCTTGGAATTCGATTTTGATGTATCCGAACTACGCAAAAAACTGATCTATAACCAACATCTTTTTACCGGAGGAGCAAAGGACAAGCGTGTATTAAGGATTCTCCCTGCCTTGAATATTACCAAAAAACAAATCGATCTATTCTTTGAGGCCCTTCAAAAGGAACTTAAATTAGGACAATAAGCAGAAGAGCAACATATCGGATGAATAAAAAACGGATATTAATAAAAATTGGCACCAATACCCTGACCAAGGAGACCGATCAGATTTCCAGAGGGAAGATTGAGGATATTGCCCGTCAGATAGCGGCATTAAAAGACCAATATGAATTTATTATTGTGAGTTCCGGAGCTATTGCCGCCGCAAGGCAGTTTGTAAAATTGGAGCATAATGGTGCAGATATCAATGTAAAGCAAGCATTGGCGGCTATCGGCCAGCCCCACCTGATGCGGATTTTCCAAGAGAACTTCAGGGAATTGGGACTATTGACCTCACAGTGCCTTCTTTCGTATTCCGATTTTGAAAAGGAAGCTTCCAAGGTGAACATTTGCAATACCATCAACGTGTTGGTAAGCAATAACTTTATTCCCATCATCAACGAAAACGATACGGTGGCCACGGATGAAATACAGTTTGGGGACAATGATAAATTGGCTGCGCTTACCGCCGCCCTCTTGAATGTGGACCTGCTTATTATTGCCACGAATACGGATGGCATTTATACCAAGGAGTCCTTGGAAAACAACAAGCCCGAAACAATCAAGGAGGTGATCAACCTTAGGGTGCTCCAAAGGGAGGTAAGTGGACTAAAATCCTCCAAGGGCACTGGAGGCATGCAATCCAAAATTGAAGCGGCCACCATCGCCAACGAGGCCCATATAGAAACCTGGATCGTAAACGGCTTAAAGGAAAATTTCATTCTGGATGCCCTGAACCATAAAAGCAATTTTACCAAAATAAAATAAAGACATGTTACATTACCTATCCCTAAAAGATATTGACTCCCTGCCCGATTGGGTTGAGGAGGCAAGATCCCTGAAAGCAGATCCCAAACGCGATAAAGCCCTGGGAAAAGACAAAACCCTAGGATTGCTTTTTTTCAATAACAGCCTTCGGACCCGTTTGAGCACGCAGAAAGCAGCGATGAACTTGGGCATGGAGGTCATTGTCATGAATTTTGGCAGTGAGGGCTGGGCGTTGGAATATGGGGATGGCACAATTATGGACCAAGGATCATCGGAACATGTAAAGGAAGCTGCCCAAGTAATTTCCCAGTACTGTGACATTATAGGTATTAGGGCTTTTGCATCCCTTACCAATAAGGAGGAAGATGAGGCCGAAGTAGTCTTGGAATCATTTAAAAAATTTGCTACTGTACCCATACTGAATATGGAAAGTTCTGTGGGACATCCGTTACAGGCATTGGCAGATGCCATCACCTTGGCAGAGCACAACACCAAACCAAAACCAAAAATTGTTCTTTCTTGGGCCCCACACCCTAGGGCCTTGCCCCATGCCGTAGCAAATTCGTTTGTGGAAATGATGCAGCGACAAGAGGCAGATTTCATCATTACCCACCCGAAGGGCTATGAGTTGAGCGAAAAGGTAACCCAAGGCTGTACCATTGAGTATGACCAGGAAAAAGCCCTGGAAAACGCGGATTTTGTATACGTCAAAAACTGGAGCAATTACACCAATTACGGACAGATCACCAACAAGGATTCCAAATGGACCATGAACTTAAAAAAATTGGGCGAAGCGAAATTTATGCACTGTCTGCCCGTACGTAGGAATGTAGTGGTAGCAGATGAAGTATTGGATAGCGAACGATCATTGGTCATTGAACAGGCCAACAACCGGACCTATGCAGCCCAAGTAACACTCAAGAAGCTATTGGAAAGTATTTCTTGATCATATGGATGTTATGCCCCATTAAAACATATTACAGCTCTAGAAGAGCAGGAAACAAGAAACCAAAAGCATGAAACAAAAATTGTCCATTATAAAAATCGGAGGGAACGTTATAGAAGACGAAAGTGAACTGTCCAGATTTCTCAGTGCTTTTTCTGCCATGGAGGGCCTTAAAATTTTAGTCCATGGTGGTGGCAAACTGGCCACTCAATTAGCGGAGAAATTAGGCATAAAATCCCAGTTGGTCGGCGGAAGAAGAATTACGGACGAGGAAAGCTTAAAAGTAATCACCATGGTCTATGGCGGCCTGGCCAATAAAAACATTGTGGCTCAATTGCAGGCCAACAATTGTAATGCCATTGGTCTCAGCGGTGCCGATGGCAATACCATTCAAGCCCATAAGCGGCCCGTAAAAACTATAGACTACGGGTATGCCGGGGATGTGGACGGCATAAACGCCAACACCATAAACGCCCTCCTGACCTCTGGGTTAGTACCTGTATTCTGTGCCATTACCCATAATGGAAAAGGACAACTATTGAATACCAATGCCGATACCATTGCCTCAGAAATTGCCATTGGGATGAGTACGCTCTATGAAACAACCTTGTACTACTGCTTTGAAAAAAAGGGGGTATTACTGGATATAGCCAAAGATGATTCCGTAGTAAAGCATATCAACACCAAATCCTACCAAGATTTATTGGACCAAAAAATTATTGCCGATGGCATGCTGCCAAAAATGGAGAATTGCTTTCATGCCCTGAACAAAAAAGTGAGCAAGGTCTGTATAGGCGATATTTCCATGTTACAACCTAATTCGACCTTATTTACAACCATAACATTATGAGCATGGCCCAAAAACAACTGACAGATAAAGCAATTGCCCTTTTACACCAATTGATCTCCATACCATCTTTTTCCTCGGAAGAGGGTCAAACTGCCGATGCCATTGAAGCTTGGTTTTCTTCTTTTGATATTGCGTTCAAAAGGGAGAAAAATAATGTATACGCTTTCAACAAATACTATGATGAAAGCAAACCTACCTTGCTACTGAATTCACATCATGACACGGTAAAACCAAACTCGGCCTACACGAAGGACCCATTCCACCCCCATATTGAGGACGGCAAATTATTTGGCCTGGGCAGTAATGATGCCGGAGGGTGCTTGGTTTCCTTGATAGCTACTTTTACCCACTTTTATGAGAAAGAAGACCTCAACCACAACATCATCATAGTGGCTTCCGCAGAGGAAGAAAGTTCTGGGCCCAATGGTCTTAACAGTATGCTGCCAATTTTACCACATATTGATGTGGCCATTGTGGGAGAACCTACCTTGATGAACCTGGCCATAGCGGAAAAAGGATTGGTGGTTTTTGATGCCGAAGTAAAAGGCACCCCCTCCCATGCGGCACATCCCAATACCGATAATGCCATATACAATACCATTGAAGTACTGCAGTGGTTTCAGAACTATTCCTTTGAAAAAGTTTCCGAAGCCCTGGGAGAGGTAAAACTTACCGTTACCCAAATAAATGCCGGAAGTCAGCACAATGTGGTTCCTGCAAAAGTGGATCTAGTGGTGGATGTACGGGTAAATGACCGCTACAGCAATAAAGAGATTGCCGATATACTCTCCAAGGAGGCCCCTTGTGCGATAAAGGCACGCTCACTTCGACTCAATTCCTCTTCCATAGACAAAAATCATCCCTTGGTACAATCCGGGATAAAATTGGGAAGAAGCACTTACGGGTCCCCAACCCTATCGGACCAAGCGGCCCTGAGCTGTCAATCCTTGAAATTGGGACCTGGTGACAGCACCAGATCTCATTCTGCCGATGAATTTATCTATGTAGATGAGATTGAAGAGGGGATAGATTTGTATATTAAAATTTTAGAAGGATTCCTGCACTAACAGTGCACAAGATTTAAAAACGGATGATTTAGGATACATCGAAAACCTGAAAACAATAACATATGAAACTTTGGGACAAAGGATTTAGTACGGATAAGAAAATAGACCATTTTACAGTGGGCAATGACAGGGAACTGGATTTGGTGTTGGCCAAATACGACGTAATCGCTTCCAAGGCCCATGCAAAAATGTTGGGCAAAATAGGATTGTTGACCAAAGAAGAGACCCAGGCCCTATGCACAGAATTGGATCATATCAACCAATCCATTGAATCTGGAAAATTCACCATTGAGGACTCTTTTGAGGACATGCATTCGAAGATCGAATACGTACTGACCGAAAAACTAGGGGATACCGGAAAAAAGATCCACACGGCACGATCCAGGAATGATCAGGTCTTGGTGGCCATGCACCTGTATCTAAAAAATGAGCTTTCTGAAATCAAAGGAATGACCCAAGAATTGTTCAACCTGCTGCTAAAGTTGGCCGAACAGCACAAAGATGTTTTGCTACCGGGATATACCCATTTGCAGATTGCCATGCCTTCTTCATTCGGACTTTGGTTTTCTGCCTATGCAGAAACTCTTGTGGACGACCTATATTTTATAGATGCGGCCTATAAGGTTGCCGATCAGAATCCGCTGGGAAGTGCAGCCGGATACGGCAGTTCCTTTCCCATAGACCGCAGTTTCACCACTAAGGAATTGGGATTTGGGACAATGAAATACAACGTGGTAGCCGCCCAAATGGGTCGCGGAAAAGTAGAAAAAGCTACGGCTTTTGGGATGAGCAGCATTGCAGCTACCCTATCTAAAATGGCCATGGACATCTGCCTGTACATGAGCCAGAATTTCAATTTTGTCTCTTTTCCAGATGAACTCACTACGGGCTCTAGCATCATGCCACATAAGAAGAACCCCGATGTATTTGAATTGGTGAGGGGCAAATGCAACAAGCTTCAGGCCGTTCCCAACCAACTCATTTTGATCACCAACAATCTACCTAGCGGATACCATAGAGACCTTCAATTGGTAAAAGAGGTAATAGTTCCCGCCATACAAGATTTAAAGGCGTGCTTGGAAATACTGACCTTCAGTTTAAAGGAAATCAAGGTGAACAAAGGTATCTTGGAAGACCCCAAATACGACTACCTATTTAGCGTGGACACCTTGAACGACTTGGTATTGGGTGGGATGCCGTTCCGGGACGCCTACAAGAAAATGGGAATGGAGATCAATGCAGGGAATTTTTCCCCAAAACGGGATATTGAACATACCCATGAAGGGAGTTTGGGCAATCTGTGTCTGAAGGAGATCAGAAATAAAATGAAGTAAAACCATTTGCCTTAAAAAAAGGGGCCAAAAACATATGTTTTTGGCCCCTTTTTTATTTCTTTTTGCGAGTGATCTATTTGATCATCCCCAAATTGATCACTTCTTGCTCCGTAAGGTACCTCCAATGGCCCCTAGGCAAATCTTTTTTGGTTAAGCCGGCATAGACCACCCTGTCCAATTTTTCTACCTCATAGCCAAGATGCTCAAATATTCTTTGAACCGCCTTGTTTCGGGTACTGTGGATTTCAATTCCCACTTCGCGCTTGGGTGCATTATCTATATAGCTTATTTCGGCCACCCTGATCACACTTTCATCTATCGTAACCCCTTCTTCAATGGCTTTTAAGTCTTCGAATTTCAAATTTTTATCGAGCACCACATGGTAGATCTTTCTCAACCCGTTCTGTGGTCTGGCCAAACGCTTTGCCATTTCCCCATCGTTGGTAAAAAGAATAAGTCCGGTATCGTCCTTATCCAAACGACCAATAGGTGAAATTTTGGATTTGGAGGCATTCAACACCAATTGCATTGCCGATCTTCTTCCCCTTGAATCTGTGGTAGTAGTCACGAAATCCTTGGGCTTGTTCAAAAGCACGTACTCCTTTTTCTCAGGGCTCAACAACCGACCGTCAAATTTAACGACATCGGTAAGCTTCACCTTATAACCCATTTCAGTAACTGGCTTTCCATTTACGGTTACGTTCCCGGAGGCAATATAAATATCGGCATCCCTTCTGGAGCAAACCCCGGAATTGGCCACATACTTGTTCAAACGAATTACATTGGGATCGGAAGGTTTCTTATCTCCTTCAGATTTCCTTTTTATAGGTGCATTGCCCCTTGCAAAGCTCTTCTTCTTAAAACCTTCTCCTCTTCCCGAAGCTTTCCTATCTTTATTGTCATCTGACCTTCCCATACGTATTATCTACTAAAATATTTCCACAAAGGTACAAAGGAAATTCAGGATTACAGCAATTACCTTTTATATAGTTGGTTAAGCTATGACGGGTGAATTAATCCTTAAACTCTATGGTGGATTGGCGCTCCCTGTTCACATAAAGCTTCGTGACATCGGGCCTGGAATAATGACCTGAAGGATCAAAATTTTGGCGCTCTTCATAGACCCTATTAAAATCTAGTGTTTGGTAGATCAATCCCTCGGCGTCTACCACAGGTTCCAATATCCATTGGCCATCGGGACCAGCGATACACGATCCCCCATTGCCGAGAATATCGGGGGCCTTTTCCAATATTTCCTTTAAATAAGGGGTGTCCTCAGGAAAATCAGCCTTTTTCATCAATGAGCTCACGGAAATGACATAACTCCTGGATTCCCTCGCTATAAATCTAGTGATGTCTTTAGTATTTACTTCATTGCCAGGCCAAACAGCAATATGTAAATTCTCTCCCTGCCCGTAAAGTGCCGCTCTAGGTAATGGCATCCAATTTTCCCAACAATTAAGTCCCCCAACGGTGAATTGTTTTAAGCGATGTACCCGAAGGCCATTCCCATCTCCCTGTGCCCATGTCAACCTTTCGTCATACGTAGGTTGTAGTTTTCGATGAACGGACTTTATCTCACCCAAGGCACTGATATAGACCAACGAACAATAAATACTATGACCTCCCCTATCCTTGGCACGCTCCATGACACCCAAATAAATGGCCAACTTATTTTCCCTGGCCAAGGCGCAAATAGAATCCAATTCTCCTGCTTCTACCTGTATGGCATTCCGCACATAATGGGCGTGTATTTCCTTATTTATCTTCAAATCCCAAGCAGCACCGTTGGTCAGTGCCAACCAAAATGGATATCCAGGCAAAAGTGCCTCCCCAAAGACAACCAATTCCGCTTTTTGGGAAGAAGCTTCTAGGAGGGTATCTTCTATTTTTTGAAGCGTGGCCTTTTTGTTCAGCCATATGGGACTAATTTGCGCTAGGGCGACTTTCAGCAAGTTTTCCATTAGAATATTCTATTTAATACCATATCAACATCGATCAACAAGATACTGAACACCCCTACGATGATGATCAATTTTAGGATATTATGGAGCCATACGTAATGCTTCCTGCTATTGGATTTCCACAGCAGCACCAGAAAGAAGAGCAATAAAACAATTGCCCCCATGAAGTAAATGTACATGTATCCCACATCAAAAGAGGTAATCAGCAATAACGAGGGCACCAAGGTTAGAGCCACCAGAATACTGATGCCAACCTTGGAAAAAACCTCCCCATACAGAATAGGGATGGTCTTGTAGTTCTGTGCCAAATCCCCGGCCATGTTCTCCATATCCTTGATCATTTCCCTGGCCAATATCAATAGGAACAGAAAAACGGCATGTACGAAAATTTGGGCTTCAAAATTTTTGTAATGGACAAACACGATAAAAAAGGGTGTAATGGCCAGAATAGCGGATACCATATTGCCTACAAAGGGCACCTTCTTCAATTTATGGGAGTATAACCAGATCCCAAATATATAGGCCGAAAAGAAAACAACTGCCTTAAAGGATACATAACTCGCCAAAAAGACCGAAAGGAAGTTGAGTACAAAATAGGTGGTCAGCTTCGTCCGCTGACTTACCAATCGGTCCAACATCGTCTTTCTGGGTTTGTTGATCAAATCCTTTTCTGCATCATAAAAATTGTTGATGATATACCCCCCAGCGATTACCAGGGCAGAAGCGGTGACCAAAACAAAGAGGTTGATATCGAAGACAACCCTTCTCAAGGGCAGATCTGGTGCCAAAATATATATGGATGCCAGGTATTGGGCAAATACAATCATAAGAATATTGTATCCACGTACCACGGAAACAAGACTCAAGATCTTTAATAAAAGGAGCTTGTTCTTTCTACTAAGCATGGTTCAAACCTTAGAAGTTATAGACCACTTCCAACTTATAACCTTGCAATGCTTTTTTTGCTTTATCAATATCTTGGGTAAAACCTAAAATATAACCACCGCCACCTGAACCGCAAAGCTTAAGGTAATAATCGTTGGTTTCTATGCCGTTCTTCCAAAGTTTGTGGAATTCAGCAGGAATCATAGGTTTAAAATTGTCCAGCACCACGTTGGAGAGCTGCTTCAGATTTCCAAAAAGTGATTTCATGTTACCACTGATAAAATCTTCCACACAGGCATCTGTATGTTTAATGAACTGATCTTTCAGCATATTCCTAAAACCGTCCTGCTTCATTTGCTCCATGAAGATCTGAACCATAGGCGCGGTTTCTCCAATGATACCGCTATCCAATAAGAATACTGCGCCTTTACCTTCCAAGTTTTGGGAAGGTATACTGGTAGATTCTATATTGTCCTTTGAATTTATCAAGATCGGTAAGCTTAAATAACTGTTCAAGGGATCCAAACCGGAAGACTTGCCATGGAAAAAGGATTCCATAGTTCCAAAAATGGACTTCAAGGTGAGTAATTTTTCCCGGGTTAAATTTTCCAGGACCGTAATCTTTTCTACAGCGTATTTATCATAAATGGCTGCAACAAGGGCTCCACTGCTACCCACTCCATAACCTTGCGGTATGGAACTGTCAAAATACATGCCATTGGCAATATCCTCATTCAGTGATTCGAGATCAAATTTTACCAATTCCGGATTTTCAACCTGCACTTTTTCCAAATACAGCGCAAATGCCCTCAGGCTCTCATTGGATTTCTTTGCAATTTCCGTAAGATTCTTGCTTGTTTTTAGGGCGCCCTTGAAGAAATTATAGGGAATGGAAAGTCCTTTAGAGTCCTTTATAATCCCGTATTCCCCAAAAAGTAAAATTTTAGAGTAAAATAATGGTCCTTTCATAGCCTTTTTAAAAAATTGGATCTTAAAAGCGATATACAAATAACGCCTTATTTCGCCAATAATGATATTAATTTACATCTTTTTGGCTCCATATCCAATTGTATCGCAAATATACTGCCCGTTTTCACAATATGCAACCAACTCATTCTTAATAAATTGATAAACTATTTCCTGCTCTGACTCAGGATATAAAACGTGCACGTTGGCCCCTGCATCGAGGGTAAAACATACGTGGGTATTGGTCCGCTCCCTAAAGGCCCAAATTTTATTGATGATTTCCAAGGTATGGGGCTTCATCAAAATAAAATAGGGCAAACTGGTCATCATCATGGCGTGTAGCGTAAGCGCTTCACTTTCCACGATCTCTATGAACCCATTCAGGTCACCTTGGGCAAAAACATCCTGTAATTTGGTGAGATTGGCATGTGCCTGTAAAAATCGCTGTTCCGCGAAGGGGTGCCCATGCATTAGGTCGTGCCCTACGGTACTACTGACTTGTTTTTGCCCTTTATCCACCAATAAAATAGTATCCTGATAATTCTTGAATACATCGTGGACCGGAAAGGGGTATTTGATGGCATATTCATTGGAGCTTCCTTGGGTATCCTTATGCAATCCCCATTGCATTAGATCGCCTTCTATACTTCTGCAGGCACTGCCCGAGCCCAAACGGGCCAGGAACGAAGCTTTCCTATTGAAATGCCCTGGGTCCATTTCTGGTTGCAATTCCTTTTCAATGCTCATCAAACATAGGGCTAGAGCACTCATTCCACTTGCCGAGGAAGCAATACCACTGCTATGGGGAAAGGAATTGGAGGTATCAATGGTAAAATGATAGGATTTTAAAAAAGGCAGGTAGTGTTCCACCCGCTTAAAAAAGGTCAAGATTTTTGGCCTGAACGATTCCTTGGGCTCTCCTTCGAAGAAGAGATCAAAGGAGTAATCTTTACCTTCTTCTTCCAATTTGCGATACGTTACTGTTGTGGTCGTGGCACAGGTGTCCAGGGTAAAACTGACGGAAGGATTCGCTGGAATCTGGTTCTCTTTCTTGCCCCAATATTTCACTAGCGCAATATTGCTTGGTGATTTCCACGTGATCTTACCTTTGGCCACTGAATTTGAATAGGCCGAAGGGACGAAGTCTGTTCCTATCATTTAATGAAAAGTTTTTGCAAAGATAGTTTTTAAGGTGTTTTACGATGGTCCCGAATAAAATAAATTACTATTTTAGGGTCTTACAGCCAAATTTTGAAAAAAAGATTATACTACATTACCATCTGCGTTACGGTTTGTCTGCTTATTGGATTTTTATCCAGTTTTGCGACCCAGTCCTCCATAAATGATTGGTATGTAACCTTGAAAAAGCCAAGCTTCAACCCACCAAATTGGATCTTTGCGCCGGTTTGGACCGTGCTCTATATTATGATGGGCGTAGCGGCAGGGCTGGTCTGGGCAAGGGGTTTCTATCATGTTTGGGTAAAAACGGCCTTGTACCATTTTGGTTTCCAATTACTGCTCAATGCCCTATGGAGCATTGTTTTCTTTGGTTTTCAGAATCCTTTGATGGCCCTCTTGATCATTTTGGCTCTACTGGTATTAATCGTTTTGACCATCAAATGGTTCAAGGTAGTACATAGAACGGCAGCATATTTATTGATCCCCTATTTCCTTTGGGTGTGTTTTGCAACTGTTCTGAACTATAAGATTTGGGAATTAAATTAAGCTGGCACTTGGCAAGGATATTGTTAATTAGTTAGCAGCTATTGCTTTGGCTGCAATGAAAGCACCCGTCCATGCATTTTGAAAATTGAAACCTCCCGTAATGGCATCTACATCCATGACTTCACCAGCAAAATAGAGGCCAGGCACAATTTTACTTTCATAGGTCTTGAAATTTATTTCCTTTAGGTCTATACCTCCCGCGGTAACAAATTCCTCTTTAAAAGTACTTTTCCCATCTACCGAGAATTCGGAACCTACCAACTGCAAGCTCAATTCCTGTAAATCGTTCTTAGCAATATCAGCCCATTTGGTCTTATCTGAAATCCCAGCAGCCTTTACCAGATTGATCCATAACCTTTTTGGGATTTCAAAGGCAGTGGTTCGCAAAACGGTCTTTTTTGCCTCAATTTCCTTGATGGTCAAAAGCTGCTGGAACACAGCGCCTTCATGATAGGCCGGCAACCAGTTCACCCGTATTTTGAATTTATAATGGTAATCGTGCAGCACCCTGGCACCCCAGGCAGACAATTTTAAAATTGCAGGCCCGCTCATTCCCCAGTGGGTGATAAGCAATGGACCTTCCGATTGTAGGTTGGACTGTTGTGGCACTTTACTCTTAAGGGGAATGTTTACCTTGGAACCTATGGGATTCTGTGGCAATACCTCAACCATAGCATGGGTACTTACACCGGGAATACCCGAAATACGTTCGTCCTTTATATTGAAGGTAAAGAGCGAGGGCACGGGAGGTACAATGGAGTGCCCCATATTCTCGAGCATCTTCCAAATTTTGGGGTTACTGCCTGTTGCCACCAATATTTTTTTGGCCCGATATTCTGCTTTAATGGATTGGATTGTAAATCCATGGTCCGATCTTGTGATGGCCGTAACCGAACTGTTCTTTAGGACCGTTATTCCCAAACGGCCAACTTCATTCAAAAAACAATCTATTATGGTCTGTGAACTATTGGAAACTGGAAACATACGACCGTCTTCCTCAATTTTCAAAGGTACGCCCCTACGCTCAAAAAATGCCATGGTATCCCCACTGCAAAACGTATGGAAGGGCCCTAACAATTCTTTTTCGCCCCTGGGATAATGATGTACCAATTCACCTGGATCAAACTCGGCATGGGTCACGTTACATCTTCCGCCACCGGATATCTTTACTTTGGAAAGGACTTCCTTCCCACGCTCCAAAAGAACTATTTTTAAACCGGGATCTTCCTCTGCCATTTGGATGGCCGCAAAGAAACCTGCTGCACCACCCCCAATAATTACAACATCATACATTAACGCATCCGTTCTGGAAAGTTTGTAAAAATACCGTCCACTCCCAAATCTTTCATATTTTCAATATCCTCAGGCTCGTTTACGGTATAGGTATATATTTTGAACCCAGCGGCCTTTATTTCCTCTACTTTTTCTTCGTTCAGCGTATTGTAGGCCGGATTGATGGCGACCGCACCGAGTTCTTTGGCCACTGGAATGGCCTCTGATGGATTGCCATCGGTAAGGACTGCTATGGCTATATCTTTGTTCAATTTGCGCATGTCCCTCAATTCATCCCAATTAAAACTGGAAATCAGGAAATCCTGTAGTTTCCAACCCCTTTCCTTTACATAATACTCAATTATAAAGTTGACACGGTCGGCAGTTCCTGCTCCTTTTAATTCAATGTTCAACGGCACCTTATGGTCTATCAGTTTCAAGACATCCTGTAACATGGGTATTCTGTGGTTACCGTCCAAGATCACCTGTTTAAGATCAAATATATTGTAATCCTCAATGCTACCGCCGGCATTAGAGAGTCTCTCCAGGGTTTCGTCATGGAATACCACAATCTCCCCACTTTTAACCTTGAAGACATCGATCTCTATCATGTCTACCCCCAAGTCCAGTGCTTTTTGTACAGAAGCTAGGGTATTCTCTGTTTCATGGCCCATGGCTCCTCTATGTCCTATTACTAAGGTTTCGTTCATTTTTTTACAATTGGATAAGATCAGTAGGCAACATAGGCCCAAGAGAAAACGAAAGACTTTCATTTTTAACAATTTTAATGAGCATCAAAAATACAATTTGAAATGGAATTAACACTATTAGAATTTTATTGATTCTTAAGACATGTCGCAAACAACAAGAGTGATGTTATCTTTTAAGCTATCCTATTTGTTAATTTATTATAAATACCGAAAATATTATTAACTATATTTAAGTAACCATAACCAATTAAATCAATAAACTATGTTTTCAAAATCAAACGTATTGGCCACAATTTTGGGGTTCCTGACCATGTTCTTGTTGGGATATGCCATTTGGGGAGTAGCTACGGTCTCGTTCTTTGAAGTCCATGCCACAAATAGTATTATGAAAGATCCACCAGATATGTTGTTCATAGCCTTGGGCAATTTGATCGGCACTTTTGCCATAAGCACCCTGTACAGCAAATGGGCTGCAGGAAATTATGGTGCGGCCTCTGGCTTTGCCTTTGGAATATGGATTGGGATATTTGTTGGTTTGGGAATGGGCCTACTCTGGTATGGTACCTCTGAACTGATGGATATGACGGGTCATTTGGTGGAAGCGATAATAGATATCGTATTTTATGGTATTATAGGAGCCGTAATAGGATATGTCTATCAAAAAACAACACGTTAATTACCATTAAAAAAGGAGCTGTGGTTTTAAAATCCCCAGCTCCTTTTTTTCATTTACTATGGCCCATTTTACTTCATACAAAAGCCTTGGCCCAATCTTAAGATCATTTTTCCAGTCTAAAGATAAACGACTGCAACGGTTTGAGATCTACACGCATTCTTGCATTTCCTTGTTTAACACGCAACACTGCCTTGGCTTCACCGTATAATTGGTCTGTCAATAAATAATCCCCGTCCTTCAATTGCCATTTTTCTATTAGATCAGGTGGCAGTCCAAGACTAAAACCAAAGGTGTCGTTGGCATCAAAATTTGTAACGACGACCAATTTTTCTGTTTTTGACCATCTGGCAAAGGAAAACACCCGGTGATTGTACCATTCCGTATGCGCCCTATTAAAAGAATGCACCTCTTGATATTCACCCATCAGGGCACTACTTTTAATGGTAAAATTCAACAATCTTTTGTAGAAATCCCTTAACTCTTTTTCCTCTGGTCTCAAGGCTCCTCCATCAAATTTTTTATTGTTCACCCATCTTTGTAAGTGGGGCACCCCGATATAATCGAAGATAGAGGTACGTCCCGCACTCCCGAATCCCGGGTTTTCTTTCCCCGGTTCACCAACCTCTTGTCCGAAATAGATCATGGTCGGAGAGGTACTGATGGTAGCAGAAAGTACCATTGCCGGCTTTCCCACTTCGGCACTACCGGCGAATTCCGGACTTGGCAAACGAAGTTCGTCATGATTTTCCAAAAAGTGCAACATATGGTGTTCTATATCCAACATACTATTCTGCACGGTGTTGATCTGGTCTGTCCACCCGTAACCTTTCATAATGGGCACCAAGGAATCGTACAAACCTACTTTGTCATACAGATAATCCATTTTTCCCTTATGGATATAGTCCCTGTATAAGTTGGGATTGTAAACTTCGGCCATCAAAAAGGCATCCGGTTTTTGCATTTTAATGGTAGCGTTCATAAAGCTCCAAAATTCAACGGGCACAATTTCCGCCATATCGTATCGGAATCCATCGACCCCCATTTCAATCCAATACAGGGCGATGTCCCTAAATTTTTTCCAGCTATTGGGCACATCCTTGTCCTTCCAAAACTCAAAATGGGCCTTATAATCCTTCTTGTCATATCCTTCCGGCAGGGAATCAAATTCACGTACACCATCCGGGGTAATGCCATAATTGATCTTTACGGTCTCGTACCAATCGTTGAATCCCGGTTGTGAGGAACGTGCGCCGTTACCTGTCCATTTGGCCGGAAACTCATCAAAATGTCCATCTACAGAAGTTGTATTCTCCCCGCCCAGTGGCACATACCCGTGCTCCCAATGGGGTACTTTAAAGGGCTCCCCTGGATTGTAATAGAAATTATTGTCTCTTTTATAGGTTACCGACGTATCGTCCTCCGCACCAAAGTCGACCACCCCTTTTGGATTGTTCTTTCCTTCATATCTTCTGGCCACGTGGTTGGGGACAATATCAATGATGACCTTCAGTCCATTTTTATGGGTCCGCTCTATAAGCTCCTTGAACTCATCCAATCTGCGCGCAGGATCTGTGGCCAGATCCGGGTTTACATTATAATAATCCTTGACCGCATAGGGCGAACCGGCCCTTCCTTTAACCACATCCGGATCATCGTTGGAAATGCCATAGGCTGTATAATCATTGATGACAGCATGGTGGGGAATCCCGGTATACCAAATATAAGTGACCCCTAGGTTCTTGATCCCCTTTAAGGCCTGATCGGTAAAATCGGCAAATTTGCCAACACCGTTCTCTTGGATAGTCCCCCATGGTTTATTTGTAGTGTTCGTATTTCCGAATAAACGGGTAAACACTTGGTAAACCACCTCCTTTTTATCTTCCTGCACCTTTTTCATCTCCGATTTTGCTTTTTTATCCTGCCCATATCCCTCTGAAATAACCATCAAGGAGAGACAACTAAAGATAATAAATGTAAATTTTTTCATGGGGTTATAATTCAATTTTCTCAACCGCTGACAATTTCTATATCATTAATGATTTACCTAAGTAACTGGACTACTTCTCCAGTTCAATGACCATACTTGCCTTTGGACCGATGGCAAGTTGTTTGCCCAATTTTATTTCGGTATCTGTCAGTATTTCCCTCCCCTTTGTGTAACCGCCCAGATTTTCGACAAACCTTTCCAGTGAAAGGCTCTTTGAGGTCTTGTTATTGTTGAGGATCACCATTACCGTTTGGTCAGAAGTGTATCTGAAATATACATAAACCTCTTCCTCGGGAACATATTGGGTCGTTTTTCCTTGATGGATAGCCTTGGCATTTTTGCGCCAATTAAAAAGCTTTTTTGAGAAATTGAAATATTTGTTCTGCTCGGCACTGCGCCCTTTGGCCGTAAAAGCAGAAGTGACATCACCTTGCCAACCACCTGGAAAATCTCTGCGAATATCCCCATCCCCCTTATTCTTGTCGCCTTTCATTCCTATCTCGCTGCCATAATAGATCTGGGGTATCCCCCTAACGGTTGCAATGAGGGTCATGGCCAATTGGTAGTCTTCAAAATTGGGATAAAGTTCATTGATCCGTGGTGTGTCATGGTTTTCTGCAAATATGAGGATGTTGTTGATATCCGGATAAAGAAAATCATTGACGAAATTCTCATATAGCTGGATGATCCCTGTGTTCCAAGTTGGCTTTTCCACTTTGAACACCTCCATGATGGCATCATGCAATGTAAAATCCATTACTGTGGGCAAGTTGGAATTATAGCCCTGAATGGCACCTATTTGACTGTCTTTTTGCCAATAGGCCATCTGTGCCTGATCGTGCATCCAAACTTCTCCGGCAATATTAAAATTGGGATATTCGTCGGTGATGGCTTTGGTCCACTTGGCAATCCCCTCCTTATCGTTAAAGGAATAGGTATCAACCCTGAAACCATCCAAATCGGCATATTCAATCCACCATATGGCATTTTGCGTTAAATAATTCAATACCAAGGGGTTTTTCTGGTTTAGATCCGGCATGGTCTTTACAAACCATCCATCCATACAATATCTAAAATCGTATTGTGAGGCGTTGGGATCCATCTGTGTGGTCATCCGGTAATTGGTCTGACCATATCCCGGAAACTGATGTATCCAATCATAGGTTGGCAGGTCTTTCATCATCCAATGGGTAATGCCCCAATGATTTGTGACATAATCAAAAATCAATTTCATGTCCCTTTGATGGAGTTCTGCAGCAAGGCGCTTGTAATCCTCATTGGTTCCAAATCTGGGGTCTATCTTGTAGACATCACTTTGGGCATAGGTATGATAGGAATACTTTTCATCGTTATCCTCGCAAAGTGGGGTGCTCCATATGGCTGTGGCCCCCAGTTCCTCTATATAATCCAGATGGTCTATGATACCTTGGATATCCCCTCCATGGCGGCCCCCATCCAACTTCCTATCAACTTTCTCCACGACGTCCGGATGCGAGTCTATAGCCGGATTTCCATTGGCAAACCGGTCCGGCATCAATAAATAGATCAGATCCGAGGCATCATAACCCTGCCTTTGGGCGGAATTTGGTTTCCGTTCCCTTAATTCGTAATCAAGGGACTCAACCAGTTTGTTGCCGTCCTTTAATAGAATTTCAAAAGCTCCCGCCTTCACTTCCTTTGTATCAAGGGTGATGAACAGGTAATTGGGATTCTCCGGACGATGCACATCAATAATTGGAATACCTTTTATTTCAGGACTGTATTTGGCAATATCCTTGCCGTATAACATGACCTGTAACTGGGTATTTTGCATACCACTCCACCAAAAGGGAGGCTCAACCCTATCTATCTGTGCCATAACTGAAGCACATATCAAGACAGAGCAAATCAATAAGAGAACTTTTTTCATACATCTTAAGTTGATTAAAAAGCTGGTTTTTTTGTGAGTTAAGCTGATACCGTTTCACCGGCCTTTAGCACTACGCGTTTTCCATTGACCCTGATCGACATTTCATCGGTCCCCTCCAAATCAAAACTGGTTCCCGCTTCTGTCACTTTCACTTTTAAGATCCTATTTCTAAAGTTCACCTTGAAAGAGTATGCCTTCCATTGTTTGGGTATTCTTGGAGTGAAGGACAATTTATCGTCTACAACGCGCATGCCTCCGAAACCTTCCACGATACTCATCCAAGTACCGGCCATAGAAGTGATGTGCAATCCTTCCTCAACCTCTTTGTTGTAGTCATCCAGATCCAAACGGGAGGTACGCAAATAAAAAGTATAAGCCTGCTCCATCCTGTCCAACTTTGCTGCCTGTATGCTGTGTACGCAAGGAGACAATGAAGACTCGTGAACCGTAAAAGGCTCATAGAAATCGAAATGCTTTTCCAGTTCCTCCAACGTGAAGTGGTCCTCGAACAGGTAAAAGCCCTGTAGGGTATCCGCCTGTTTGATGTATGGGGACCTTAATATCCTATCCCAACTCCATTTCTGGTTGATTGGGCGCTGGGACCTATCCAAATTGGCAACCGTTATAAGCTCCTTGTCCAAGAATCCGTCTTGTTGCAGGTAGATATCCAATTCCTCGGAGAACGGAAAATACATATTATCGGCTACTTTTTTCCAGGCCTCCGTTTCCTTATCCGTTAATTTGGTCATGCCGATAATTCTTTTGTAATCATCGGAGTAGCCGTCCTTGACCTTCCCTAGTTGCTCTAATGTATAATTAATACACCATTTTGCCAGATAGTTGGTATACCAGTTATTGTTCACATTATTTTCATACTCGTTTGGACCTGTAACCCCTAAGATCACATACTTGTTCTTGGGCTTTGAAAAACTAGCCCGCTGCTGCCAGAACCTTGAAATACCTATAAGCACTTCCAGACCCATTTCTGGGATATATGAGTAATCTCCGGTAAATCTGAAATAATTGTAAATGGCAAAGGCTATGGCTCCATTACGGTGGATTTCCTCAAAGGTAATTTCCCATTCGTTATGACATTCCTCCCCGTTCATGGTTACCATGGGATATAGGGCCGCTCCATTTGAGAATCCCAACTTTTTCGCATTTTCAATCGCCTTTTCCAAGTGGTTGTATCTATATTTCAATAGACTTCTTGCCACACTCTGGTCCTTGGTAGCCATATAAAATGGAATACAGTAAGCCTCGGTGTCCCAATAGGTACTTCCGCCGTATTTCTCGCCCGTAAATCCTTTTGGACCAATATTCAAACGAGAATCCTTCCCCAAATAAGTTTGGTTCAGTTGAAAGATATTGAAACGGATCCCCTGCTGAGCCTTGATATCACCATCTATGGTTATATCGCTCATTTCCCAGATCTTTGCCCAAGCCTCCTTTTGTTTATCCAAAAGTGCATCAAAGCCCATGGTGGTGACTTTTTCCAAAACGGACTTGGCCGCATTGACCAGCTGTGAGGCTTCATGATTTCGTGAAACGGTATATCCACCAAATTTATGTAGGGTGGCCGACTCTCCTTTTTTGATGGAAACCTTATAATTGAAACCAACTTTGTTCTCTTCTATAGATGCTTCACTGTTCAGGGCTACTGCTTTGCCGTTGTGGAACAATTTGGATTCCATAAAGGTACAAGTCGCAAAATTTGTTTTCATCGTATGTGCCTCAATGAAGCCTAGTTGCCCATCGAAAGACACCTTGGTAGTGTTCCAGAATTTATCGTCCCAGTTGGTATCCTCATTGGTAATACCACTATCCACATAAGGGGAAAAGGACACTTCCATATCTCCACTTAAGGCTTTTACATTGTATTGTATGGCCCCAACCTCATCGATATCCAAGCTCAGGAATCGGGTCACATGAACTTCAATCTCCTGTCCATTTGGCAAGGTAGCCGTAAAAGATCGTTTGTACCACCCTTCTTGCATATTCAGTTCCCTTTTGTATTTGGCAACCTTTTTACAGGTGTTCAAATCCAAGGCCTCTCCATTGACCATAACATCTATGCCAATCCAACTGGGGGCATTGATCACCTTGGCAAAATATTCCGGGTACCCATTTTTCCACCAACCAACACGGGTCTTGTCCGGGTAATACACTCCGGCAATATAACTACCCTGAAAGGTATGTCCCGAATAATGCTCCTCAAAATTGGCACGTTGCCCCATGGCACCGTTTCCAATACTGAACAAACTTTCAGAAGATTTTACTTTCTCCTTGTCAAATCCTTCTTCTATGATCGACCAAACATTTGGTACTATATAATCCTGGTTCATGTTATAAAGTGGTTAGTTGTTTAATAAAATCTGTACTTATTTCTGTAAAATCATTAAAATTATAGCGCGCTTCGGTAAGTATTGAGGCGTCCCCAATCCCAATGCTCGTCATACCGGCTATATTGGCAGCCTGAATTCCGGCAAGGGCATCCTCAAAAACAACACATTGTGAAGGATCAACCCCAATATCATGGGCCGCCAGAAGAAATACTTCCGGATCCGGCTTTGCCTTGGTCACACTATTGCCGTCTACCACGACCTTGAAATACGAGAGCAATCCTACTTTTTTCAAAATGGGTACTGCATTTTTACTGGCAGAACCCAAAGCCATGGGTATATTGTTAGATTTAAGAAAATCAAGAATTTTTGGCACATCGGGAAGAATCTCCGACGCATCCATTTTCTCAATATAACTTAAATAATCCTCATTTTTTTCTATCATCCAGTTATCGAACTGTTCTTGGGTGGCATCTACCTCCCCTAGTTCCAATAAGATTTCCAGACATCTTTTTCTACTGACACCTTTGAACGCCTCGTTCTGTTCTTCGGTAAATTCGAATCCCAGTTCATTGGCCAATTTTTTCCATGCCAAATAATGGTATTTTGCCGTATCTACGATGACACCATCCAAATCAAATATGAATCCTTTGTTCACTATGTATAAATTAAATTACAGCCCTTGGCTGATTAATAGTCGAATAAAATAAAAATCTATCACCTCAATTAGCTCCTTTAATTCCTTTTTTCGGAAATAAAAAAAGCTCCTAAGAATTGGAAGCACCAATTATAAGGCCGATTTGCTATCAAAAAAATAAATAAAGTGAGAAGTAACAACATAAATTGATAGCCCCGCAAATATATAAATTTTTTCTACTTCTTTAAGCCATCGCCGGCCTTCAAGCAAAAACCAGAACTACCAGTGTTGCTTGGATGAATAGACAACAGATAAAGATCTGGAAAGCCTTAAAAAATTGCTCTCTTTGCTATTCAATCTATTTACCTAATCGTGGATTCACGCTCTATCAGTGTAGATTCAATAATTTCAGTCCTAAACACTTCTTCATCTTCTTCATTTTCAACCTTATCTATCAATAGTTGTGCAGCAATCGCACCCATGCTTTCGCCATGTTGCGCCACAGAACTAAGACTTGGGTTGGCGTATCTGGACAAAGGTCCGTCTGTAAACCCGATAAAGGAAATATCCGCTGGGATATTAAACCCTTTTTTCTGTACAACCCGCATGCTGTAAATGGCAAATATCTCATTGACGCAAAGCACGGCATCAACAGAAGTGTTATTAAAAAATTCCTGAATGGCCTCTTCATCTATACTTTCAAACGGAAGCGTCAGGATCAAATTTTCATCTATTGGCATTCCATTATCCTGAAGGGCCTGACAATAACCTTCCGTTCTAGCCTTGCTCACGCTTAAATTTTCTGTATTGATCAAAGCTATTCTCTTGCGCCCTGCATCTATCAACTTCTTTACGGCCTCGTAGGCCCCATCTTTATCGTTGATGATGACCTTGTCACACTCCACTTCATCGGTAACCCTATCGAACATCACCAAAGGGATCCCCTGACTGGTGACCTCTTTAATATGGTTATAATCATTTTTGGCCTGGGTTTCGGTAGACAATGACATAATGAACCCATCAATACTGCCATTGGCCAACATTTCCATGTTAATGACTTCCTTGTCAAATGATTCGTCGGAAAGGCAAACAATCACATTATAACCCCTGGCGTTGGCATATTTCTCGATACCTCGCACCACGGTCGTAAAAAAATGATGGACAATATTGGGAATGATCACCCCGATGTTTTTGGTCCGTTTGTTTTTTAAACTTACCGCAATATTGTTCGGTTTATAATTGTAGAGCTTTGCGAAAGCCTGAATCCTTTCTTTGGTATCCCTACTTATTTCCTCACTGTTTTTCAAGGCCTTGGAAACGGTGGATATGGATACATCCAATTCCCTGGCAATGTGCTTAAGTGTTATTTTTCTTTTCAAAATGGACCAGTTCTTTAAGGCAACTATTTCTGTTGCGGGTGAAAAATAATCATTAAAAAAGTCTTAAGAAGTAAAATTATAAATTTTTAACAATACGGTATGATTCCATGGATACCTGACTTCCCATCCTCCATTTTTAACAAAAATTTCTATTTTTGTAAAAATCCCTATATTTGTTTTAACTTGCCAAATAATGAACTTTTGATTAAAAAATTACCATTAATTGAATTAAAGGTAGCTGAGATTGTGAGTATGATATTTAATGTAAGTTATCAACACGAAACCGTTTTCGTGAAATTCTATGCACGTTTCTTAGCTGTTTTAACAAATATTTTGCATAAGTTTAACCTGGAATTGAAATTAACTAAACTAAAATTACTTATTTATGAAGATTACGCTACTAAAAAGCTTAATGCTTGTTGGGGCCTTTTTGTGCTTTGGACTTGCAAAAGCTCAGACGGTATCAGGTACTGTTTCTGATGCCAGTGGCCCTTTACCTGGGGCCAGTGTATTGGTTAAGGGAACTACCAATGGTACACAAACTGATTTTGACGGAAACTATACGTTGAACAATGTAGGAGGTACAGCTACATTGGTTTTTAGCTATATTGGCTACAAACCTTTGGAAGTTGCAGTAAATGGCAGGTCTACTATATCTATTACCCTTGAAGAAGATGCTCAAGCATTGGACGAAGTGGTCATCATTGGATATGGTACAACTACTGTTAAAGACGCAACAGGTTCTGTAACAGCGGTTACCGCTGAGGATTTCAACGGTGGTGTCATATCATCTCCGGAACAATTGATACAGGGTAAAACTGCCGGTGTCAATATCCAACAGACCAGTGGGGAACCTGGTGCAGGAATCCAGTTGAACATTAGAGGATCCAAATCTGTTAGAGGTGAGAACAACCCTCTATTTGTGGTAGATGGTGTGCCATTGGCAGGAGGAAACACTTCTCCAGGTGGTGATACCGGAAGTGGTGGAAACGCAGTAAAAAACCCATTGAACTTCTTAAACCCAGCAGATATTGAGAGCATCAGTATTCTTAAAGATGCATCCGCTACAGCGATTTATGGTTCTAGAGGTGCAAACGGTGTTGTTATTATCAATACCAAAAGTGGTAAAGGAGCTTCAGGAGGAAAATTTGAATTCTCTTCCACTTTAAGTATTGCTACTCCAGCTAACAGTTATGATCTATTAAAAAGAGACGAATACCTAGCTGCGGTAAATGATCCTGCAGCTGCAGATTTCGGAGCAAATACGGATTGGCAAGAATTCTTGACCAGAACGGCGGCTTCACAAAACCAAAACCTTTCTTACTCCAGAAACTATGGTAGCGGAAATGTTCGCGCAACTTTTGGTTATGGAAAACAATTTGGGGTTGTTGAAAAATCGAGCTTGGAGCGTATCACCGGAAGATTGAACGTTAATCAGAGATTTTTGGATGATAAACTTACCTTGGGACTTCAAACTAGTATCTCTAGAGTAAATGATGAGACTGCGCCTTTATCAGGTGGTGCAGGATTTCGTGGCGATATCTTGGGAGCAGGTTACTCTGCCAACCCAACTTGGCCTGCAGATCCTAGTTTTTCTGACGGAGGAACCCAGATATTACCTGCCAACTACTTGGCGTATACACAGAACGAAACCTTTACCAACAGAGTCTTGATCAATGCTTCTGTTGATTATAAGTTCACTCCAGAACTAACTGGAAAAGTGAATCTAGGTTACGATAAATCTGAAGGTGAAAACACTTCTGTAATTTCAGGGGATGTACAGAACTTTACTGGTATCGAAAATCAAGGTTTTGGTGTTTACAATACATTGAACAGAGAAAACAACCTTTTGGAAGCTACCCTTAACTACAACAAGGAATTTGCGGATTCCAAACTTGATGTTTTGGCTGGATACTCTTTCCAAGATTTTAATACTAGCGGAAGAAACTCTGCCGGTAGAACTTTTGCTACTACCGATTTGAACCAAATGGGAGCTGATCTACGCGAAACTGTAAATGGTGCTGCAAGTATTATTAATGGTTCTTACCAACAATACTTCTATGGAGCAAACACTAACGGACTTCTAGTAAATAGACTTCAACCAACTGTTGTTCCAGGAGAAAACGTAGGAAGTAATTTCGTTCAAAAGGTAGAAGGTATGACTGCTGATACTTTCAACAATACTGATGAGCTACAATCATTCTTCGCCAGATTAAACTACACCTTATCCAATAAATATTTATTTACAGCCACAATGAGGGCTGACGGTTCTTCTCGTTTCGGTCCGGAAAACCAATATGGGTACTTCCCTTCTGGTGCTTTCGCATGGAAAATGAGTGAGGAAGATTTTGTTGGAGACGCAGTTTCCACTTTAAAGCTAAGATTAAGTGCTGGTAAAGTAGGTAACCAGGATGGTTTAGGATACGGTAACTTCGTGGCAAGACAGCGTTTCTCAGGTCTTGGTATCCAAAATGACAATGCTGTTAACCAAAACGGTACCGCAATTGTTGCTACCGATGTTCCTGACCTAAAGTGGGAATCCACTTTGAGTCTTAACGTAGGTTTGGATTTCGGATTCAATGTTGACAGATTATCTGGTAGCTTAGATTTCTATAGAGACAGAACAACAGACGTTCTTTTAAGAACTCCTCCAGCAGCACCTGCAGTTGACCCATTCCAGTTCGGTAACGTAGATGCAGCTATCATAAACCAAGGGGTTGAATTTGCATTGGGTTATGACTTTATTCAGTCGGCCAACACTACTTTTTCTGCTTCTTTCAACATTGCTTACAATGACAACACTGTAGAAGATTTTGCAAGCGCCATTAACACTGGTGAGATCAATGGTCAAGGACTTTCTGGAGCCTTTGCTCAACGATTTGAAGCAGGCTACTCCTTATTCTCTTACTATATGGCGGTATTTGAAGGATTCGACAGTTCAGGTTTCCCAATTTATGAGGACATAGATGGCAATGGTGTAGGTGATCCTTCTTCCGACAAGAAGTTCGTAGGAGAAGATGCTCTTCCAGACGTTACTACTGGTTTATCTTTAAACTTTAGAAGTGGTAACTGGGATGCTGCAGCTTATTTCTCAGGGCAATTCGGATTCTCTGTTTACAATAACACAGCTAACGGTTTCTTTACTGCCGGTTCAATCAACAACGGTAGAAACGTAACACAAAATGTAATAGGAAACGGAGAAGCAGGTGGAGCATCTGCCGATGTTTCTACAAGATTCCTTGAAAAAGGTGATTTTGTTAGATTCCAAAACGCTTCCATTGGTTACAACGTACCATTATCAGGAGAAGGACTATTTGATTCCTTACGTCTGTCTGTAACTGGTCAGAACTTGTTCTTGATCACTGACTACAGTGGACTAGATCCTGAAGTTACATCAGCAACCGGAGATTTAGGTTCTGGAGTACCAACCAGAGGTATAGACTGGGCAGCATATCCTAACCCAAGAACAATAACCTTTGGAATTAATGCATCCTTTTAATTAAAAAAATTGAATATCATGAAAAGAAATCAATTCAAAATATATTTCCTAACCCTAGCGTCTGTCATAGGACTTAGTTCCTGTACAAACCTTGAAATCGAGGAGACCGATTCTATTATCAGTGACGGTTTCCAAGGGTTGGCAGATCCATCTTCAACTGTAGACGAGCTTTACAATAGAGTTGGTGGCCAGTATGGAGACCAGGCAAACTTCTTTGCCCTACAGGAAGTAACAACAGACGCAGCACTTGTTCCCACAAGGGGAACCGACTGGGGTGATAACGGATTGTGGAGAGTACTTCACAATCACTCATGGAACAGTGAGCACGCTTTTATCCGTACGGTTTGGGATCAATTCAACGCAAATCAGTTATTTGCTTCCCAAATATTGGATGAGAGAAGTAACCCTACGGCACAAAACATTGGTGACGCAAGCTTCTTGAGAGCTTACTCTATGTGGATTATCTTGGACAACTACGGACAGATTCCTTTTAGGGACACTCAATTACCTTCTTCATCTTTGCCAGAGGTACTAACCGGACAAGCTGCAGTAGATTTTATTATAGCAGATTTGGATAGAGCAATTGCCAACCTTCCAACGGTTACAGCAGGAAGTGGTGATGCCCTTAACAAGGCCAGTAAAGCAGCGGCCCGTCATTTAAAGGCTAAAGTTCTTTTGAACAAGCACATTTACTTAGGCGGAAGTCCAGATTCAGCTGACATGGCAGAAGTTATTTCATTGGTTAACGCTATAGAAGGAGACCAATTTGCCTTACAAGCAGGATACTTTGACTTGTTCCGCAAAGAAGCTGACAATGAAACCATCTGGTCATTGAGCTCTTTGGCTACAGGTAACAGAATCTTCAACGGTCTTCACTACAACTCTACTTCAGTTGCAGGTGGAGGATGGAACGGATTCAGTACGCTTGCCGAATTTTACGATCTATATGAAGGAGATGCCAATAGCAACCGAGTTGATATTAACGGCAATCCATTGGATGGTCAAGAAGAAAGAAGAGGAGGCGTTCCTCCAGCTGGTACTCCATTTACAGGAGAACCAGGTACCACTGATAAAGATGGCCTTGAAGATGGATCCAACGTTGGTTTTGGGTATCTTATTGGACAACAATACGGTTTAACTGGTAATGCCCTAAAAGACAGAGCCGGTAATCCACTGACCTTTAAAAGAGATTTCGTTGACGCTACAGGATCTCCTAACTTCATCAATAACGATGAAACAACAGGTATCCGTGTAATGAAGTACAACCCAAGATACGGTGGCGGCTTTGTTGGTCATGAGATAGTATTCCGTTTTTCAGATGCTTATTTAATGAAAGCCGAGGCCATGTTAAGAAGCGGTCAAGACCCAACACTTATGGTTAACACGCTTCGTCAGTTAAGAGGTGCCCAACCACTTGCTTCTGTAGGTGAGCAGCAACTTTTGGATGAAAGAGGTCGTGAATTGTTCCAGGAAGTTTGGAGAAGAAATGACTTGATCCGTTTTGGTCAGTTCAATAGAGATTGGTTATTCAAAGATGCAGGTCAAATTGGCAACACAGCACGTAACTTGTTCCCAATACCACCAGCACAATTGTTGGCGAACCCTAACTTGGTTCAGAACGAAGGATACTAATCCAACCTAATATTATCAAAAACCCTGATCAAATGATCAGGGTTTTTTTTTGCCCATCCCACAGCACAAATCTATATAAACCTATAACTAGCCATTCTTCAACCAACATCAAAAAAAACCACTTCTATCCCACTAAAATAAGTATTATCCTACAACAAAATCCTCTATTTTAACTGAAAAATTTATGCAACTCAACTTCCGTGCTAAAAGCATATTAAGTATCTTGTCGTCCTCATAATTAGATTGATGAATAGGATATTTGGGCATTTAATTCTACTTACGATACTGCTCTACGGTTGCCAAAAAAAAGAAGACAAAAGCTTTATAAAACTAGAGGCTTCAAAAACAGGTATCAACTTCACCAACGAGCTTACGGAAACGCCAGAATTGAATATTCTTAATTATTTATATTTTTTCAATGGCGCTGGAATTGCGGCAGCTGATTTTAACAACGACGGTCTTACTGATCTTTATTTTACTGCCAACCAGGGGGCGGACCAGTTGTACATCAATCTTGGTGGCATGAAATTCTCCAACACCACAGCCGTATCACAAATCAAAAACGAAGGAAATTGGACCACCGGAGTAACCCATGTAGACATCAACAATGACGGCCTTTTGGATATCTACGTGTGTAAGGTTGGTGATTTCAACGCTATACAGGGCAAAAATTTACTATTTGTCAATCAAGGCAATAATTCCCAAGGCATTCCCGTATTCAAAGAGGATGCAGCCACTTATGGTCTTGACTTCATAGGTTTTTCTACGCAAGCCGCTTTTTTGGACTATGACAAGGACGGTGATCTCGATATGTTCCTGATGAACCACTCCGTTCATCCCAACAGCACCTATGGGAAAGGATCACAGAGAATGAACCCGGATGAAAAATCCGGAGATCGCTTCTACAGAAACGACAATGGTTGGTTTGTTGACATTTCAGAGGAAGTAGGAATTTTTCAGGGAAGAATTGGCTACGGTCTGGGATTGGGCGTTAGTGATGTTAACAACGATGGCTATCCCGATATATACGTAGGTAATGACTTTTTTGAAAATGACTATCTCTACATCAACCAGACCGACGGTACCTTTAAAGAACTGATCACACAAAGTGAATTGAACTTGGGACATACCACACACTATTCCATGGGCAATGATATTGCGGACATCAACAATGACGGTCTAACAGATATTTTGTCGTTGGATATGCTTCCCGAAGATCTCGAAACCTACAAAACTTCAGGTCTGGAGTTTCCATATCCAACCTATCAATATTATCTAAAAAACGGTTATGCCCCACAATACATGCAGAACACCCTGCACCTTAACTTGGGCAACAATACTTTTAGTGAAATAGGCCATATGGCCGGACTCTCGGCAACAGAATGGTCCTGGGGGGTTCTTCTTGCAGATTTTGACAATGATACCTTTAAGGATGCCTATATTTCCAACGGTATTAAAAGAGCAACGAATGATATGGACTTTATCAGTTTTATTGCCAATGAATCCCTTCAAAAGAGCCTAGCCAAAGGCATGACTGCAGAGGACATGGATTTCATCAAGGAAATACCACAGAAAAAAGTATCCAACTACTTTTTTAAGAACAATGGCAATCTATCCTTTTCAGATGTAACCTCCCAATGGCACACCAAAACTCCCACCTATAGTAATGGATGTGTTTATGCCGATCTGGATAATGACGGTGATCTGGATATTGTGGTAAACAACATAGATGAAGAAGCAACCCTATTGGAAAATAAAAGTCGCCCTAAGGCCAATACCAATTACTTACAAATAGCTTTCGAAGGTTCCTCAAAAAATAAGTTTGGCATAGGGGCAAATGTTACGGCATTCATTTCCGATAAAACCATTTTTCAAGAGAATTTTGTGACCAAGGGTTACCTTTCTTCCGTCCCCAATAAAATTCATTTAGGCCTTGGCGCAGCAAAGACCATAGACTCCTTAAGGGTGGTTTGGCCTCAGGGAACCTATGAAGTTCTCTACAATATACCAACCAATACAAGTATCACCCTAAGAGCATCGGATGCCATTACAATGTTTGAATTCGGCTCAAATCACGCTGCACCACCCCTACTGACCAATGCCGACAGCATAATACCGTTTACCCATAAGGATCCTCCAACCCTTGAGTTTAACAGGGATCCGTTGGTTCCTTTTGCGAATACCAACGAAGGTCCTGAAGTAACGGTAGAAGACGTCAATAAAGATGGTCTTCATGATATATTTATCAGCGGTGCCAAGGCCCAACCTTCCCAGTTATGGCTACAACAAAAAGATGGTAACTTTTTAAACGTTCAGGAGGACCTTTTCCAAAAAGATGCCATCAATGAGGACATTTCCCAAGTTTTCTTCGATGCCAATGGAGATACTTGGAAAGACCTTTTGGTGGTGAGTGGCGGCAATGAATTTCAGAACGGCCGTAGTCTTCGCCCAAGACTCTACATCAACCAAATGGGTAGCTTTGTAAAAGATAGCGTACAATTTCAAAATGTGGAGATTAATGCATCCAAGGTAAAAGTAAAAGACCTGGATGATGATGGCGACCTGGATGTATGGATTTCCAGTGACCAGAATCCGCTAAAATTTGGGGAGCCTACAAAGCAATATATCTTTTTGAACAATGGAAAAGGATCCTTCTCCGAGTTCAAAAAAAATGAATACAACAACTTTAGGAATCTGGCCAATGTCAAGGATTTTATATGGGCAGATATCGATAATGACGGCAAAGAAGAGCTGATCAGCGCGGGATATTGGGAACCTATTACCATCCAATCCAATATAGATGGTAAACTTGTTCCTAAAAAATCCACAGGCTTGGAAAATACACATGGTTTGTGGAATGTTATCGTTGCTGGGGACTTTGACAATGATGGTGATCTGGACCTTATGGCAGGAAACTGGGGAACCAATAGCAGGTTGAAAGCATCGGTTGAAAAACCGTTGACCCTATACAGATCGGATTTCGATGACAATGGCACCGTAGAACCCTTGGTCACCTACTTTGAAGGAGATGTTGAAACACCTTTTGCCTCAAAAGACGAACTGGCCAAACAAATGCCATTTTTGAACAAGCAATTCCTCTCGTACAAAAAATATGCCCAGGCCAGCCTAGAAGACCTCTTTTCTGAACAAAAATTAAAATCCGCAGCGAAAAAAGAAGTATTTGAATTACGGAGCCTTTATTTACAAAACGATGGCAAGGGACATTTCACAACCAAAAATCTCCCGCTGATCGCACAGGCCTCAACCACCCACGATATTATGGTAGAGGACGTAAACAGGGATGGTTATAAGGACTTATTGTTCGTTGGGAACACGTTTGAAATTAGCACTCAATTGGGTAGGATGGATGCCTCACATGGCATACTTTTGTTGAACGACAAAAAAGGCAACTTCTATTGGTCTCACAATCAAAACTTTGATATCTCAGGGCCAGCTAGAAGCATTAAATCAGTGACTATAAATAAAGTAGAATATTATATCGTCGGAATGAACAATGCATCTCCGGTATTTTTGATTAAAAATGGGAATTAAATTTTATGAAAAACAGTAAACAAATACTACTGGCAACCCTAATCACAGCTTTTGGGATTTTGGCTGGTTGCAATTCTAAAAAGGACACCAACGCAGAAGAAGCCGATAAAACCCCTACCCTCTTTTCCCTGCTCTCTCCGGAAGAGACGGGGGTCGATTTTATCAACCAGATTAAAAATCAAAAGAACTTCAATATTTTTAAATACCGGAACTTTTACAACGGTGGAGGTGTTGCCCTTGGCGATATTAACAATGATGGACTTACGGACATCTATTTGACCGGGAATATGGTAGCCAATAAGCTCTACCTGAACAAGGGCAATATGAAGTTTGAAGACATCTCCGCATCGGCCGGGGTTGAAGGCAGCAAACCTTGGTCTACAGGAGTCGTTATGGTAGATATAAACCAAGATGGACTTCTGGACATCTATGTGAGTAACGCTGGTAACATGGAGGGCAACAATCATGATAATGACCTATACATCAACAATGGTGATCTCACTTTTACCGAAAGAGCTGCGGAATACAACTTGGCAAAGACAGGCTTTACAACCCATGCCTCCTTTTTTGATTACGACAAAGACGGTGACCTGGATGCCTATATTTTAAATAACAGCAATATTCCGGTGAGCAGCTTGGGATATGCCGAGCAACGAGATGTCAGGGCACAAGATTGGGCCGGGGTTCCAGATATTTTTAAAGGGGTCGGCGATATGTTGTTACGCAATGACAATGGCACTTTTGTAGATGTAAGCGAAGAAGCCGGTATTTACGGGAGCCTCATTGGTTTTGGGTTGGGGGTCATGATCAGTGATCTGAACAAAGATCTATACCCCGATATTTATGTTTCGAATGATTTTTACGAGAGGGACTACCTCTATATCAACAATCAGGACGGGACCTTTACAGAAGATATTAAGGGGTGGACATCTCACCTTTCCCTTTCCGCTATGGGGGTTGATATGGCGGACATCAACAATGACGGCAATGTGGAGATCTTTATTACCGACATGCTGCCGGAAGCCAACGAACGGGTAAAATCGGTCATGGAATTTGATGGATATGATGTATTTAAACTAAAACAGGACAAGGATTTCTATCAGCAGTACATCCAAAACACCCTTCAGCTGAACAATGGCAATGGTTCATTTTCGGAAATTGCCTACTACAGTGGCGTTGACGCCACAGATTGGAGCTGGGCAGGATTGCTTTTTGATATGGACAATGATGGGTTTAGAGATATTTTCATTACCAATGGGATTAACCATGACCTTACTGACCTCGATTTTGTGGACTTCTTTGCCAATGAGATCATTCAAAAAATGGCACTTACCGGAAGAAAAGAATCCATAGATTCCATTATCAACAAAATGCCCATTAAACCACAGCCCAATTTCGCATACAGGAACAACAAGGACCTAACTTTTTCCAATGCCAACAAGGAATGGGGTTTTGAGCTTCCTACCATGTCCAACGGTGCAGCTTATGGGGATCTGGACAATGATGGGGACTTGGACCTTGTCGTGAACAACGTAAACATGCCCACGTTTGTTTATGAAAACAAGTCCAATTCCATGACCAAAAACCACTTTATTAAACTGAAATTTAAGGGACCGGAAAAGAACAAATTTGCCATAGGAGCCTCTGCTACCTTTTACCATGGAGGTAGTATCCTATATCAAGAATTGGTGCCGTCAAGAGGATTCCAATCCTCCGTAGATTACGATATGACCATTGGATTGGGAAAATCCACTAAAATAGATTCCATTAGGATCGTTTGGCCCGATGATATGACCCAAAAAATGGTGAATGTTTCAGTTGACCAGACCCTTGTCCTAGAACACAGCAAGGCAACATCACGATTTAAACCTCTGAACAACAAGAACACAAAACCTATGCTCCAAGAAGTCAAGAACCAATCTTTATTGGCGCATAAAGAAAACAACTATAACGATTTTGATTATGAGGGATTAATATACAAGCTTCTTTCCCAAGAAGGCCCTGCCCTTGCCGTGGGTGATATTAATGGTGATGGCAATGAGGATATTTTTATCGGTGGTGCCAAAGGTCAGCCCGCAACCATCTATACCCATACGGGCAACGGGGTAGTTACTCCCCTCAAACAAAGGGTTTTTGTGGAAGATTCCGAACACGAGGACACCGCCGCAGCTTTCCTTGACGTTGATGGGGATTCTGATCTGGATTTGATGGTAGGCTCTGGAGGCAACCAAGTAGGTGAAGAAAGGACCTACAGGACCCGATTATATATCAACAATGGCAAAGGTGCATTTCAAAAGTCAAATGAAATACTTCCTTCTACCTTCAAAAATATTTCTTCCATTGCACCTTATGATTTTGATGGAGATGGCGACATGGATGTCTTTATCGGTTCCAGAAGTGTGGTGGGCACCTATGGGGTAAACCCGGATCATTTGTTCTTGGAAAACAATGGGGATGGCACCTTTAAAAATGCCACCGAACGATTGGCCTACGATCTGAAGGACGCAGGCATGGTTACTGATGCCCTGTGGGTAGATATTAATGGGGATAACAAAAAAGATCTTGTAACCGTATCCGAATGGGGCGTGCCAAATATTTATAGAAATTCTGGGAGACGTTTATCAAAAATGAATACCTCCCTGGATAATTTGGACGGACTTTGGAATGTTGTGGAAGCAGCAGATCTGGACAATGATGGTGACAATGACCTAATTTTGGGGAATCAGGGAAGCAATTTGCACTACAAACCCACCGTAACCAATCCAATGAAAATGTGGATCAATGATTTTGATGGCAATGGTACCATTGAGCAGATCGTTACCTTGAATGAAAATGGGAAAGATTACCCCTTGCACCAGAAAAAAGAGCTAACCAACCAAATGGTTTCATTAAAGAAAAGGAACTTAAAAGCTTCCGAATACGCGAAGAAGACCATCAATGAATTATTTCCGGAGGAGATATTCAAAAATTCGATAATGAAGAAATCTGCTTTATCAGAATCAGTGATCGCAATTAATGAAGGAGGAGGCAAATTTACGATCAAAGTACTTCCCCCAAGGGTACAATTATCCTGTATATGTGGTATTTCTTGTGCAGACATCAACCAAGATGGATACTTGGACCTGATCATGGGCGGTAATAACTTTGAATTCAAACCTCAATATTCAAGACTGGATGCCAATTATGGCAACGTGCTCTTGGGCAATAAGGAATTGGATTTCCAATGGCAGGACTATAACAAAAGTGGCTTCTTTATACGGGAAGAAATAAAACACCTGAAACAATTTAAAGACCGCAAGGGAAATGCATTTCTTATAGCGGCTATCAATAATACACAACCCAAGATATACAAGCTCAATGAATAACAATATTGTCATGGCCATGATCCTATTGCTGCTGGTTGGTTGCGGTTCAAAGGAAGGCGAGTTATTTACAAATCCATCCCCAGAAAAAACTGGTATTACCTTCAGCAACACCTTAACAGAGAGCAATGATCTCAATATTTTGGACTATCTCTATTTTTATAACGGTGGCGGGGTCGCCATTGGCGATATCAATGGCGATGGCCTTCCTGATATCTACCTTTCAGGTAACCAGGTAAAGAACAAGCTTTACCTCAACAAAGGAAACCTAACTTTTGAAGATATCACCGAAAAAGCAGGCGTTGCCGGCAATAGCACCTGGAATACAGGTGCCGTTATGGGGGATGTAAACGGTGATGGTCTTCTTGATATTTATGTCTGCGCAGTTGTTGGAATAAATGGCTTTAACGGTTATAATGAACTCTTTATCAACAATGGAGATTCTACCTTCACCGAAAGCGCAGCCCAATACGGCTTGGATTTTGAAACCTTCAGCTCCAATGCAGCTTTTTTGGATTATGATTTGGATGGTGATCTTGACCTATACCTACTAAACCATGCGGTACATACCCAGGAATCTTTCGGCCGGTCAGATCTTAGGCTACAAAGAGACTTCCAAACTGGGGACCGCTTACTTCGAAATGACGGAAATACCTTTGTAGATGTTAGTGAAGAGGCCGGTATTTATGGTGGAGTCAACGGGTATGGCCTAGGAGTTGCCATTAGCGACTTCAATCAAGATGGTTGGCCCGACATCTATGTTGGAAACGACTTTCATGAGGATGATTATTACTACCTGAACAATGGCGATGGTACCTTTAAAGAAAGCCTAAAGGAGTATTTTGGACAGACCACACGATTTTCCATGGGTAATGACGTTGGGGATATCAACCACGATGGCTGGCCCGATATTATTTCCCTGGACATGCTTCCCGAGGACGAGACCGTACTCAAGTCTTCCGAAGGTGATGATGACTACCAAATACAAAAACTTAGGGTTGGACAATTCGGATACCACTATCAGTTTACCAGGAATATGCTTCACATCAATCAACCCGGAGGAAAATTTAAGGAAACGGCCCTTTTGAGTGGTATTGCAGCCACAGATTGGAGCTGGAGCTCCCTGTTTGCCGATTATGATCAGGATGGAGAACAGGATATATTTATTTCCAATGGTATCCCAAAGCGACCCAATGACCTGGACTTTATAAATTTCGCTTCCAACGACCAGATCAAAACAAAAATTGACAACACTCAGTTGGTAGACCAACAGGCCTTGGATATGATGCCCTCAGGCAACATCCCCAATTATGTCTTTAAAGGGACTTCCAATCTGCAGTTCATCGATAAGTCCAAAAACTGGATCAAAAGGGATACCCTGATCTCCGGTGCAACAGCTATGGGCGATTTGGATAACGATGGGGACCTTGATATTGTGACCAACAACATCAACCATCCGGCAACCCTCTATATCAATAAAACCGACAACAAGGCCAATTATTTAAAAATCAAATTGAAATTCCCCGGAAAAAATCCATATGGCATAGGTTCCAAAATTTTGTCTTACCACAAGGGAATCCTTCAATACAAGGAAATGTACACGGTCAGGGGCTTTCAGGCATCCTCTGAACCTCTTGTTCATTTTGGATATGGAAAGGACACGAAAATCGATTCTATTCGCATTATATGGCCCAATAGAACAACACAGCTCCTAAAAAATGTTAAGGTAAACCAGACTTTGGTAATTGCACCAAAAGAAGAAGTACAGGCAACCTACCCTATTTTTGTACAGAACAAAAATGAAATTTTCAAAAAGGTTGAAGGTAACCTAGGTCTTGAATTTGAACACAAGGAGGACTCCTATTTCGATTTTAATAGGCAGAAATTGATTCCTTATCAATTTTCTGATCGTGGACCTGCAGTAGCCATAGGTGACCTAACCAACGACGGAAATGAGGATATCTTTTTTGGCGGTTCCAAATTCATGGCTTCTAAACTCTACGTACAGCATGCTGACGGATTTAAAGAAAAGGCTTTCCCGACCATCAAAAAAGATTCCATCAAAGAAGACGTAGTGGCGGTTATTGAGGATTTTAATAAGGATGGTAAGAAAGATCTTTTTATAGGGTCCGGGGGTGCCGATTTTTTCAACGAGATGCCACCGCTATTGGACAGCTATTATACTCAGAAAGACACCACCTTTGTTCAAGAACAACTCCCTGCCACCTTTCAAAATGCTTCTGTTCTGGCGCGGGCAGACTACGACTTAGACGGTGACATGGACCTTTTTGTAGGGAATCAAATGGTTACCAATGACTATGGGAAGACACCGTATTCTTATGTCCTACAAAACAAGAATGGAAAATTTGAGATATTGGAAAATGAATCCCTGAACCATATTGGTATGGTTACAGATGCCGTTTGGGACGATTACAACGGCGATGGTACTTTGGACCTTATCGTAGTAGGGGAATGGATGCAGCCCACATTTTTCAAAAATAAAGGAGGCACGCTGATCAAGGATGATATGGACCTAGATCAATTGAACGGCCTATGGCAAAGTATCATTCCCTTTGATATTGACAAGGACGGTGACAAGGACTACCTACTCGGCAACTGGGGGTTGAATTCCAAATTCAAAGCCTCACAGAAATCAGCTTTAAAGATGTACTATGCTGATTTTGACAACAACGGTAGTACGGAAACTATTGTGACCATTAAAAAAAATGGTGAAGATTATCCTATAGAAGGATTAAAAGGCCTTTCCGAACAATTGATAAGTCTAAGAAAGAAATTTACAGCGTATAAAGATTTCGCAGGAAAACCCATAAAAGGCATCCTTTCTGAGGAAGGACTTAAAAAAGCCAAGGTTTTCGAAGTACACGAACTGAGCTCCGGATATCTGGAAAATAATAACGGGAATTTTACCTTTGTACCCTTCAACGTGGAGCTACAAATGGCGCCCATTATGACATTTCTGGCGTATGATTTTGACGGAGATGGCGCTGAAGAGGTACTTGCAGCAGGCAATTACTTTGGAGTTAAACCATACCACGGTCGTTTGGGATCTTTTGCCGGGGCTATGATTAAAAGCAAAAATAATGTAATTTTGGGTGATGATCTGGGATTGGACTTTTCACAAAGATCTATAAGACATCTCAATATCATCACATTTAAGAACAAACCTTATTTGATTGCGACTTTCAACAATGAAAAGGTCCAAGTATATCAATTGATAAACAACATTGGAAAATGATGAAGAAAATAAGCCTACTACTGATATTTGTAATTCTTATTGGTTGCCAAAAAAAGGAAGAACCCATAGTTATCACCCCCGATTTATTTCACGAATCCGTGGATAGGGTAACGGAGATAATGATTCATGATATTTTTTCCCCACCTGTGGCCAGTAGAATTTTTGCCTACCCCAATATTGCAGCCTTTGAAATCATAGCGGCACACAATAATGAGTACAAATCCTTGGCGGGACAACTAAATGATCTAACTCCCATCCCCAGTCCTGAACCATCCGGGAAGGTAAATCCTAAATTGGCGGCCCTTATTGCCCATATGGATATTAGCCGACGATTGATATTCAGTGAGGAGAAAATCAATATATTCAGGGACAGTTTATATACGGATTGGTCCTCAAAAAACCCGACGGAATTCAATGCCTCCAAAGATTATGGTCTCTTGGTTGCTGACCATATTGCTGCCTGGATGGACAAGGACAACTACAAACAAACCCGTACCATGCCAAAATTTACGGTAAATACGGACGATCCTGCGCGCTGGCAACCCACTCCGCCTTCCTATATGGCCGGAATTGAACCGCACTGGAATAAGATAAGACCTTATGTCATGGATTCCGCGGCACAATTTAAACCTGTGGCCCCTCCCGCCTATTCGGTAGAAAAAAGTTCAGACTTCTACAAGGAACTCCAAGAAGTATACGATATAAGCATGAAAATTACTGAAGAAGGAGATACTTCAGAAGAAATAGCGATTGCACAGTTCTGGGACTGTAATCCTTATGTTTCGGTGACAAGGGGACATTTGATGTTCGCCACAAAGAAGATCACTCCTGGGGCACATTGGATAGGGATCACAAAGATCGCCTGTAAAAAAACAGATAGTGATTTTGATAAGACCATTTACGCCTATACCAAAACCTCTATTGCCATGGCAGATGCCTTTATCAGTTGTTGGGATGAGAAATACCGCAGCAATTTGATCAGGCCAGAAACACTGATCAATCAATTTATCGATGATAGTTGGAAACCGGTGCTCCAAACGCCACCGTTTCCAGAGTACCCCAGTGGTCACAGCGTAGTTTCCGGTGCAGCTTCTACCGCCCTTACCAGTATTTTTGGGGACGATTTTGCATTTGAGGACGACACCGAAATTCGCTTTGGATTGCCGGTACGGAAGTTTTCTTCTTTTTCAGAAGCTGCCGATGAAGCAGCGATAAGCAGAATGTACGGTGGTATCCACTTTAGGGCAGCCGTAGAAGTTGGAGTAAAACAAGGTCGGGATTTAGGGAAATATGTTGTGGAGAACCTCAACATGAAACAAAAATCTGAATTGGCAACATTGGAGCAATAATATGAAAAAGTTCTTTTTAGTGCTGTTGTCCCTATGTATAGTAGGGATTGTTTGGTATCTTTTCTTCTACCCGTACGACTATTTGGTAACCATTAAGGCCAAAGCCAATCCTGGGACGATTAACCAGACCATAAAACTTTGGAATTCCACGTTGGACAAGGCCGAACTAAACGAAGGGAAGGAATTGGCCCAACTTAACCAGACATTGCACTTCAACGATACAACCCATTTATATGCATGGGAAATTGATGCGGTAAACGATTCCGTTTCCAAAATCAAGATCTTTGCCAAGGACAGTGCGCATAGTTTCATCAATAAGATCCGTATTCCTTTTACGAAGACCGATTTTGAGAAACGCACCGTAAAAACATTGGCCGATTTCAATGAGAAGCTCCATGAGCATATTAAAAACATAAGGGTTTCAGTTGTAGGCGAAGACGAAATAAGCGCCACCTATTATGCCTATGTAAAGGTAAAAACATCCCAATTTGGTAAGGCAGGTGGCATGATGCGAAATTTCCCCTTGTTAGATCCTTATTTGGTCAATAACGGAGCAACACTAAAGGGCAGGCCTTTTATTGAAATCACCAAATGGGACATGCAAAAGGACAGCATAGAGTACAATTTTGGATATCCTGTCATCAAATCTGATAGTTTACCCGAACATCCAGAACTCCACTACGGCTATCGAAAGTCCCGAAAAGCCCTGAAGGCCATTTACAATGGAAATTATATTACATCCGATAGGGCATGGTATGCACTGCTGGACTATGCCAAAAGTAAGGATATTGAGGTCACCGGACTACCCATGGAAATCTTTTTCAACAACCCCAATATGGGTGGAGATGAACTGAACTGGACGGCAGAGATCTACATGCCTTTGAGCAAACAATAAAAAAGCCCAACAGATGTTGGGCTTTTTTATTGCAACTTATCAGTAAGAACGGACTATTTCTCAAAATGAATTTCCTCCCGTAACTCATTGATACGCCTTTGGGCGAACTCAGAGAAATAATCCTTTTTCTTACCAAATGTTTCCATATAATTACTATAACACCCCAGTTTCATTTTTGGATCTTTATAAAACTGATCCATCAGAAAACAGATCTCGTATTTATACAAATATCCCTCGGGATCTTCTTGCAGTGCATCTTTATAATAAGCAATCGCTGACTTTAAATCACCTTGATCAACTGCTATACGGGCCAAAGCATTGTATTCCTTGTCCAATTTGATCTGTTGCTGAACTATGGCTTCCTTTATATAAATAGCGGCACTATCCAAAACCTTCAACTTTGCATATGCGTTACCGAGCCCATATAGTGCCTTGGGATTAGTGGGCTCCAATTCAATAAAACTTTGATAAGCCATTTTAGACCTCTCGTTCTCATACAAAAGACCGTATAAAACCCCAAGCTTCTCATAAACATAGGTTGTATTCTCCCCTAGTTCCAAAAGTTGTTCATAGATAGGCAAGGCCAAGTACCCCTTGTTTGCATTGAAATAAGCCAAACCTTTAAGGTTGAGTAATGAAACATCATTTTCATAAAACACCAATCCATGATCTACATAATACAAGACAGAATCGAGCTTTCTTTGTTGCAAATAGTGTTTGCCCAATTGGTAGGTACTCCTCAAATGTGTGCTGTCTAAATCCACCGCCCTCCTAAATTTTTTATTGGCGCTTTCAATACTATCCAATTCCTGCCAAGCACGACCTTCATAATACAGAAACTCTGGATTATTGCCCCGATCTATATTCAAACGTTGAAAGACCTTTAAAGCCTCTAAAAACTGGTTTGTCTTTAAATACAGTTTGCCCAGTTCAAATTTTGCAAGGACTTGTGCTTCATTTTTATCCACCACAGCTTTGTATGAATCTATGGCCTTGTCATAATTACCTATGGCATTATATGCATTGGCTATTTGAATCTGAGCAGCTATAGTTCCTACTGCTGCATAATAATTAATCGCGGGAATGTAATTACCAATACGGTATAAACTATCAGCTTTTTGCAAGGCCGAAGACTGGGCTCCGGCATTGAAACTGACCAATCCAATTATAAGAACAATTAATTGTTTCATTGAAACATCGGTTAAATCAATTATTGATATTTAAAAGGAAAGCACGTAAAGACAGGATACATACAACTACATGTATTTTTATACAATATTTTTTATAGATCCCATCTAACAAGTGGATAACATTCTCACCTTCACTGCCCACAATAACAATCTACTCCTTCTTAGGTCCGTACCCAACAATAAACATTTCGTCAAGTGCCTGTGCCTCCTCATTATCAGCAAATTCAGCCGCCTTTTTTGTTTGGTTTTCTTTAACTCCCTTATTATCCAGTTGCCCATCCTCGATTTTAAAGGTAATGGGAATAGAGAATGGTACAGTTACTGCTTGGCCATTATGTATCCCTGGTAACATTTTAGGCAATCTGGCAATAATACGCTCTGTTTCATCTTCGAGCAATCTGTGTGGTCCCCTCTTTCGAATATTTATTATATTTCCTTTTTCATCAATGGTAAACATCACACTTACCCTCCCCTGAATTCCATTATTATTAGCTTCTTCAGGATAGTGGAAATTTTTACGGACATGCTCTTGTATTTTATCATGAAAACAGGCCTTTTTATCCTCGGCATCTTCACACCCAGGAAAAACTGGCACCTGATCTATCACCGCAAAGGAAACAGATATTTCATTAGTGTTTCCAGTGCTTTCAGTGGCTTCCAGATGCTGTTCTTCCTCAGTTGTTTTTGTATTTTCCACCCCTTCACAAGAGGTATAAAACAACATTCCAACAATTAATGGCAATAACAATAAGTACTTCAATTGCCAGACTTTCCTTGATCTTGATTTTTGTAACATGACGATTCGTTTTTTGATTAATGATGATTTAAAAAATTGATTGATAAATGAAATATGTTGGGTCTGGAACACCTGGGACAATAAATTTTGATAGTGCTCCCTTTGGTGCGACTTGGATACCTTGGCATCGGCGATGAACTCGTGCAATTCAGAAATCCGGTTTTGATATACATATACAAGGGGATTGAACCAGAAGGCTATTCGCATCAGTTCAAAGAACATAAGATCCAGGGAGTGACGCTGTTGAATATGAACCAGTTCATGCTGCAAAATACTCTCGTGCTCTTTTTTCAACACTTCCTCCCCCAAGAAAATCGTTTTAAAAAAGGAAAACGCGATATTGCTCTTGGCAACCACTACTCTGGTAAACTGATCAAAATAATGAACCTCCCCTCTATTTTTGAGTTGTCGGATCTGAACCAACTTAATGATAAAGAGCACCGCCGCTAACACCATGCCACCGTAGAGCAGCATTTCTTGCCATGAAAGCATAAACTGTGATTCTTCGGCAGTAAGCAATACACCCGTTCCCGCACCCATATCCATACCCCATAAGTATTCCGGATAGGCCATAAATTTCTTGGACACCGTGATTTTCAGCGCCTCTATCTTCATCCACGGAAGTAGAAGTGAAAGCAGAAAAGTTGCCAATAAATAGGCCCTGTTCCATTGAAAAAAGGTCTCCCTCTTTAAAAACACGTCATATATGATCAGAAATAACAATTGGAATGCTACACTTTCTAAGATATACTGCATCATAAACTATTTATTAGATTGTTCATATAATTATAGATATCAACTTCCTTCCTTTGATACTATTCTTTATCCTTTTTAATATCCTTTAAAATGGATTCCAATTCCGAAAGGCTCATATCATTTTTCTTCATAAAAAAAGACACCATACTTTTAAAAGAGCCTTGAAAATACCCATCCATAAGCTTGGTGATGGAGGCATTGCTGTAATCAGCTTTTTTGATCAATGGAAAATACAAATGCCCTTTCCCTTCCTTTTCGTGATCTACAAAACCCTTGCTTTCCAAAATTCTCACAATGGTAGAAACCGTGTTGTATGCAGGCTTAGGTTCTGGCAACTCATCAATAATAGATGCTACGTTACATTTCTGCAATTGCCATAACACCTGCATTACTTCCTCTTCCGCTTTCGTAAGTTGTTTCATTTTTGTTTTTCTAAATTATCCGGTAACGCTTAATCGAAACCTCTTCTATGTATACGACCGCTACCACTCAAATCAGCTTGTGGAAAACCATTATGTCCGTTCGAGCGCAGTCGAGACCTTCTCTACCCTTCCTATGACCTCTCAAGATGATATTTGACACCTTTTTTGACCTGGTAATTACTTACATTAAATATCTTCGACATAGCTAATATAACTAAAGTTTTAGTTTAAACTAATGTTTTAGTTAAAAAATTTAGAAAATAATAACAATTTGAATTTCTGACATCTAACGAAATCTATATATATTCGCCATACACCCCGAAATACTCTCCTATGGATATTGCATTGGTCTTTCTTGGATTTATACTGATGATAACTGGTATATTGGGAAGTTTTTTACCTGTTCTGCCTGGACCACCTATTAGCTGGATAGGACTACTTTTACTCCATTATACAAAAGCCATTCCCATGGACTGGGTTTTACTGGGCATTACCCTGATCATTGCCCTAGTTGTTCTTGCTTTGGATTATATTATCCCGGTAATGGGGACCAAAAAATTTGGTGGCAGTAAGGCAGGCATGATAGGAACAACCATAGGTCTTTTGGTCTCCCTCGTATTTCCTATCCTCGGGATATTTGGTATTATTATATGGCCCTTTGTTGGTGCCTTGGTTGGCGAACTTATAAACCGTGCCGATCATAAGTCCGCACTGAAATCGGCCTTTGGATCTTTTCTTGGCTTTTTAACGGGAACTTTTATCAAGTTTGTGGTAGCAACCGTTTTTTTGGGGCTATATCTCTCTAAAGTATGGGATTACAAAGAAGTGCTTTTTCCTTTTTTTAATTGATCTTTTCCCTGCCCAACAACAGGTCCATACAGTGCTTTAAAGCAGGGTTCCTGTTATCCTTCTTCCATATGACCGAAAGAATGGCCCGTTGTGGAATATTTTTAAGTTCCAAGAATTTCACCCTCATATGAAACCCATATTGCAGGGATGTGGGGACAATGGCAATCCCCAAATTGTTCTCCACCAATTTAAATATGGTCTGGGCATGGACAGATTTATGGGAAACTTTGGGTGTAAAACCACCATCCTCACAAATGCTCATGATGGTATCATAGTACAACGGACTGTAATCTTGTGAAAAGAGAATAAAATTCTCAGCGGATAACTGATGAACTCCCTCAAATTCCCGAGATAGTATGGGATAGGCCTCTGGGAGCACCACGGAAAAAGTGTCCTCAAATACGGGGTGAATATGTATGTCATCAGGAACCCTGGCCAACCTTACGAAACCTATATCCAATTTGTCTTTCATAACAGCATCCAATTGGGCACTATTGGAAAGTTCTTCCAGGCTAGTACGTACTTTGGGATATTCCTCTTTTAGCTTTATCAATAGCTCCGGAATAACATTCTGCATGGCAGACCCCAAAAATCCTATACGAACCTCTCCAGAGTCCCCATCCTTTAATAACTCCAAATGTTTGGTAGCAAGATCCAGGTGATTGAGGATGTATTGTAGCTCTGCCCGAAGATACTCTCCCGCAGGAGTCAAGGTTACCTTCTTTTTACTCCGGATAAACAAAGGGGTATCCAAAATCTCCTCCATTTGCTTTATTTGTCTGCTCAAACCTGGTTGCGAGATACATAGTTTTTCAGCAGCTTTTCGATAATGCAATTCTTCGGCTACGGCTAAGAAATATTTGAAATGTCTAAGCTCTAATTGATAACTCATAGCTATTGAATATTGACAATAATGGTATTGGTGATTATCAAACTTAATCAATAATTTTATAGTATTAAAATTAAGACCCATGATTCCGGTACCTAAGAATTTTTTATTTGGGGAGGACCACCTCTCTGCCAGTATAGCTCTGGCCATTGCCCAAGGTAAAACCAAAGGCAGTATTTCCGAAGAGACAAGAGAAAAGGTAGTTCGCAGCAGGACTATTGTAGAGAACATTGTTGAAAAAGGCCATGCCGTTTATGGCATCAATACCGGTTTTGGTCCCTTGTGCACTACTAAAATATCAAAGACAGAAACCAAAATATTACAGACCAACATCCTTCAGAGCCACAGTGTTGGGGTAGGTACTCCTATTGCTTCAGAAATTGCAAAATTAATGATGATACTTAAGGTCCATTCTCTGGCCAAAGGATATTCTGGAATATCGGAGATCACTTTGGACAGGATTTTATGGCATATAGATAATGATGCCATCCCCCTAGTTCCATCTCAAGGCTCAGTTGGGGCCTCTGGCGATTTGGCTCCACTTTCCCATTTATTCCTACCCCTTATTGGACTGGGCAAGGTCATCTATAGGAATGAGGAAATTACCACGGCCCAGCTTTTCAAAAAAACAGGGCTTAAACCATTGGAATTGGGTCCAAAAGAAGGCTTGGCACTGATCAACGGTACCCAGTTTATTGCTGCCCATGCCGTAAAGGTGGTAGAAAAACTGCACAGTTGTCTATCGCAGGCCGATATCATAGGAACCATGATGATAGAAGGCTTGCAGGGCTCGGTTAAACCATTCTATAAAGAATTGCACGCCCTACGTCCATTCAAAGGAAATATCCATGTGGCAACAAGGATAAAGTCGTTCTTGGAAGGTTCCGAGATTATGGAGGACCATATAGATTGTGATCGCGTCCAAGATCCTTATTCTTTGCGTTGTATGCCACAAGTCCATGGTGCTTCCAGAAACGCATGGCTGCATCTAAAAGAACTACTGGAAACAGAATTGAATTCGGTGACGGACAACCCTATTATTATTGATGAGGAACTGACCATCAGCGGAGGGAGCTTTCATGGGCAGCCTTTGGCCATGGCCATAGACTATGCCTGTTTGGCAGCTTCAGAAATTGGGAACATATCGGATAGAAGGATCTACTTGGCCTTGGAAGGAAATAGTCCTGGTGTACCAAAATTATTGATGAAAGATACTGGGATCAACTCAGGATATATGATCTTACAGTATACCACTGCCGCCTTGGCGAGTGAGAACAAAGGTCTGTGTTTCCCGTCCAGTGCGGATAGTATTCCTACCTCCTTGGGACAAGAGGACCATGTGAGCATGGGGTCCATCAGCGGAAGAAAAGCTCTGCGGGTGCTTGAAAATGTAGAAAAGATATTGGCCATTGAACTATTAACGGCCGCCCAGGCTTTTGAATTCCGAAAACCAATGAAATCCGGTATCTTATTGGACGAAATACATCAAAAGATCCGGACCAAAGTAGCTTTTGCCGATAAGGACCGGGTATTTGCCAATGATATAGAAGCAGGAATTGCCATGATCAAGGACAAGACCATTATAAAGGTTATAGAAAGGGTCAGTAAAAGGGAGAAATTAGATCTTTCAACCCCTTATTCACAAGAATTTGAAAACTACTAGTATGCATACCTATCAGCTTATCGGGCCTTTCGCCCAAATATTACCGATGACCAATTTAGGCCTCAAAGGGGCTATTACGGACGAATCATTATCTATCATAGAAAATGGAGGTATCCTCATTGAGAATGAGCGCATTCACTCCCTGGGGAAATATTCCGAAATGCTGCCCATGGCCAAGGAATTGGGTGCAGAAGCCATCGCCCTGGACGGGAATGATGTGTGCCTGCCCGGATTAGTGGATGCACATACCCATATTTGTTATGGCGGTACCAGGGCAAATGATTATGCCATGCGCAATGCCGGAAAATCCTATTTGGAAATAGCAAAAAGTGGCGGTGGAATTTGGGATACGGTAACCCAGACAAGAAAGGCCACAGAGGACCAACTCATTGATCTTATCAGACAAAGGGCCACGAGGCACTTGGAAAATGGCATTACTACCATAGAGGTAAAAAGCGGATATGGACTTTCTGTGGAGGAAGAGCTCAAAATGCTCTATGCCATAAAAAAAGCGAATCAAAAATTACCTACCGATCTTATTGCTACCTGTCTGGCAGCCCATATGGTCCCTAAGGATTATTCGGGAACTCCAAGGGAATATCTGGAAGAAATAAGCACAACTCTTTTTCCTAAACTCAAATCAGAACAACTCGCTCATAGAATTGATGCCTTTATTGAAGAAAGCGCCTATTCCAAAGATGATATTGTGCCCTACTTTACCAAAGCAAAAGCGATGGGCTTTGATATTACCGTTCATGCCGACCAGTTTTCCACTTCGGGAAGTGCAGTGGCCATAGCATTTGATGCGGTTAGCGCTGACCACTTGGAAGCGAGTACTACCAAAGAGATAGAAGCATTGGCGAAAAGCAATGTAATTGCTACGGCTCTCCCTGGAGCCTCCTTAGGTTTGGGCTGTGCCTTTACCCCAGCCCGTGAACTTTTGGATGCAGGAGGGGCACTAGCGATTGCCAGTGATTGGAATCCCGGATCAGCGCCCATGGGAGATTTATTGACCCAAGCTGCCATTTTGGGAACCTTCCAAAAGCTTTCCAATGCCGAAGTGTTGGCAGGAATAACATTTAGAGCCGCATTGGCCTTGAACCTGAAGGACAGAGGTACAATACAAGAGGGGTATTTGGCAGATCTTATCACTTTCCCTACCAATAATTACAAGGAGATCCTGTATCAACAAGGAACATTAAAACCCAATAGAGTTTGGAAAAGAGGTAAACTGGTCATGGACAAAAAGCACGATTAAAATGGATTTTAAAGCACAGATACTTCAGGGTATTCCCTCGGAATTGCCAGCAGCCAAAAAAATACCTGCAACAGTGAACAGGGCTCCCAAAAGAAAGGAGATCCTATCCTTGGAGGAAAAAAAATTGGCGATACGGAATGCACTTCGATATTTTCCATCGGAATGGCACAAGACGCTGTCGGTTGAATTTGCACGGGAACTACAAGATTATGGTAGAATTTATATGTACCGATTTAAGCCGGATTATAAGCTTCATGCCAGAGCAATCCATGAATACCCTGCCAGATCTGCCCAGGCGGCGGCTATCATGTTGATGATCCAAAACAATCTGGATCCCGCTGTTGCCCAACATCCGGAGGAACTGATAACCTACGGGGGCAATGGGGCCGTTTTTCAGAATTGGGCACAGTACCTACTGACCATGCAATACTTGGCCAACATGACGGAAGAACAGACATTACATATCTATTCCGGTCATCCTATGGGATTGTTTCCCTCTTCCAAAGAGGCACCCCGTGTGGTAGTCACCAATGGGATGATGATCCCCAACTATTCCAAACCGGATGATTGGGAAAAATATAATGCCCTAGGGGTTACCCAATATGGCCAGATGACGGCAGGATCATATATGTACATTGGTCCGCAGGGGATTGTGCACGGCACGGCCATAACGGTGATGAACGCCTTTAGAAAAGTGTTGAAAAAAGAAGAAGACTCAACCGGCAAGATTTTTTTGACCGCTGGATTGGGAGGTATGAGCGGGGCACAGCCCAAAGCCGGTAATATAGCAGGATGTATCACGGTATGTGCAGAAATAAATCCGGCAGCAGCAACAAAGAGACACGAACAGGGCTGGGTAGATGAACTTATGGACAACCTTGATGATTTGACCCTACGGGTACAAGGTGCCGTACAAAACAAGGAGGTTGTTTCCATTGCCTATATTGGCAATATCGTGGATGTTTGGGAAAAATTCTTGGAGGAAGAGGTCTTCGTACATTTGGGATCGGACCAAACTTCTTTGCACAATCCTTGGTCGGGAGGGTACTACCCCGTAGGCATGTCTTATGAAGAAGCCAATAATCTAATGAGCACAGATCCGGAGGCATTCAAGGAAAAGGTTCAGGGATCCCTGCGCAGACAGGTCAAAGCCATTAATGGGCATACCGCCAAAGGAACCTATTTCTTCGACTATGGCAATGCTTTTTTACTGGAAGCCTCACGTGCTGGGGCCGATGTTATGGCCGAAAACAAAATTGATTTTAGATATCCCTCTTATGTACAGGATATTTTGGGGCCCATGTGTTTTGATTATGGATTTGGCCCTTTTAGATGGGTTTGTACTTCAGGAAATCCGGCAGACCTACGTAAGACAGATGCTATTGCCCTAGAGGTGATGGAAGCCATAAGAGCCAATGCCCCTTCAGAGATACAACAGCAAATGGCCGATAATATCAAATGGATCCAAGAGGCCGAATCCAATAGGTTGGTCGTAGGTTCACAAGCCCGAATTTTATATGCGGATGCAGAAGGTCGGGCCAAGATAGCTGAAGCTTTCAACCAGGCCATTAAATCAGGTACCATCTCCGCCCCTGTCGTATTGGGAAGGGACCATCATGATGTAAGCGGTACCGATTCGCCTTTTAGGGAGACCAGTAATATCTATGACGGCAGTAAGTTCACAGCCGACATGGCCATCCATAATGTCATAGGGGATAGTTTTAGGGGAGCCACATGGGTTTCCATCCACAATGGCGGTGGTGTTGGCTGGGGAGAGGTGATCAATGGTGGCTTCGGCATGGTCCTAGATGGCTCAGAAGAAGCTTCTGCGAAACTAAAAAACATGCTTTTCTATGATGTAAACAATGGGATATCCAGAAGAAGTTGGGCCAGGAACAAAGAGGCTTTGTTTGCCATAAAGCGTGAGATGGACAGAACGCCCAATTTGAAGGTGACCCTTCCAAATTTAGTGGAGGATGCATTGTTGGACGGATTGTTTCACGGGAATTAATATATAAGATGTTGTATCTTTAGGAATTCTATATCCCTAAAGAACAATTTCCCTTTGTATCAATACGGTTGCGGCCCATGAATTCCAAAAAACAAAGTCTAAACTTAGAAAAGGTCTACGATTTTATCAACAATGAAGAAGATGCGCGTATCTGTAAGGATATAGATGAGTCGGCCTGTAGGTCCACTCCCAAAAATTATTTCCTAATTCTTATCAGCAATACCCTCACTTCTCTTGGGGATACGCTGAGCAACCCAAAAACGGTACTTGCCTGGTTGATGAGCTATGTGAACGCCCCAGTTTACCTCATCAGTTTTATTGTTCCCATTCGCGAATCTGGCTCCATGTTGCCACAAATTGTAATTGCCAGTTATGTTAGGAAAAAGGCGGTCAGAAAATGGACATGGGTCCTGGGTTCCGTATTGCAGTTTCTGTCCATTTCAGCTATTGGATGGATCGCCATGAAATTCAAGGGAGCCGAAGCCGGTTGGCACATCGTTCTATGTCTAGTGGCCTTCAGTTTATCAAGAGGTCTGTGCTCGGTGGCATCCAAAGATGTATTGGGGAAGACCATTCCCAAAACAAAGCGAGGCAAACTTAAAGGTTATACCGCTTCCGTATCTGGTATCTTGGTCCTTTTGGCGGGATTGTTCATGATCTATAGTTCAAAAGAAGATCAGGACATCCTTTTCTACAGTTATATAATCTTTTTTGCCGGAAGCCTTTGGTTGATGGCCGCAATTGTCTATGCCAATATCAAAGAGTTTCCAGGGGAGACCTCTGGGGGCAGAAATGGATTGAAAGAGGCCTTGGCCAAAATGAATTTGGTAAAGACGGACAAATCTTTCCGAAATTTTATCATATCACGATCCCTATTGCTCTGTTCTGCGCTAACTGCCCCTTATTACGTGCTATTGGCACAGACCTATCTGGGAAAAGAAAGCTATTTATTGGGACTATTTATTATTGCCAATGGTGCGGCCTCCGTAATTAGTGCCCCTATTTGGGGTGCCATGGCCGATAAATCCAGTAAAATGGTCATGGTCTGGGGAGGTTTGATTGCTGCCATTTTGGGGATCATGACCTTTGTGATCATCACCTGGATGGACGGTCTAAGGGGTGATTATTGGCTCTACCCCTTGGCATTCTTTTTACTTGGCATTGCGCACAGTGGCGTGCGATTGGGGAGAAAAACTTATATTGTAGATATGGCGGGAGGAAATAAAAGGACCGACTATGTTGCAGTCAGCAACACTTTGATAGGAATCATATTATTGATCACCGGGGGAATCAGTGCCCTGGCCTCCATATTTTCGGTAGAGGGTATCATTTTGGTACTTTCCCTATTTGGGATCGCGGGAGCTTATACCAGTTCTAGATTGCCTGAAGTACAATAGAACGGGTCAACTACAACATATACTAATTGAAGAACGAAACACACTAAAAATGGAAGCTTATTCCAAACCAAAACCTGAAAACTGGACCGGACGGAAGTCGGACCAAAAACTTTATCTTCATCAAAAAGTACAGCTGCTTAATTTGAAAAAGGCTTCTCTTGAGAACATCCAAGAATCGGATATAGTCTTTTTGGGATATGCCTGTGACGAAGGGGTAAAAAGAAACCAGGGAAGGACCGGGGCACATGCCGGACCCAATGCCATCAGGATCCAATTGGGAAAACAACCCGAACATCTATCGGAAACCCTTAATATCTTTGATGCGGGCAATATAGAATGTTCGGATGGGGATTTGAAAAAGTCCCAAGACATCTTGGCCAAAACCGTCCAAAAGTTATTGGCACGAAATTCTTTTCCCATTCTTTTAGGTGGAGGCCATGATATTGCCTATGCCCACTACAAGGGCATACAAGAGCATCTTAATGCCAAAGGGGAAAAAAAGACCATTGGAATTATAAATTTTGATGCCCACTTCGATCTTCGCTCTGATGAAAATGGTGCAAATTCTGGAACTCCATTTTACCAGATTGCCAAAGAATGCAGCGCAGATCATACGGTTTTTAAATATTTATGCTTGGGTATCAGAAAAGATGCCAATAGCAAGATCCTTTTTGAAACGGCCGAAGAACATGAGGTGACCATTGTAGAAAATGAGCATTTTAGCATGCATTATTTGGCACATAATCTAAAGCACCTCCAACACTTTATCAAAGCGGTAGACGTCCTCTATACCACCATAGATCTGGATGGGTTTTCATCGGCCTATGCACCTGGAGTGAGTGCCCCCTCGCCCATGGGCTTTGCTCCCGATATTGTCCTTGAAGTTTTGAAGATTATCATTGACTCCAATAAATTGATAAGCTTGGATATAGCTGAGCTAAATCCAAGCTTTGATGTGGATAACCAAACGGCCAAATTGGCCGCTGGATTAATACATTTTATAATGCACCGGTTGGACTATTCCAACCAGGACTGATAATAGATGCCATCATCTATATCCAACGCGGTCTGTGTAAGCTGCAATGGCTTAAAAGTATCTATCATTACTGCCAGCTCTTCGGTTTTGGTATGTCCGATACTTCGTTCATAAGCCCCGGGATGCGGCCCATGTGGAATTCCTGCCGGATGTAATGAAATGTAACCCTTATCTATATTATTTCTGCTCATAAAATCGCCATCCACATAATATAGCACCTCATCGGAATCTATGTTACTGTGATTATAGGGCGCCGGTATGGATTGAGGGTGGTAATCGTACAATCTCGGACAAAACGAGCAAACCACAAAAGCACTTGTCTCAAAGGTCTGATGTACTGGTGGCGGTTGGTGAACCCTTCCGGTAATAGGTTCAAAATCATGAATGGAAAATGCATAGGGATAATTGTACCCATCCCAACCAACCACATCAAAGGGATGTGAGGCATAGGTCAAATGATGCAATTGGCCTTGCTTTTTCACCTTGATCACAAATTCGCCCCACTCATCATGGGCCTTCAGATCTTGCGGTAATTTAAAGTCACGTTCACAGAAAGGGCTATGTTCCAAATGTTGTCCAAACCAGTTTCTATAGCGTTTTGGGGTATAGATGGGGTGGTAGGATTCTGCTATTAATAAGCGGTTATCTTCCGTGTCAAAAGTTATCTGGTAGATCATTCCCCTGGGAATGATGATATAGTCGCCATACTCAAATGGGATGTCGCCCAACATGGTCTTTAACGTACCAGTGCCCTTATGGATAAAAAGCATCTCATCGGCATCAGTATTCTTATAAAAATAATCCGACATGGATTTTTTGGGAGAAGCTAGACTTACATGCACGTCATTATTGAAAAGTACCACTTTCCTACTTTCTAGAAAGTCATTTTCTGGTCGTACTTCGAATCCCTTCAGCAATCTAGATTTTATGTTGTGTTCCACCGCTGCCTTTGGGCGCATGTCAATGCTTTTGCCTACCTCCTTGACCATTGTTGGTCTATGTAAATGATACATCAGGGATGACATTCCATCAAATCCTATGGTTCCAAAAAGTTGCTCATAATGTAGAGTACCATCTTCCTTTTTAAAAATGGTATGTCTTTTATGGGGTATTCTACCTAATTTATGATAAAGTGGCATGCAATTATTCTTTATTATATCCTCAGTAAAAATACGATAAAATAAAGATTTTGTAAAACATTAAACCCTAAATGAATGATAATTAAAAGAAGTTCAAAAGCTTGGGCGGGAGTATCCCCTAAACAAAAAAAGCCTCCCATATAGGAAAGCCTTTCATTGGTTGGACCGAACAACAATTCGGTTTACACAACCTTGGTCTCCATAAAGAGACACAACACAACATGGCAAAGATAGGAAAGGAAATTAAAATGTCGACTACACCTTAAGTCTAATTTTATCCATTCTACCACAATTCTGTCTATTTTTTAGCTGAATAGGGTCTTACGATCAACCGTGCGGCCTTATCATAATTGATATAGTTATAGGCCCAGTTAAAAAAGACGATGACCTTGTTTCTAAAACCTACCAAGGCCATTAGGTGCACGAACATCCATATAAACCACGCTAAAAATCCTCCGAAACGCAATTTGTGCAGATCTACCACCGCCCTGTTACGGCCCACTGTGGCCATACTCCCATTGTCAAAGTATGAAAATGGCTCCATTGCCTTCCCATCCAGGAGTCGCTCAAGGTTTTTGGCCAAATGCTGTCCCTGCTGTATCGCCGGCTGCGCCACTTGCGGATGTCCCTTGGGAAAATCTTTTGTTGTCATAGAAGCTATATCCCCAATAGCAAAGATATTTTCATAACCTTCTATTTGATTGTATACATTGACCTTATATCTATTGGCCCGCTCTATCAAGGAATCCTTGGAAAAACCTTCCAGGGAAGCTCCTGTAACCCCGGCAGTCCAGATAAAGTTTTTGGTCCTGATCACTGTCCCATCGCCCAAGGTCATGTTCTCCCCATCGTAATCCTTTACCACAGTATTTAAATGAATATTGACTCCCAGTTCATTTAAAAATTTTGTAGCCTTCTTCCCTGCTTGTACACTCATGGGAGGTAAAACTCTATCGGCAGCCTCGAACAAATGAATCTCCATATTATTTATGTTGAGATGCCTGTAATCCTTTGGAAAGACATTCTTTTTGAGCTCTGCAAAAGCCCCAGAAAGTTCTACTCCCGTGGGTCCACCCCCAACAATACAGAAATTCATCAACATTTTTCGTTCCTCTTGGCTTACCGCATCATCGGCCTTTTCAAAATTCTGTAGCATCAAGCTCCTTATGTTCAAGGCTTGGGGCACATTTTTCATGGGCATGGCATGTTCTTCGATACTCGTATTCCCAAAAAAATTGGTTTTGGTACCCGTAGCGATCACCAAATAGTCATATGTCAGATTGCCTATATCGGTCACAACTTCCTGGGCCTCCACACTCACCTTTTGTACCGTTGCCAATCGAAAATAAAAATTATTGAGTCGCTTTAATATCTTGCGGATCGGGTAGGCAATAGAATCTGGCTCAAGACCACTTGTGGACACTTGGTACAACAGGGGTTGGAAGGTATGGTAATTGTGTTTGTCGATGACCACTACCTGAACATTCAAATCTCTGAGCTTCTTGGCCAGGGAAATACCCCCAAATCCCGCACCAATGACAACAATTCTTTTCTTTCCTAAATCGGGAAGGTTCATAGCGCCTATTTTTGGTTAAAAATACTGAAACTTAAATAGATAGTAGGCAAGGATCCACCAAAAAATCTATATGCAAATTAACGATAAAAGGTCTAAAAATTAGACAAGAATACGGCAATTGGTAGATGAACGACGTTTAGGGCGACTGGTCGTAAAGTACACAAAAGAAGAATATAATCTCAATATATTTGTAGGGTTGATACTACAAACCTACAGTATGCTCAGATATTCCCAAATACCTACTTTGTGTTGCTTTATGATTATGGCAACCCTTATTTCCTGTTCCAACGAGAGCCTTGAAGTTATTGAAGAAACACAGGCAAAGGAAACTGAAAACGAAACAATTACCGTGGTCAATCCAGAAAAAGAGGAAGTCCAAGATGTAATCTGGACAGAGACCTCCAATTGGTTGGGAAAAATGCAACGCACAAACGGTTTATTGGAAAGTACGGAAAACGGGGATTTTGTTTCCCTGTATGATAACGCTCTGGCTGCCCTTGCCTTTACCGCTTTAAAAAAATATGATAAGGCAGAGGCTATCTTCGATTACTTCAACGGTCAGATCGACAATGAGCTCCTAAAGGGGAACGGAGGCTTTTATGCCACCAGAAACAAGCAGGGAGATCACCATGATAGGATCTGGATGGGGGATAATGCCTGGTTGCTAATTGCCCTCAACAATTATCACGACGCTACAGGCTCCAATAAATACAGTCGATTATCCCATGAACTTGAACAATGGCTTCGGTCCTTGCAGGATGAAGATGGCGGCCTATTTGGAGGAGAAAATGAAGATGGATCAACCATTCATAAGGTTACAGAGGGAATTGTAACTGCTTTTAATGCCGTAAAAGGATATGACGATTTTCACAAGAACATCCTTGGTTATCTAGAGGTTGAAAGATGGGACAACAATGAAAATTTGTTGGTTGCATGGCCAGAAAACCCAGAATACAAATACGCTCTGGACCTGCACACCTTGGGCTATAACATTTTTGAAAACTTCCCTACAACCGTGCTATACCAGGCCGATAGATATAAAAACACCCAAACTTCCACCTTGACCGGTGAGGATATCGTCGGATATTGCTTTGATGAAGACCAAGATGTAATCTGGTTGGAAGGAACGGCCCAAATGGCCGTGGCATTTCAAAATGCAGGTTTGGAAAGCGAGGCCAATGTATTGCTGGAGCAATTGGAAAAAACCTTTATTAAAAGTACCACGTTGACCAATGCCAAGGGAATTCCCTACACTTCAAATTATGGCACCTCTTATGGAACCGACATGCTATGGGACCATGCAGATATTACATCAACCCTTTCGTCCAGTGTATGGTACCTTTTTGCAAAATTGAAATTCAACCCGTTGACCTTAGGTAAAAATAAAAACATCCCAAATCAGGATCAATTTTGGAATGAATAGGACCCCATTGGATTTTTCACTTCGTTAACACCATCATTTCCTTATAAGTAGTACCTCAAACATAAAAAAATGAAGGTTACTGCCAAAGGTACCTTGGTCTTAACAACAATCGTTCTTATATTCTTAACGGTAATGGCAGCATTGGATTTCCCATTTAATTGGATATTTTATGTTACAGTAATAGGTCAAACCCTATTGATAAACACCGTATATCGGATTTTGGCGGATGATTATAATACCGATAAGACTTTTGAAGATTTCTATGAGGACTACCCCCATTGGAAAACGTCCTAATCAGTAAAGTGAATTACCGAATGTTTTTTGGAAGCGGAAGAAGCTCCCATGCCTAATTCGGGAAGTACCAGCAATGGCACGTTGGAATGAAAAACCAACCGATCAACAATAGGCTCTTTGGTCAGGTTATCCATCAAACTGTGTCGGTAGTTCAACATGGCCAATAAATGAATATTCAACTCTTCAGCAAAAGCTTCCAACGTATTGGAAACAGACCTTAATTCTGTTACCGTATGTATATTGTGATCTATACCTTCCATATACTTGCAAAGCATATTCATATTGAATTGTTGGATTTCTGTAAGCTCTGTGATTTTATATTGTACATGAACTATATGAATGCTGGCTTTAAAAGTTTTCACCAACTCCAGTAAGGGCTGTAATTCCGTGATCGTATAGAACCGATTGAAATCGGTAGCAAAGGCGATCTCTGAAAGTTCGGTAAACCGGAAATGGCTAGGAATGGCCAGAACAGGGCAATTTTTAATACATTTTATGATATGCACCGTGTTACTGCCCAGAAATACCCCTTCAAGGCCAGAGGCACCTTTAGCCCCAGTAACAATTAAATCTATGTTCTCCCGATTGACAATCTTTTTGATCTCATCTACCAATAAATTAAACGATGATATGGTCTTAAAACTGTGATTGGGGTAATTAAGGGTTTTTTGAATTCGTCCTACAACCTTCTTTAAACCATTTTCTGAATTGGACTTGATGACAGATTCCAAAGAATGTCCTGCCAAAGCTTCTGCCATAAAACTGCCCGAAACTTTCGTTGGGGTATAGGTGTTCAATAGATAAAACACACAGTCCTCATCCTTGTGCATTTCAATGGCATAGTGAGCCGCATTCCATGCATCTTCTGAAAAGTCGGTAGCTATCAATATCTTCTTCAACGTACTTATTTTAAAATTTCTTGCCCGTATAATCCTTGGGGATGAACCAAAATTAAAGGAAGGCCAAACTGGAAACTATGATTTTGATCAGCTTCATAAAAAGCGTCATAATCTTTACAAAACTGATCGATATCATATTTTAGGAATAGGTATGACCACAAATTTGTTCCGGGTAAAAAGCGCAAAGAAATGGGATCAACCAAATGCTACCATTGTGGAGACGATTGCAAAAAAGATGGCATTGTACATGATGAAAAAAACTTTTGTTATAGTTATTGGCCTTTTGTCTATCCTAAGGGGATTGGGGTTGGGCATTCCATTTATTTCTCCAGAACCGGTTATTGAACTGGTATCCAGCAATATCGACTGCATAAATTGATTCTATTCAAGAGGCCTACATGGATTTCTTGGCAAGACCTTTCATTTAAAATGGGTAATAAAAAGGAGCCTACTGGCTCCCTATTATAATTACCATTATAGTGTTGATAGCCCCTACAATTTAAAAGTTACCACAGGAATTTTCGCATGGTTGGCCACATCTTCCCCTATACTGCCCATAAAGAAATGGGTAAGGCCTTTTCTTCCTCTGGTAGGGATGCCCAAAATATCGGCGTTGATGTCCTTACTGTAGTTCAAAATTCCTTTTTCAACGGTGTAGTCATTATAGATCTCAACTTCTTTTCCCACTTTCGCCTTGTTTAAAAATTGGGAGACCCTTTTATAAATGTCCGAACTACTCATAAAATCGTCCCCAGGGGTATTCACATATACCAAATGTATTTCTGCGGACAATTTTTTGGCAAAGTCCTGGGCCTTGGCAAGGGCCGGTAAGTTTTCTTCCCTAAAATCACAGGCAAAAACAAAATGTTCCACCTTAAAATCCTCTATTTCATCTTTGATTACGAGTACAGGCACCTCTGAATTTCTCACTACCTTTTCTGCATTGGAACCAATAAAAATTTCCTTTAATCCATCGGATCCATGGGAACCCATTACCACGAGGTCTGCATTGTGGATTTTTGCTATCTCATTGAGTTCACTGAATACCTTAAAATGCTTGATAATGGGGGTAACCTTTATATTTTTTAAATAGGGTTTTGCCAAAAATTCGGCAAATCGCTTCTCAGAAAGTTTGATCAAAAAAAGCATCTGGTCCTGTTGTATCCCTTCCGAAGTGGATATTATTGCGGCAGAGAGCTCCAACATGTGCACCGCAAAAATTTCGGAATTGTACTTTTTTGCAAGGGATGCCGCCACCTTCAAGGCGTATTCGGATTGTTCAGAAAAATCAACTGGGACTATAATCTTTTTCATAATAATTAAATTAAGAGGCTATGTACTTTCAAAAATATACGCACCATAGAAAAAAACATATGATATCCATCATATTTGGGTCACAGGAATTGATACAACCATTAATAGGTATCCTTCATCCAATGATAAGGTGACCGTTTTATCCATAGACCCCTGGTGAAATCGGGAAAATTTTGGGGCGCTCCATTATTTTCAATGGACACTTCGGACAAGGGCGTTATGGCACTCCATGCTGCGGCATCATAGGCATCCAAAGGCGGCGCCACCTTTAATTTTGCCGATTCCACAAAGGCATTGAGCACAAAAAAATCCATCCCTCCATGCCCAGAGCCTTCTGCATATTCCCCATACTTTTTCCAAAGGGGATGATCATATTCTTTGAGCCAATCATCCGCAACATCCCACCTATGGGGTTCCGACTTCCCTTCTATATATATCCTGTTACCATCAACTTCCCATAGTCCGTTGGCCCCTTGAACCCTAAATCCCAGTGAATAGGGTCTGGGCAAGTTACAATCGTGGGTTACCAAAATGGTTTCCCCATTTGCGGTCTCAATAGTGGAGGTGATGACATCGCCCTGTTTAAATTTTACTTTTGCATTGGGATGGTCTTTACCCCCTTGTTTTACGATATGATTGTGAAGCCCTATTCCTTTACTGGCACTTGACGTCATGGAAACGAACCTGTTCCCCCTATTGATATTGGCCATAGCAGCTATGGGGCCCACCCCATGGGTCGGATAAACATCGGCGTTCCGCTTTACCGAATGTTCCGTACGCCATCGTGCCTCGGAATACCCCTTTTCCCCAAACTCAACTCCCCCACCATAAGGCTGTTTGCCATTGTTGAATTTCACTTCCCTTAAATCGTGCTGATAACCACACCTGAAATGCACGAGCTCACCAAAAACATTTTGTCGGACCATGTTTAGAATGGCCAGTACGTCCCTTCGATAATTTACATTCTCCAATATCATCATGTGGGTGCCTGTGCGCTCATGGGTATTTACCAGATCCCAACATTCCTCCAACGTATTTGCCGCCGAGACTTCCACCCCTGCATATTTTCCAGCTTCCATGGCGTCAACTGTCATCCTGGTATGCCAGAGCCATGGCGTAGATATGATAACGGCATCGACCTCTTTAAGCTCCAATAGGTTGCGATAATCATAATCATTTTTTCCAAAGATCTTGGGAGCTGATCTACCAGCTTTCGACATCCTATCTTTGGCAGCATCCAGTCTATTGGGATCAATGTCACAAATGGCTGTAATATTGACATCCTTCCGCAATAAAAGATTACTGAGATGGTTGGTTCCCCGCTCTCCCACGCCAATTAGGCCAATGTTCAGCTTTTGGGATTCAAAATCACCAAAAAAATTAGGGGTAATGGCCGGGGTAATTAGAATTCCCGCTCCCAGTACACTGGTTTTTTTAATAAATTCTCTTCTTTTGGTCATCTGTAAAATGGGTTGGTTATCTACATTGTTATTTGGTGCTTTAAATTAATCATTTTGTTATTAGTATTGAAGTCTGACATTTTAAAAGCGCAGTTCTATCAAAAATCTTATTTTTACTACCCATGGAGAAAAAGATGACATTGTTACTGATGGCCGCGGGCAAAGGGAGTCGATATGGGAAACTAAAACAGTTTGACGGTTTAGGGCCCAAAGATGAATTCTTGATGGAATTTAGTATGTATGATGCCATAAAAGTAGGTTTCAACCATATTGTTGTGATTACCCAAAGGAACCATGTTCAATTTCTTAAGGAACATTTGGAAGGTCGCTTACCAGAGCATATAGCATTGGATGTCCTTTCCCAAGAATTGGAGGAGCTCCCCAAAGGTGTAAAAATTACAGGGAAACGATCAAAGCCATGGGGTACGGCACATGCCGTGTGGACCGCCAGAAACCACATCGATTCTCCCTTCGCCGTGTTGAATGCCGATGATTTTTACGGCAGTCATGCTTTTAAGGAAGCTGCAGACTTTATTAATGATTCCCGTAACAATTCCACATTTGCCATGATAGGATACACCCTTGAAGCCACACTTTCCCAAAATGGATCTGTTTCCAGGGGAATCTGTAGCATTAAAAATGGCAAACTATCAGCAGTTGAAGAACGTCTTAAGATCATATCGGAAAATGGATCGATAACCGACTTGGATTCCGGAGAATATTTTACAGGAAAGGAAATGGTGAGTATGAATTTTTGGATATGCCATCCTTCCCTATTTTCCGAGATAACGGAATACTTTACCAAATTCCTTTTGGATGAGGAACTGGTACAGCTTAGTGAAGTATACCTACCTCTTGTCATTCAACATTTGATTGCCAAGAATAAAATATCCGTAAAGGTGCTGCCGTCTGGCGGAAAATGGTTTGGGATCACCTATGCCGATGATAGGGAATCGGCTGTTGGGCAATTAATGGATATGACCACAATGGGAAATTATCCTTCCCCCCTATGGAATAAGTTGCAATAGATATGGAAACTCTTCCCACTCATAAAGATCTTGAAGGGCTCATAGGCAACTTCGATATTGAACAAGGAATTTATCGTTTTGAACGAATTAATCAGGGCTATATCAACAACACTTACCTCGTTTTAAAAAATAAGGATCCATTCTATGTCCTGCAAAGGATCAATTGCGAGGTTTTTCCAAACATTACTGCGGTAATGGGCAATATTACCAAGGCCTTGCCCTATCTACACGACAAACGCTATGCATCGGTAGGATTGATTCCCACAAAATCAGGGGAGTCCTATTGTGAAATTGAGGATAGCTCCTATTGGAGGTTATGGGAATATGTTCCCTACAGCACTGCTTACAACAATGCGAAAAATCCCGCTATGGCCTTTGAAGCGGGTAGGATATTGGGTCAGTTCCATACATTATTACAACATGCCCCAACAGAGCAATTTGAAGACACCATTCCACTTTTCCATAATTTACAATTACGGGAAGCACAATTTGCAAAAGCTGTCAAGGGGGCAAGCAAAGAGAAACTCCTTGCGGCCAATGCTGCAATCTCCTTTGTAAATAGTACCCTGGACATTTTTTCAGAACTTTCCCAAATAGATCTCCCCTTACGGCTCTGCCATAACGACACCAAAATGAACAATATTCTGTTCTCCAAAGAGTCCAATAAAGCGTTGTGCTTTATTGATTTGGACACGCTAATGAAGGGCTATTTTTATTACGATTTTGGAGATTTGGTGCGCACCATCGCCAATGTTGCCCAGGAGGACGAAAGGGAACACCGAAAAATTTCATTTGACAAGGAACTTTTTGAAGCATTTTTGGACGGACTCGCCACAAACGACCACTTCTTAACCTCAGCGGAACTGCAATCATTACCTCTAGGAACCGTTTTTATGCCCTTTATCCATGGGCTAAGGGCCCTTACCGATTACCTGAACAACAATCAATATTACAAGGTTTCATATCCCAACCAAAATTTGGATAGAAGCCTCAGCCTTTTTGATTTTAGCAAAAAGGCCTTGAATGAACTTGCCTACATGCAAGAATTGGTGGCCAAAAAGTGGAAACTTTTCCCTCATTAACAACAAAAACCTTCTTTGTTCAAGAAGGTTTTTGCAGTAAGCACCAAGGAAATACCAAACAAGCATTACGCTTCCATTCTGGTAATATGCAGGGTATCCCTTTTCGCCACATTGATCGGTATTTTCTCCTCTATGGTATTGGTCTCATCCAATCCAAAATCTTCAATGGCCGTAAGCCCCAGAGATTTTAGAAAGCGGTAAACACGTACGCTAAAGGCTTCCATAGCGGTGAGTCGGTTATCGGAGGCCACCCTGGAATTGATCAATATGTACTTAAAATCTGGTGCAACGTTAATATTGGGGTCCGTATAGAAAACATTGGCCTTGGTCACCTCCCCAGATCGTACCAAATCCTTATGGATCTTTTTCATAATATGATCGAGCAGGTGGCGTTCTTTAAAGCCCATGTTGACTTTGATAAAAAAACATTTTTTAGGTATAATGGTAGTTACGGTATACGAAACACCATAAGGCTCATCTGTTATATCCAAATGAAGGAACCAATAGACCGCTGCCCGCTTGGGTTGTAGATAAAACAAGGAATGAACAATGGTCATGTCTATGAAATTCACCCTAGAGGACCTTGTGGGCAATACTAGATTGGTTGCCAGGTAGGGCAATTTATCATTGTTCATCACATCGGTCAACAGCGGCTTTACCTCTTCCAGTTTTTGATATTCGGCAACGCGACTCCGCAATTGTCTTGCAAACCGGTGAAACAATAATAGAGTGAACAGGAATAGCGCCAACAATAAGGTAAACCAACCACCGTGGACGATCTTGTTAAGGTTTGAAATCAAAAAGGTGGTCTCAACAAGCAAGAACAAGGAGAACAGCAGGGTAATTATAATTTCACCCTTTTTCGCCCTGATCAACAGCAGGTATCCCAATAACAAACTGGTCATGAGCATATCTATGGTGATGGCCAGACCGTATGCCGCCTCCATATTGGATGACTTTTTAAAAATAAACACCACCAACAAACATCCCGCCAACAAAAAGTAATTGATAAACGGAATGTAGATCTGTCCTTTGTGGTCCGATGGGTATTTGACTTTGAGATTGGTCCACAATTTTAGCTTAATGGCCTCATTGACCAAAGTGAAAATACCGGTGATCAATGCCTGACTGGCTATAATTGTTGCTACTGTTGCTATCCCGATCACATAGGGCAACCATTCTTGAGGGACGGTTGCATAAAAAACAGATTCCAACTGCTGACCTTTTGGTAAAGAAAGACAATAGGCCGCTTGTCCAAAATAATTCAACAATAACATGGAGAGGACAAACATCCATGTTAAACGGATATTTCTTTTTCCACAATGCCCTAGGTCGGAATATAGTGCTTCTGCTCCGGTGGTACATAAAAAAACGGCTCCCAAAATCCATAAGGCCTCGGGATATTGGACCAAAAAATCAAAGGCATACATGGGATTGATAGCCTTTAGTACCTCCGGGCTGTGCATCAATTGTCTTAACCCTAAAAATCCCAAGGTCAAAAACCAAAGTAACATCACTGGCCCGAACAAACCACCAATTTTCTTGGTACCAAATTGTTGGATCAGAAAGAGCCCTGTAATGATGATACATACAATGGGCAGGGTAGGAATATGGCTGTATAAAATGGAAACACCTTCTACTGCTGATGAAATGGAAATGGCGGGAGTAATAAATCCGTCACTGATCAATGTTGCACAGCCTATTAGGGCTGGGTAAATGATCCATTTCGATTTTGTTTTTCGCAATAGGGCATAAAGTGCAAAAATCCCTCCCTCCCCATGGTTGTCGGCATTCAATGCCAAATAAATATACTTGACAGTTGCCAAAAGCATGAGTGTCCAAAAGACACAGGACAGACTTCCCAGGACCAATAACTCATCAAAATTCTTGCCCTGTGTAATGGCCGTAAATACGTATAAAGGAGAGGTGCCAATATCCCCAAAAACTATCCCTAGCGTCATCAAAAGAGACGCTAGGGATACTTTATGATCGGATGCTTTCATTAGTTCATCAATACAAAAACCACTATCCCGGCAAAATAACCAAGTAGGGCCAACCATGTTATCCGTTTAAGATACCAAATAAAATCGATCTTTAAAATTCCCATGGCCGCAACACCTGCTGCAGAACCTATGATCAAAGCACTACCCCCTGTTCCTGCACAATAGGCCAAAAATGTCCAAAATTCATGGTCTTGGGGAAACCGCTCCATAGAATACATCCCCATGGCCCCAGCCACTAACGGTACGTTGTCCACAATGGATGACAAAAGACCTAATAGAATATTGGTAATATAATAACTATCAAAGGAACTGTCCAAGGAATTTCCAACCACTCCCAATACCCCATTGGTCTGCATGGCCGCCACAGCGAGCAAAATACCCATAAAGAACAATATACTAGGTGTATCAATACGCCTGATGGTATTGGCCACCGAATATTGATGTTTAATTTCAAACGGTTTCTTTCTATGTATAATTTCCGTCGCTATCCAAAGAACTCCCAAACTGAACAACATACCCATAAATGGGGGCAGGTGTGTGATCGTTTTGAATACAGGAACAAACAGTAAGGAAAGTACTCCTAGAACAAGTACAAACATACTTTCACCATTACCGATCTGCTCGTGTTCTGGTTTATTTTCAATAACTACGCTTTGTACCTTTCCTTTGAGGAAAAACGAGACCAAAACAAGTGGCACCAACAAACAAGCTACGCTAGGCCAGAAGACCTCCGTAATAATAGCGTTGGTAGAAACTTGACCCCCATTCCACAACATAATGGTAGTAACGTCCCCGATGGGTGACCAAGCACCACCAGCATTAGCCGCAATTACGATAAAACCCGCAAAATACCATAGGTCGTTTCGGTTATCCATAAACTTTTTCAACAGGGCTACCATAACAATCGTGGTTGTCAGGTTATCCAGTACGGCGGACAAGAAGAAGGTCAAAATGGTCAAAATCCATAATAATGCCCTTTTATCCGTTGTCTTAATGACTTTGTGAATGACCTTGAAACCATCATGGGAATCTATGAGCTCCACAATGGTCATGGCTCCGAGAAGAAAGAACAGGATTTCCGAAATTTCTTCGAAATGTTCCTTTAGGTGAACCACTGTTTCACTGAGTTCCCCATGGCCAAATACCAACAGTACCCATAAAACCACACCCGTAAATAGGGCTGTTGCCGCTTTATCAAGCTTCACAACATGCTCCATGGCGATCAGCAGATAGCCAATAACGAAAACTATAATTGTAAGTTCCATAATTACCTACACGGGAGGTTTGTATTGTTTATTCGGGTTTTGAAATTTGCTTTCATTGATTTTAAATTATATTGGTTGATTGTTTATGCTGCCCTTTTGCCAGGATATACGGTATGTATATAACCTTTGATAATTGATTTCCATTTTTCTGCTCTGGCAAATTCAAAATCTTCTCCATAAATACCCTCTGCATCGTAGAAATTAAGAATGACTTCAGCATTGTTGGATTCTATGGCAGTAATTTTTAAGTTCAATTTCTGCAAAATTGTTTCCCTCTTGGTTTTTGTTTTAACTGTATTGACTTTGCTGTCAATTTCACAAGCCATAACCTTGCTCAAATCAATAACATGGATAAGGGGCTCTGTTCCCAGGACCTTCATAAAGATCAATTTTTTCTGTTCCTTATCCAAACCAATAAAGGTATTGCCCCAATTTTCCTCTTCGGTCAATTTTAAATTGTGATTGACCACTTCCATTTTAAACAATTTTCTCATTTGTTTGATTCCACTTTTACCTGAGAAATCAATTATAAAAAAGGGCACAAAAACACTTGCCACTAGTATTACCGATATTATTACCAATCCTAAATCCATGACTTACTATTTAAAATTAAAAATGTTGTTTGATATTTATTAAGGGCGCACCCTATAAGCGTCTTGATTACGATCAAAAACAGGTGCAACCACTGTTGAGAGGAACAAAAGTATCCTCCAAAGAATGCCACATTAAATCAAACATTTTTAAATATAAGTATGGAACGGAAATATCATGGTCAACGAATCCAACCCGGGTTCTATGGTTTTGGAATAGTTGATATATTGTAGCTCATAGCCCCTAAGGTCACCAAATAAAGGTGCAGTCCTTTTGGAGTACATCCACAACCCAGAATGCGGTTTATCCAAAGAGGATAACTGTAGGGCTGTTTCAAATTCCTGGTGCTGAAAGTTGAAAATAACCCCTTCCTTATTAAGGAGTTCTTTCACCTTGATCTCATTTCCTGAATGAGAATTTAAGGGAACTGAAGATTGTGGAAATGAAAAAACAGTGTTGCCCACGCCCCAAAAGAGGAAAAGGAGCAAGAGACTTACGAAGCTGTAATGTTTTACTGTTTTCATGAGGTAAATGTATATATTAAAACGTTAAGTAAATGTTAAATTTTTAATACGCTATGGGCTATTACCGAAGGTCTCACCAACCCCATAACGCTACCTACCTATCTGAACTTGAGAAGTTTAAAAAATAAGCCTTGCGCCCAACCCATAATATTTCTCATCACTATGATTCCTTTAAGCCCAGGAAGGCGAATACAAATTTATACGTTTGGCCTCCTTGATTCACCCGTGTTATGGAATTATATTTTGTCTCTAAGGAAATATAAATTCAGCCCCAATGAGTACTTGGTGAAGTTGCCTTAACTTACTTGCCGGAAGAAAATTGCAATTAATCTCATGCTTTAATAGGACAAATTAAGCGAGGAGTACCAGTGGTTCTTAAAGAATATTGCCAAGGTGGGCATAAGTTTGGCAGAAAGTATTGCGATGGGCTTTTTAATTCAAGCTTGCCTAAAGTCAACGGAAAGTTTACCGAAAGCCTTTTCAATCAATAATGGAAGCGGCTTTCTCCTTAAAGTGGATCATGCCTATAATACATTGTTTGGATGACAATTACCTTCTTCTACCCTTAATGGTAAAGGTATATAGTAATCCGACGTTTATGGTGGTCCATGATTTATTCTCCAATTCTATGGCCGTATAGGAAAAGTTCAATTCCGCATTGGAATGTACAAGATATCCAATTTGGGGCCTATAATAGAGTCCTCCTTCATTTCCCTTATTGATTCCAAGGGCTTGGCCACCATCAACACCAAAAGAAAAGGAGTTGCCCAACCAGACCCTTACAGAGGCCGCAAGAGGTACGAATTGCACATGGGGCAAATCTGTTCTAACAACATCCGAATGAAAGGTTTCTGGAAAACCATTGACGAAACCTGTAGCTATTCCGGCATCAACAACTTCCCCTAGGGCCCACATATAACCCATATCCAAACCTAACGTCAGCGATACATCATCATTAAAGTCATCAAAGGGCATCCCCCCTTGCAACCCCACTTTCAGACCTTCCTGTGCGGTTAAACTCAAGGAAAAAACTGTACAGATCAATACAAGGATTCTATTTTTCATGTGTTTGGACTTTTAATGTTGTCCCAACAAAACTAGAATCTTTCCTATATCAACCACTATTTTTGTTGCCAAACCACAGGAAAGGGTGGTACAAACATAGATTCTTGCCTTTTGGCCACGCACTTGCGCACTACATTAGAAATAGTAGGTTGCAACACATCTCATGCTGCAAATAAGTAATGACAGCATCTTGAGTATGACCAAAATTTAATTTTAATGCCTAGTTTAATCCCATGCAAATCCAGTCATCAACCTAAAGACAAAGGCATAAATAACTACTGTGAACATAATAAAACTAAAGATGGCGAAACCTTTAAAATAATTTCGAACCACAAAGTTTCCAATGTTTTTAAAGCCTTCCAAATAAATATTCCTTACGAGTAAAATTGTCTTCATCAAGTTGTTTGTTTCGATTATGTTGAGGACAAACTTAAAGCGAAGGGTGCTTTTTTCTTACAAGAATAGCTCAAATGCCTACAAATCTCGTTGAAACCCAACAACAAAACAGATCATCGAAGTAAAGTGCTTTTAAGGGATTAATATGCAGAACGGCTGACTTAGGGGTTTGCCTTTTAAAGGGACCTACTTGCTCCTTGACTTATTGAGACTATCCATCTCTTTTCTATACCTGAGGATCATAAAGCTGTCTAACTGACTTCCTATACTATCGCGCATGTGCTCCCAGTTTCCTGCATTTATTTTGCCAGTAAACTGACGAATTTTGTAATATCGTTCCATATTGAACCGATTGGCTTTCCAGGCGGCCTCCGTACTTTCTTGATGTTTTAAATCCTGTAGGTATATACCAACCCCAAAGCCAAGGATGACTACCACTAGAGCAATCCACAAAAGGGTCGTTGTCTTTTTCATTGCATTACTATAAAAATGGCTGTTAATAATTTCAGCTTTGCCTAAAACAATGCCTCACAATAAGTTAGGCCATCAATAAAATTAAGTTAGTTTGATCCACCTGCAAAACATATCTGTCCAACATGTTCAAATGTAGGATAAAATACAAGTGTAGGAAAATACAGCTCCACAGATTGATCCAATTCACAAAAAAAAGGACTCATATTCATAAAAACGACTTATCGCAATAGTTGGACTCATGCCGTATAACAGGGAACTAACGGTTTGGCAAACTTTACCGGCCTGCTGGAACATTTAGATCTGAACACCGACCTAAGTTTACATATCTGTTATTTCACTATCTCAGTAAAAAAATCCGGTCGCTCATAGGCGTAGTTTGGATTCTGTCTTTTAAAATAAGTAGATAAGGATATGATTTGACCCAAATGGTTCTCAAAAAGATAATGCGGATATCCCTCCGTTTCAATAAGGCTCAAATTTGAATTGATCAAATCTAGAGTTCGTACCTTCTTTTCATGTAGTGACTCAGGATCAATATTCCATTCTGGGTCATTATTGGTTCCTAGGATCTTACGTCCGTCCGCATTAATGGCCAATGGAAGATAAGGTTGCTCAAATGACTTTAACGAACCACTCAATAGACTATAAATTCTATTTTCCCTGAAATTGATGATGGTATTATCCCTGGGATTGAATACGGTTTCCTTTGAAGTCCTTGCGGTTATTGGAATATCAATGATCATTTTATCTGTAAGATTCCCCGATGCATCAATGTTAAAAATGACACTTTGGGCCTTATCCCTATTTCCTATAATAATACGGCCCTCGTTGATTTGTAACACATGATACCCACTTTGACTCTGGCCCTGGGAAAAGTGCTCTTGCTTATCCAGAAGGGTCAGGTTGGCAAAGTCACGCGATACGGTATAGACATACTGAGCATCAAGCAAAATATATCGACCATTTCCAAGATAGATGAAGTCGTCCAATGAACCATAATTATTAAGTTTCAGATCGTACTTAAACTTCAAGGTTTCTTGATCAAAAACAGTTATGCCATCATATTTAAGGTACATGAGCTCTTTCCCGATGGATGAATTCACTACTGTTAAGCCATTCCTACCATTGCCATTAGGATTGGTTTTGGTGTTTGAAACAGCTTCCACCCGTCTTGTTACATAATTATAACGGATGATGTAGGTGTCGTTTATATTGTGCTTACCACCATTAAGATAGACCACTGTTTCATCTGGAGAATGTGCAATATCAAAAATGTTCTGTAAATCGATGACCTTTTCAGGGAGGTAGTTGGCCTCTCTAGCACTGATTATGGCCTGTGGATTATAGTAGTTCTGTTTCCCAAATTTATTATGGACACGAATCTCGTACACTGGATTCTTAATGTAAGGGGGCGTTTCATCGGTAAAATTTGTGGTATTGATGTCCGATATCTCAAGTAATGTTTTTTCCTGGTAGATTGACCCAGAGCCACCAAGGTAATTCTTGACAACCACCTCATAATGTGAAAAGTAAAGTCCGTCGTATTTTTCCCATTGCAGAAATATCTTCTCGTTTTGAACTACAGGTTGTTGCAGATTAACACCCTTAACATCAAGGTATTCTGGAGAAATCCCTACGGAATAGCTAGTAAACAACAGACCTTTATCTGTATATACCTTTAGGAAATAGCAGAAAAATGTTTCCACCGGCGGATCCGCATCTTCGTAAACCGTGGTTCCCTTGTCGGTTATAGTTGCCACAAGTGTAGATTTGGCGAGCTCACAAGTCTGGTCACTCAGATATATCTCATATTTTTCAAAATTATTTATGCCTTGGTATTCAGACCACGTCAACTTAATCTTATTGGTAACTGCCTCATCCTTTATTAAGCTATTGCCGTAAAAATAGGCCTCATTGGGGCGGTAAGGCTTCGCTAAAAACTGAAAAATTTCCTCTTCACCATCATCGTCAAAATCGTATTTCGCTTTAAAAACAAACTGGTCCACGGTGAGTTTTACAATGACCATCTCGTTATAATCCTTAAATGAATTTTCCAAGGTAATGACCCCCTTATCGAACCTCCATTGCAAATTCTGTTCTTCCGGGATACACGCCGAATTGGGAATTAAATAATCTTTATAGACGCCATCATTGAGAAAGGTAAAAAAGTCCCTATCACAGTTACCGTACGTTTTGGGTATCTCTGCGGTTTGTTGCTGGTAGTTGACCTCATAAATTGACCAATATTGATTTAATAGACTCAGATCTGCACTTACCAATGCATCTTGGTAGAAAGGATCGGATTCAATAGCGGAATCATCTTCGGTTGAAGAACATCCGGACATCAACAAAATGACACCCAAAGATGAGGCAAGCATGCCTTTCCAGGTTAAGTTTTTGCTCATTGACAATCAAAGAATTAGTATTTCACAAACCCTCTATACACCCTAGAAAGGCAAGTAAATATATAGAATTTCCAAGTCCGTTGACAAAAAATCGATTAAATTCTAAAAAAGTTGTCATAGCCCATCACCGCCTATGTTTATGGCTTTAAATAGCATGTAAAAACGTCCTTTTAAGCCCCAATATATCCTTAGGGTACCTCCGAAATATGTACATTTAAGATCCTTGATAGCGAAAATTATCAATCCCTTGCATCATTCGCCTAGAAAATAAAAAAACCTCCTAATTATGTCGAATTGGTTCAGCCGTCCGGACGGCCCCGAAGTCTCGGGGGAACCCGCCACTAATAATTAAGGATGCATATTGAGAATTGAAACAACGAAAAAAGCCCCCAACTTGCGTTGAAGGCTTTAAGCGGTCCGGACGGCCCCGAAGTCTCGGGGGAACCCGCCACTAACAATTCAAGGATACAAACTAAAAATTGAAACAACGAAAAAAGCCCCCAACTTGCGTTGAAGGCTTTAAGCGGTCCGGACGGGACTCGAACCCGCGACCCCCTGCGTGACAGGCAGGTATTCTAACCAACTGAACTACCGAACCGTGGCGTTTAGCGAGTGCAAATATACACCCCTTATTTAATTGCACAAATAATTTCGCCTAAAAAATACACATCTTTATAGAAATTTTTGGCGCTCCACCAAATAGGTATTCATAACTCTCGAGAAATCAGTATGTACGTCCACTTCCACATATTTAATTTTATACTGGGCACAACGCAATTTTAACATTTCAAAATAAGCCCCTACCTCCTTTTCATAGGATTCTTTGACACCTTCCGCATACAGATCAATATGTTCCCCTGTTTCCACATCCACAAAACGCTTGGGAGTATTCTCAAAATTGAAATGGAATTCCTTGTCCCTGTCCATCAAATGAAATAGGACCACCTCATGCTTATTGTACTTTAAATGGCGTAGCGCATCAAACAACTGATCATCATCGGTAGTATTCTGGAACATATCGGTAAACAAAAAGATAAGACTTCTGCGTTTTATCTTTTCCGCTATCTGGTGCAAGTACGTATAGGTATCCGTTTTTTTGGAAGGCTCGGTATCCAAACTGATCTCGTTGAGTTTGGCCAAAAGCATCTGGTGATGACGCTCACTACCTTTTTCAGGGGCATAATATTGATAGGTATCCGAATAGACACTTAATCCCACAGCATCCCGCTGTCTTTTTAAGATATTCATCAGGGCAGCAATGGCCAATACACCAAAACCGATCTTGTTCAGATTGTCTATGCTCAAATTGCTGACCTGAGGATAGTACATGGAGGCTGAGTTGTCCAAGATCATATGGCATCTCAGATTGGTCTCCTCCTCATATCTTTTGGTATAGAGCTTATCTGTTTTGGCAAAAAGCTTCCAATCTATATGTCTGGTACTTTCCCCTTTGTTATATATTTTGTGTTCGGCAAATTCGGCAGAAAAGCCGTGGAACGGACTTTTATGGATACCACTGATAAAACCTTCCACTACCTGGTTGGCCAACAGTTCCAAATTCTGGAACAACGAAGCATTGTTTAATTCTGATTGAAGATTCATAGCGCAATTGATACCCTAAGATAACAAACATCCTGTGGGCCGAAAAATTAAGTTGTCAAGAAATGATATCAAATAAAAAAGGCTTGGCGATCGCCAAGCCTTTTCTAATCCTATCATATAATCTTACAATGCTGCTTCGATAGCATCGGTATATACTTTCTTAGGAGATACTCCTACTTGTCTGTTAACAATTTCGCCATTCTTGAAAACCAAAACAGTTGGGATGTTACGCACCCCATATTTTGCAGCAAACTCTTGATTGGCGTCAACATCAACCTTACCAACTACAGCCTTACCTTCATATTCAGTACTTACTTCATCGATAATTGGACCTACCATTCTACAAGGTCCACACCATGCTGCCCAAAAATCTACAACAACCGGTTTATCACTTTTTAAAACTACCTCATCAAAAGTAGCATCTGTTATTTCTAATGCCATGTTTATTTTATTTTAGAATTATGCAAATTTAGTCAATTAATTCACGTTTTCCTTACTAACGCTATATTCGTTTTACCTATTGTAAGATAGGCAAACTTTATACAAAAAATTGACCCATTCGCCATTAATTAAGCTTGTAATGCACTTCCTTCTTTTCCAGTTCCAATAAAAGTTCGGTAGAGATCTGTACTTTCTGTTTTCTACAGGATAAATTTACTTTGATCTCCTCCTCCATTTCATAGACCACAAAACTCAAAGGATGGCTCCCTTCATGGGCTACCAAGGTATCCTTCAAATCATAAATCTCCTGTTCCTTAAGCTGATCTATGTTAAGTTTGATGGTCAGCTTACGGGCGTAGGTCTCCATGACGTCCTGAAGCATCATGACCGTATTGTACTGCAAACGGGGTTCACCTTTCTTACCGGTTTCCCTATTGGTCCACCCTTCCTTGACAAACAACTTAAAATAAGCAAAGGAATTGATCATTAAAAAGTGTCTGTATTTGAGATATTCCTCACCAAAAATTCGAAACTCGTAAGAATCGGTATAGTCCTCCAAAACAAAGGATGCCCACCCTTTACCATTTTTGGAAACCCTATGCTGCACATCGGAAATAACCCCTGCCAATGCCAGCTCCCGACCCACAAAGGCTTCCATCTGGTGCACATTGGAAATGGTAGCATTGCAAAAGGCATTCATTTCCGTTTTGAAATCATCCAAGGGGTGACCCGAAATATAGATCCCTACCACCTCTTTTTCTCGTCTCAGTTTTTCCATGGTGCCCCATTCCTCACAAGGTGGCACTACGGGCTCGGGTATCTGCACTTCACTGGCCTCACCAAAAAGACTTACTTGTGATGAGTTTTCACTCTCTTGGAATTTAGCGCCATATTTCATGACCTTTTCCAAAAAGGTGATCCCATCCCCATCATCATGAAAATACTGTGCGCGATGCGTATCTCCAAAGGAATCGAATCCGCCAGCCAAGGTGAGGTTTTCAAAGGCTTTTTTATTGGCCGCCCTTAGATCTATACGTTTGGTGAGGTCGAAGACCGATTTAAAACGGCCTCCTTCCTTTCTATTCTCCACTATGGTTTCAACGGCACCACGCCCAACACCTTTGATGGCCCCCATACCAAAACGCACAGCATTTTGGTCGTTTACGGCAAACTTATAATAGGATTCGTTTACATCCGGACCCAACACTTCCAAGCCCATACGTTTACACTCCTCCATAAAAAAGGTCACCTGCTTAATGTCGTTCATATTGTTGGACAGGACCGCCGCCATATATTCGGCCGGATAATGTGCCTTTAAATAAGCGGTTTGATAGGCTATATAGGCATAACAGGTAGAATGACTCTTGTTAAAGGCATAGGATGCAAAGGCCTCCCAATCCTTCCAAATTTTCTCAAGTACGTCTCTAGGGTGCCCTTTCTGCTCCCCTCCGTCCAAAAACTGTGGTTTCAATTTTTCCAGCAGGGCAAAGATCTTTTTACCCATGGCCTTTCGGAGTACATCCGCATCACCCTTAGAAAACCCGGCCAGTTTTTGAGACAAAAGCATCACCTGCTCTTGGTACACGGTAATACCATACGTTTCCTTTAGGTACTCTTCCATATCCGGCAGATCATAGGTGATCTCCTCACGCCCGTGCTTACGGGCGATAAAGCTCGGGATATATTCCATGGGCCCTGGTCTGTACAGGGCGTTCATGGCTATGAGGTCATCAAAAACCGTTGGCTTTAGGTCCTTCATATGTTTCTGCATCCCCACAGATTCATATTGGAAAACCCCTACCGTATCTCCACGTTGGAAAAGTTCATAGGTCTTTTCATCATCCAAAGGAAAATCATCGGGCACCAAAGTGATCCCATGCTTGGCCTTTACAATTTTTACGGTATCCTTGATAAGGGTCAAGGTCTTCAGTCCCAAGAAATCCATCTTCAACAGTCCTGCGCTTTCCACTACGGAGTTGTCAAATTGGGTTACATAAAGATCCGAATCCTTGGCCGTGGCCACGGGAACAAACTTGGTAATATCATCGGGGGTTATAATTACCCCACAGGCATGGATACCGGTATTTCGGACCGAGCCCTCAAGAATACGAGCCATTTTTAGGGTCTGACCCTCCAGATCGTCCCCTTCGGCAATATTCAACAGCTCATTGACCTTTTCCAGCTCTTCTGCCCTAAACTTTTTCTTTAGATCGGCCTCACTCACACCAAAAATCTTGCCCAGTTTGGACATGGTTGGGATCAGTTTGGCAATCCTATCGGCATCCATCAGGGGCAGGTCCAGCACCCTGGCCGTATCACGGATAGAGGACTTTGCCGCCATGGTACCATAGGTAATGATCTGGGCCACCTGATTGGCACCATATTTATTGATTACATAGTCCATGACCCGCCCTCGGCCCTCATCATCAAAATCAATATCGATATCGGGCATGGACACCCTGTCCGGATTCAAGAAACGCTCAAAAAGTAGATCGTACTTTAAGGGGTCTATATTGGTAATGGTCAAACAATAGGCCACTACCGAACCCGCGGCAGATCCACGGCCAGGTCCTACCGAAACATCCATGTTACGTGCTTCACGGATAAAATCTTCCGTAATCAGGAAATATCCGGGGTACCCGGAATTCTCAATGGTCTGTAATTCGAAGTCGATCCGCTCCCTTATAACATCCGTTATCTCCGGATATCTCTTTTTTGCCCCTTCATAGGTAATATGACGCAAATAGGCGTTCTCTCCTCTATTTCCGCCATCCACATTATCTTCGGCCACCTTAAATTCATCAGGGATGCTGAACTTGGGCAACAGTACATCCCTTGCCAGTTCATAGGGTTCTATTTTATTGACAACCTCCTGTATGTTCAAAATGGTTTCCGGTAGATCCTTGAAGATCTCCTTCATCTCATCGGACGACTTAAAGTAGTATTCTTGGTTAGGGAGTCCGTACCTATAGCCCCTTCCACGACCAATGGGCGTGGCCTGTTTTTCTCCATCTTTAACACAGAGCAGCACATCATGGGCGTCTGCATCCTCTTTGGAACAATAATAGGTATTATTGGTGGCCACCATTTTCACCTGATGCTTTTTGGCCAGTTCCACCAATACTTGGTTCACCCTATCCTCATCTTCCTGTCCATGTCTCATGATTTCCATGTACAGATCATCCCCAAATTGTTCCTTCCACCAAATCAAGGCCTCTTCTGCCTGGTTCTCCCCAACATTCAGCACCTTGGATGGCACTTCTCCATAGAGGTTTCCCGTAAGCACAATAACATCCTCCTTGTACTGTTCTATGACCTTTTTATCGATACGGGGCACATAATAAAATCCTTCCGTATAGGCAATGGACGACATTTTGGCCAGATTGTGATACCCGTTTTTGTTTTTTGCCAAAAGAACGATCTGATACCCGTAATCCTTTACGTTTTTATTGGTATGGTCCTCACAGACATAAAACTCGCATCCTATAATAGGCTTTATTTCCTTTTCCAGAGCGGGCTCTCCTTTTTCCAGGGCTTCCGCATTCTTGGCCTTGGCTTTGGCATTTTGCGCCTTCACCTCCTTTACGAAATGAAAGGCGCCCATCATATTGGCATGGTCTGTAATTGCCACTGCCGGCATATTGTGTTTGGCAGCGGACTGTACCAAGTCCGCGATGGAGATGGTGGACTGCAATACCGAAAATTGTGAATGGTTGTGGAGATGGACAAAATCCGTATCGGAAAGGACGGCAATGTTTTCTTTTATTTCCTCTTTGGAAATTTCAACGGTGTCATTGAGACCTAGTTGATCCGCAATTTTTTTGGAAGCTTTTTTAAGGTTGATATGCTTAAGGCCTATCAACTGAATTTCCTTGGGATTGGCTTCCGAGAAGTTTTTAAAATAATCTGCAGGTACATCCAGTTGTTCTACCGTGTATTCCTGCCTGCGCAACAGCTCCAAAAAGCAACGGGTCGTTGCTTCCACATCCGCAGTAGCATTGTGGGCCTCTCCAAAAGATTCTCCAAAGAGATATTGGTGGAGTTCCGTAAGGGTGGGCAGCTTAAATTTACCTCCCCTTCCCCCAGGGATCTGGCACAATTGGGCCGTGTGTTCGGTACAGGTATCCAAAACAGGCAATTCCTGCAAAGGATTATCCACCTGCATCCTATAGAATTCGGCCCCCATAATATTCACATCAAAACCTACATTCTGCCCAACAATGAACTTTGTTTTGGACATGGCGATATTGAATTTTTCCAATACTTCTGCCAGAGAGATTCCCTTTTCTTGGGCCAATTCCGTAGATATCCCGTGAATCTGTTCCGCATCATAAGGGATATTGAAGCCATCCGGGCGAACCAGATAATCTTGATGTTCTATGAGGTTCCCCATTTCGTCATGTAACTGCCAAGCAATTTGTATACAACGCGGCCAGTTATCCGTATCGGTAATCGGGGCGTTCCATCGCTTTGGCAATCCGGTGGTTTCCGTATCAAAAATAAGGTACATAGTGCGGGTTTATCTCATGGGAATTGAAGGTGTAAAATTACGGAAAACCAACGTAGCTGAAAAGAGGATTTATCAGGAGTTATCAACGCTTTAAAATGAAAAAAAGCCAGAAAAAACTTCTGGCTTGAATATGCACTGGAAAAATCTTCTTTTTCTATGCCATCCGCTCGTGGATATTGGCCACGGTCAACGATGATTCTATGGCATCCCGATGACGTTTCAACATGCTTTCGGTGGAAGGCGGCAAGACCATGTCCTTATCATTGATGATTTCATTGTACTCTTCCAAGCTAGCTCTTTCTCCTCGCTCCACTTCCTCCATCAGTCTTTCCTCTTCATTTGACGCTACGGCCGACTTCAAATCCATCCACGCTCTGTGAAGATCACCTTTGATACTTCCATTATGCTCGGGCAATTCTCCATATTGCAATATATCCTGCTTCAATTCATGCCCAAACTGTGCCCTTTGTTCGGCTCTATCGTTCAGGAATTTTTTGGCTGTTGCATTATCAATCTTATCTTGGGCCAGTTTAAATCCTTTTTCGGCATCATAGGTCTTTTCCAATAAGTTGTTCAATCGGTTTGAAATTTTTTCTGAATACTTCATACTATCTCTCTTCATTTTTAGGTTAATTTCTTCGCCAATGACTTTCATTGGCGCTTTATTCAAGATAACAGAACGAAGTGATATTCCAAGTTCAAGAAGAGGTTTAGCCCAAGTTTAACAGGTTTTCTTAAGAATTGTTAATGAATTTTTTCTCAAAACTTGATTTTAGTTCAATTTCTTGATAACCACATAAAAAGAAATATTATATTTGCACCCGCTTAGGACAGACCTAGCGAACAAAAGAATTAATAATCAAGGGTCGGGCACCCTACAAATTAATGTGATATGCCAGTAAAAATTAGATTACAAAGACACGGTAAAAAAGGAAAACCATTCTATTGGGTAGTAGCTGCAGATTCTCGCGCTAAAAGAGATGGTAAGTATTTGGAAAAATTAGGAATCTACAATCCTAACACCAACCCTGCAACAATTGAACTTAATGTGGACAGCGCTGTAACCTGGTTACAGAACGGTGCGCAGCCAACTGAAACAGCTGGCAGAATCCTTTCTTACAAAGGAGCGCTTCTTAAGAATCATTTAGCTGGTGGAGTTCGTAAAGGTGCTTTGACCGAAGAACAGGCAGAAGAAAAATTCAACGCTTGGTTGGAACAAAAAGCTGCTATCGTATCCAACAAAGTTGGTGGATTGGACAAAGCTAAAGAAGAAGCCAAAGCAAAAGCATTGGAAGCTGAAAAAGCTGTTAGCGAAAAGCGTGCTGCCGAAGCTGCTGCCGCTCTTGCTCCTGAAGTAGAGGAATCTACAGAAGAAGTAACAGAAGAACCAGCTGCAGAAGAAACTGCTGCTCCTGCTTCTGATGAAGCTGCTACAGAAGAAAAATAAGCTAAGCATAGAACGATGACAAAGGAAGAATGTTTCTACCTCGGTAAAATCGTTTCAAAATATAGCTACAAGGGTGAAGTATTGGTGAAAATCGATGCGGATGAACCCGAGATTTACGAAAATATGGAATCAGTATTCGTTTCTTTAGGAAACAATCTGGTTCCATTTTTTATTGATAAGTGTGTACTGCACAAATCCAGTTTGCTCCGTATCCGTTTTGAAGAGGTTCAGAACGAGTCGGCCGCAGACAATATTATGGGTTCAGAACTTTACCTTCCCCTAAAGTTTCTTCCCAAACTTACCGGAAACAAATTTTATTACCATGACATCATTGGCTTCCGCCTGGAAGATGACGTCCATGGAGATATAGGCATCATTCAGAGTGTGAACGATTCCACTTCCCAAGCCTTGTTCATCGTACAAAAAGGGAACAAGGAACTACTGATACCCATCAACGACGAGATCATAACCCACGTGGACCGGGATTCAAAAACCATTCATGTTACTACCCCAGAAGGCCTGGTTGATCTTTATTTAGGTTAAAATCAACTCCTTTCAAATACAATTTTTTACCATAACTCTGGTGAACCTTACAATATATTTGAGAATTCATACTACTTTTATGTTACCTTTAATGGGTTAAATTCTTACTTATAATGATTCACCCCAAGACAGAACTCAGGTTCATTAACAATGAAATTGGATACGGTGTTGTAGCCACCGAATTTATACCCGCCGGAACCATTACTTGGGTTTTGGACAAATTGGACCGGGCATTTACCCAAGAGCAATTGACCGCTATGGATCCCTTATACCAGTCTATTTTGGACACCTATACCTTTAGGGACAACCAGGGCAAGTATATCCTATGTTGGGACAACGCGCGTTATGTAAACCACAGTTTCAATTCCAACTGCCTCACCACCGCCTACGATTTTGAAGTTGCGATCAGGGATATCCATGTTGGGGAGCAATTAACGGATGATTACGGTTATCTGAATATTCCGGAACCTTTTGAGGCGGCGGACGAAGGGACCGAAAGAAAGATTGTATATCCCGACGATCTCTTGAGGTACCACAAAACCTGGGACAATAAGCTTCTAGGAGTGTTCCACAAGATACCAGCCATAAACCAACCCCTACAGGCATTGATATCTGCACCGCTTTGGGCCAAGATCAACGCTATTGCGGAAGGAAAAGTTCCAATGGACTCCATCAAAGAGAACTATTATTACGGCAAATAATGGGAATGCGCGGCCTCAAAACAGAAGCATTAGCTACATTTTTGTGTGACAAAGGTTGATGGGGAACCAAAACTTCAACAATCCGTACCGTGTCAAAGGATATCGTTGTATATCTTTGCTGATCGCAATTCAATAAACACATATCCTTTTTAAACCTTAGAAATATTCTTTTTTACTGCCTACAACTATTATTGGGCAGCAAAAAAACTAGAGCCATATGAGCAAACCCTTTCAATTTAAGCAATTCTCCATTGAGCAGGACCAATGTGCCATGAAGATCGGAACGGATGGTGTTTTGCTTGGGGCATGGTGCAATATTGACAAAGGACCTTTCGCTATCTTGGATATCGGTGCCGGCACGGGTCTTATCGCATTAATGGTTGCCCAGCGCTGTGATGCCGAAATGATAGATGCCATAGAAATTGATGGTGATGCCTATGAGCAGTGCGTAGAGAATTTTGAGAGCTCCCCATGGGCAGACCGACTCTATTGTTACCATGCAGGTCTGGATGAGTTTGTGGATGAAATGGAGGAAAAGTACGACCTCATCATCTCCAACCCCCCTTTCTATAGCGAAGAAGTATCCAGTGGAAGCAATGCCCGCGATATGGCACGCCAAAACAGCGCCCTACCTTTTGAGGATTTATTGGATGGGGTGAGCCAATTATTGGAAGACGAAGGTATTTTTTGCACTATCATTCCCTTCAAAGAGGAAGAATCTTTCATAAAATTGGCATCGGAATTTAATCTTTTCCCCAAAAGGATAACCCGGGTCAAAGGCAACCCAACCTCTGAAACAAAGCGCAGTTTATTGGAATTTAGTTTTTCTGAAAACGTTATGGCTATAGGTGAACTGACCATTGAGGAACAACGACACCAATACACGCCAGAATATATTGAGCTCACCAAAGACTTCTATCTTAAAATGTAACATTGGAACCTTGTAATGTTATATTCCTTTATTTATCTTTGAGACAAACAATGCCTATATGAAGCCAGATTTATTTGAAGCTCCAGATTATTACAATCTAGATGATTTGTTATCCGAAGAACATAAACTGGTACGTGATGCGGCTCGTCAATGGGTAAAGCGGGATGTATCCCCTATCATTGAAGAGTACGCCCAAAAGGCAGAATTCCCAAAACAGATTATTGGCGGTCTAGCTGAAATAGGTGCTTTTGGGCCTTATATCCCCCATGAATATGGAGGTGCCGGCCTGGACCAAATAAGCTACGGTCTTATCATGCAAGAAATTGAACGGGGAGATAGCGGGGTTAGATCTACTGCTTCCGTACAATCATCCTTGGTAATGTATCCCATATACACCTATGGGACCGAGGAGCAGCGAAAAAAATTCCTACCCAAGTTGGCTACGGGGGAATTCATGGGCTGTTTTGGACTTACAGAACCCAACCATGGCTCCAACCCCGGAGGCATGGAAACCAAATTTAAAGATATGGGAGACCATTTTCTATTAAATGGTGCCAAGCTTTGGATCTCCAATTCTCCCTTTGCCGATATCGCAGTGGTATGGGCCAAAAATGAAGAGGGTAGGATCCACGGACTGATTGTGGAACGTGGCATGGAAGGATTCTCCACTCCAGAAACCCACAACAAATGGTCTTTAAGGGCCTCCGCAACGGGGGAGCTTATTTTTGACAACGTCAAAGTTCCCAAAGAAAATCTATTGCCAGGCAAAAACGGCTTGGGAGCCCCTCTTGGATGCTTGGACTCCGCTCGGTATGGAATAGCATGGGGAGCCATTGGTGCCGCTATGGACTGTTATGACACCGCTTTGAGATATGCCAAAGAGCGTATCCAATTTGGGAAACCAATTGGCGCCACTCAGCTACAGCAAAAAAAATTGGCGGAAATGATTACAGAGATCACCAAAGCCCAATTGATGGCCTTTAGACTGGGACAGTTAAAAAATCAGGGGAAAGCTACTACGGCCCAGATATCCATGGCCAAGCGCAACAATGTTGAAATGGCCATAAAAATTGCGCGTGAGGCAAGACAGATTTTGGGCGGAATGGGCATTACAGGTGAGTATAGCATCATGCGTCATATGATGAACCTGGAGAGTGTCATTACCTACGAGGGCACCCATGATATCCACCTGCTCATTACCGGGGCAGACATCACCGGGATGCAAGCCTTTCAGTAAATATTAGGAAACTTTGGCATTCATCAGGTAGTGCGACAAATGCTGACGTAGTTTATCCATGGCTATTGGCTTGGTAAAGTAATCGTTCATTCCTACTTCGAGGGCCGTTTCTATGGTCTCACGCGTCACATCGGCAGAAAAGCCAATAATCGCAAGGTCTTTATTGTTCTTCCTGATGATCTTCGTCGCCTCCAAACCGTCCATAACCGGCATATGAATATCCATAAAGACAAGGTCGTACTCCTTTTTCTGTATCTCTGCAACGGCCTGCTCCCCATCGGAAACCCACTGGGCCTTGATTCCCAAGGTTTCCAGCGCCTTTTTAAGGACGATCACATTAATTTTATTGTCATCCACGATCAACACAGAGGCTCCATCAAGATCTACTTTATTCTCGGTCCCGATAGCAATTACCTTTTGCTTTTCCTCTTTACACTCCACCAAAGGAAATTTCAGACTTACTAAAAATCCAGTTCCATTATTTCTGGAACTTTGCACTTCGATCTGGCCTCCCATCATCTTCACCAAATTATGCGTTATATAAAGTCCAAGACCACTGCCTTCATGTTTTTTGGAGATCCCAGAATCTACTTGGGTAAACCTGTCAAAAATAGTTTTGATCTTATTTTTCGGAATCCCAATTCCCGTATCCCTGATCTCAAGATGCACCTCTAAATTGCTTGCTAGGACCTTTTCGCGATAACTTATATGGATTCCTCCCACATCCGTGAACTTGAGGGCGTTTCGGATTAAATTTGTAATGATCTGACCAAATTTCCCCATATCCCCTATCCCACAGATATTGCTGTCTTCAGGGGCATCCAACTCCAGGCATAGTCCTTTTTGCTCGATACTTGGTCTGTAAATACTAATAATATTCCTGATTTCCTTGGCTGGGGAGAAAGGTTCTTTTTTAAATGTGCTTTTTCCGGATTCGATCTTGTCGATTTCCAAAATATCATCCACCAAAAGAAGTAGTTTCTTAGAAGAGATATCCATCAAGTCAAGGTATTCTTTCAAAGAGCTCTTGATATTGGACGCCTTCAGCACCTCAATAAAACCAAGAATGGCATTCAGCGGTGTCCTGATCTCATGACTCATATTGGAAACGAACTCGGTTTTGGCCCTATTGGCCTTTTGAGCTTTTAACTGCTCTGACTTTAGATCTCTATTTAATTCCCTAAGTTTAAGTATGGATTCTTTATAGCGCTTGTTTTCCGTCCTAGAAGCCCTATAAAAGTAGATCAGGGAGCTTGTAAGCACGGAGAGCAACAATCCAAAGACAAAAGCGATAAACATGGTCTCCTTTCGTTCTGCCAACATATCCACATGTTTGGGCATAAGGGAGAAGCTCCATTGCTGCTGATCCAAGGTATCTACCAAAAAGGTGGTCGTATACTTGTAATCCTCGTCGAAATCGGAAGTTTTTGGCCCGTTATAGTTATAGAAGGTAGTACCTTTTTCATCTTTGATCTCAACGGCATAGGCGTCAAGATCGGCAGCCAATTGATTGAAGGGGTTGGTGAAATCCATTCCTGCGGTTATGGTCCCTTGGAGCTTTCCTTCAAAATACACGGGTATGTCTACCAGAAAAGCATGGCCCCCTTGGGTTAAACTCACCCAAGAAGTTATATTGGTTTTACTGTTATGGCTGTGTTCCTTCCATTCTGCAGCCCTATACAGCTTGGAAATATCCAATCCTACAACGGCCTCGTTTCCTTTTAAGGGAGTTATCTTTCTAATGACCATGGAACTATCAATCCACTCCACAAATTTAAAGGATGGATTTTGGTCCAAAATAAGCTGGGCATCTTCTTCCCAATAGGCAAAATAGTCCCCATTGGTCATCTCAATGCGTTGTTTCAGATTTTCCAACGCCTTTATGTTATGCGTTACGGAATTATAAAATTCCTGGGACCTGAGATGACCAGAAGTTTGGATTTCATTTTTGAGAAGATCCTCTTGCGTCTTTAAGGTCTTGCCCCATAAAAAGAGTGCAAAAACCATCAAAACGATGAAAACCGATAAAGGAAATATTAATTCTTTCTTCGAAAATTTAAATGTCATATTAGGTTGCTATTAGGGGGAATTAGCGTAATACACTTTTAAAATTTACATGCTGTCACTAAAACTAAAACTATTTGTAAGTTATTATCTACATAAACATAAGCCATTTAACGGAAGTTACCGTATAAAAATTGTCAACTATGGTGTTTTTGTTGTCAAATACACATATTTGTTGGTTAGAGGCACAACTACTGCTGGTCTAAGCCAGTAATTTTAAACAATCCTCAAATAATCTTCAAACTTTTGCCATATATCAAAAAATAAGGGGTAAAAACTATTGTTTCCACCCCTTGCTTTAAAATTTAAGATTCCCGAACTATGCCGAATTCCTACTGGCATTTATATTTCCGTATAGCGACCTTGTCACTATCTTTTCATATAGTTCCTTATATTCCGATCCTTGTGCTATTTTTTGAAGGCCATATTGCTGTATAACCAACAAAGGAAGGACAATAGCTTCCCTAATTTTTATGGATTCCCTGGAAACGGCCTCTTCCTCCATCAATATTTTAAAATCGGAAATCAAAAGCAGCATTTCCTTTGACAACATGTATTCTTCATGTAGGATATTCCAGAACTCCCCGTATTCTTTATCGTCCTTCATATAACTGGTAAGCTCAAAATAACATTTGGACAATGCCATCATACTATTTAACATCAAGGCCTTAAAGAATGGCACTTCTTGGAAGAGTTGCTTAACATCATTGAGTCGCCCTCTATCTTTCAAGGTTTTTATAGCCGTTCCTATGCCGAAATATCCAGGTACGTTTTGTTTTAATTGGCTCCAAGAACCCACAAAGGATATAGCCCTCAGGTCAGATAGCTCCAATTTCGCCTTGTTCCCCCTTTTTCCGGGCCTACTCCCAATATTGGCTTTGTTATAATATTTCAAAGTGCTCTTTTCTTCCAGGTACGACATGAATTTCTCATGGTGCTTCAGGGAATCATACTTGGCAAAACTAAGCTCGGAAAGCTCTTCCAATAATTGTCGCATCTCTGTGGATATGGCATTTTCCCGCCCGAAAAGATCATTGGATAGACCAGCAGTCAGCAATTGCTCACAATTGTGCATAAACAGGTCTTTGGTACCATAATTACTGGTTATGGTCTGTCCCTGAATGGTAAGCTGAATTTCGTTGTTGGCAATATCCTTGGTCTGTGCGGCATAAAAACGATGTGTTTTACCACCTCCACGTGCCGGTGGTCCCCCTCGGCCATCAAAGAATATGGCCTTGACATCCCTTTGGCCACAAACAGCGGATAATTTCTCCTTGGTTTTAAAGATAGACCAATTGGCCTTCACATACCCCCCATCCTTGGTCCCATCGGAAAAGCCAAGCATAATGGTCTGTTTGTTGTCCCTAAATCTAATATGTGCCCTATACTCCGGTAAATCGAATACTCCGTTCATGGTATCTTCCGAAGTTGCCATGCCGTTCATGGTCTCGAACAATGGCACGATATCAAAAGGTATTTTACCCTCTTCCCACTCTCCACACCATCTTAGCAGTCCATATACAAAGAGCACCGAAAAGATATCTTCAGAATTACTGATGGCATACCTATTACAGCCTTCCTCCCCGTTTTTGCTTTGGATGTTCTTAAGTTGACCTATGTTCTGGATGGTATCCCTTACCAGGTCATCCTCAAAATCGTCATATTGCACGTTGATGTTTTTGCGCAACAACAGTTCTATCAAATTCTCTTCTCCCAACTCGTCCAAATTTTCTTTGATGAGCCCTTGTTGTTTTAATATGGAAGTTACCGTGTTCTTATGTACGCTGTGGTCCTGCCTGATGTCCAATGTTGCGAAATGCGTCTTGAATATTTTGACCTTGTCAATGAGCTGATCCAAATCTTTTAGATACAATGAATTGTATTCGTTGATCAATATTTCCCGGATTTTCAACAGGGGATCTATGATTTCCTCATAGCCCATGATCTTTTGCACATTGAACATGGTCACATATAGTTTTTCCCTCAATTCATTGAGCAGGTCTTGCAGGTCTGTAAAGCTCAACTTTTGTTGCAGGGCCTTTAAATCATGGTAATAGCATTTCATTAAGGTGGTGCGCAGTTCATCGGCAACCTCATTGGTCATCGCAGCCGTTACAAAAGGATTGCCATCTCTATCACCTCCGGGCCAAAATCCCAGTTTCATGATATTATGGTTGTTGAAATCCTGTTTCTGTATATGTTCTTTTATATAGGAGTACAGCTCACCAATGGCGTTGTAATATACATTTCTTAAAATATGGATGATATTTTTCGCCTCCACCAAGGGTGTGGGCTTTTTGGCATTGATAAGGGAGGTAAGCCCCAGCTGTTGCAGGGTAAGGTCTATTTCGTCGATTTTATCGTCTACGATCAACGACCTAAGGCTATCCATGATATCCAATACCGCAGGGGTATAAAATTGGGTTGGATGTGCCGTTAAAACTATTCGTGCACTGAAGGTGGACAACTTTTCGGATATTTCGTCCCAACTTTTATTTTTTTCCACAATTTGACCATAATCCTTGATGGTCAGGGAATTACTGTGTTCCTGTAATTTTGGAAAAGCGGCATCCTCAACGCTATCGTACAATACTACTTGGCGTTCCACATACTGGATGATGCTGAACATGAAATCTATCCTGTCCTTTTCCGATTCAATATTGGCATAATTCTGAAAAAAGGCATCCAAGATCTCCAATGGATTTTTACCAGATTTAAGGCCTTTGTCTGCTTGATGCCCCAATAAAGGGATCAACATCCCTACGTTTTCTATGTTTCTATAGGGCAGACTAAGAAATAGGCTGTTGTATATATTGAATTTGTTATGGACAGATTTTTTAAACTCCTCTATTCGTTCCAATTTTGGCATAGCTTCTTTATTATGAGTTTTGTGTTGATACCCCCATTTACAAGGGAGATTAATTTCGACTGATAAATATCGTGATTATTCTAGAATAGGATATGAAAAAGAAAGCAAATAACAAAATAGTACCATAACACCACAAAACTAACGCACTTCACAACTATAATTTCTCCACGATGGAATACGGAAATATATTTACCATGTATTAGTTAAGGAGTTAATTTTTTCATTTTCATATAGTGTTCTCGTAAAAGGGCCTTTGTCTACAAGATAAAGGCCTTTTTTAATGAATAGGTTTTTTTACTGTATTTCTATCCTATCAATCAGCAGTTTAAATTCCTCTGCTTTTTTGTTTCCTATCAAAAAGCTGATGGAAGCCATGGTAATTCCGGGATAATTGGGCATATCCAGCCTTCTCCCCCTGAACCAGGGCGTCATTTCGTCCAAAGTAATTTCCAAAGTTTGCCAATCGCCGGTGGTACTGAATTTGTTTATGTAACTATAATAATCCTGTTCTTTGGATTTGATCCTAAACTGATAATCTTTGCCATCGCCCTTTAGTCGGATCACACATTTGGTGAATTGCTTCACCTCTATGGTCTCTCCTTGATAGCGTACCGAGGCGAAGCCCCCATTATTTTCCAAGGAAACGCTACCTTCAAAAACTCCGTGTCCTTCAGCATTGACAGAAATGGTACTGGCGGACCTTCCCCCCATGACCACGTCGTCCAGAATAGTCCATTGGGAAAGACTACTGTTCTTGTTAAAATCAAAGATCATAATTTTGTCGAGCATCATTGTTACTACCAGAAATGTTAGGGAAAGGATGATGTATTTGTAAGGAAAGATATCCATAATAGTCAATTGTCATCTAAATCAAGAGATATTCCTACTTGTGTCTTGCCACATTAACGGCTCCTCTACTTTCCTTTGAGTTTATCCTTAAAAAATTCCATGGTTCTTCCCCACGCCAAATTAGCCGCAGATTCATCATATCTCGGGGTAGTATTGTTATGAAATCCGTGGTTCACCTCTGGATAAAAATGTGCGATATGTTCAACATTATTGGCCTTCAGCACTTTCTCATAAGCCGGCCAGCCCGCATTGACCCTTTCGTCCAATCCGGCAAATTGGAGCATCAATGGGGCTTTGACTAGTGCTGCCTCCTCATCGGTTGGCTGCCCCCCATAGAAGGGAACTGCAGCTGAGAGGGAGGGAACCTTTACTGCCATCATATTGGCAATCCAGCCCCCAAAACAAAATCCGACCACGCCCACCTTACCGTTACAGTCCTCACGTGAAATCACATATTCATAGGCCGCAATAAAATCTTCCAACATTTCATTTCGGTCGCGCTTTCGCTGCATCTCCCTACCTTCATCGTCATTTCCGGGATAACCTCCCAGCGGCGTTAGCGCATCTGGGGCCAAGGTAATAAATCCCTCCAATGCCGCCCGTCTTCCTACATCTTCAATATAGGGATTCAGGCCCCGATTTTCATGAACTACAATAATCCCCGGCAATTTCCCTTCTACATCCATAGGCTTGGACAATAACCCCTTGATCTTACCCCCGCCCTTTGGAGAATCATAAGTAATATAATCCGATTGTAATCTGGGGTCGTTTGGCTGCACCAAGATAGAATCTATATAATTGGGCATCATAAAACTGAGTAGGGAAGCAATGGTGATACCACCCACGGCATAAAGAGACAGTTTTTCAATAAATTGCCTTCTCTCAATTTTGTTATGTGCATAGTCATCATACAGATCAAAAACCTCCTGCTTGATGTCCTCTTTGGTCAATTTTTTCATCGTATCAAATTTTAATGTTTATCTAATTACTCTTGGTCCAAACCCTTGGCAGGGGCATTTGATTTAAGGTACACATCCATTTGGGGAAAGGGGATGGTAATATGGTGTTCATTAAATTTTCTATTGATAATTCTACGGATATCACTTTTGGCCTTTCCGATCCTAAATATGCTCTTGCTAAAAAACAACAATTGAAAATCCAAGGAAGAGTTTCCAAAATTCATCAATCGGGCTTCTACCAATTCCCGTGCATATACATCGGGGTGCTCAAAGGCGCTTTCTTCCAAAATCTTTATGACCAGATCCACATCACTGCCATAGGCCACCCCCACGTCTATCCGGAACCTGGACTTATCGGTTTGATGGCTCCAATTGATCACCTTGCTATTTGTAATCAGGGAATTGGGTAGGATTATGGAAATATCGTCCCTGTTCAGTGCTTTGGAGGTTCTCAATCCAATACTCTGTATCATGACTACATCACCATCTACCTCCAAAATATCATCCACTTTTATGGTGCGTTCTGAAAGTAAAATAATACCCGATAAAATATCATTGAAAGTCTGTTGCAAACCCAACCCAATTCCTACGAGGAGCGCCGCAGAACCGGCCAGTAAGATAGTGACCTTGACACCTATGTTCTCCAACAAAAAGGCAATTGCCAAAATCCAAATGATATATTTCATCATTTGGTAAAGCGCGTAAGCACTACCGTGGTCCAATTTATTAAGAGCCGATTTACGGGAAAGCCCTTTTTTAATTATCCAAAGGATTACCCTGGCGCTCGCCAAGATCAAAATGACGGTTACCAGTTTGGAAAATTTTACCGTATAATCTCCAATAGTAAAAAGTTCAAACTCCAATATTTTGTTGATCGTCTCCATCCCGTAGTATTCTTTGATGACTTATTGGAGGGTCAAAAAGTCCAGACCTTTCCTGCCACATCTAAATATAGGAAATTCCTTTCTGAAGTCCCCTATAAAAAGCTGTTTCCAAAAGGATTCCGCAATGGTTCCAAGAAGACGGTGTTACTGCTTTGCTTGGGGCTGTAAATACGTCTTGGACACAGCCACGGAATCAATTTTACCACGTGAATAAAAGACGGGAAAGTATTGATCCTTGGCCCAAGATTCAAACAGATTGTCGTAGAAAGGGCTATCTGGATCTCCAGATTGCCCGGGACCATTGGTGCCAATGGCCGCATCCCAATCACCTGTATTCACGATCATCCTAAAGGAAGCACCACTATGCTGTCTGTTATTTGCACCCGTGGAACCGGGAGTAAAGGAGTTTCCGCCCCTTGGCAGGGGACCAAGATCCAACTTTGCCCTGGTTTCCTCGTTGACCACTCCTCCCAAGGCATGTGCCATATAGGTATGTTTAAATTTTTCCTGCCCATATTGCCATTGATCCATATCATCCCCTAACGTGGCCTGTAGATCTGCAATCCCGTTCACAAATGCCCGAAAGAGAAATTTATTTCGTCCTACAGTGGGATTGGCACCAAACCTATCATCTGGATATTCAATCCAATCCATGACCTTCTTCATTTGGATATTATCTATAATCCCCTTTCCTGCCATGGGAATAAAACTATCATTGGCTAGTTTTCTAAGCTGGTTTTCAAAAGCTACATAAATGGCCGCCTCAACAGATGAGGCTTCCAACTTATAGTCCCACTGCACCAACTTATCCCTAGCCTCCTTGACTTTTCCGGGCATGGGCAAAACAGTGAGCAGGGGGACCAAAGTCCTGGCTGGCAGGGATAGGTAGTCTACCTGTAGGGACTTCATATCTTCCATCGTCATATTCGTTCCAGACGCCAAAACCTCATTGATTCTATCTCCCCGATACGGATCTGCCCAAGAGTAGCCAATGGCATTCCAGTGGTCGTATTCTTCTGGGGTAACACTCTGGTTAGCGGTAGCAATAAAACCATTTGTCGGATTAAGTGCGTTAGGTTTTTGGACAATGGGCAGATACCCATCCCATTCGTAACTGCCGTTACCTGGTACTGGTACCATTCCACTAAAATTATTTCTGACTGGGGCTATTCCAACGGCCTGCCAACCTATATTTCCTTTCTTATCGGCCCAAACCATATTCTCACCAGGAATATGACTGTAGTTGCATGCCTCCCTGAACTCTTCCCATGTCTTAGCCTGGTCCATGCGTAAGGAGGCCAAATAAGGTGAACCCCCGGGCTCCAACCAAGCACAGCGGACGGCATAGGCCACATGCTGTGCTCCGTCCACATAGACCACTGGCCCATGTTGGGTGTATTTCAAATCTACATGTTCATCTTCCCTCCCTTTCACTTTGATGGTCTCCGTAATAATGGTCATGTCCACCCATTGGTCTTTATACTTGTATTGGTTGGGATTTTCAGGATTCAACTCATAGACATATAAGTCTTCCCCATCTGTTTCAAAAACCGTAAGCCCCCAAGTGCCATATTCATTATGTCCTATCGAAATTCCAGGAATTTCTGGCTCCCCGCCCCCTATTACATTCCATCCCGGAGCCACCAAATGTGTCATGTACCGCAATGATGGCACGGCAATGGTCCTATGGGGATCATTGGCCATATAGGTGTTGCCATCGGCCATTAACGACCCACTTACAACCCAGTTGTTGCTTCCTATGGAACGCGGGTCTTCCCTTTCTACTTTTGGTGTTAACAAGGCCGTCTCATAGGCCATACTTTTATAGGCCTCCTGTACATCACTTTCCTGAAAGGCAACCGGTTTTCTATAGGCCTTGTAGAGTTCCAGAATATCTTGAAAAAGAAGTTCTTGGTCAATTCTGGGGTCCAGATCTATGACGGGATCCTTTGGGTGGAACCAGGAGAGATCCTTTACGGTGGCCGCTCCCAATTTGGCAACAGCCCGTCCCAACTGTAATTCTTCTTCTATATTGCCCAAAAGGCCTTGATGTCTGGAGATGACCACTTCTGGAGTCCATTTTCCAGGTTTGATGTTTAAAATTTGGAATTCTATGGGCAATTGTTCCGGAGTTTTTAGTATTTCCTCAATATAGGCATTCACACCATTCGCATAGGCCGTAATAATTTCAACGCCGTCTTTATGGTAGTAGTTCATTTCCTGGGTCATATCCCCCCGATATTTAAAGAGTCGGGTTCCTATGTCACGCTTTAACTCCCTTTCGCCCAATATTTCCGAGACGGTCCCAGTGGCCTGTCGCCTCCAGATCTCAAATTGAAAGAGACGGTCCTTTGCCGCCGCATACCCCTGTGCAAAAAATAGATCGTGTTGGTTTTTGGCATAGATGTGGTTGATGCCCCATTGATCCCGGACAAGTTCAACGGGTTCCTTAAGACCAGGGACAAAAACCTTGTCATGATCAGCGGAAGTACAGGAAAAAAGTAGTAGAGCGATAAAAATAAATGAAAGGCTTCTCATGGGTTTTGGGTTGTAGTTGGTTTGGTTATAATTGCAATGGCTTACCATTACCTGTTTAAAGGTAATTATTTTTCCAAACCTAAAACCCATATAGGTATTCAAAGGCACCATGGATGACATGTATTGTGTGTGGTACCTATTCCTAAAAAATGAATTTAACTTCCCAGGGAGATCAAAGAATATGGCCTATTCTTTTTGAGAGTTTAATTCTATGGTCACTTCGGTCAGCATAGGGAACAGGCCGCTATACATCTTGAAGCTTTGACCTTTTGGTAGACTGTTTTCTAAAAGGCCCAATGTTTCCTATGAGAACAACCCCAAAACCAAATCCTATCAGGGCTGCTCCCAGTAAACTCCAATTGGTACTGTTCCACAAATAAAATAGACAGATACCGGTCAGGAATACAAATATACCTATGATTTGAACTTTGCTCATTCTTTAATTAAGCTTGCTTAGTTTGGCAACCATGCCTTTGGATTTTTCGATCATTGATACCAGTTCCGACGTTTTACCGTTTAGGACCAATTCAAAGTTGTCCACATGCACATTATTGAATTTAACTTCTTGATCATAGACCAGAACTATTTTTATTTCGGTCTCTGGGGCATTGGCTTCAAATATGTCGGCGACGACCTCCCAATCGAAGTTTGTCAACTCCTCTAGGACATCCGTTTCCACCTTAAATTCTGTAACTCCCGTCACTTTCTGGATTTCAGTTTGTGCATTGATGGCGAAACTGAAAAGGGCAAAAAATACCAGCAGGCTATTTTTTAATGTCATGGTTATGGATTTATGTAAGTTTAATTCGTAGGGGAAAAATCAAAGTTAACTTTGACCCGATTATAAATATAGTAAAATTTCTATTGTATGTATATTTTTTTCAAAAAATTATTTCACTGGAATCCCTGGCTTTTTGGAGGTCTTCATATCCGCATAGCGCGGATCTTGGATATAGTCCTGTTTCTGCATTTTTAGGACCTCTATGCTCAAAAAACCAAACTCACTCACCACCTTTCCGTAAAACCTGTAGATACCCCTCCCCCGAAACGGGTACTGGGCGGCTATGGGCGGAAACAGTACCGTATCGAACACCTCCCCGTATTGGTCTACCAGCGTGGCAAAGTTCATGCGGGTACCTTTGTGCGTCTTGGTGTTCTTTACCGTTACCAAATAACCGTAGATGTCTATGTATTTGTCCAGATAGGTCTCCAAATCCCGCTTGCCGTTGGCATTCTTGGGAGGTTCTGCCAAGATTTCGAACGGACTGCAGAGGCTAAAACCCAGGAGCTCCAACTGAGTAAAGGCCATTTCCAGATCGGTCGTGTGCAGTTTGGGGATTGTAAAATCCTGGCGTTTGGCAGGAAACAATTTGGGCTGGTCCAATTTTGTGCTTTTAGAAAGGGACAAATGGGCCTCCCATAAGAGCTCATGCTTGTTCACCTTCGTAAACCGAAAGGCATCAATCCGGATCAGGATACTCAATTGCTCAATGGAAATAGGGACCCGGTCCACAAAATCGGTCAAGGACAAAAAGGGACCGTTCGCCTTCCGTTCCTTCAAGATCCGTTCCATGACCCTTGCCTCCAATTCCCTCAGGTACATGTATCCCAAATACAGATCTTTCCCATAGATACAATTGACGGCAACACTTTTGTTGATACAGGGCGGGTGTATGATGGCCCCCAACATCTGGGCCTCATGGATATAGAATTCCGGACTGTAGAACCCACCTCCATTGTTGAGTACGGCAACCATATATTCCAACGGAAAATAGGCCCTTAAAAAGAGGGTTTGATAACTCTCTACGGCGTAGGAAGCAGAATGCCCCTTGGCAAAGGCATACCCCGCGAAGCTGGCCACCTGGTCCCATATTTCAAAAATGAGGGCATCGGTATATCCCTTTTTCCGGCAATTGTCCACAAACTTGTCCTTTACCTTTTGGAACTCCTCCCGGGAGCGGAACTTTCCGCTCATCCCCCTTCTCAGCACATCTGCTTCCCCCAGATCCAGATCGGCAAAATAATGCGCTACTTTGATAACGTCTTCTTGGTAGACCATAACCCCATAGGTTTCTGGCATGATTTGCAGCATCACGGGGTGGGCCCTTTCCGCTGCCCTGCCCTTCTCCCGGTGCCTTAGGATATATTCGCGCATCATGCCACTTTTGGATACCCCGGGCCGTATGATGGAGCTTGCCGCCACCAGCCCCAAATAGGTATCTACCTCCAACTTTTTCAATAGCATGCGCATGGCCGGGGACTCCACATAAAAACAGCCCATACACTGGGCACTTTTTACGAGGGCGTTCACTACGGGATCGGTTTTGAACCTTTTGATATTATGGATATCAAAGGTCTCCACCTGCTCTGGTTGGTTGTAGGCCAAAATTTCCAAGGTCTCCTCTATTTTTGCCAGTCCCCGTTGCGAAAGGATATCGAATTTGAAGAGTCCCACATCCTCGGCAATCACCATATCAAAATGGGTAGTAGGATACCCTTTGGGGGGCAAATGGGTGGCGGAAAAATAATGTATAGGTCGTTCCGTGATCAAAATCCCACCGGCATGGATACTCAGATAATTGGGCATACCCTTGATCAGCTCCCCGTATTTGAGGACCAAAAGCGACATCTCGTCCAATTGTGACGGATTGTATTTCCCATCACAGAGCACATCGATCTCCTCTTTGGGCAGACCAAACACTTTTCCCAATTCCCGGATCACTCCTTTGACCTGAAAGGTGACATAGGTTCCCAAGAGGGATACGTGGGGGAAACGCCCAAAAATGTACTGCGTCATGGCTTCCCGGTCCTTCCAGGAAAAGTCGATATCAAAATCGGGCGGATTTACACGGTACAGATTGATAAAACGCTCAAAATACAGATCGAGCTCAATGGGGTCCACATCGGTGATCCGAAGCAGATAGGCCACAATACTGTTGGCCCCACTGCCCCTCCCCACATAAAAGAACCCTTGTTTGCGGGCATGGGATACAATGTCCCAATTGATGAGAAAGTAGGACACGAACCCCATTTTCTTGATCAGGCCCAGCTCCTTTTCCAAGCGTCCCAAAACCACCGCATCGGCTTCCCCATATCTGTATGGCAGGCCTTCCCTGCACAGTTGTTCCAACAAGGCCTCATCGGCAGCGGTATCTCCCGAATAGGTTTCCAGGTTCTGGGGCTTTCGCCCATCGGAAAAATCGAAATGGATGCTACAGGCGCGCAGTAAGCGTTCCGTATTCTCCAAGATAAAACTGTATTCGGAAAAGGCCGCCGCTAAATTTTGAATGGGAAACATCTTTTCCTCGGGGTTGGCCTCCTCGGTCTGTGGCAATTTGCTCAACAAGACATTCTTATCAATGGCGCGAAGCAATCGGTGCGCATTAAAATCGCGCTTGTTCCGAAACGTAACGGGCTGCTGTACCACCAACCTATCCTTTAGCTCTATGATCTTGGAAAAGGGCAACCGCCTGAGGTCCGCTATGGAAATACCTATGAACTCGTGTTCCAAAAAGGTCTTTTGTTCGTGCAGCAACACTTTCTCAAAGGGATAGACCACATAGGCATTTTTAAAGGCCGGGGCCCTTGGCACAAACTTTTTTTCGCGGTGGAGGTGGTCGGATAGGAAACTGTTCAGTTCCTGATACCCCGCATTGTTTTTGGCAATGCCCACAAAACACTGATCCACCCCATTTCTAAAATCGATTCCCAAAATAGGCCTCACCCCATAGTCGGGCGCTTTCCGTACAAAATTTAGGCAAGCCGAAGTATTGTTGATATCGGTAAGCACCAACTGCCCCACATGGTTCTCCTGTGCCAATTGCAGGAGCTCCAGTTCGGAAAGGGTTCCGAAACGCATGCTGTAGTAGGTATGGCAGTTGATGTACATTATAGTTGTTTTTCAATACAAAAGTTTCAATGTTCGGTACTAAGGGCAAACGCGATCTTCCTACTGCTTTCTGTGTGCCAGAATGATGGGCGGCTGTCCGTTGAACGGATTCTGCATCCTGCCAATGGTCTTTGCCCCCAACCCAGAGGCCCTGAGCACACTTTTGTCCCCAAAGCGTTCCCTGATCTTGTCCAGGGCGGCATATAGGTTCAGGGCCTCCTCGGTATCGTCGAACAAATTGATCTGATAATTGCCCTGTACCAAATGGCTGAACCTGATCCCGATGAGCCGCACCAATAGCCTTTTATTGTAAAGGGTATCGAACATTTCCAAAATTTTGGGAATCAGGATATGGTCTGCACTGGTAAAAGGAATCTTCAATTGTTTGGAATAGGTGTTGAAATCCGAATAGCGGATCTTGACCGCTATACAGGCCGTTAACTTATCGCCCCTCCTCAATTGGAAGGCGAGGTTCTCGGTCATGGCGACAAGGATGCCCCGAAGTTTGATAACATCTATGGTGTCCTTATCAAAAGTACGTTCAGTGGAAATGGATTTTCGCTCCGAAAAAGGAATCACGGGGGTATTGTCTATCCCATTGGCGCGTTTCCAAATAACGCCCCCATTGGCACCCAGTACCCGTTGCATCATATCCATGGGCATTTCTTGGATGGTCTTCACCTGTCGCAGTCCCAAATTGCGGAGTACCTGATAGGTCTTATCGCCCACCATAGGTATTTTTTTGATGGACAAGGGGGCCAAAAAAGGCTTTTCGTAACCCAGATCTATTTTTAATTGATTGTTGGGTTTTGCCTCATTGGTCGCCACTTTGGAAACCACCTTGTTGCACGAAAGTCCAAAAGAGATGGGCAGACCGGTTTCTTTGATGATCCTGTTCCTAAGTTCGGAGGCATAGTGGTAGCAGCCAAAAAAACGGTCCATTCCCGTGAGGTCCGCGTAAAACTCATCGATACTCGATTTTTCAAAAAGGGGCACCTGCTCTTTAATGATATCGGTGACCATGTCCGAGTGCTTGCTGTAGGTCCCTGCATTGCCCTTGATGACCACCGCTTCAGGACACAACTGTTTGGCCATTTTCATGGGCATTCCGGAATGCACCCCAAACCCTCTGGTCTCATAACTGCATGCGGCAACGACACCCCTGTCACTGGTACCACCTACCAGCAGGGGACGGTGCTTTAACCTACTGTCCTGCAGCCGTTCCACGGATACAAAAAATGTATCCAAATCCAAATGAAGTATCGTCTTATCCATTGCACACCAAAAAAAGGTATACAAAATTATGGAATATTTCCAATTTAATGGAATATTTCCAAATTATTAACATCAAAAAGTTATCCACTTAGGAGATCTCCTTGGTTTTCAAGTTCGGTACAAAAACAAATGTGGGTAGGAAAAAGAAAGAATGCTATCCCATTGGCATGGACAATAGTTATTGCTGTATTTGGACAATGTTATATAGAGCTTAAACTACCCAGGAATACACAGTATACGCGTCAGATCAGTTTAGAAGGGCAGCGGTTTTCCAAGAACCCTTGGTGGAGCCCTCTATAGGGTTTTGATGTAAGACTCTATGCGTTCCAGAATCTCCAAGAACTCCTTTTGTAATTTTGGGTCCTCGTACCGGAGATCCTGTTCATAACGGAGGGCCAAGCGGTAGCCTTCCTGTAACCCCAGAAAGTTAAGTTTGGGCTTTAATTTCTGTACCATTTGCATGGTATCCCTATATCGCTTATCCCCAAGATTTTCCAGGTAGACCTCTTTTTCTTTGGGAAACTCCTGCTTGATCAGCGCAATAAATTTTTTCTCGAGCACCTCATCTCCTCCGGACAATTCCCTGATGTAATTTAAATGTGGTACCTCTTTCATTCTGATTCGTTAGCGCCAAAGAAGAAGGGCTTCAATAACCCGCGTAGAACAATTCCCATAGTTATGCCCAATAAACAACCCCATACTGACAAAGGTTTGACATGGTATGGCTACCATTTCTCCAGCGCTACAAATGTAGGTAAATTCTCATTTTAAAGCGACTTATACGCCTACAGATACGTGATATTTTCGAAAAAAAGAAATTGTATAGACTTTAATCCAATACATGGAGCCCCCAAATACCCATGTACCACTTCAATCTACAATTTGCATTTTTTTCAACAGAAAGGAAGCATTCATATTTTGGCATATACCGTCTTTGAACTTATAGTCAAAATGGAGTTCCCCATCAACGATCTCTGCATCGAAATAGTGATTTTCTACTTGGGGCATGGTTTCGGATGCCTCACATAAACTTAAATCATGGGTGGCTATGATTCCCGTTGCCTTGGAGCCAATCAGTTTTTCCACAAACTTTCTTGATCCGATGGCCTTGTCCGTACTATTGGTCCCTTTGAGTATTTCATCCAGAACAATAAAATAGCGGTCGGTCTGAATCTCGTCCACAATAAATTTCAACCGTTTCAATTCCGAGAAAAAGTACGATTCATCATCTGTTAAAGAATCCGAGGTACGCATACTGGTTATTAATTTTATTGGAGCATAGGCTGTGGCGCTGGCACAAACGGGCAATCCCATATTGGCCATGACAATTTGCAGGGATACGGTCCTCAAAAAGGTACTCTTTCCAGCCATATTGGCTCCGGTAATTATAAAAAACTGTTCTTTTTGTATTTCAAAATTATTGGTAATTCTCTTTTGGGGATCCAATAGGGGATGTGCCGCATCCGAAGCCTTTAGGACAATAGTGCTATCGGTCAACTCGGGAAATACATAATTGGGATGATTAAAGGCAAAATTACCCAAACTACTGTAGGCGTCAAAAAATGCGATGGTATCGAACCACTGGTCCACCTCCTGCCCATAGCTTTTGATCCATTGCTCTATTTTATAGGCCTGTTTCAGGTCCCATAACAAAAAGCCATTCCCAACTACCCCAAAGAACATATTGTTGCGCTGGTCCAAAGCTCCCAATAGTCTTGCAAAGTCGTTCAACACCGACGATGTTTTACGATCTTTCCTAGCTACCATTTTCTTTTTATGCTCTAGGAGTCCCGATTTGAATTCTGTATTTTCGATCTCAGAAATCAGCTTTTGATATTGCTGGAAAACGGTTTGGACCTTTCCCGTTTGCGCAGCCAAAATATTGATCTTACCCAAAAATGATCCCGTGATGCCCAAGCCCAACAAGAACCAAGAGCCCAATACATACCCTGAGACCACATCCATAACATAGAGCATCGCAACCACTATGGATAGTACTGAAAATACCATTGGGACATATCTCATGACCTTCGGAACAAACAGTTTGTAAGCCTTTAGCCAATCTGTAATGGTATTGGCCGTTATTTCCGTTTTCACCAAGGCGGCCTCAGCTTCATATTTTTGTCGCCATTCCGGCATATTCGCCAACTCCTTGATCCCTGCTTGCTTTTCAGATATATTCTCAATATTATTTTCAGTAAACAGTTGGGCCAATTTTTTGGTTCCCTCTTCCAAGTTGGTCCTGTTGGCATACTGAAAAAAAGAACCTTTCCCGAACAGATCTATATCCTGACTGAAATGGTGCAGGGGGTCTGCAAACCGACTCCCGTCGGGCAATCCTTTGTAATCCCTGGCCAATACCTTGATCTCTGTCTCGTTGATCTTGATCAGGGCAACCAACTTTTCTTTTTTGATTACCAAATCGGAATGGCGGGATACCATGAACACAAAAAGAACAATAGTCCCCAGAATAATTCCGATGACCAGTTTGGTATCCCCCAATGAAAAGTAAATACCGGCAACTGCGGCCAAAAACACCAACAACCTCAACATACTGGAAACCCATAAAAGTTTCTTGATTTGAGTCGATTCTGTTGTGTGCTTTACAATTTGGTTCCTATAAAAGGCAATAAGGTGCTCCATCTTGGAAATTGAAGATTACTATTCTTTAAAGGCCGTAAATATACCCATATTTAGAATGCTCAAAGGGCATCCAAGGCTGCCTTTAACTTTTTGGTAAGACCAGCGACAACCAGATCATAGGAGTCATCTATGAGCTCCATGACCAAGGAAGTTGGCAAATGATGTTCTATATAAAGGGTATTCCAGTGCGTCTTGCTCATATGATAACCCGGAATGATGATCCCGTCATAGGCTTCCCTAAGTTCAATGGCCCTGTCCGGATCACACTTTAAATTGACCTGGGAAGGAATTCGCTCCAATGGGGCCAGGGCGAACATTTTGCCCATGACCTTAAATACCAAGGTATCGGCATCGAAAGGGAATTCCTCTGTGACTCCTTTTTTGGCAATACAATAGGCCCTAAATGCTTCAATATCCATATGCTGAGATTGATAAACGTTCTAAATTCCCATGGCGTCATAGACAATGACCCGATCCCAAAGCTCTTGGGATTCTTCAATGAACAACAAATGGGCTTCTTCCTTTTGATAAAGTTCCTGGGCCGCAGCCGATTCAAAACTTAAGACCAAGGAATAGGTGAATGAATCATCAACCACCTCCCGCGATGCCTTGGGTGGTCTCCCAATAAATTGGGTTTTGGCATATTTGGAATGGTCCAAAAATTTTCTGAGCGAAACCTCAAATTTTTTATTGGCAGCCTCATTTGTGGGGTCTTTCATCCAAAAGAATACAGTATGCACATAATTGTCATCAAAATCTTGGCTATTACTTTTCTCTTGGGCGGTTCCTATAACAATTGACATCAAAAAGCCAACCAGTACTACTATTTTTCGCATGTTTTTATTCTTTACTTTCCAATATTTGTTTTTCCCGATCACTCATTTCCAAAGCGGAAAAATCTAACGTCCAGCCAATGGTCTCCACTATTTTCTCGATCAGGAGCACGGCCTCCAAAGCTTCCTTCCGGGCTGAATCCATTAGCCCGCTCTCCGGTATTTTTTCCCTGATATGCTTTTTTGCCTCTTGGTTCAACGCGGTAAGGTCATCCGGGGAAAAGGAATTGAACAATCCGTTTTTTATATCATAAAATTGTAGGTCGGGCTCTATGGACAATATTTCGGGTTGTGGAAAATTGATCAGGATGATCTTTTTCTTATCAGTGTCGGCATGCATCTTCACCTTTTTGAGATCGTAACCAATATGGGCCTTGGCATTGATGACGATCAAAGCTCTCTTTTTTCCGCTCCACAGGCTTTTGAAACCCCCTTTGGTGTTCTCGTATCTATAGATTTCGGCAAATTCCCCTTCCACGGAAACCAACCGGCACACACTTCTGATCTTATCCAATAAGACTACAGATTGATGCTCCGTAAGATCTTTTCTGTTCTTCTTACGGAAATACGAAAAAACCCAATAGGTAACAATGGCTCCTAAGATCAGGCCAAGGAATATTTCAAGTATATCTCCCATTTCACGTATTGTTTTACCCTATCCGACAGATGTTGTGTTAATCCGTACAGTTTACTGATCCATAATTTTATACAGTACCGGCCTACTGGGGCTGGCATCGTTTTCCATTGGTGCTATCTGTAGGTTCAAGAAATATTTTCCATCAGATATGGTATTGGCCACAAAAATAAATTCGGTTATTGTGGCTTTGTTTCTAACATTTCCTCCGAAATTCCAAAAGGCCTTGTGTGCCAAGAGTTCTCCGTTATCCTTTTCCTTATCTACAGATGGCAGATCTATAAGCAAGTGTTCCACACCACTTTCCACAAGAAATTCTGCTGCCTCTACCTGCAGGTAGGGCGGATTGGTATTGGAATATTGTTTGGAAAGCTTATCCGATAAATTGGGCAGGGTCCGGATAATCACTGCCTGCCTCCTTTTGTTACCAAGGGCATATTTTAGTTGTTTCTTGGAGATCACAAAATCCCCTTTTTGCTTTTCGGGTGCTATGGTAATCACCTCCGCCATAAAGAAAAACTGGTCCAAACACTTGTTGACGGAATGGAACGCCTCGGTAATGTGCCCTACGCATTCGGTATGGGTTCCGTGGGCGTGCGGGTTGAAGGAAATATCATTGAAATTGGTTGAAGCCCCTTCCGTAACCTTGCCCACAAAATCGCCTTCGGTATGGGGCTCTATTTTTGGTGGACCAACATACCAGGCGTTAACATTGGAAACGCCGCTGCGAAGGGTCATGGAAATATCCAAAGGCCTGGAAAGGTCTATATGGTAATTTTTGGTGTTGTATGTAATTTTGGCTATCAAAGGAATGTGTTTTATTCTCCTAAATTAAGAAGAAACAGGTCACTGGCAATCCCATCGCTCAAAAACTTGCCTTTTTTGGATACCAAAAGGGTATCTCCATCCAAAAACAACAACTGTTCCTCCAAATGCTTTTTGGCCTGCTGTAAGATATAGGCATGGTAACGATCACCAAATTCGGTTTTGATCCGATTCAAGGAGACTCCCCAAATGGTGCGTAGCCCTGTCATAACATATTCATTGTAATTATCTGTAGTGGACAATACCTCAACCTCCATGGGCAACCTTCCCTCTTGGATGGATTTGATGTATTTCGGATTGTTGGCAATGTTCCAACCCCTTCTTTTCCCGTCAAAGGAATGGGCGGACGGACCAATCCCCATATACTTTTTCCCTTGCCAATAGGCCGTATTGTTTTTGGAATAAAACCCTGGTTTGCCAAAATTTGATATTTCATAATTATCAAAGCCTGCCTGTGATAGGGTATTGGCCAAAATAGTATAATGTTCCTGTGCCAGCTCATCATCTACTGGGGGAACCACGCCTTGATCTATAAACTTTTTAAGCGCCGTTTTGGGTTCAACTGTCAATGCATAACTGGATATATGGGGAATCTGGAATGATAGTGCCTTTTCAATGTTCTGCTGCCAACGTTCCTTGGTCATCCCGGGAACACCATAAATAAGATCTATGGATATGTTATCGAAATAAGTGCTGGCCTCCCGGATACAGGTCTCGGCCTCTACCGCGTTATGGGCCCTGTTCATCATTCGTAGATCGTCCTCAAAAAAGGATTGTATCCCAATGCTCAGCCTGTTGATTGGTGAATCTGCCAGGGCCTTTATTTTTGAACTGTCAAGATCATCGGGATTGGCCTCCAGGGTAATTTCCGGATTTTCAATGACGTTGTAATTCTTGTATATCGTTGCAATGATGGCATTGATCTCCAATGTGCTCAGGACCGAAGGCGTCCCCCCACCAAAATAAATGGTCCCTACGGTTTCTCCCTTAAATTCATCCTTGCGCAGTTCAAGCTCACGCTGCAAGGCATTGATCATCGCTTCCTTCTTCCCCATGCTTGTGGAAAAATGGAAGTCGCAATAATGACAAGCTTGTTTGCAAAAAGGGATATGGATATAAATTCCGCTCATTTCATTTAGCAATTAGCAATTAGCAATTAGCAATTAGCAAAAATCACTATTATTATTATTTACTACCGATTCTGGTGGTTTTTAAAATTGAAAACATAATTTTTGATAACTCATCAGCATTATCAATTAATTTATTTGCCTTATTTATGGGAATATAATCCGAATCCTTCATTAAAGACAACCAATATTTCGTTTCTAAACTTTCTTTATATGCTATTGAGATCTTTGAAGAGAAATCGGCTTTAGAAATTGCACCGTTCGCCTCGGCTGCATTAGCCCCAATTGAAGTTCCTGATTTTAATAATTGCTTTGAAAGCGTAAATTCTTTTTTGTTCTGGATTAAATCTTTATATAATTCAACAATGCATAAAGCAAAATTATAGGGCTTCACTGATAAGGGATTATTTTCAATACCCATCTATTAAGTTTTAGAGCCTTTTATTATTAATTGATTATTGTTTTACTGTTTCTTTACCTTATTGGCATTCTGTTTTACAAAAGCATCCCAACCCGAATAACTTTTACCGATCTCAATTCTGCCCTCATTATAAAAATGGCAAACAGCAGCTGCCAGTCCGTCCGTACTGTCCAGATTTTTGGGGAGGGATTTCAATCCCAAGGTACTTTGCAGCATTCTAGCAACCTGTTCCTTGCTGGCATTACCATTTCCGGTGATCGCCATTTTTATTTTCTTTGGAAGGTATTCCGTGATCGGGATCTGCCTGGAAAGTCCGGCTGCCATGGCCACCCCCTGTGCCCTTCCCAATTTGAGCATGGATTGCACATTTTTACCAAAAAAGGGAGCTTCTATGGCAATTTCATCCGGATGGTAGGTATCAATAAGCTCTATGGTCCGTTCAAAAATAAGCTTTAGTTTTATGTATGGGTCGTCGTACTTTTGGAGCAAGAGCTCGTTCATCTGTAAAAACTCCATCTTCTTGTTAACCACCTTGATCAGGCCAAAACCCATTATGGTAGTTCCCGGGTCTATCCCCAATATAATCTTTTCGTTTGCCAAAATTTTATTTTGTGTTCAACACTATCGGTATCCTAAACTTTGCACCTACCGGAATACCCCTTTTTAAAGCGGGTGCCACCGGCGGTAAGGTCATCAAACTTCTGGTGATGATAATTTCAAACTCTGGAATCTGGTCCTCTATCCGTGCATTTTTATTCATCTGCAACAATGAAATAGCCCCCATCTTATCAATCTTAAAATCGATAAAGACAGTATCATGCACATCTCCCTCCAGCTCGTATTCGAACTCATTCAATGTAGCGGAAAAATGCCCGAGCAACGTGTTTTCAAAACATGCTTTCTGGCTCGCCAAACTGGCAACCTCGTCGCAATTGTCGAAGAGTGGATACTGGTCTACCCCATTCCAATCAATGGTTTGCATTTCTTGGTCCACCAGTCTTTGGGTCCGGACTTCCTTGGAAGGAAACCAGTCACAAGAGGTCAAAATACACAGAAGCCATAAAAATCCATACTTGCGCATGTATATCAAATTCTTTGTTGAAAATTACAATTTTTTGTGCACGTGGCAGACATAATCCATGACCTATCCAACCTAAAAGCCCTATTCCTGATTTTTTTGGTACCTAAATATCAATTGGGAGACGGGAATAAGCATTAATCCAGATATGATAAATAGAATAAAGGAAATCCTTAATCCAAATGCATGTGCCAGATAACCAATTAAGGGCGGGCCTATGAACATCCCCAATATCCCGTAGGTTCCGATAATGGAAATTACCATTCCCGCAGAATACTTCTTTGAGGTTCCCGCCAAAGTCATGGTCATCGGAAAAATGGATGCCGCCCCAAAACCTACAATACAGAATCCTATCATGGCAGGCCAGAAGAAAGGTAGCACAATAATCATTAAAACTCCTATTGAAATCAAAAGGGCACTGAGCAAATAGGTTTTCTCAACCCCGATACGATCAATGATATGATCTGAAAGAAACCTGGAGAGGGCCATAAAAATCATAAAGACCAAATACCCCAAGGTAAACACCTCCACCTGAATCACCTCCTTGAAATAGACCCCGCTCCAATCGTACATTCCACCTTCACACAAGGCCGCAAAAAAAATCAGGATACCCAGATTCAGGATAAATGGGTCTGGTTTTCCTATGATCAATTTGTTGCCATGGGGTGATCTATCATTGCGCAACAACAGCTTAAAAGCCATCAGGGCCACCAATAATACTATTAGGGAAACGGCCATCAGATGTACGGCCATGGAAACCTGTAGTTTCACCAAAAGGGAAGAAAAGCCAACCCCCGCTATCCCGCCTGTACTCCATATGCCGTGGAAACTACCGTTAATTTTTCTATTGAACAGCTTTTGAAGCGTAATCGCCTGTGTATTCATGGCAATGTTCAAGATGCGCATACTAAAGGAAAACAGGCATATGGCGGCCACCAACATAAATGGGGTCTGTGCCCAACCTATGGCTGTAAGTCCCAAACTAAAAAAGAAGAATGACACCACTAAAGGGATCCGACTATCGAAACGGGATACCAACCACCCTGAAATAGGCAACCCCACCAAAGAGCTTATCGGCATGGCCAGCAAGAGACTGCCCAATTCCGCTTCGTTGAAATCAAAATTCGACTTTATCGTGGGGATACGGGAAGCCCAGGTCGCAAAGCAAAAGCCCGAGAGAAAAAAATAAATGCTTAAGGTAATCCTTTGCTTGCCCTTTAACTCCATACTCCTTTAAAAAAGGGCAAATATCGCCAAGTATATTGGAATAAACACATTTTTCGCAATTCCCAACAACAAAATTGATTTCGGTGACGAACATCAACTCTTAAATTATGAATTTAGAGGTCAGCGTATTCACAAACAGAATATTACCAACATGATCATAGCCTTCGAACATTTCGATGCCCCTGTCAGATTTGATCATCCCCTCGTGAAAGCCCAAGAGGGTAAGATCGGCATCCATGGAAAAATCGTTTACGAGCTGCTTCCTGTCCACCCCTTCGTCCGTGGCTATGACCCGGATGTTTTTTGCAGAAATCGGCAAACGTCCGCTAGAGGTAAGTTGGATCAGGTTTTCTTCCTCTTGTTTCAGGTTTTCCTTTGGGAAGGTGGCAAATATTTTAATTTGTCCTTTTTTCCAATCCGGATGGCCTAGGATGATATAGGACAACAGGATCATAAGGTTTGCATTCTCATAATCCTCTTTTCGGATCCAGACATGGATATCTTTTTTGTATCCAAATCCCTTATCCGAACTCGCCAAGATGCATAGGTCATATTTGGCCGTTTTAAGGACGCTGTAATTATCCACGATAACGGAAAGCCAATCTACTTCTCCCTTTTTGAACTCAAAGAGCATCATATTATTGGGCTGGCCCGATATCCCTGGTTGTTGAATGGCCTGAATGATCGCCCCAGTATTGGAAGGCGAAATCAAGGTTTCCAAATAAACGTTGGATTTACTATTGGAAGCAATGGTGATCAGTTTTTTCAACTTTTCCTCGGCCATCAATTTTGATTCCTTGGAAAAATATTCCTTTTCAAAATGGATATAGGTTCCAAAGCCATACCGATGGGAGATCCATTTCATCATTTCCAAGGCACTGTATCTCTCAAAACTGTCCTTGGACAGGCAAAGCACGGCAGGGCGCCAATCCTCCTCCTCTTTCACCTTTTCCGATTTTTGTAGAAATACCTGTATGGTCCTATTGAACTGATGGATGACCCCTTGAAAAATACTGGCCATCCCTTTCTCGGTATCGCTTTTTAGGGATATGTAAAAATACAACACCACCATGAGCAGGATGGCGGCAAAAGCATAAGGGGTATTAATCTTGAACATCAGATATATACACATAATGGCCCCCAAGAGGGAAAGGTACCATTTGGATTTAAAAGAGGGCCTGTAGGAAGGATCGGCCGCAAAATGCTGCATAAATGATATTAGGCATAGGGACCCATAGGTGACCATAAAAAACATGGAAATTATCTCCGCTACGGCATTTACATCGCCCAGCAACACAAATATCAGGGCAATCACGCTGGTAAGGATTGTGGCATTACGGGGTTCGTTGTTCTTTTTTACGCCCTTGGCCACCCAATAGTTCACAAACCTATTATGAAAAACCTTATCCCCTCCGATGGCCTGTAAGGTTCTGGGGGCCACCATAAATGAGCCGAGTGCTGAGGATATGGTTGCGGCGGCCAGTCCAATGGGGATGATGGGGCCCCAGATAGCAATCTTACCCATCACCAATTGGTCGTTAACCAGGTCGGCCGTACTGGCAGAGCTTATTAATTTATAGGCGATGAACACGTAGATCACCATGCCGATAATGGTAGCGGCCAAGGTCCCCATGGGGATGGATTTTTTGGGATCCCTCAGATCCCCGGAGAGTCCAACCCCGGCCGTCATTCCGGTAAAAGCCGGAAAAATAATGGCAAACACATAAAAGAATCCTTTATCGGAAGTAACACCATTAAAGAGCATGGTACTATCAAACACCTCGGTGTACTCCGTGGAACCCATAAAAAAAAGGATCAGGGAAATGGCAAGTATGGCCACAACCACATATAGTGCCTTCATACCCAAATCGGCACCTTTGGTAACCATCAACCATATCAAGGCCAACAATGCAGGGATACTGAACAACCTATTATCATAGAGTTCATAGCCAAATTCGCTGAGTACCCAGGGTTTAATAGCTTCAAAAGCTTCCGCAAAGGCAATGACATAGAATGCAACACTAATTGCTTGGGACAGGTATAGCGCTATTCCTATGGCCGCACCTATGGTAACCCCAAAGGAACGGGAAATAATAAAATATTCGCCTCCCCCTTCCACCTTCTGATTGGTTGCAATTTCTGCCAGGGCCATGGCCGTGGGTATGGTAACCATATGGCCAATGAGGATAATCAACAGGGTCCCAGCGAATCCCACGGACCCTACTGCAAATCCAAACCTCAAAAACATCACGGCCCCCAAAATAGTGGAAATGGCCGTTAAAAATACCGGGAGTGTACCAAAATTGGCTTTAGCTGAAGCAAGGGTTTTACTCATGTTGCTAAATATTAAGTGGCTTATTTGAAATAAGTTACATAATATTCAGAACATTTATAGGAATATGTGGGTATAATATCTTCCGATAGGGGCCAGTACCGCCCACTATTACAGTACAATGGATCTATTTTGGACTTTGTTCCAGTAAGACATTAATTCTGTTGTGCTGAGCTTTGGTAGATATTAGGACAGCTCCATGGGCACTTCCATAACTAGCACCTTGGCATCTGTATCTGCTTTGATCTCGATATCTTCCACATCCCAGATACCAAATCCGTCCCGTTTGTCCAATGCCTGTCCATCTACAGAAACACTGCCCTCCAGTACAAAGACATAGATACCGTTCCCAGGCTTGTGAAGATGGTAGTTCCGAGATATACCTGCCTCTAGGTTCCCCATAAAAAACCAGGCATCCTGATGTATCCAAACCCCTTCATCGTCGGGATTGGGAGACAACACCTGATAGAGTTCATTCCTTTTTTCTACATCACCAATGGCAATCTGGTCATACCTCGGGGTCACATTTTGTTTGTTTGGGAACACCCAAATCTGCAAAAATTTTACAGCTCTATCCCGGTTCTTATTTTGCTCTGAGTGTGAGATTCCGGTTCCGGCACTCAGCACTTGAACGTCTCCTTGACTAATAACCGCCACATTCCCCATACTGTCCTTATGCTGCAAATCCCCTTCCAGCGGAATGGAAATGATTTCCATGTTGTTGTGGGGATGGGTCCCAAAACCCATACCTCCTGCCACGACATCATCATTGAGGACCCTAAGAACTCCGAAATTCATGCGTTCACGGTCGTGGTAGTTTGCAAAGCTAAAGGTGTGGTGGCTATCCAACCACCCGTGATTGGCATGACCTCTTGTGTTAGCTTTATGAAGAACTGTGTTTTTGGACATCTCTTTTTTTTTTACAAAAATAGGTTCCTCCCCATATAATGGGTATTAAAATTCTCTTAAGACTTGTAACGAATGCCCAAAAGTCACATAACTTTTCAAGAAGGAGATGGGGTTAACAAAACAAAAGCCCCACATTTCTGTGAGGCTTTGTACCTTGGGTGGGAATCGAACCCACACGTCAAAGACACTGGATTTTGAATCCAGCGCGTCTACCAATTCCGCCACCAAGGCAAATTTTGGACTGCAAAAATAGAAATTATTTTCATTTTCACACAAAAAAAAACAAAATTTATATCTTCTCAACACAATTAATTTCTAAATTTGCACCTCGTTTGAGAAAATCCTTGAAAATAAACACTTTAAGAATGCCCTATCAAGTACCAGAACCTAAAATTTTTGCATGTACCCAAAGTACGCATTTAGCGGAAAGGATTGCAAAATCATTTGGATCCGATTTAGGAAAGGTTATCTTTTCCAGATATAGCGATGGCGAGTTTCAACCGTCTTTTGAAGAATCGGTACGTGGGGCGAGGGTTTTTATAGTGGGATCCACAAATCCAAGTTCTGAGAACTTAATGGAAATGCTGTTGATGTTGGATGCCGCCAAGCGTGCCTCAGCTAGACATATTACAGCGGTGATGCCCTATTTTGGTTGGGCCAGACAAGATAGAAAAGACAAGCCAAGAGTTCCGATTGCAGCAAAATTGGTTGCAAAAATGTTGGAAGTTGCCGGTGCCACAAGGATCATTACCATGGACCTTCACGCCGATCAGATTCAAGGGTTTTTTGAAAAACCGGTAGATCATTTATTTGCCTCTACATTGTTTTTGCCTTATCTAAAAAATCTGAATTTGGACAACCTGACCATTGCTTCCCCGGATATGGGTGGATCAAAAAGGGCCTATGCCTATTCCAAGGCTTTGGAATGCGACGTGGTCATCTGTTACAAACAGAGGGAAAAAGCCAACATAATTTCCCATATGGAACTCATAGGGGATGTCCAGGGCAAAAATGTGGTCTTGGTAGATGATATGGTGGATACTGCCGGAACCTTGACAAAAGCAGCCGATTTGATGATGGAACGCGGTGCTGTCAGTGTTAGGGCTATCACAACTCATGCCTTGTTATCCGGTGATGCCTATGAAAAAATTGAGAAGTCCAAACTATCAGAACTTATAGTGACCGACTCCATTCCCCTAAAAAAGGAAAGCAATAAGGTAAAAGTATTGAGTTGTGCGGAATTGTTTTCGGATGTTATGCAACGTGTACACCAAAACACCTCCATAAGTTCAAAATTTTTAATGTAAGCCTGGAATTCCCAGGAATAGAAAGCGTATTTAATTAATAATTAATATATATAATGAAGTCAATTACAATTAAAGGATCAGAAAGAGAAAGCGTGGGCAAGAAGGCTAGTAAGGCTCTACGTAATGCTGGAAAGGTTCCTTGCGTGTTATACGGAGGGGATAAGCCACTACACTTTACAGCAGATGAGTTATCATTCAAAGATTTAGTGTACACCCCTAACGCTCACACGGCTGTGATTGATTTGGGTAAAACTAAATTCAACGCGGTATTGCAGGATATCCAGTTTCACCCTGTAACGGATGCCATCCTACACGTTGATTTTTACCAATTGTTCAGTGACAAGCTTGTTACTATGCAAATTCCAGTTAACTTGGTAGGTAACTCTCCAGGGGTAAGAAATGGTGGTAGATTATTATGGAGAAAAAGGAAACTTGCCATTAAGGCACTTCCTGACAATCTTCCAGATTTCTTCAATGTGGATATCTCTAAATTGAAAATTGGAGGTTACATTACAGTTGCATCTCTTCTAAGTGACGATTTTACTATTTTACATCCAGATTCAACTTTGGTTGTACAGGTTAAATCTGCCCGTAACGCAGTTCTTGTTGAAGAGGATGAAGAAGAAGGAGCAGAAGGAGCAGAAGGAGCAGAGGCTGCTGAAGCAACTACTGAAGCTACAGAATAGTTACATATTCACTATACTTAAAAGCATCCCAAGAAATTGGGATGCTTTTGTATTTTTACGCCAAATTAAATGCCCAGACTATGTTTGGATTGCTTAAATCCCTTTTTACCACCAAAAAGACCCTCCTCGAGGAAAAGGAACCCATGAAAAAATTTTTAATTGTCGGTTTAGGAAATATTGGAGCAGAATACGCCAATACAAGACATAATATTGGTTTTAAAATTTTGGATGATATTGCCAAAACGGAGGAACTGACTTTTGAGACCCAAAAATTAGGGGATGTCTCCATCCTAAAAGTGAAGGGACGAAGCGTCTTACTTCTAAAGCCCTCTACCTATATGAACCGTAGCGGCAAAGCCATAAAGTACTGGATGGAGAAGGAAAAGATTCCCATGGAAAACCTGATGGTCATCACCGATGACATCAACCTCCCGTTTGGCACCATTCGGGTAAAGACCAAGGGCAGCGATGGCGGCCATAATGGCTTAAAGGATACCCAAGCGAGTTTGGAAACCACCAATTACAATCGCTTTAGATTTGGGGTAGGGGCCGATTTTGGTCAGGGAAGACAAGTTGATTATGTACTTGGGGAATGGAACGAAGAGGAACAGAAAGCATTACCGGAACGCTTTAAGAAGGCTACGGAATTGATAAAATCCTTTGTTCTGGCCGGAATAAACCGCACCATGAACCAATACAACAACTCCTAGTTGCCTAAAGTGATTTAAATTGGTACACCCCAGTATCTGAGGAATTGCCCTCACTATCCAAGGTTTTAATCCGCCAGTAATATACGGTATTTGGCACCACCGTCACATTCACATTCGTGTCGTTCGCCAAAGGAGAAAAAATAAGTGTTTCTGGAGGGTTATCGGTAGAAAAATAGACTTCGTAACCGGTAATATCATTGTCCACATCCGCACCGGACCAATCTAATTCCACCTCATTATTGGCGCTTCTCAAGACCGAAGCCCCAGATTTTGGAGCTATAATTTCCGCAGGAAACGGGGCATAGGATGTTTGAAAACCTGCATTGTAAAAAAGCCATATCTCACTCGTGGCCGTTTCCGCCACATTCGTATTTGAAGAGGTTATAAACCACGAATACGGCGCCCCTTTATCCAGTGGCAACCTTATCGAGGTTGCCGTAGTACTCATATTCTGACTCACATTGGTCACCAAATTGGTTACTCTGATCTGATAGGATTCTGTGAAATCCGAGGCCTGCCATTGGAACTCCACCTCACTGGTAGTGTTGTTAAGACTCACCCCTGTGGTACACTCAGAATTTTTCAGGGGAAAAACCAACATACTGCTTTCCGGGGCCTTTGGCGCATCCTTGCCACCACAGCCCAAAAAAATCAACACCAGAAACAAAACCGCTATATACCTCATCTTTTAATTACTTTAAACGCCCCCCTATTAGTACCTGCATCATACTTTAAAATATAAACCCCGGTAGACAGGCCAGTGAAATCCAAGTGCATTTCCCTATCACCCACTCGTTGCATTCTTTTCATCACCAAGGTTCCTTGAACGTTATATACCTGAACAAATACGCGCTCCACCATGGCTCCGAAAAACAAAGTGGCACTATCTTCAACCGGATTAGGGTACAATATAGCCTTGTCCGCCACAAACAGATCTTCTTCATACACTCCCTGGCAGGGAATATTGGTATATATTTTCAGTGTGTTCAGTCCATTTTTCAAGTCGAGTGTTATTTCCGATTTGGTGGTCTGTTGAACTTCCCCGTTCAATTCAATATTATATAGGTTGGAACCTGCCAAATTGAGTTCCACCTGTCTTCCATCGGTAGTAATTTTAGCGAACACGCTCAAGGGTACCGGCTCCGCCACTACAATTTCGAAACAATATTCTTCATAAGTAATGGTTCCTGAGCTACCTACAATACAAACTTGAAAGGTTCCTGCGGGCAGGGTATCCAGGTTGTACAAGGCGGTAAAATTATCTGCCTCATTAATCCCATTGCCGACTACTGTAATGGAATAATCCAATGCCTCTTTGGCTGTAATCACAATAGATCCATCATTGTTGTTCCTACAGGACTCACTCTGTACCTCTACCAGGAAGTTATCCTTTGGGAGCCTGTAAATGGCACATCCGTTTACATCTACTTCAAATCCTTTTGGAGTGCCAAGACAAAGATCATCACCATCATCAAAAACCCCATCTTCATCAGCATCTGGCCTAAAGGCCCCTTCCACGCAAACATCCAATGAAAAGGCATTTAAAGATCCTCCATCCGAAGGAGCATTGTCACGTATCTCCAAGGTCCATTCCCCAAACAAAGACTCCCCGTTAAAAGCAGCAAGGGAACCCAAAGGTTTTACCACCCCACTTATGGCCGGGTTGTTCATACAGCTGAACGGTGAGGCGTCATCGTCAAAGGTGGCATTTATATTTCTGAGAGAACCGCAAGAACTGGAGGTCAGGACAACCTTGGTCCCTGCCGGAGAGATCAAGGTAATTACCAAATCTTCCAAATAGGTATGGCTAATATCCAGGTTAACATTGATATCTGCTATAGGGAGATCTTCAATAAAACTAATCTTGGAGGTCACCACCGGGGTTCCTACCGAAGTAATGGCTGCAGGCAGTCCATTGGCAACAAAACTCTTACAATTGATCTGTTTGGTTGTAAAACTAAAGGCAGGCCCAAAAGTACCCTCCCCACAACTGTTGCGCGGCTTTACCCTCCAATAATAGGTGGTGTCCTGCTGCAAACCAGAAGGGATATAACTATTAAAAATAACGGTTTTGGTGTCTACCAAATCAACAAATGAGGCATCGGTGGCAACCTCCACGTCATAAGAGGTATAGGCATCACCGTTTTGCCAGGTCAATGTAGGGGCAAGTCCAACTCCAATTACACCATCAGTTGGAGAAATCAAGGGTACATCAGGGAAGGAGGCATCATAAACCTTTAACAGAATTTGCACCTGGCTGCTGGTGCCCCCGGAAGCCGTAGCCACTATATCAATGGGATAACTACCTTCCGGCAGACTTCCGGAATTGCCAAAAGTAAGGGTAACAGGGGTATTATCGGCCGTTGCCGTAGCTGGCGTAAAATTGGTGCTCAATACGCCAGGTACACCGGAGGCGCTAAAGGTCACCTCTTCATTAAAACCCAAATAGGTCCTATAGGTAAATGGAATGAACCAGTCATTGGGCTGGCAGGTTTCATAATTCAGAGTACCAAACTCCATAACAATGGGAGCGGCCTGTATGGAAAAATTGGCAGCATTGACCGCAAAAAAGATATTGTCATGCGCCTTGACCATAATTCTAGCTGTAGGAGTGGCATTGCCCGGCAATAAAACTGGATGAAGTCCGTCATTGGGCACGTCGTTTGCCAATACCATTGGAAAGGTCTGTCCGCCATCGGTCGACAAAAATATGTCAACAGTACTGGCATTGACTGGAGCGGTATTGGTATTGGCCACATTCCAGGTTATTTCTTGCACGGTACCCGCCTGGTAAACCTCATTCGTCGTCTGTGAAGTCACCACAAAAGGACCGGCACTATTCACCACATCAACCTTGGTGAGCTCCGCATTTACCTGTCCGCCACCTGCGGCATTGTCCCTAACGGTGAGCGCAAAATTCAACTCCCGCTCAACATCCGATACCGTTTCCCAAGCCGAATTGACAGAAGGGTTTACCTGCGTAAGCCTTCCCTGCATGACCCTGGATAGTTTTGGAAAATATCTTTTGGGGTCTGTGGTCGGCTTCAGGGACCTAAAATTGGCCCCACTGGGATTGGTAGGGCCAAAAGTCAAGTTGGTCACCACCCCGTCATCTATTTGTTCCCAAGCATAGGTAAGCACATCCCCGGCATCAGCATCCGTAGCAGAACCCGTAAGCACGAAAGCAGTGGATTTGGGTATCACAAAATCACCGATGGGCGCTATGACCGGAGTGGCATTGGAACGTGTAATAATTTGGGCGCAACTGGTCGTCTTCAAATATTCTGTAATCTGAAATATACTGTAATAATGATAATAATCATCCCCGCTGGAGGCCACATTATTGGCTTCCGCAATTCCCGCATATCCCATGATCGTAGAACCGCTCCCTGGTTCTGCCTGTACGCCCGTACCTTCAGATTCAAAGGACCAGGTATGGTTGGCGCCAAATTGATGCCCCATCTCATGGGCTACAAAATCAAGATCGAAAAGATCCCCTTCAGGGTTTACCGCCGAAGAATAGCCACTCCCCTTTTTATTATTTTGGCATACCGCGCCAATAAATCCCGCATTACCACTATTGGCATCCTTATGGAACAAATGCCCCACATCGTAATTGGCCTCCCCAATATTTGCGGTCAACGTATTCTGAACCTGATTGTTCAAATTTCCATTGTAGGGATCTGTGGCAGCATCTGTATAAATGACCAAATCGTTGTTTGCCACCAATTCCAGGGACACCCCCAGATCTGTTTCCATGACCTCATTGATCCTGGTAACAGTGGCATTGATGGCAGCAAGTGCATCAGCCTTGGTCCCACCATGATATACCGTATATTCCCCCGTGGCAGAGACAGCCAACCTAAATTTTCGCAACTGCTGATCGTCCACCAACTTTTGAGTTACTCCCGAGCCGTTCTTTTCCATAACAGCGGTGGTGTTACAAATAAACTCGGCCTTGGAAGCCGCACTCATTTCATTGGAGTACACCACATAAGCACTGCCGCCTTCAGAGGCCTTCTGCATAAAGGTAGTCTTCTCACTATTCCCGTGGACAATCATACTTTGGATCCCCTTGTGGGAAACACTAAAGCGAATCCTATCTTCCGGATGGGAAAGACCTACTCCCACATACGATTTTATCTCTGGATATCTAACGGCCAACTCTGGGGACAGAACCGATTTTTCAACCACCTGAAAGCCTTCCAACTCCCCTTTCTCATTTGGAAAATAGACCACCTTCGAGGCTTGTTTGTCTGTTTTCTTGGTTGGCAGTTCCCTGGAAAATTCAGCCTCCTTCAAGGAGAACATGACTGCCCTGTCCATATCTAACTGTGGTAGTGATTTTACAACAACTGACGCCCTTGAAACCTCCCTTTCCCAATAATTGGTCTGTGCAGAACCGTAAAAGGAGAGAAATAATATGGTAATTGAAAAAACAAGATGTAATTTTGTATTCATCAAGAGGGTCAGTTATAGTTTCAAAAATAAGCCTTTTTATTATTTAATATCCGTGATTACAGTTCAAAGCATTTCCAAATACGATAAAAAACATCCTACGGCCATAACCATAGGAACTTTCGATGGAGTTCATATTGGCCACCGTAAGATATTGGAACGCCTCATAAACAATGCCAAATTGTTGGATCTAAAATCTACGGTCCTTACTTTTTTTCCCCATCCAAGGATGGTACTACAGCAGCAAGCGGATATAAAACTGTTGAATACCATTGAAGAAAAGGCCAAAATATTGAGGGAAACTGGTCTTGATAACCTCATCATTCACCCTTTTACCAAAGAATTTTCAAGGCTATCGGCAACAGAATTTGTTCAGGATATTTTGGTGGATTCCCTGGGTACAAAAAAGATTATCATAGGGTACGACCATCGCTTCGGAAGAAACAGAAATGCCAATATCACCGATCTGATCGAATTTGGAAAATCGATGGGTTTCGATGTCGAGGAAATTCCTGCCCAAGAAATAGACGATGTATCTGTAAGCTCCACCAAAATTAGAACGGCATTATTGGAAGGGGACATAGAGACTGCCAATAACTATCTGGGTTACCCGTATATGTTGACGGGAACCGTTTCCAAGGGCAAGGGCTTGGGAAGGCAAATTAATTTTCCCACGGCCAACCTACATATTCCGGAGGAATACAAGCTTATTCCCAAAAAAGGGGTCTATGTGGTAAAAAGCACCATCGAGGGGCAGACCGTATTTGGCATGATGAATATTGGGTACAATCCAACAGTATCCGGGACCGAAAAAAGTATAGAGACCCATTTTTTTGATTTTGAGAACAACCTGTACGACAAAAAGATACAGATCGATATTTTGGAACGTATCAGGGACGAACACAAGTTCGATACCTTGGAAGAGCTCAAAGCCCAGTTACTGGCAGACAAAAAAACATCCCTGGCCATAATATCAAAGTAGATGTGGGACAAATTTCTTTTTAAAAGAATAGACAACAGCCCTTTACTCATCTTCCGCATATTTTTTGGAATCCTTATTAGTATGGAATGCTATGGCGCCATCCTCACGGGATGGGTCAAGCGGACTCTTATAGATCCACAGTTCACCTTTACCTTTATTGGTTTTGAATGGCTTCAGCCCTTACCCGGGAACGGTATGTACCTATATTTCTTTATCATGGGCACCCTGGGCCTGTGCATCGCCCTTGGTTATAAGTATAGGTTCAGCATCATCTCCTTCGCCCTTATGTGGACGGCCGTTTACCTCATGCAAAAGACATCGTACAACAATCACTATTATTTGTTGATATTGATCTCCTTTATCATGATTTTCCTACCGGCAGAGCGCGGCTATGCCGTGGATGCCCATCGGAACCCCACTATCCGTTCCGGCTCCATGCCCGCTTATGTCAAATGGGTCATCGTTTTTCAACTTTTCATTGTTTATACCTATGCAGCCGTAGCAAAAATGTACGGGGATTGGCTCGATTTCCGATTTATAGAGGTCTTGATGGCTCCCAAAGCCAGCTACCCTATTATTGGCGGCCTATTGCAACTATCTTGGGTACATGTTGTCATTGGCCTGGTAGGGATCCTTTTCGATCTTTTGATCATCCCTGCCCTATTGTGGAAACCAACACGGATAATGGCCTTCGTTGTCGCTATTTTCTTTCACCTTTTCAATTCCATAGTTTTCCAGATCGGGATATTCCCTTATCTGTCCATCGCTTTTATGGTCTTTTTCTTTGAACCTAAAACCATTGGGCGTTTATTTTTCCGGAAAAGCATCCCATTTCAAGGAAATGATTTCCATATCCCTTCCTATAGAAATGGAATTGTAACGGCCCTGGCAATCTATTTCCTGATTCAATTGGCCCTACCTATCAGGCACCATTTTATCCCGGACGATGTACTCTGGACCGAAGAGGGACACCGCATGAGCTGGAGAATGATGTTACGGTCAAGAACCGGGACCATCAGTTTTAAGGTGGTGGACAAGGATGATGGCAGCTTTAAGATTATTGGACTGGAAGATTACCTCACCAAAAACCAGAGGCGCAAGGTAGTGGCCTATCCTGATTTTATATGGCAGTTTGCGCAACGGTTGAAAAAAGAGGCTGCCGAAAAGGGCCAGGATGTTGGGGTTTATGTCACGGCAAGACTGAGCATCAATGGCAAGCCCTTACGAATGTTCATTGACCCCAAGGTGGATCTAGCTGCCGAACCATGGGATCATTTTTCTCATCACCAGTGGATCTTGCCCTCTCCAAAGCAACTTTCCAACTAGGAAAGCGCTTATTTTAACCGCAATAAAACTTAAGCCAAAAACTCTTAAGGGAATTAAGAGTAATCCATTAAATTTGTGCCATCAAAATAAAGATCAATGTTACAGCTACAAGCTATACGTGAAAATACAGCCGGTATTGTTACCGCACTTAAAAAAAGAAATATTGATGCGGCGCCACTAATGGACAATATCATCCAATTGGATGAAAAGAGACGTGCGCTGCAGAGCAAATTGGACAATACCCTGGCAGAATCCAACAAACTCTCCAAAGAGATCGGTATACTGTTCAAGAGTGGGAAAGCCCAAGAAGCCAATGGCCTAAAAGAACAGACCGCTACCTTAAAGGAAGACTCCAAACAATTATCCGAAGATCTGGCCACAACAGCCGATGAGCTTCAGGCCTTATTGTACCAAATCCCCAACATACCCCACGATTCGGTTCCTGCCGGTAGCTCCGAAGAGCACAATGAGGAAATTTTCAAGGAAGGGGATGTCCCCGAACTCAACGCCGAGGCATTACCGCATTGGGAACTTGCCAAAAAATACGATATCATAGATTTTGAACTGGGCGTTAAAATCGCAGGTGCTGGTTTTCCTGTTTACAAAGGGAAGGGAGCCCGACTCCAAAGGGCATTGATCGCCTACTTTTTGGATAAGAATACTGAGGCGGGCTACACAGAAATCCAAGTGCCCCATTTGGTCAACGAGGCTTCCGGTTACGGTACCGGACAATTGCCTGATAAAGAAGGGCAGATGTACCACGTAGGAGCAGATGATCTTTATTTGATTCCTACTGCAGAGGTTCCCGTGACCAATATTTTTAGGGATGTTATTTTGAGCGAGAGCGACTTCCCTATCCGATACACCGGATATACCCCTTGTTTTAGAAGGGAAGCCGGAAGTTATGGCGCACACGTTAGGGGCCTGAACCGTCTGCACCAATTTGACAAGGTCGAAATTGTCCGGGTAGAACACCCTAGCAAATCCTATGAGGCCTTGGATGGTATGGTGGAACATATAAAAAACATTCTAAGGGAACTGAATTTACCTTACAGGATCTTGAGATTATGTGGAGGGGATTTAGGGTTTACCTCTGCATTGACCTATGATTTCGAAGTATTTTCAACTGCCCAGGACCGCTGGTTGGAAATAAGCTCCGTATCCAATTTTGAGACCTATCAGGCAAACAGATTGAAACTGCGATTCAAGGATGAAAATGGAAAAAGTCAGTTTGCCCACACCCTTAACGGTAGCTCGCTGGCCCTACCTAGAGTATTGGCAGGAATTTTGGAAAATTACCAGACCCCTGAGGGTATCATGATCCCTGAAGTCCTTCGCCCCTACACCGGTTTTGATAGGATAGATTAAAAAACTGAAATATAAATTAAAGCCCGGACCAACGTTCGGGCTTTTGTTTTAGACTCCCTTAACACCAACTTTCCATATTCTATGGTATATTTGAATAAAAACCTATAGTGCGGCCTATCCTTGTCATATTAGCATTATTTTGCCTTCAGGCCTCCCATGCGCAGGAGGATTTTTTGGCGAAGCAATATTTTAATGACGGGAGTTTTGAAAAAGCGCTGATCTATTACCAAAAACTAGCAGAAAAAAACCCGAGACGTCCCGATTATCTGGAAGGGCTTGTTGCTTGCTATCAGCAACTGGAACGCTATGACGAGGCAGAGAAATTCCTTGTGGAAAGCATCCAAAATGGCAACACCTACCCCACCCTACTTATAGAATTGGGTCACAACTACGATCTACAAAGCCTTTCTGAAAGGGCCAAAGAACAATATGAAAAGGCGCTGGCACGGATCGATGACAATCCCAATTACGGCTATGTCATTGGGTCCAAATTTCAACAGTACGTCCTTTTGGATTATGCCACAAAGGCCTTTATCAAGGCGATGGCACTGAATCCCAATTTGGATTACAACTTTCAATTGGCAAGGATATATGGGGAACAGGGCGACATTGAAAAAATGTACGAGTCCTATTTGACCCTGATCAGCAATGGCAGCACTTCCAAAAGCAATATCCTTAGAAATATAGATGATTTTATTTCCTCGGATCCCGCCAATGAAAACAACATCAAGTTAAAGCGCATACTCCTCCAGAATGCCCAAAAAAATCCAGATATCCTGTGGAACGAACTATTGAGCTGGCTTTTTATACAGCAAAAACAATATAACAGTGCCTTTAACCAAGAAAAGGCCATTTACAAGAGGGATCCGGGAGGAACCCTGCAGCGGTTGGTCAGTTTGGGCAATCTGGCCATGGAAGAAAACGCAACGGAAGATGCCAAAACCATTTTTCAATATATTGTGGACAACGGTTATGAGGGCAGTATAAAATTGAATGCAGAACTGAGCCTGATCGAAATAGATCTTTTGGATGCCGATGACAAAAAATTGGAGGCGGTTGATAAAAATTTCCAGCAACTGATGGAATCCTATGGGTATAACAGCCAATCCTTACAGTTGCAGATAGCCTACGCCAATTTCCTTACCTTCAAGATGGATCAACCCGATATGGCCATTAGCATCCTCAAAAAATGCTTGGAGCTCCCTTTGAACAAGTACGGCAGTGCCTATATAAAAATGGCCTTGGGTGATATTTTGGTATACGACCAAAAATTCAATGAGGCGCTGATCGACTTTTCCCAGGTACAAAAAGATCTTAAAAATGATGTCCTTGCCCAAGATGCCCGCTTTAAGGTGGCACAGACCAGTTTTTACAAGGGCGATTTTGATTGGGCCCTGACCCAGTTAAAGGTCCTCCGCAGTTCAACCTCCCAGCTTATCGCCAATGATGCCATGCAGCTAAGCCTTCTGATTTCCGATAACTCCCTGGAGGACTCAACACAGACCGCACTTAAAAAATATGCAAAAGCAGATCTTTTGGCCTATCAAAAAAAGACCAAGGAAGCCATTGCCGAATTGAACGATATTTTGGAGCACCATAAAGGGGAGAAAATTGAGGACGAGGCCCTGTTCAAGCAAGGACAATTGTTGGAAAGCCTTAGGGACTATGAGGCCGCCAAGTTCAATTATCAAAAGATTATAACCTTTTACAGTAGCGGCATTCTAGCTGACGACGCATACTACGCCCTGGCAGAATTATATAAAAACAAACTTAATGATCCTGATAAGGCCAAGGATAACTATGAAAAAATTATCTATGATTATCAAGACAGCTATTATTTTCCTTTGGCACGGAAAAACTATAGGATATTAAGAGGGGATGCCATCAACTAATAATTAAAAAACACATTTATGTACATTTACAACGTAACCACAAATATTGAAGATTCCGCACATGAACAATGGCTTTCCTGGATGCAGAACACCCATATCCCGGAAATGCTTGCCACAGGAAAATTTACCAAGGCCAAAATGTGTAGGGTCATGGTAGAAGAACAAATGGGCGGGACCACCTATTCCGTTCAATATACCACGGACAGCAAGGAGACCTTAAAAAAATATTACACCGAAGACGCCCCAGCCATGCGCCAAAATGGCCTAAAACTATTTGCAGACAAAATGGTGGCCTTTAGAACAGAACTTGAGATTATTGGTGAATTTTAAATCTTTTTGTCCTTGAGAGAACCCATTGAACTTTTTACGTACGGCACCCTTCAAGATCTCGAAATACAATTCAGGCTGTTTGGCAGGAAACTGACAGGTTACCCCGATGCGCTGATCGGATACGAAATGTCCGACAAAAAAATTATGGGAAAATACAAGGTCATTCATGAATCACAGAACCAGAACAACAGCTTGAAAGGTGTCCGTTATACCATGGAATTTCAGGAATTATTGATTACGGACACCTATGAAGGGAAGGCCTACAAAAGAATATTGGTTACCTTAGCCTCCGGCAAAAAGGCCTGGGTCTATGTGGAAAATTCCATCTAACTACGAATCAAAACTGCTCCATGTCCAAAAAAAAAGGAAAAAAATACAGTCCTAACTTTACCAACCACAAAAAGGCGTCCCATCAGGACAAGGGCCCTGTAAAAGCAAAAAAACACCTCGGCCAGCATTTCCTAAAGGATGAAAAAATAGCCCAGGATATTGCGGACACCCTTTCGTTGGAGGGGTACAAAAACGTCATTGAAATAGGACCGGGCACCGGGGTACTCACCAAATACCTCCTGCAGAAAGATATAGACCTTGTGGCCATGGACCTCGATGAGGAATCCATCATTTACCTCAACCACAGTTTTCCGCTGGAACACCATAAGTTGATGCAGCGCGAACACAGTTTCAAGGTATTGGAGGCAGATTTTTTAAAGTATGACCTCTCTACAATTTTTGGAGAGGAACAATTCGCAATCACCGGTAATTTTCCCTATAACATATCCACCCAGATCGTTTTCAAGATGTTGGAAATGAAGGAACAGATTCCTGAATTTACTGGAATGTTCCAAAAAGAGGTGGCACAGCGTATCTGCGAAAAGGAAGGGAGCAAGGCCTATGGTATTCTTTCCGTTTTGGCCCAAGCTTACTATGATGCGGAATATCTATTTACCGTGCACCCACAGGTGTTCGATCCCCCACCAAAGGTACAATCAGGCGTACTCAGGCTGACCCGTAAAAAAGACCTATCCCTCTCGTGTGATGAAAAGCTATTTTACAAAGTCGTAAAAACAGCCTTCAACCAACGCAGAAAGACCCTGCGCAACAGTTTAAAAACCTTTGAGCTATCCGATAATCTAAAAGAAGATGCTATATTTGACAAAAGACCGGAACAGTTGTCTGTGACGGACTTTATTGCGCTGACAAAGAAGATAGAGGATGATACCATTTAAGCTAACAGATGACCTTATCGCTGAAATTGAACAGCTGATAGAAGACCAAAAAGAGACAGAGCTTTTGTCCATTTTGGACGATATCCACTATGCGGATATTGCGGAGATCATCAATGAGCTTAACGATGATGAGGCTACCTACCTGATAAAATTACTGGATAGCGATAAGACCTCGGATATTCTGACCGAATTGGATGAGGACATCCGAGAGGCCATTTTGGGCAATCTGTCCGCCAAGGAAATTGCAGAGGAGCTCAATGAACTGGATACGGATGATGCTGCCGATATTGTTGGTGAGCTACCCAAGGAAATGGTCCAAAAGGTCATTTCCGAGCTGGAGGACAAGGAACACGCCAAGGATATTGTGGACTTGTTGCGCTATGACGAGAATTCTGCCGGTGGACTCATGGCGAAGGAGCTCGTGAAAGTAAACGAAAACTGGAACGTGCTTACCTGCGTTAAGGAAATGCGGGCCCAAGCAGAAAATGTCACCAGGGTACATTCCATTTATGTGGTGGATGATGATGAAAAGCTAAAAGGTAGACTTTCCCTCAAGGATCTTTTGACCACTTCCACCAAAACGCATATCAAGGATATTTATATTCCCAAGGTAGATTATGTAAACGTCAACGAAGACCCCGAAGAGGTGGCCAAGATCATGTCCAAATACGATTTGGAGGCCATTCCCGTGGTTGACGAAATAGGACGTCTTGTAGGAAGGATCACCATCGATGATATTGTAGACGTTATCAAGGAAGAGGCCGAAAAGGATTACCAAATGGCGGCAGGTATCTCCCAGGATGTAGAGGCAGATGACAGTATTTGGGAACTCACCAAAGCGCGTTTGCCGTGGCTGTTCATCGGAATGATGGGAGGTATAGGGGCAGCGAGTATCATCAACGTATTTCAAGGTGCATTTATAAAATTCCCCATTTTATTGGCTTTTATCCCACTCATGCAGGCCACTGCTGGGAATGTGGGGGTGCAATCCTCCGCCATCGTCGTTCAAGGGCTTGCCAATGATTCAATCAAAGGAGAAATCTGGGGGCGGTTGTTAAAAGAATTGATATTGGGACTGGTCAATGGCCTAGCCCTGGCATTCATATTTTTGTTGATCAGCCACTTTGGGTTCAACACCTCCTATTTGGTTTCTTTTACAGTAGGCATTGCCCTGGTCACGGTCATCGTAAATGCGGCCCTGATAGGGACTTTCATCCCCATATTCCTGAACAAAAGGGGAATAGACCCGGCCATTGCCACGGGACCTTTTATCACCACTAGCAACGATGTACTGGGGATACTCATCTATTTTTCCATTGCCAAGGTAATTTTAAATTTTTAGGGCACTTCACCAACCATGTTGGTGCCGGGCTTTTTGCACTACACGGTAGCTGCTCTCAATCCCTAGTGCGATCATGACCTAGAGTCATCAATAGAACAACAATGAAACCGATCAACCTTCTAAAAAAACACGCAGAATTCACAAAACAATGGCATCCACATCAGATTGCCGTTGTAGATGATATGCAAGTGCTTTTGGCCAAATTGCAGGGCGAGTTTGTCTGGCATGCCCATGAAAAGGAAGATGAGCTCTTCCATGTCCTTAAGGGCACCTTGTATATGCAGTTTAGGGACAGGACAGAGGTGGTCCGGGAAGGGGAAATCATTGTTGTGCCCAAGGGGGTAGAACACAATCCCAAGACCAAGGACAATGAGGAGGTACATGTACTTCTATTTGAGAAAACCGACACCCAACATACCGGCAATGTAACGCACGAAAAAACGCAAACCAATTATCCAAAGATTTAAAACCATCTATGAAAGTTCTACATTTAGACAGCAACCACAATATACTGGCAGAAGGCCTGGAAGCCTTGGGCCATACGAACGAGTTTGACTTTACCTCCAGTAAAGAGGAGATCGAAAAAAAAATAGCATCCTATGAGGGCATCATAATACGCAGCAGGTTCACCATTGACGAGGCCTTTCTGGATAAGGCCACCAACCTAAAATTCATCGGTCGCGTCGGAGCCGGCCTAGAGAACATCGATGTGGAATATGCCAAATACAGGGGCATATTTCTGGCTTCGGCCCCCGAGGGGAACCGAAATGCCGTAGGAGAGCACACCTTGGGCATGCTATTGGCCCTTTTCAATAAACTGAACAAGGCAGATAGGGAGGTCAGAAACGGTATTTGGGACCGTGAAGGCAACCGCGGATTGGAACTCGATGGCAAGACCGTGGGGATCATTGGCTATGGAAATATGGGGAAGGCCTTTGCCAAAAAACTGGCCGGTTTTGATGTAGAGGTCATCTGTTATGACATTCAGGGTGGCGTGGGCGATAAAAATGCCAGACAGGTGGGCATCATGGAATTGAGACAACGGGCCGATATCATCAGTCTTCACACTCCACAAACACCATTGACGGTGGGCATGATCAATTCGGAATTTATCCATGGGTTCAAGAGACCTTTTTGGTTTTTGAATACCGCCAGGGGAAAAAGCGTGGTGACCCAGGATTTGGTGGCCGCTCTGGAATCGGGTAAAATTCTTGGAGCCGGACTGGATGTCCTGGAATATGAGAAATCCTCATTTGAGCAACTCTTTACCAAAGAAATGCCCGCAGCCTTCGAATATCTCATTAAGGCAGACAATGTACTGCTTAGCCCCCATGTGGCCGGTTGGACCGTGGAAAGTAAAGAGAAGCTTGCACAAACCATCGTGGATAAGGTAAAAAAACAATTTAGCTAGACCCATTCCTTGGTTCAGAAAATTTCGTGTAATTTTAATACGAAATAACCCAAAACCAAGGAAATGAAACTACCAATCTGCAACTTCAACAAAATAAAAAGTGTTGTACTTTTAGTCCTACTATCTTTCTGGCATCTCGGCACAAATGGACAAATTGCGATGCCCGCCCCCAGTCCGACCTTTGAGATAAAAGGACCGGTAGGTTTTTCTGAGGTGAAGGTGGTCTATTCAAGACCTAGCGCCAAGGGAAGAAAGGTGGCGGGTAACCTTATCCCTTACCATGAGGTATGGCGCACAGGGGCCAATGCATCCACCAAAATAAGTTTCAGTGAAGATGTAAAACTCAATGGCAATGCCGTTCCTGCAGGGGAATATGCCCTTTACACCATATTTACAGAAGAAACAGCCACCATAATATTAAGTAAGAACCTCAGCTGGTGGGGAGCCTTGGGCTATGATCCCAAAGAAGACCAATTGCGGTTTGATGTCCCGGTAAAACATCCCAGTAGCCACTATGAAACCTTTACCATAAGCTTTTCGGACTTCACCAGCAATTCGGCCAACCTGAATCTGAAATGGGAACACACCAAAGCCATGTTCAGCATTGAATCCGATGTGGACGGTAAGGTCATGAAAGAAATCAAGGCCAAATTGATGGATGGGACACCTGAAAATCCCGTTAGCTATTATTATGGTGCCTCTTACTATTATGATACGGACCGTGACCCAGAACTGGCCCTGCAATGGATAGACAAAGCCATTACAGGAAGTGGAGAGCAAAAGTATTGGGAATTCCATTTAAAGGCCAAAATACAGGCCAAAAACGGGGACATAAAGCGAGCACTTGCTACGGCCAAGAAATCCATGGAACTGGCACGAATAGGGGAAAATATGGATTATGTGCGGCTCAATGAAAAGCTCATAGCATCCCTACAACAATAAAAAGCCATTGAACCCATGCCATGGAACTGATTGAAATTCAAAAAAAACTCCACCGCCTTCTAAAATCGCACATTCCGCCATTAAGGGTACGCAAGGATACCCCTGAGGAATTTGAGGTTTGCGGAACTATACCCGCCATGCAAGGGAGACAAAAAGTAGACGGATTTTATTTTGCCAGTGTAGTACCCAAGCCCAAGGACATACGCTTCTATTTTTTTCCAATATATACACATCCCAAGCAATTTGAACCGCTGTCGCAGGCCATGCAAAAATGCCTTAAGGGAAAAAGTTGCTTTCACTTCAAAAAGATGGACCAGGCTATGGTTCATGAATTAAATAATATGGTTTCCCTAGGTGTACAATTATATCAAAAAGACAAACTAATCTAAATCGACACACATGAAAAAAAGAGTAACGGGCCTGGGAGGCTTTTTCTTCAAATCCAAAGATCCAAATAGTACCAAACAATGGTACAATACCCATTTAGGCCTAAACACTGACCAATACGGTTGCACTTTTTGGTGGAAGGACAAAGAAGGGAACGACTGTTCCACACAATGGAGTCCCATGAACGAGGATACCACCTATTTCGAGCCCAGTCAAAAGCAATTTATGATGAATTTCAGGGTGGAAAATTTGGTAGAATTACTGGAAGTCTTGAAGAAGGAAGGGGTTACCGTCGTAGGAGAAATACAGGAATACGAGTATGGTAAATTTGGGTGGATACTGGATCCGGAAGGCAACAAATTGGAACTATGGGAACCCATTGACAAAGCATTTCTTTGATAATGAAATAATTACTACTTTTAGGAGACCTATTAACCATCAATAAGCAACCATGGCAGAAGAAAACAAAGATTTAGGCGATAAGGCCAAAGACTCCTTGGAGGGAGCAAAAAAGGCCGCAAAAAAAACTGGTGAGACCGCCAAAAAGAAGGTGACAAAAGCCAAGAGCAAAACCCAGGAAGCAGCGGACGCTGCCAAGAAAACTACCAAAGCCGCAGGAGCCAAAGCAGCAAATAAGGCCACCAAGGCGAAGACCGGGTCCAAGAAAACCATGGACGACTCCAAAAAGAAAGCAGCAGATTTAAAGCAGGAGACAAAAGAAACAGCCAAAGAATTTAAGGAAGGTGCCAAAGAGACTTTTGAAGAAGCCAAAAAATCCGCCAAGGATTTTAAGGAAGAGGCCAAAGATACTGCGCATGAATTTAAGGAAGAAGCCAAAAAAACAGCCCAAGAATTTTCTGACGGTTTTAAAAGTGCTGGTGGCGACAATAAAAAAATACTAGCCGGGATATTAGCTATTATTTTTGGTCATCTTGGAATCCACAAATTTATACTGGGTTATCAAAAAGAAGGGATAACACTTTTAGTTATTTCAATTATTGGATACGCAACAACATGTTTTTTCTTTGGTAGCTTTATATTGGTTGCCACTTGGGCAATTGGCCTTATTGAAGGGATTATCTACCTGACAAAATCAGATGCGGATTTTTACAACACCTATCAAGTAGGACGTAAACCCTGGTTCTAGACATAGGAGAGTCAAGTCACTACAGCTTGACTTTTTTTTATTCGATTTATTATCGTAATATTGCAATATATAAATATTACATGGGCACTACCAAGACACAGATTTTCACTTCGGAACAGAATGAGCTTGCCTCGATCTTTAAGGTATTGTCCAATCCTGCCCGTATTGCAATCATTGAATATATCAGCCAACAACAATCTTGTATATGCAATGACATTGTAGCGGAAATTGGACTGGCACAACCCACCATATCCCAACATTTGAAAGAGCTCAAGAGTATAGGGCTTCTTAAGGGGGAAATTGATGGCAAGACGGTGTGCTATTGCCTCGATGTAATCAAATGGAAACAAATCCAATCACAACTGAACAAATTTTTCAACACTACGCAGGCGAACTGCTGTTAATATCATAATCCTAAAAACTATGAAGACTTCAGAATTTTTATCACTCCTAAAAGAAAACCCGAACAAGAGCCTTGTATTTGAATACAAGCCCGGTAAGCATGTAGGTGCCAATTACCATATCACAGAGGTAAAAAATATGACCATTGATTCGGTCGATTGTGGCGCCGGAACCGATTACTGGAAAGAAACCATCATACAACTTTGGGAGAGTCCATCCGAAAAGGACAAGCGCGATTATATGTCGGCCTACAAAGCGATGGGCATTCTTTCCAAGGTAGACCGAATAAAGCCCATGGTAAAGGATGCAGAAGTTAAGTTTGAATACAGTAACCCCGACTTCCACACCGCACAATTATTTGTGAACGACCATGAAACCCAAGGGGATACCCTCTTGCTTCGTTTGGGTGTTGAGAAGACCGACTGTAAGGCGAAAGAGACCTGTGGCGTTCCGGAAATATCCGTAGAGGCAAATGCTACCAATGCATGTGCCCCAGGGAGCGGTTGCTGCTAATCTTTATATTATGGAGATCAGGACAATGATCGCAGCAGACTGGGAGCAGGTTGCTGCCATTTATGCCGAGGGCATGGCGACAGGTTTTGCCACCTTCGAAACAAAGGTGCCCACCTATGCACATTGGGACGGCAACCATCTGGTCCAATGCCGATTGGTCGCCTTACAAGACCATCAAATAGTGGGGTGGGCAGCACTTTCCCCTGTATCGGGCCGTTGCGTATATGGCGGAGTGGCGGAGGTAAGTGTTTATGTAGGCGCAAAGAGCAGAGGTTTGGGCGTTGGCAAACTATTACTTCAGCGACTTATCCAGGAAAGTGAAAAAGAAGGTTACTGGACCCTGCAATCAGGGATTTTTCCAGAAAACAAAGGGAGCATCCTTCTCCATGAAAAAATGGGATTCAGAAGAATAGGACACCGGGAACGTGTTGCCCAACTTCATGGGATCTGGAAGGACAATGTTCTGTTTGAACGCCGTAGTACCACTGTAGGTATATAACACCAAGGTCCAAGTTAAAACTTGGACCTTGGTGTTGTTCTTGGTGATGTTCCCAGTTGAGCTAATCCATTGATATATCACCGTTTTCATTTTGTTGCGCTTCTGCCAACTTCCGTTCCAATTCTGCCTGAAATTCCTCCATGACCGGTTTAACCGTACTCTCCGGTAAATCGGCAATTTTGATGTACATCAACCCATCCACAGAATTATTGAACAGGGGATCAACATTAAAGGCAACTACTTTCGCATTCTGCTTGATATATTTTTTGATCAATACCGGTAAACGCAGTGCTCCTGGTTCTACCTCATCAATCAATCGGTCGAACTTGTTCAGATCCGCTTGGGTTTCATCGAATACGAATTCCTTGTCGGCATCGTTCAGCTTAACCTTAAAATCCTTTTTAGGTCTAATATACTGGGCCACATAAGGATCCCAGTAGTTCGATTTCATAAACTCGATCATCAGGGATTTTGAAAAGTTTGAGAACTGGTTGCTGATGCTTACCCCTCCAATAAGGTATTTGTGTTCTGGATATCGCAGGGTGGTATGCACAATTCCTTTCCACAGCAGGAAAAGTGGCATGGGTTTTTGCTGATACTCCTTGACAATGTAGGCGCGGCCCATTTCAATGGACTGGCGCATCATCTCGTACAGTTCAGGTTCCAATCGGAACAGATCCTGTAAATAAAAGCCATCAATACCGTATTTATCAAAAATTTCAGAGCCCATTCCCATCCTATAGGCTCCAACAATGGCCTTATCCTCATCATCCCATAAAAACAGATGGTGGTAATATTCATCAAAACTATCCAGATCGATAGATTTATTGGTACCCTCCCCTATTGCTCTAAAAGTAACTTCCCTTTGCCTTCCAATCTCTTGTAATATAAAGGGCATGTCCTTGGCCGTGGCCAGAAATACCTCGTAATTCTTGCTCTGCAACAATCTGCAGTCCTTTTCCCTTAGGCGCTCAATTTCCTCTTGAATGATCTCAGTACGTACGGCGGTGGCAATCTTCTTGGGGGCCTTTGGAATCTTCAGGGTGGTAGGGACCTTCCCCAAAAGACTTTCCCTCTCGTAGGCATTGGACAATATATAGGTCTTCCTCCTCAAAAGATCCGTGAATTCCTCCAGGGTGTCCTGCTCATTTTGTGTTGAGACAGAAATAGGGTGACCTATCCTTACCTTAATGACCCTGTTCCTTTGCGTGGTCACTTCCGAAGGTAATTTGGCGGTTCTAAAAATATCGCTGATTTTGGAAAGGTGGTAGAACATTCTACTGTTCTTGGCGTGGAAATATATGGGAACAACGGGTACTTCTGCTTTTCTGATAAGCTTTAGGGCCGCTTCCTCCCAAGGTTTGTCCACGATCAACTTGCCGTCCCTATACGTAGATACTTCCCCAGCTGGGAATATTCCCAAAGGGTGGCCATCCCGTAAATGGCCCATGGCACTTTTAAAGCCTGCAATACTACTTTTTGCGTCCTTATGGTTTTCAAAAGGATTGACAGGCATGATATAGGGCGCCATTGGTGCTATGCGGTACAATAGGAAATTGGCAATGATCTTAAAATCCTGACGGTGTTGCAATAATAATTTTAATAAAAGCACCCCGTCTATACCCCCCAATGGATGGTTACTAATGGTAATATATGCCCCCTCTTTGGGCAACCGTTTAAAATCTTCTTCAGGGATCTCAAATTTGATCTGGTAATGCTCCAAAATGGCATCCAGAAAAGCAGTTCCCTCTAAATGTTGATGGTCTTTATAAAATTTATTGATACTGGATAATCTGGTTACCTTCATGAGGAACCACCCCATAAATGTACCCAAAACGCCATACTTATCAATACGAATAGCTTTCGCTACTTCCTTCGCGGTTACAAGGCCCATAGTTCATTTAAATATTGGTCACTGTAAATATAGGAAAAACCAAGTTGAAACGCCTTACAAAATCGGCAAGCGCTTGTATTCCCCCCTTATTTTACGACCAATTGAACCGTCTCTTTCCCTCTTTGTTCCAGCAAGATTTCCTTGCCATTTTGTAGGGATGCAATGGATTCTGCATCAAAATGTCTTATAGTGTACAAGGAGACATCTTCGTGATATACAACCTTGAACCTACTTTTTAACAGGTCCAATAGGTCCTGTAGTTTTCCAAACTTATTGTCCACACAGACCGAAAAACTAATGGCCGAGTTTTGTATCAGGTCCACCTTCATTCTGTGGTCGTGCAATAATTTAAAAAGCTCACTGATACTGTCCTCAACAATGAAGGAAAAATCCAAGGATGAAAGTTTCATCAATACTTGGTTTTTCTTGACAATAAAACAAGGGACTTCTGGCTCTATGCCTACCCCTTTACCAACAGTTGTACCCTTATCCTTTGGCTTTATGAATGATTTAACATGCAAGGGAATTTCTTTTCTTTGCAGCGGTTGCAAGGTCTTTGGGTGAATGACCGAAGCTCCGTAAAAGGCAAGTTCTATAGCTTCCCTGTAGGAGATGTTGTTCAACAGACGGGCATTCTCAAAATAACGTGGATCAGCATTGAGTACCCCAGGAACGTCTTTCCAAATGGTCACATCCGTGGCATTGATGCAGTATGCCAAAATAGCTGCCGTATAGTCGGATCCCTCCCTACCTAAGGTGGTGGTAAAATTATTTTCATCGCTTCCAAGAAACCCTTGGGTAATATTCAGCTTGGATCTATCAATACCTTCCGTTACCCTTTTCTGGGTATCTTCCCAATTGATGTTGGCATCCCTGTAATTGTCATCGGTCTTAATAAACTCCCTTACGTCCAGCCAATTATTGGTAATACCCACCTCATTGAAATAGGCACTCAATATGACACTGGAAACCAATTCGCCATAGCCAACAACCTGATCGTAAACAAAACTGTATTTAGGGGATTTGTTCCAGGCCAGAAAACCCTGCACCTCTTCAAAGAGCGCCTTCACCCTTCCATAGATAGGATGCTTTTCATTTTCAAACAAATCCATCAATATATCGTTATGGTACTTCACCACTTCGTGGACTGCAGCGGACAAAGAAGCCTTGTCCTTAAAATAGGCATTGACCACATCTTCCATGGCATTAGTGGTCTTGCCCATTGCCGACACGACCAACAAGGTGTTTTCATGACCCACCTCTTTCAGTACATTAACAACATTTTTTACACCATCTGCATCCTTTACCGATGCTCCTCCAAATTTGAAAATTCTCATAATCTACTTTTTCAATTTTAATACCCCGTAATTGTACTACTTAATATTATTTAGGTAATTCTGTATTCCTTGTTCGTTTAAGTGCACTACATCCCAATCCCTCATCACATTGGCACCCTTGGCTTCGTAAAAGTTGATGGCCGGCTCATTCCAATCCAGGACTTCCCAGTTGATCCGCTTTACACCTAATTGTGCACCATAGGTAACTACCCTGTCCAAAAGAGCTGTCCCTAATCCACTACCTCTCATTTTTTCCGTCACAATAAGATCCTCCAAATGTACGGTTGGTCCTTTCCAAGTGGAATACCTTGGATATACAAGTGCCATTCCCTCAATTTTTCCGTTGGACTCCGCCACAAAACAATGGAACAACCTTTTTTCACCAAAACCGTCCCTGACCAAGTCTTCCACAGTGACCTCAACGGCATTGTCTTCTTTTTCAAATACGGCCAGCTCATGGATCAGTTGCCAAACCTGGTCCATATCCTTTGCCTGTGCGTCCCTAATTGTGAAGTCTCCCATAATTGTTACAAATAAAACACAAAGTTATAAATTTAAAAAACTAAACATTAGCGAAATCGTTGTAGTTTCACAAAATGTTCGATATTTGTGCTCAAATAACACAACGTTTATACATGGATAAAAAGAATAAGACCCTTGGGGAATTTATAATAGAACATCAATCAGCCTTTCAATACTCCTCAGGCGAACTTTCCAAACTCATAAATGCCATCCGCCTAGCCGCTAAAGTAGTAAACCACGAGGTTAACAAAGCGGGACTTATTGATATTTTGGGTGCTGCGGGGGACACCAATATCCAAGGTGAAGACCAGCAGAAACTGGATGTCCTGGCCAACGAAAAGTTTATACAGGCCTTAAAAAACAGGGAGATTGTCTGCGGGATTGCCTCCGAGGAAGAAGATGACTTTATCAGTGTTAACAGCAACGACAAACAAAACCAAAATAAATATGTTGTCCTTATTGACCCTTTGGACGGCTCCTCCAATATTGATGTAAACGTATCTGTAGGGACCATTTTTTCCATCTACCGCAGGATTACACCCGTGGGGACCCCCGTGACCCTAGATGATTTCCTGCAGCCGGGGAGAAACCAAGTGGCCGCAGGATATATTGTATACGGGACCTCTACCATGCTTGTATATACCACGGGCAATGGCGTAAACGGCTTTACCTTAAACCCGGCTATTGGAACTTTCTACTTGTCGCATCCCAACATGGAGTTCCCTGAAACAGGAAAAATCTATTCCGTCAATGAAGGGAATTATATCCATTTCCCACAAGGGGTAAAAGACTATATCAAATACTGTCAGAAAGAAGAAGAGGACAGACCTTATACCTCAAGATATATTGGCTCCTTGGTATCTGATTTTCACAGAAACATGATCAAAGGTGGCATCTATATGTATCCCAAGAGTAGTGTGGCACAGAACGGGAAACTTCGTTTGCTTTATGAGTGCAATCCAATGGCCTATTTGGCGGAGCAGGCCAATGGCAAGGCCAGTGATGGATATAGGCGCATCATGGACATACAGCCCAAGGAACTGCACGAAAGGGTGCCCTTTTTCTGTGGAAGCCGTAAAATGGTGGAAAAAGCCGAAGAATTCATGGCACAAAAGCAATAAAAAAAGGGGGCCACAGCCCCCTTTTTTATATACATGATTTTTGCTACTTCTTTACTAGATATACATAATCCTCAAAAGCAATATTACCTCCGAAGATATCTATAGATCTGCTGATAATCTTATTGGCTGCATCGTTAGAATATCCAAGGCCTATGGCATATTTCTTGATCAAGGCCCGCTCATCTTCATCGATCATATGATCCACAAAAATTATTCTAAAAAGATCGAACAAGCGCTCCAATCGTCTTTCGGATGAAGTTGGTGGATCGATAGGGTATTTGGTAGGCTTCATCATCACCTCCTTATATTCCATTTCAGTAATGTCCAATTTCTGGGCAAAACGGTTCAATAGTTCAACCTCTTCAGGATTTACCTCCCCGTCCACAGCCGCCAAAGAGGCGAGTGCTGCAAAATGGGCCACATTCTTCCGGTGTTCACTATTATCATACAAATCTACAAAAGACATACTTCACTTATTTTAGTAGGAACAAAGATATATTTTTTTAAAAATCATTGGTTTAAAAAAGGACAATTATTTTAACATTTCCACAGTATAATCCTGAATATAGGGCCCTAATAATGGCAGAAGGGCACACATATTTCCATCTGTGAAAAGAAAAGAAATTCGTAACTTTCCCATGCTATGAAAAAACCGCTTCTTCAATTTACGGGTAAGGGCATTTATTGCAGTGTAGCCAAAGTTTACCTTGATCCTTGGAAACCCGTGGACCATGCCATTATATCCCATGGACATGCGGATCACAGCCGATATGGCCATAAAAAATACATCACACACCACCATAATGTGCCCATAATAAAGCACCGATTGGGAGATATTACCGTAACCGGCAAGGCTTGGGGAGAAACATTCACCATCAACAATGTAAAGTTCAGTCTGCATCCGGCTGGTCATATTATAGGATCTTCCCAAATCCGCGTGGAACACCAAGGGGAAATATGGGTTTTTACCGGTGACTATAAAACTGAGGACGATGGTATCTCTACCCCTTTTGAGCCCGTAAAATGCCACACATTCATAACAGAATGCACTTTTGGCCTCCCCGCTTTTAAATGGACCCCCCAACAGGAAGTATTCCATGAGATCAACAATTGGTGGGAAACCAACAAAAATGAAGGAAAAACGTCCGTTTTATTTGGGTACAGCCTTGGTAAGGCACAGCGATTGCTGAAGTATTTGGACACGGATATTGGAAAGATATACACCCATGCCGCGATCGAAAACATGACGGAAGTACTTAGGCCTCTGGTACAGTTCCCTCCGACCACCCTGATCACCAGAGAGACCAAAAAAGAGGACCTTCTTGGAAATATAGTCTTGGCCCCGCCCAGTGCACATGGTAGCCCCTGGATCAGAAAAATGGTTCCTTTTGTAACGGGTTCTGCCAGTGGATGGATGGCATTTAGGGGTGCCCGAAGAAGAAGGGCCATAGATAAGGGATTTGTACTGAGCGACCATTGCGATTTTCAACAGTTATTGGACAGCATAAAGGCCACCGGGGCAGAAAAAATCATATGCACCCATGGGTATACCGATCTGTTTTCAAGATACCTAAGGGAGTTGGGCTATGATGCACGCACGGAGGAAACACAGTATGAGGGCGAGCTATCAGAATTAAATTCCCAGGAGACAGAGCAAGAAAATGCGAAAGGACCCAAGGAGAAAATCCAACGTATAGACCAGTAATTTACGTATGAAAAAATTCGCCCAACTCATAAAAACATTGGACAGCACCAATAAGACCACCCTCAAGGTAGCGGCATTGACAACGTATTTTAAGGAAGCTGATGATAAGGACAAGGTCTGGACCATAGCCATACTCTCCCACCGTCGTCCCCCAAGGCCAGTGAATACCACCTTACTGCGTCAATGGGCCTCTGAACTGTCCAATATCCCCTTATGGTTGTTCGAAGAAAGTTACCATATCGTGGGGGACCTGGCAGAAACCATCGCCTTGGTCATTCCATCCGCAACGGCCCAAACAGACAAGAGTCTGACCCAGTTTCTGGAGGAAATGATCGCCCTAAAACCGAAATCCGAAGAAGAAAAAAAGTCCTACCTCTTCCAGAATTGGCGGACGATGGACTATTATGAACGTTTTGTCTTCACCAAATTGATCACCGGTGGTTTCCGGATTGGGGTGAGTCAAAAGTTGATGACCAAGGCCCTGGCCAAAGCCACGGAATTGGACGAGGACATCCTGGCCTACAAACTGATGGGCAATTGGGACCCCAATACCATAACCTTTCAAAAACTGGTTCTGGAAGAGAACAAGAGTGATTACCTATCCAAACCCTTCCCCTTTTATTTGGCGTATGCCCTGGAGGATGCCGTTGAAAACTTGGGCGATGTTAACGATTGGCTCATGGAACATAAATGGGACGGGATCCGATCACAAGTCATCCTTAGAAATGATGAATTGTTCGTGTGGAGCCGAGGGGAAGAACTGGTGACCGATAAATATCCAGAGTTCCGTTCCTTTATTGGGGAAATTCCCAATGGCACTGTTTTGGACGGGGAAATACTCCCTTTCCCGAAAGGGGAAATTGGAACTTTTAACGACCTACAGACCAGAATAGGCAGAAAGTCGGTATCCAAGGCCTTGTTAAAAAAAACACCTGTCATTCTAAAAGTGTACGATATCTTGGAATGGAAGGGAAAAGATATCAGGAAACGGCCTTTTGAGGAAAGAAGGGAAGTTTTGGAATCCTTGGTAGGCGCCTTTGATACAAACCAAGACCTACCCTTACATTTATCAGAGACCATGCAATTCTCCCATTGGGCAGAAGTGGGCCAAGAGCGGGAACGCTCCAGGGAGGTAAGAAGTGAAGGGTTAATGCTCAAAAAGAAAGGTTCGCCCTATCTGGTGGGAAGGAAAAAAGGCGATTGGTGGAAATGGAAAGTGGATCCACTCACCATTGATGCCGTACTTACCTATGCGATGCGCGGCCATGGAAGGCGCAGCAACCTTTTTACCGATTATACCTTTGCCCTTTGGGACGAAAACGAAAATAACGAAATGGAACTGGTCACTTTTGCCAAGGCCTACTCCGGACTCACCGATGCCGAATTTAGAAAGGTGGATGCATGGATCAAAAAAAATACATTGGAGCGTTTTGGACCCGTGCGCAGCGTTACCCCACATCACGTTTTTGAAATTGCATTTGAAGGAATTGCCGCCTCCAAAAGACACAAGAGTGGAGTCGCCACCAGATTCCCCCGTATTTTGCGATGGCGCACCGATAAAAAAATAGAAGAGGCCAATACCCTCGAAGATCTAAAGGCATTAATTCCAGGCCCAATACAGGAGAATGAACAGAAATGAGCTTTACCATATCGCCGAAGAATGGTTTTCACAGCAAGGCTGGACCCCCTTTAAATTTCAAAAGGATACCTGGAAAGCCTTTCTACAGGGAAAACACGGCCTACTGAATGCTCCCACGGGCAGCGGAAAAACCTACGCCCTATGGTTCCCTATTGTCCTGAACTACATTAAAAACAACCCGGACTATAGATCAAATCACAAAAAAGGCCTCAAGGCTATCTGGATTACCCCATTAAGGGCACTCTCCCAAGAGATCCTCCAATCTGCCGAACGGGTATCACAGGACCTTGGCACCAATTTTACTGTCGGTATCCGTTCTGGGGATACGTCAAATAAGGAGCGTGTCCAACAGAAAAAAAACATGCCGGACCTGCTGATCACCACCCCGGAAAGCCTACAACTCCTATTGGCCTCAAAAGGTTACGATAAAATGTTCAAAAATTGCTCCGCAATCGTAGTGGATGAATGGCACGAACTTTTAGGCACCAAACGCGGTGTTCAAATGGAGCTTGCCCTTTCACGATTGAGAACCGTCTCCAAAAACATTCGTATTTGGGGCATTTCGGCAACCATTGGGAATTTGGAACAGGCCAAAGAAGTGCTATTGGGCACAAACGAAGCAATTCAGGGAAACTCGGTCTTGATCAAAGCAAAGCTGAACAAAAAAATAACGGTAAAGAGTATCATCCCAAAAACCATGGAAACATTTCCTTGGCGGGGCCATTTAGGCCTACATTTATTGGAGGAAGTCGTTCCCATTATCAATGCCAGCAAGACTACCCTGCTATTCACCAATACTAGGAGCCAATGTGAAATTTGGTTTCAAAAAATTCTGGAATTGCACCCAGAATATGCCGGGGAAATAGCCATGCACCATGGCAGTATCAATAAAGAAACCCGACTCTGGGTGGAGCAGGCCATCCGGAACGAAAGTCTTAAGGCCGTTGTATGCACTTCCAGTCTGGACCTGGGTGTAGATTTTGCCCCCGTGGAGACCGTGATCCAAATTGGGGGACCCAAAGGTGTGGCCCGTTTTTTACAACGTGCCGGGCGCAGCGGCCACAGACCGGGCGAGGAAAGCGTTATTTATTTCCTCCCAACCCACGCCATGGAACTCATCGAAGCTTCTGCCCTCCAGCGAGCGGTCAAGGACCAAGTGGTGGAAGATCGATTGCCCTATCTCAACAGTTATGACGTCTTGGTGCAATACCTGACTACCTTGGCCGTTTCCGATGGTTTCTTTCCTGACCAGATTTATGGGGAAATATGCCAGACTTTTTGTTTTCAGGCCATCAACAAAGAACAATGGCAATGGCTGCTGAACTTTATTGTTCTGGGGAGTCAGAGCCTGCAAACCTATGATGAATACAAGAAGGTGGAGATAGAGGACGATGGTAGATTTAAGGTGAACAGCAGGGGGATCGCCATGCGTCATCGCTTTCAAATTGGGACCATCGTTGGTGACGCCAATTTAACGGTACGATATCAAAAAGGAGGTTACATTGGTTCCATAGAGGAATTTTTTATCTCCAAACTCACCCAAGGCGACGTGTTTACCTTTGCCGGTAGGAACCTGGAGTTTATTCGGATCAAGGATATGCAGGTTCATGTTCGCAATTCCTCCAAAAAAACCAACAAGGTACCCAGTTGGATGGGCGGCAGGATGAGTTTTTCTGCCCAAATGTCCGAATTGCTTCGGGAAGAACTATACACTGCCGATTTACCACCTTCTGAAACCTCCAAAGAAATGAGGGCCATGGAGTCCATCTTTGAGCGCCAAAGGATGGAGAGCATCGTACCCAAACCAGATGAGTTCCTCATAGAAACTTTCAAGACGAGGGAGGGATACCATCATATTTTCTATCCCTTTGAAGGCAGGTTTGTCCATGAGGCCATGGGCAGCCTGCTGGCCTACCGCATCAGTCTATTGTCTCCGGTTACCTTTTCCATTGCCTTTAATGATTATGGGTTTGAACTATTGTCAGATCAAAAGATCGATATGCAGCAGGTGCTGGACAATAACCTTTTCAGTCCCGAATTTCTATTGGACGATCTTCAAAAAAGTTTAAACGCCACAGAAATGGCACGTAGAAAATTTAGGGATATAGCCGTTATCAGTGGGATGGTATTCACCGGATATCCTGATAAGGGAATTAAAATGAAGCATTTGCAGAGCAGCTCCCAACTTTTGTTTGATGTTTTCCGTGATTATGAGGCCGATAACCTCCTGTTCCAACAGGCCTTTACCGAGACCTTTGAGCACCAATTGGAGGAAGGCCGACTGCGCTTGGCACTGGAACGCATAGGGACCCAACAAGTGGTTTGGAAAGACTGCAAAAAACCTACCCCCTTCAGCTTCCCTATTATTACGGACCGCCTCAGGGAGAAACTCTCCAGTGAAAAATTGGCGGACCGGATCAAGAAAATGACGGCAAAGCTCATGAAGAAATGACCGCCCCGCCCTTCGGGCACCCCACCTTTAAAGGAGGGCAACAAATAGGAAAAAATATAAATGAAGAAGCTCTCCTCCTATCTAAGGAGGAGAATGAATTCAGATGGAATCGTAAGAAAGAGGTGGTTTTTTTACTATTAAACCTTAATTTTACTCCCACCATTGAATCCATGACACACCCCATACAAATTAACGATCAGAATTTTGTGCTCCATAGTACAGGTGCCCTGTTTTGGAAGGAAGAGCGCATGCTATTGATCAGTGATGTGCATTTGGGAAAGGTCTCCCATTTTAGAAAATACGGAGCCGCCGTTCCCCAACAGGCCATAGAAAAGAACTTTGAGCTGCTCACCGAAATCGTCTCCGTTTTTGAACCTAGGACGATCTGTTTCCTGGGCGATCTGTTCCATTCCTCCCTAAACAGTGAATGGCACCGCTTCGAATCTTGGATTTCGGAACAGACCTCAAAAATTATTTTGGTGGCCGGAAACCATGATATTATTTCTCCCCTAAAATATGAGGACATAGGAATATTGGTCATCCAAGAGTTGGTCCTTCCTCCTTTTTTAATGACACATCATCCTGAGGAACGAAATGGTTATTTTAATTTTTCGGGCCATATCCATCCTGCAATAAAATTGAAAGGAATGGGTCGCCAACTGCTTAAACTACCTTGTTTTTTTAAAAAGCAACAGCAAATGGTACTCCCGGCATTTGGGGAATTTACGGGCACCCATATTTTAACACCTACCAAGGAAGATGAAGTGTATGCCATTACAAAAAATGAGGTTATTTTAGTGGCAAAGAAATAAACATGCTCACAAGCCAAAAACACCTTTTTAGTCTGGAAGATGGCATCACCTATCTGAATGGTGCCTATATGTCGCCCCAACTAAAAAGCACGGAGGAAATCGGGATTGCCAATCTAAAACGCAAGAGTCGGCCCTACTCCATAACCCCAGAAGATTTTTTCACCCAAAGATTGGTCCTTAAAAAACGTTTCGCAGAACTTATTGCGGCCCCCAATTATCAAAATATTGCCATTATCCCCTCTGTTTCCTATGGTACGGCTACCGTGGCCAACAATGTCCAATTGCAAGCTGGAGATGAAATCATCCTGGTAGAGGAGGAATTCCCGAGCAATGTATATACTTGGAGCCGCCTTGCCGAAAATTACGGTGCACATGTGAAAATTGTTGAACCACCCAGAGATTTTAAGGATAGGGGCAGAATTTGGAACGAGGCTATCTTAAATGCCATTACCAGTAAGACATCCCTTGTGGCCATGGCCCATGTGCATTGGGCTGACGGCACAAAATTTGATTTACGAGCAATCCGTGAAAAAACGCGGGCTGTTGGTGCACTCTTGATTATCGACGGTACCCAAAGCATAGGCGCCCTCCCGTTTACAGTAGCGGAACTGCAGCCCGATGCCTTGATCTGCGGGGGATACAAATGGCTTATGGGACCCTATTCCTTGGGTGTTGCCTACTATAGTGATGTTTTTAATGATGGCAGGCCATTGGAAGACAATTGGATGAACAAACTGCACAGTGAGGATTTTACCCAACTGACACAATACCATGACGAATTCCAGCCGCATGCGGGACGGTATTCCGTAGGGGAGTCTAGCAATTTTGTCTTGGTGCCCATGCTGATCAATGCAATGGAACAACTGATACAATGGCAACCAAAACAAATTCAGGCCTATTGCCAGAGCATATCGGAACATGCCGTTGAACAATTAAGGGAGATCGGTTGCTTTATAGAGGATAATAATTATAGGGGACAACATCTATTCGGGGTTTACCTTCCCAAAGAAAGGGAGATGCAAAAAATAAAACAGCGCCTGCAGGAGCATCACATATTTGTATCGTACCGAGGAAAGGCAATTCGGGTGTCACCCAATGTTTACAATCAGAAGGAAGATTTTGACAGATTCATTTCTTGTTTTTAATGTCACCAAAAAACATAAACTTTTTATGATAGATCAAGAGTGCCTATATTTGCATAAAAAATTTTACTCTTGAGTAAAACTATTGTACCCCAGCTTTTTTCACAGTCCCTGCAACTGCAGAAACTGAGAAAAACTATTGCCGCTCCCCAAATACATGTCAGGTTAAAAGGACTTACCGGATCTTCCCTTTCCTTTGCGGTCAAGGAAGCCTTCCAAGAGGCAGGAGCCCCATTTTTATTGATCCTCAACGATAAGGAGGAAGCAGCTTACCATCTCAATGACCTCGAGCAAATGGTGGGCGAATCAGATGTGCTGTTCTATCCAGGAAGTTATAGAAGGCCCTATCAAATTGAGGAAACGGACAATGCCAATGTACTGTTGCGTGCCGAGGTGCTCAACCGTATCAATTCAAGGAAAAAGCCGGCAATTATTGTGACCTATCCCGATGCCCTTTTTGAAAAGGTGGTTACCCGAAAGGAACTGGACAAGAACACCCTAAAAATAAAACTGGAGGACACCCTATCATTGGATTTCCTGAACGAGGTACTCTTCGAATACAAGTTTAAAAGGGTCGATTTTGTAACAGAACCCGGAGAGTTTTCCGTCCGTGGAGGTATTGTGGATGTCTTCTCTTTTTCCCATGACGAACCCTATCGAATAGAATTTTTTGGCGATGAGGTGGACAGTATCCGAACCTTTGATGTGGAAACGCAGTTGTCCACGGACAAGGTGAAAAAGATCACCATTATTCCTAACGTTGAAAATAAATTTTTGGATGAGACCAGGGAAAGTTTCCTGAAGTACATTTCAGGCAATACGGTGGTCTTTGCAAAAAATCTGGACCTGCTCTTCGACCGTATGGACTCCCTTTTTGCAAAAGCGGAAGAGGCGTTTAAAACCCTGTCCGAAGACATCAAGCATGCAAAACCTGCGGAACTGTTTGTAAGCTCCTCCTTTCTTAAGGAACAATTACAAGATTATAGTCTGATAGAGGTTGGTACCCAATTCAACAAACAACTCAGGAATACCGAGCCCGAAGTCATTGTATTCAATACCAAACCTCAACCCTCTTTCAACAAGAAATTTGATCTGTTGATTGAAAACCTCAACGATAACAATGCCAAGGGGTACAACAATTATATTTTTTGTGCCACGGAACAACAGGCCAAGCGATTCCACGACATCTTTGATGAGGTAGGGCAACAAGTGCATTACCAGACCGTAGTATTTCCGTTGTACCAAGGGTTTATTGATGACGATTTAAAAATAGTGGTCTATACGGACCATCAAATTTTTGAGCGTTACCTCAAGTTCCACCTGAAAAATGGTTATGCCAAGAAACAGGCCATCACCCTAAAGGACCTCAACAAATTGGAAATTGGGGATTATGTGACCCACATAGACCATGGTATCGGCAAGTTCGGGGGACTTCAAAAAATTGATGTTGAAGGAAAAAAACAAGAGGCCATAAAACTGGTCTATGGGGAAAGGGATATCCTGTATGTAAGCATCCATTCCCTACATAAAATATCCAAGTTCAATGGAAAAGACGGCAAAGAACCCAAGATTTACAAATTGGGATCTGGAGCTTGGAAGAAGGTCAAGGAAAAAGCGAAATCACGGGTAAAACAGATCGCCTTCAACCTGATTAAAATATATGCAAAACGAAGGCTGGAAAAAGGGTTCCAGTACGCTCCGGACAGCTACCTACAACATGAACTGGAAGCCTCTTTTATTTACGAGGACACCCCGGACCAAAGCAAGTCCACCGAAGATATCAAAAAGGACATGGAAAGTGAACGCCCTATGGATCGTTTGGTATGTGGGGATGTAGGTTTTGGAAAGACAGAAGTTGCCATCCGCGCCGCATTCAAGGCCGTGGACAATGGAAAACAGGTGGCCGTTTTGGTACCCACCACCATTTTGGCGTTTCAACATTTTAAGACCTTCAACGAACGATTAAAAGACATGCCGGTTACTGTGGAATACCTGAACAGGTTCCGTACCGCCAAGGAGAAGAAGGACACCTTGGAACGGTTAGAGCAGGGCAAAGTAGATATTATCATTGGGACCCATCAATTGGTGAACAAAAAGGTACAGTTCAAAGATTTGGGACTTTTGATCGTGGATGAGGAGCAAAAATTTGGGGTAGCCGTAAAGGACAAACTGAAGTCGATCAAAGAAAATGTGGATGTGCTAACGCTTACCGCAACGCCCATCCCGAGGACTTTGCAGTTCAGTTTGATGGCTGCCAGGGATCTTTCGGTCATCAACACGGCACCACCCAACAGATACCCCATTGAAAGTGAGGTCATCCGTTTTAACGAGGAAACCATTAGGGATGCCATTACCTATGAGATTCAAAGAGGGGGACAGGTATTCTTTATCCATAACCGCATTGAAAATATCAAGGAAGTAGCAGGAATGATCCAAAGGCTGGTGCCCGATGCCAAAATTGGGGTTGGCCATGGACAATTGGACGGCAAAAAATTGGAAGCCTTGATGTTGGGCTTTATGAACAACGAATTTGATGTCCTTGTTTCCACGACCATTGTGGAAAGTGGCCTGGATGTCTCCAATGCCAATACCATTTTTATCAACAATGCCAATAATTTTGGTTTGAGCGACCTGCACCAAATGCGCGGTAGGGTTGGACGAAGCAATAAAAAGGCCTTTTGTTATTTCATTACCCCTCCTTATGATGTGATGACCAATGATGCCCGTAAGCGTATCCAGGCCTTGGAACAGTTCACTGATCTGGGCAGTGGTTTCAATATAGCGATGAAAGATCTTGAGATCCGCGGTGCCGGAGATCTTTTGGGCGGGGAACAGAGTGGATTTATCAATGATATTGGTTTCGATGCCTATCAAAAGATTTTGAACGAGGCCATTGAAGAGCTCAAGGAAAATGAATTTAAAGATCTGTATGAGGAGATCGGTGGCAGTGAGAAAGAAAAAGTGTATGTGAAGGACACCCAGATCGATGCCGATTTTGAACTGCTATTCCCCGATGATTATATCAATAATGTCACGGAGCGATTGAATCTCTATACCCAATTGAACGAAATAAAGGACGAAGCCGGCTTACAAAAATTTGAAACAGAACTTGTAGACCGTTTCGGGGAGCTTCCCACAGAGGCGGAAGATCTTTTGAACTCTGTGAGGATCAAATGGATTGCCAATAGCATTGGTCTGGAAAAAGTGGTATTAAAACAAGGTAAAATGATCGGGTATTTCATTTCCGACCAACAGTCGGCCTTTTACCAGAGTACCTCCTTTACCCGGGTGCTGCAATTTGTACAGACCCACTCCAACCTTTGCAAGATCAAGGAAAAACAGACCCGTAGTGGACTACGATTATTGTTGGTATTTGAAAATATAAAATCTGTGGACAAGGCTTTGAAGGCCTTTCAACCTTTTGCAAAAACACCGGAACCTGTTTCTTAAGACAATTGTGGATAACCCTAGTTCTTGGAACAGTTTTTGAATTACGTAATATATGTTTAGATCACTGCTTTTTTTCTTTTTGATATTGAGTACCAACTTAGGTGCCCAACACACCATTTCCGGACCGTTTTCACCTTCTGAGGATTTTAAATGGGTCATGGCCTACCAATTAAAACCAAGCAGTCAGGAGTATGTTACCGCTGGTCCCGTAAAAAATGGAGATTTGGAATTGGTCATGCCAAAAACTGCGGAGGCGGGTTTGTACAGAATGGTCTATGCCATCCCTACGGATGAGTTTTATTTTGATGTGATCTACAATGGAAAAGAGGATATCCAGCTCACCTTCAATGTATCCAATGGGGTGTCATTTACGGCCTCAGAGGAAAATGGAACCTATCTGTCGTACCTTGATCAGATAAAAATCGCAGCAAAAAAATTAGATGAATATTACACCTCTGGGCAAAAAAACAAGACCGTATTGAATACCGTGGTGAAGGATTTGGAGGAGACACAGAATTCCTTTGAAACCAAATCTGAAGGGATGATCGCACAGCATTTCATCAAGGCCAACAGACCCTACATCCCCAAGGAACAAGAGACTCAGGAACGCTATATCCAATCCAAAAAAGAACACTTTTTTGACCACCTGGATTTCCATAATCCCATCCTTCAAAGCTCAGGGTTTTTAACGGATAAGGCAATGGCTTTCGTCTTCACACCACTGGCCCAAAGCGCAACAAATTTTGAGACCGACCACGACATGGAGGCCAATTTAGCCACTTTGAATACCGAACTAACCGATGTTGATCCTCTTTTTAAGGCAAAGCTCTTCGAAAAATTATGGAAAGAGACTACCAAAAAGGGAATGGGCCCCAGTTCCGATCTAATATTCAACAATTACTTACTTCCTTTATCCAAATCAAGCGGACTTAAAGAAATACAGGAGATCACGGATAAGATTGAACTGGACCATCGCTTGCGAATTGGAGCCAAAGCTCCGGAAATCCTTTGGACCGAAAAAGGCGAAGATAAAAAACTGAGTGACCTTAGCGGAGCGCAAAACTATGTGCTTTTATTTTGGAGCAGCACCTGTTCCCACTGTTTAAAGGAAGTACCTGAATTGTACACGGCATTGAAGGACAATAATACAGTCCAAGTCTTAGCGGTAGGCTTGGAAGATAACGATGCCACCTGGAAAGAAGAATCGTCAAAATTAATAGGATTCCACCATGTCCTTGGACTTGGAAAATGGGATAATGAATATGTTACCCTATATGATGTTCATCAGACCCCCACTTATTTTGTTCTGGATGCCCAAAAGAGAATCAGCGCCAAACCCGCTGGCTTGGAAGAGTTGCTTACCTTTTTAAACAAATAACTCCGAGTCCAAAGTTTAGAGCGCCTTTAGATCCTTGATGGTTCTAAAAGCAGTGTCTACCTGTTCGTCGTTTACTATAATGGTAAACTCATTGGTTGTGGAAATGACCTCGAACAGTACAATGCCCTCCCATGCCAAACGCTGGAAAATAAAGTAATAGATACCAGGTACGGAAACGTTCTCGGCCGGTAATTTAACCGTAATGGAAGATAAATTTGTTGCCTTCTGGGTGCATTTTTCATTTTTAAAAAGTTCCTCCACGGTAGCGTCCAATAGATCACTCACCACAATGTTCATTTCATTGACACCACGGGAAGAAGTATAAAACACATCCTTGTTCTTATTGACCTCTTTGATCAACTGGGTCTGGTTGTCGAGGATCGATTCTGAAACCAAAAAAGTAAAATCCGTCAAGGAAGATCGCACCGTGATTTCCCCTATATTCTTGAGCACCTTTATTATTTTATGGGTCGCCCTAAATTCCAAATCATCGGATAGCCTTTTCAAGGCCATTACAATAGCACCATTTCGGATATCCTTTCCCAATTCTTCCTCTATTTCTGGTCTTACCAACCTAGAAAGGGATGTGAGATTGATAATACCCTGGGCCAGGGCACTTTGAAGGAAGGGTTTCTTTTTGATATACTCTTCTACGACGGATGAAATTGTTTTCATTTGTTGACAAAAGTTTGGTTGCGTTTGCAAATATAACAATTTGTTACAAATAAAACAATTGCAACAACCTTAATATCATTGTTTTAAGCATTTTGGCTTAAATTTCGCATCAAAAGGAGATTATAGCAAAATATAGTCATGTATTTTGTGATATTCTCAATATGAGTCATTTGGGTATCTTCATTACCCTTTAAAAATGATAAAAGGCATCTTCAAGATGCTCCAATTTGAATTTCCCTTGTTCCTTAAAGATAGTTATGATATCGAAGCGTACCGAAACGTCCAAATTATGATGTACCACATAATGATCCGCGGCCATTACCAATAGCTTTTTCTTTTTTTCCGTAACCGTATCAGCAATATGGGCAATGAAGTTGGTGCTCCTTGATTTTACCTCAATAATGGCCAAGTCGTCCCCTTTTAAGGCAACAATATCTATTTCTGCTTTCAAATATCTATAATTCCTCTCTTTGATATGATAACCCTGTTTCGCAAGATAATCGGCTGCAATTTGCTCTCCCAACCTGCCAAACTCATTGTGATTCCCCATATTATATTCTATATATCCTAAAATTAAACGCAGTTGGTCGAAAAAACAGGTATCTGGTCGGCCAATCTGTTATCAAGATCGTAATTTAGTTAGAAAATCATCGAATTTAGCTGACTATTAATACGATACACTGATATTTTTACGTTTATTAGTATCCCCAAAACTATGAACTTAGATAACAACGCCCCAACCACCATGGAATTCTTTATTAATTGCAACACCTCTAGTTTAGCGACTTACACTACCCCTTTGGATAAAACAAAGGCTGCCCACCTGTACCGTAGACTGGGTTTTAGTGCGTCCGTTCAGACCATAGATCAGGCGGTAGGCCAATCCGCAACGGCCCTAGTTGACAATTTGATCAATGAGGCCCTTGGCATGCCTCCTTTGGCAGCACCTACTTGGGCAGATTGGAACAACAGCAACTATCCGGAGGATGACGATGCCAGGAGGGCACTACAAAATTCTCAAACAGGGGAATGGAAATTGGCATATTCCAATGGCTTGATCAACAATAACCTTAGGGACCGTCTCAGCTTTTTTTGGAGCAACCATTTTGTGACGGAATTGGATGTGTACGAATGTAATTCTTTCCTGTATTACTATACGGACTGCCTACAGCGCAACGCTATAGGCAACTTTAAAACCTTTGTTCATGAGATTGGACTTACCGGTGCCATGCTTTACTATTTGGATGGTGTTTACAACAATAACAACCGTCCCAATGAAAATTATGCCCGTGAACTATACGAACTTTTTTCCCTCGGCGAGGGCAATGGCTATACGGAACAGGATATCATAGAAACAGCGAGGGCATTAACAGGTTATGTGGAAAGGGGAGAAATTGGTTGTACCCAGGTTACCTTTGACCCCACCAAACACGATACCGGTAGCAAAACTATATTGGGCCAAACGGGAAATTGGGGATATGACGACGTCATCGATATCCTGTTCCAGCAAAGGCCGAACGAAATAGCGGAATTTATCTGCAGAAAATTGTATGAATTCTTTGTGCACCCAGATTCCAAGGATGATGAGGGCAATGCACAGACTATTATAGACGGTTTGGCCGCAACCATGATCTCCAATAATTTTGAGATTGCGCCCGTATTGTCACAATTGTTCAAAAGTCAGCATTTTTTTGACAATGAAGCTATTGGTGTTATCATAAAGAGTCCCTATGACCTCTTCCTGAATTTGTTGAAGGAGACAGGTTTCTTCTATGACGATAGCGTGATGAGCCAAATTATTGACACCACCAGGATGCTGAGCCAAGAACTTTTTGATCCTGTGGACGTTGCAGGTTGGCAACGGAACAGAACTTGGATCAATACCAATTTTATGATTGGCAGATGGCTTTCATTGGAGTTTATGCTAGACGGTTTCTATGGCTATAATGCCGAACAGTTTAGAACTTTTGCCATGGATGCTGTTGGTCCAGGCAATAGGGGGACGAGCAACCCTAGGATTGTGGTAGAGGCCATAGTGAACAAATTGACACCAAAAGGTTTATTGACCGAAGCCGATTTCAATAATGCATTATCATCCTTTACCATAGAGGATGTTCCCCAAGAATACTATGGTTCGGATTATATAGATGGAGGGTTGGGGCTTTGGATGTTGGACATAAGTCCGGAAGTGCCCTTTCAAGTATACCTCCTTTTACAGCATCTTGCTAGACAACCTGAATTCCAACTAAAATAACACCTACGACCATGTGCAATAATATCCATATCCCCATCAACCACCATAATGACAAAGACGGTCACGACCAGGAACACAAATTCTGGAGCAGACGTTCCTTTTTACAGGCCCTGGGAATTGCAGGATCCGGATCCATGATGTTGGGAAGTAATTTCTTGACCGCTTCGGCCCCTTCACCCTTGACCGCTGCCATCAATATGGCGGAAACGGACAATATTCTGATCCTTATCAGGTTGTCCGGAGGTAACGATGGGCTAAGTACGGTGATCCCCATTGAGCAATACGACGCCTATGCCAACGCTAGGCCCAATATCTATATCCCCGAAAGCAAGATCCTAAAACTTACCGATGAATTTGGAGTACCCTCCTATATGAAGTCGCTGGAGCCTATGTGGGGAGACGGGCAGTTCAAGGCCGTTCACGGTGTAGGCTATGAGGGGCAAAGCCTCTCCCATTTTACGGGCTCCGATATTTTTGCCAATACCGATTTGACGACTACTGGTTTTAGTGGGCTGAATACCGGTTGGATGGGAAGACATTTCGAAAACATATATCCTGATTATCTGGTAAACCCGCCGGAAGCTCCGGCTGCCATTCAAATTGGACAGTTCGGAAGCTTGGTATTCCAAGGGGAAGAGACCAATTATGCTTTTGTTACTAACAACATCGATCAATTGGAACAAATTGCGGAAACAGGACAGCAATATAGTTTGGACAGTGCACTTTTTAACAATTGCATGTACGGGGACCAATTGAAATTCCTTAGGGGAGTTGCCAATACCACCTATGAATATTCAGGTAAGATCCATGCAGCATACGAAAGGGGACAGAATCAGGTAGAATACCAGAACAACGGCTTTGCAAGACAGATGGCCCTTTTGGCCCGTTTGATCAAAGGAAATCTGGGCACCAAGGTATATATGATCTCCATGGGGGGGTTTGATACCCACGGGAACCAACCTTTGGCACATGAACGTCTGATGACCAACCTATCCGTTGCCATCGACAATTTCTACGACGATCTGGGCTTTACACAACAAGATAATAAAGTATTGAGCATGACCTTCTCCGAGTTCGGAAGAAGAATATTCGAAAATGGGTCCAACGGTACGGATCACGGAAAAGCAGCCCCTACCCTATTTTTTGGATCTGGCCTTAATGGCAGTGCCTTTGTAGGGGACCACCCTACCTTGAACAACCCTGATGGAAGAGGGAATTTGGAATATACCATGGACTTTAGGGACCTTTATGCCACCGTTTTGGCCGAATGGTTGTGCGTACCTATCCCCTTGGTGGAACAACATTTATTGGACCACCCCTATGCCCCGGTAAACCTTGGATTTAATTGTAGCGGTGTAGATTTTCCGGATATCACCTATAGCGATGGGGACCCAACCCCACCAACACCAATAGGCGAAAACCCACCCCCGGCATTGATGAATGCTATTGTGCACAAACCTTTTTATCCAACAAAGGAAGCACCGCATATTTATCTTGAAATGCCTTTCAGTGCCCATGTGGATATACAGTTATATAACATACTAGGTCAAAACCTTGGTACGGTATTCAATGAAATGATGATGGAAGGATCTACCGAAATAAACATTCGTGAACGGATGACCCTTCCGTTGGCCACTGGAAAGTACATTTATAGAATACAGGTACAAGACCAAAAAATGAGTAAATCTGTCGTGGTCGTATAAACAACCTACTTATGGTGAAGGCCTTCTGCCATCTAGTGTTCTGTCCAAGGTAACAATAGCTGGTCGGAGGCCTTTCTTTTTTGGGTCATTGTAGGTTGCACCCTCACAAAAATCTTTATTTTTGTGCCCAAATTCATATTTGATGTCTCAGAATCAAGAAAGTCCAGCTAGATATACCATTACCGCAGCTCTTCCCTATACCAACGGGCCCATCCATATTGGCCATTTGGCAGGAGTTTACGTACCTGCGGATATTTATTCCCGTTACCTTCGTTTAACCGGAAAAGACGTTGCCTTTGTTTGTGGCAGTGACGAGCACGGGGTTGCCATTTCCATGAAGGCCAAAAAAGAAGGGGTCTCCCCTCAACAGGTCATCGATAAATATCACGGGATCATCAAGCAATCCTTTGAAGATTTTGGGATCTCTTTTGACAATTACTCCAGAACATCGGCAAAAGTCCATCATGAAACGGCATCCGAATTCTTTAAGACATTATACAAAAAAGGTGACTTTATAGAAGAGGTCACGGAACAATTATACGATGCAGAGGCCAAACAGTTTTTGGCAGACCGGTTTGTCACGGGAACATGTCCCAAATGCGGCCATGAAGAGGCTTACGGCGACCAATGTGAGAATTGCGGCTCTACCTTGAACGCCACAGACCTCATCAATCCCAAATCCACGATATCGGGTGGAGTCCCCACCTTAAAGGAGACCAAACACTGGTTTTTACCTTTGGACAGATATGAGGATTTCCTTAAACAATGGATTTTGGAAGGCCATAAGGGCGATTGGAAGCCCAATGTTTATGGGCAGTGCAAATCTTGGATCGATGACGGATTGAAACCTAGGGCCGTCACCCGTGATTTGGATTGGGGTATCCCAGTTCCTGTTGAAGGTGGGGAAGGCAAGGTACTCTATGTTTGGTTTGATGCCCCTATAGGTTATATTTCGTCTACCAAGGAATGGGCCGCTAAAGAAGGCAAGGATTGGGAACCTTATTGGAAAGCAAAGGATACCAAAATGGTCCATTTTATTGGAAAGGACAACATTGTTTTCCATTGCATTATTTTCCCATCCATGCTAAAGGCACATGGGGATTATATCCTACCAGAAAATGTTCCGGCGAACGAATTTTTGAATTTGGAGGGCAACAAACTTTCCACTTCCAAAAATTGGGCCGTATGGTTGCATGAATATCTGGTGGACTTTCCGGATATGCAGGACGTATTGAGATATACGCTTACTGCCAATGCACCTGAAACCAAGGACAACGATTTTACCTGGAAAGATCTTCAAGCGAAAAACAATAACGAGTTGGTGGCCATTTTAGGAAATTTCATCAATCGCGTTGTGGTCTTGACCAATAAATATTACCACGGCGCAGTACCAAGTCCATCTACCTATTCGGAAGTGGACAAGGAAACCTTGGCCGAACTTCAAAAATACCCTACCATCCTATCCAATTCCATTGAACGCTACCGCTTCCGCGAGGCCAGTCAGGAATTGATGAACCTAGCACGTTTGGGGAACAAATATTTGGCAGATGAGGAACCATGGAAAGTAGTCAAACAAGATGAGGAAAGGGTTAAAACAATTATGTACGTTGCCCTTCAGATTGCTTCTGCACTTTCAATTTTAAGCGAGCCATTCTTGCCATTTACAGCATCCAAACTAAAAGATATGCTGGCCCTGGACGGCGGTTTAAAATGGAATGATGTGGCATCAAAAAGGGATCTGTTGCCAGCCGGACACCAAATCAACCAAGCAGCATTATTATTTAGTAAGATAGAAGACGATACCATACAAAAGCAATTGGATAAATTGGAAGCTACCAAAAAAGCGAACGAGCAGATGAACAAAGCAGTAACACCACAAAAAGATATAATCACTTTTGACGATTTCACAAAATTGGATATGCGTGTGGGGACCATCATAGAAGCAGAAAAAATGCCCAAGGCCAAAAAATTGTTGGTCTTGAAAGTTGATACCGGATTGGATGTCCGCACCATTGTTTCTGGGATAGCAGAAAGCTTTTCCCCCGAGCAGATTATTGGTAAAAAAGTAACTGTTTTGGTCAATTTGGCTCCAAGGGCTTTAAGGGGTGTGGACAGTGAAGGTATGATCCTGATGACCGAGGATACTGATGGGAAGCTCGTTTTCGTCAATCCGGACACGGATGGGGTTGGTAATGGGGAAACGATAAATTAATTTTTATCCCTTCCTTCGTAATTAACAACCATTAAAGAGGTCTCGACTCCGCTCGACCTGACAAAACTAATTGAAGTTCAGGTTTGTTATGGTCGAATGGCTTGAATTGATAAACTTTAAAGCATAAACGTTGAGGATGTCCCCTCGAGCGGAGTCGAGAGGTCTTTCCGCTTATAAAAGCATCAATAAGAAATCATCCTAAATTTTTGCTAACATTCCCGTTTTTTAACCATCGCTTATTATATTGCCGCATCATTTAATAACATCAATCCGCTTGCTCAGCAAAGAGTATATGGACCTACATAATTAAGTAAACTACTATGCTACTGATACCCTATATCGCCAAACACACCCAACTACCTACAAAAAGCATTGAAAATACAGTTGCACTCCTGAATGAGGATTGTACGGTACCCTTTATCTCCCGCTACCGAAAGGAAAGAACCGGAAATCTGGACGAGGTGCAGATAGGGGAAATTGTCACCTTTAAGGCCCAATTTGAGGCCCTGGAAAAGCGCAAGGTCGCCATTTTGAAAGCCTTGGAGGAACAGGAGGTTTTAACCCCCGAACTAAAAAAATCCATAGCGTCCTCAGAAGATCTTGTTACGTTGGAGGACATGTACCTTCCTTTCAAAAAAAGTCGTAAGACCAAAGCTGAAACAGCTAGAAAAAATGGCCTGGAGCCTTTGGCCAAAATAATCATGGCCCAAAATTCGGATGAAATAGATCACATCGCCTCCCAATACGTATCCGATGATGTTCCCAATGAAGATGATGCCCTGGAAGGTGCCCGACATATTATTTCCGAATGGATCAACGAGCGTATGGACATCAGGAACCAGATCCGCCATCAATTGGAAAAATTTGCCCAGATTACCACTAAGGTGATCGGCACCAAGAAAGACGACGAAAAGGCACAAAAATTCAGGGACTATTTTGATTGGAGCGAATCCCTCGGCAGGTGTCCCTCCCACCGCCTTCTCGCCATTCTTAGGGCTGAAAACGAAGGGTTCATCCGTGTCAAAATTGAAATTGATGACGAAAAGGCCATCTCCAAGATTGAGGACCGCATTATCAAATCGGACAATTCATGTTCGGAACAAATTAAAGTGGCCGTCCAAGATGCCTATAAAAGACTATTGTTGCCATCACTTTCCAATGAGACCCTAAAAGCTGCCAAGGAAAAAGCAGATGAGGCGGCCATCAGCGTGTTCTCCAAAAATTTAAAACAACTATTATTGGGCTCCCCACTTGGAGAGAAACGGATTCTTGCCATTGACCCAGGCTTTAGAACGGGTTGTAAGGTGGTTTGCCTTAGTGCCCAGGGCGATCTGGAACACAATGAGACTATCTACCCTCACGCACCGCAGAATGACACCTCTGGGGCCATAAAAAAAATCAGCTCCCTAACAGACGCCTATAAGATTGAGGCCATCGCCATTGGTAACGGTACTGCTTCCAGGGAAACAGAGCAACTGATCAAACGTATCCAGTTCAAAAACCCAATAGAGGTTTTTGTGGTCAGTGAAGCGGGGGCGTCCATTTATTCTGCCTCTAAAATTGCCAGGGATGAATTTCCCAATTACGATGTTACCGTCCGTGGGGCGGTTTCCATTGGCAGACGATTGGCAGATCCCTTGGCAGAATTGGTAAAGATAGATGCCAAATCTATTGGAGTTGGACAGTACCAACACGATGTGGACCAGACCAAGCTTAAAAACTCCTTGGATACCGTGGTGGAAAGTTGCGTGAATTTTGTGGGCGTAAATATCAATACCGCCAGTACCTCCCTTTTGAGCTACGTATCCGGGATTGGGCCAAAATTGGCCGAAAACATTGTTGCCTATAGAAATGAAAATGGCCCATTTGCCAGTAGGGCGGCCATAAAAAAAGTACCCCGATTGGGAGAAAAAGCCTTTGAACAGGGAGCTGCCTTCCTCCGTATCAAGAACGCCAAAAACCCCTTGGACGATTCAGCGGTTCACCCTGAAAGCTATGGTATTGTACAGCAAATGACCAAGGACAAGGGGATTGCCATATCGGACCTAATAGGCAATAAAAAGGAATTACAGACCATAGATCTCAACGCATATACCACGGATACCATAGGGCTTCCGACCCTTGAGGATATCATTCAGGAGTTGGAAAAACCAGGGCTCGATCTACGTGAAAAGGCCAAAGTATTCACCTTCAACCAGAATATCAAAACCATAACCGATTTAAGGGAAGGACAATTGTTGCCTGGAATCGTCAACAATATCACCAATTTTGGTTGCTTCGTAGATGTAGGTATCAAAGAAAGTGGCCTGATCCATATCTCCAACCTGTCGGATACTTTTGTGAAGGATGTCAACGAACATGTAAGCCTTCATCAACAGGTGATCGTAAAGGTATTGGAAGTGGATGTACCCAGAAAACGAATACAATTGGCCCTTCACAAATAATAATATCATGAGATCCCAATCCTAGTCGATGTTCAAAATAGCCCATCATCCCATTTATACCCATCCACTTCCCAAAGGTCATAGGTTTCCTATGGAGAAGTATGAGCTTTTGCCACAACAGCTAATCATGGAGGGCACTTGTGATGCTACAGATTTTTTTGAGCCCGATATCCCCAATGACAAATATATTGTGGCGGTTCACGAACCCGATTACTTCTATGACCTCCTCAATATGAAGATCCCACCCAGGGAGGCACGGAAAATAGGATTTCCCCTGAACGAAGATCTGGTCTTACGGGAACGGATCATTGCCGACGGTACTATGAAAGGGTGCGAGTTTGCCATGGACCACGGAATTGCGATGAATATTGCCGGGGGAACACATCATGCCTATACGGATCGTGGTGAAGCATTTTGTATGCTCAATGATCAGGCCATAGGGGCCCGTTATCTTCAGGCAAAAGGATTGGCAAAAAAAATACTGATTGTAGATTTGGACGTGCACCAGGGCAATGGCACAGCGGAAATTTTTCAGGACGACCCCTCAGTATTTACATTTTCCATGCATGGATCAGGGAACTATCCTTTCCGGAAAGAAAAATCGGACCTGGACATTGCCCTGAATAAGGGAACAACGGATACGGAATACCTTTCCATTTTGAAAGACACCCTCCCGAAATTGATCAACGAGGTTAAACCCGAATTTGTCTTTTACCTCTGCGGCGTTGACATCCTTGCAACCGACAAATTGGGCACCTTGGCCGTAACTGTTGAGGGTTGTAAAAAAAGGGACCGGTTTGTTCTGGAAACATGCAAAAAATACCATATTCCAATACAGTGTTCCATGGGAGGTGGATACTCCCCGGACCTCAAAACCATAATTGAAGCTCATGCCAATACCTTTCGTGTAGCAAAAGAACTGTATTTTTGAAATAAAAAATTGTTCGAAGCTATGAAGCAAATTTTAATGCTACTCCTATTCCTTTCTTCTCTCCACACCATTGGTCAAGAAAAGGATACCATTTCCCATGACAAAAGGTGGAACATGTTCACCTATGACCTAGGTAATGTATTTAAAAGTATGGGGCATTCCTATACAAGGCCACTACATTGGCAAGGCCAACAGTTCCTTACTTTTGGTGCTGTTATCGCCGGAACAGGTGCGCTCTATGCCATTGATGACAATACTTCCAGATTTATTAGAAACCAACAGGAGGGTGTTCCCAAGCTAATAAGGGAATATGGGGAATTCTATGGCAACCCAGAAAACAACTATATGGCCACCGCAGGGGTTTACCTTACTGGCTTGGCACTTAAAAACGAGAAACTGAGAAGGACCGGAGTGTTATTGATCGCTTCGGCTTCCTCGTCCGGACTCCTTCAGCAAGTGCTTAAATCGGCAGTAGGTAGGGCTAGGCCGGTCGCCGATCTGGGGAAGGATACTTTTGACCCCTTCAATCCAAGTAGAAATTTTCATTCTTTTCCCTCGGGCCATACCACCTTGGCATTTACAAATGCCTATGCCATAGCCAAACAATTTAAGAGCCCTTGGATCAAGGCCGGAATCTATTCAGTGGGACTTATCCCCGGAATTTCCAGGATATGGGATGGACAGCACTGGCTTAGTGATGTAGCCATCAGTGTGGCCATCAGTATTTTTACTGTAGAATCCATAGATCGTTATTTAGATGCCAAGTACGATGAGAAATACAATGACCAAACCAAGGACGTCAGCTGGGATCTAAATTTTGGCCCCGGAACCATGGGGGTTACCCTTCGCTTTTAAAAGGCAAAACTTTAACACGGGGGCTTATTTGGATTGATTCAAAATAACTAATTTTGCCGCTCATCTTCAAACAAAGATAGGTTGGGAAAAAGTAAGGCCGAAAAGGAAGAGAAAAAACGCAAAAAAGCGCTTAAAAAGGAGCAGAAAGCGCTACTTAAAGCCTTAGCACCAAAAGGTTGCAAGTCCAAATGTTGTGATAAATACAAAAAGTCCGAGGATAAAAGGTGCAAACGCTGTCCTTGTTTTGATCTATCCAAAGATCGGGCCGCATAAATGCAAAAAACACCGCCGATTGGCGGTGTTTTTATTTCTTTCCTTTTTCGTTACAATCCAATTCCCAATCGCACTCTTGGGGTACCTACGCGGACGCCGGTGCTAATAGTACTCCTTCTAGGGGAACTCCTATAATACCTTGGAGAACTGTAATAATGGTCGGCATAATAGTAGAAGTGAGTACTATGATGATGGTGATGGCAATGCTCCGCATGCTCCTCATAGGCATCCCTTTTACCCTTCATATAGGCTTTATAAGCTTTTTTGTCCCTTTTTTTAAGGTCCTTCTCATAGGCTTGTTGGTCTTCCCAAAATTCCTCGGCTTCTTCTTCATTATCTGTTCTCAATTCTTGTTCGTATTTGGCATCCTCCTGTGCCCTTTGCTCATAATAGGATAGTTTCTTTTCTTCACTAACCTCTTCATTTTGTGCATAGGCGGTAAAAGATCCTATAAACAATCCTATGGCAATACATGTCTGAATCTGTTTCATATCAAAAAATTAATTTAATTCTATAGACCTATCTAGATCGTGCTTCTAATCATGTAACAACCGAACGGCTCAAAACCCTACCATACACTTCCATATAGCCCCATAGAAATTTATTGGTTACATCTAGAAAACTAAATTACTATCTTAGTGAATTGAACATATAACGAAACCATATCCATGAAAAAAAGTTTACCATTCCTCGTAGCACTCTTTATGCTACATGGCATCATTGCCTTTGCACAGACCACCCAAGAAATAGTAGATAAAATAGTTAAAGAGGCCCATGAAAATTCTCAATTGGAGCCATTGGCCCACGAGCTGATGGATGTTATAGGACCTCGACTTGTAGGTACCCCACAAATGAAAAAAGCCCACGATTGGGCTGTGGACACCTATGCGAAATGGGGTATCACCGCCACCAATGAGAAATGGGGACAATGGCGTGGATGGGAACGTGGTATTACCCATGTAGATTTGGTATCTCCAAGGGTTGTTAGCCTTAGCGGGATGCAATTGGCCTGGAGCCCAGGCACATCAAAAAAAGGGATCACTGCCGGCATGGTCATCATCCCGGATGTGGCCGACTCCTTGGCGTTCCAAAAATGGTTGCCCAATGTTAAGGGCAAATTTGTAATGGTGTCCATGATGGAACCAACCGGAAGACCCGATTATAATTGGAAGGAATATGCCACGGAAGAATCCTTTGAAAAAATGAAAAAGGACCGGGCAGCCCAAACCGAAGCATGGAGGGAGCGTATCAAAAAAACAGGATACACCACCAGAAACATCAACAAGGCCTTGGAGGCTGCTGGGGCATTGGGCATAATCCAATCACGCTGGTCAGAAGGATTTGGGGCCAATAAAATATTTGGCGCCAACACCAAAAACATCCCGGTAGTAGATCTAACGTTGGAAGACTATGGCCTATTGTACCGCATGGTAGAGCATGGGGAACAGCCGATTATTAAGGTCGTGGCAGAATCAGAGGAATTGGGCACCGTACCCACCTTTAATACCATCGCAACCATCCCTGGTACAGAATTGCCCAATGAGTATATCGTTCTTTCTGCCCATTTTGATTCATGGGACGGGGCAACTGGAGCTACAGACAATGGAACAGGTACCATTACCATGATGGAAGCGGCAAGAATCTTAAAAAAGATTTATCCCAACCCTAAACGCACCATTATTGTGGGGCATTGGGGCAGTGAGGAACAGGGACTGAACGGGTCCCGAGCCTTTGTAGAAGACCGTCCCGAAGTAGTAGAAGGATTACAGGCGTTGTTCAACCAGGACAATGGAACGGGAAGGGTTGTTCGTATTTCCGGACAGGGATTTTTGAACGCCTATGACTATATGGGCCGTTGGCTGGAGGCCGCCCCGGAATCTATCACCAAACATATTGAAACCACCTTCCCGGGTACCCCTGGGGGCGGAGGGTCTGATTACGCTTCTTTTGTAGCGGCAGGAGCACCGGCGTTTTCTTTGAGTTCTTTGAACTGGAGCTATTTTGATTATACCTGGCATACCAATTTGGATACCTACGATAAGATCGTGTTCGATGATGTTAGGAACAACGCTATCCTTACCGCTATACTTGCTTATATGGCCAGCGAGGACCCAGAGAAAACTTCCCGTGAAAAGGCGGTGCTGCATACGAATCCGAGAACCGGGGAACAAAGAACATGGCCCGAACCGCGATCTCCGAACCGAGATGGAGGCAAAGACGAATAATTGACCGACCTTTACCAAAGAAAAAGCCCCACAAGCAGTAGTTGCCAGTGGGGCTTTTCGTTTTATTGGGGTTCTATTTGCCCAACATCAGAAGCTCGTTGCATTTGATTTCGGTAACATACCGCTTCTCCCCTTCCTTGGTCTCATAGGTGCGGGACGTCAGTTTCCCTTCAATGGCCACTTCATTGCCCTTTACGAGGTATTTTTCTATTATTTCTGCGGTTTTGCCCCAGGCGACCACATTATGCCATTGGGTATCGGTAACCTTTTCCCCTTTGGTGTTCTTATAGATTTCGTTGGTGGCGATGGAAAATTTTGCGAGTTTGGTCCCGCTCTCCATGTTCACAATTTCTGGGTCGTTCCCCAAGTTTCCAATCAACTGTACTCTGTTTCTAAGTGCGTTCATAATACTAATTTTAATGGTTTAACAGTTCATACTATCGAGTTCCTATGTTTCGACACCACAAACCTACCACCCTTATTCCCCTGCACTCGGTTTGGAAATAGTTACTTTCGTTTACAAACGTTTGTAGTCGGTTGTATTCATTTAACACTTTTTACCTACCACACCATACACTTTTGGTATTATTTTCTATATTTAAAGAATATAAACTAAATTATGGAAGAACAAAACAATCAATCAACAAACCCAGCTAACCTAAAAACCCATCTAAGCATAACAGGGACTGCAATCAACTACTTAACAGAAACCGGTAAGTGGGCCAAGTTCCTATCAGTCATTGGTTTTATTTTCACAGGCCTCATATTTATTATGGCATTTTTCGCTGGCTCCATGTTGTCTATCATGCCAGGGGAACAAATAAACCCCATATCCTCGGGGATGGGAATCATGGTTGGATTAATCTATGGAGTATTGGGACTTCTTTATTTTTTCCCGACTTTATATTTATTCAAATTTTCTCAAAAGTTAAAATTGGCCATCACCACAAAAAATAATGAGGATTTGAATGGGGCCCTTGGCAACCTAAAGTCCCTCTATAAATTTTGGGGAATCCTGACCATAATCATGGTTGGCGTTTATGTTGTCTTTGGGTTAATTGCCCTAATAGGAGTGTTGGCACATAACTATTCATAATTCAACTATTTATAAATTCCTTAAACTTTACTAATTATTACCAGTTTCATATTGTAACTAAAACGTAAAGAAAATCACTACAGAATTGCAAGTTGCAACTTATGTTTTGACACCAACATCCTGAGTTATTGAACAAGTGGTTTTACCATAATCCACACCTGACAACCAATTGAAATTAAATAATTTAACTATCCGTGAAAAGAATAACTCTCATCATAATGGTTGCAATCACTTCACATTCTTTTGCTCAAAGGAATATGGAGATCGCTCAAGATTACAAATTGGAATTAGAGGAGGATGGTATAGTCGTAGAAGTATTTGATTCAACAAATATTGATGACAGTCGATACAACAAGAACAATGTCATTTTTAGAGAGGGAGTTTCGTTCCATTATAAATTTGAACATATCGACAAAAACAATGAGCAACGCTATATAGAATATATCGATAGTCTGGCCCATTGGAATTTTATTCCGGTAAGGGATTTTAACAAAAACACCATAAAGCAAGTAAATATTACGGTAGAAAAAGGACTACAAGGCTTCGGCAAACGCTTTCCTGATTACAATCAAACCATCATAGCATATACATATCCCACACAAGGCGATTATGTTGGTTCTATACGAAGTTCCTCCGGGGTAATTGAAAATGAAGGCAACATTTGGATGCACCCCCCTCGTGACAATTATTTCGAAATATTGGAACTTAATCCCTTTCCCTATATTAAAGCACCTTATCAGATAGGCACAAAATGGACATGGTCATTGAAAATCGGAGATTATTGGGCAGATGGAAGGTGGAAACTATGGAAGGGCACGATTCAAAATGAATATCAATATGAGATCGTTGATTACAAAACCCTGAATGTTAAATTGGGACCATTGGATTGTTACGTAATTGAAGCCATTGCAACCAGTAGTATTGGAGAAACCCAGCTAAGGGCATACTTCAATGAGACATATGGATTTGTGCGTTTAGAGTATATCAATATTGACGGTTCAAAAACGAACTTGGAACTAATTAATTTCTTGGGGTCCTAAACAACTAGTGGGAACTTCAACAACTCATTGCTGCACGATGAAAAAACAATACATTCTTTTCGGAATATGCTTTACCTTAATCTCCCTCAACATATCCTGTAAAGTGAGCAACCATAGTTATGAGACCTTATATGAAAAAGAGTTGGCAAAAGAAAATCCCGATTATTTTCAAGAACTGGAACGGGTCCTTTACGAGTTTCAAGATCACCTTATTGAAAAAGGCATCATAGCACATGCTGATCATAAATCCTATAGAAGGCTTCTAAGGAAAATACAGCAAGAGAACAGGAAGGAATTCAATATCAGTTACGACCTCCATGGCGCTTTGAAAAATATAAGCACTCTAAAAAATAAAAATGGAATTTCTATGCAAGGAAGGGCCAAGCTACAAAAACAGCATCATCGTAAAGGTTTTCCCGAACCCTTTTTATCCGATCAAGACCTGGAAGTCAATCATGGGAAACTCAATGATGCCCTGATCGCTAAAAGGTTCTTGGAGTATTATGGCAAAAAGGATTACAATAGACCATTGGTAAGGCTCAAACTGTTCCAGTTTTTAAGTCCCAACTCCGAAGGGGTGAGGTATTATTATTTGGGTAGACCTTCCAAAGAATAGTTGTTCTCCCAACAGTATCTAAAACCACCTATTCAGCAGATTCACTTCAAATCAAAAAATTTTTAAACAATAGCCGAGCGGGATCTTCGTTCTTTTTTTATGAAAAATTATCTAAGATGCAATCCTGTATCCGCATTGGAAATGAATTACGGCCCAACTTTTAAAAGGGAACCAAGAGCCTTCAACCTAATTCGAAACTGCACGCGCACATCATTATTAATGGTTTTCATAGCTTCGTTCCTTATAGCATGTTCTGGCAACAAAAAAGGCTCTGGAGACAATACAAGTTCCACATTGCAGGAAACCGGTGAGGAAATAATTGAACTGGACGATAAATCAATTGAAAAAGGGGAGCAACATTTAAGAGAAGATTATCAGGAGATCGTACAAACATTCATAGATAATATTAAAAACCAAAAGAAGGAAAAATTGTCCACCCAAGTTTCCTTCCCACTTAAAAGAGACTCCCCAATTCCTGACATAAGAAATGAAAGGGAATTTCTGGAGCGGTACCGTGAAATTTTTGATGACAACCTTATTGAATTAATTTCTGGGTCGAACCCAGCTACAGATTGGTCAGCTATGGGTTGGAGAGGCATCATGTTAAAAAATGGGATGCTTTGGTTGGATTATGACGGGACATTAATTGCCGTGAATTACCAGTCCCAATCAGAACAACAAAAAAAGGCAAGGCTAGTTGCAATAACAAAAGCCTATGTACATCCCAGTCTAAAAGAATTTAAGCAGCCAATTGTTGTATTGGAAACTAAAAAATTCAGAATACGGATTGATGATTTAGGCAATCATAAATTCAGATATGCTTCTTGGCCCATAGAAAAAAACATGAATGTGGCACCAGATCTAATACTTTCCAATGGAAAAGTAATCCATGATGGAAGTGGTGGCAATCACCGATATGAGTTTTCCAACGGCCCATACACCTATGTATGTTCCATAATAACTTTGGGAACCTCAGATTCCCCTCCTGCTACACTGAGCATTTTTAAGGGAGACAAAGAAATCTTATCTGAAAGGGCAATCCTGGCACCAAAAAATCAAAAAAATCAGATAGCCCCAAAAAAATTCGCTCTCCAAGTTAAAAATCCCAACGATGCTGAAAAGTTCCTTTTAGACCTGGGAATTCGCAAATTCGCCAAGAATATAGCAGCGCCCGACCCTGAACTAAATTATACCTTCAACATTACCAAAGCGTTTTTCCATATCCTAGCACTGGACAATGTGAAAAATTTTTATGCGAATAACAAAGACATTACCACTACGGTGGTAGGAACTGTGGCGCTATCGCCCAACTTCCATACCTTAATTATTGGCTTTACGAATACAAGTAGCTGGTATGACTCTTATCTTGTGAACTATACCAAAAAAGGGGAGCTGATTGATTTTCTTGAAATAACGCGAGGTGATTTTATTGAGAGTTACACGTATATTGAATCCCAATTCTATCCTACCCATGTGATTCGAAAGGCTTATCAGTTTTCGGTAAAGGAGGTCATTGATAATGGGAAAAGTACAACTATTGAGGGGTATGAAATAAACCGGGAAGAGAAGATTTCCATCAATAAGGAAGGGTTTTTCGGAAAGTCCCAACACTATGACACTCCCTTGCAAGTGGAGTAAAAAATCCATCCCGTTACATGTGGGGATTCATAATGTGATTGGTAATGAACCAATCCTTATATCAAGGATTGCATACAAGCATAATTAAAACGTTTAGGATCAATCCAATCTACAGCAAAGCGTAATTTTCCTTGGGCTAAAAGGGAATTTAATGGTACCTCCCCCCTAGGGACGTACTACTAATGGCATTGTTGTAAAATAGCATATGAAAAGAGCATTGGACAGGTTTAAGAATAGTGCGTTCCGAAGATTTCTTGGGAGGCATGAGAAATATGCTCCCGTCATCTTTTTTATCGCAGGGTTTATTTTTGATTCCCTGACCCTTGGGCGCATAGATCGCTTGTACGACCTCATTGTGCTCTGTCTATATATGACAGCACTGACCGTTTCCCTATACCTCTATAATTTGGTGGACGATGGCAGGTGGAAAAACACCAAATTGGGCCGGTATGAAATGTACCTCCCATTGGCCATACAGTTTTTCTTTGGTGGACTCTCCAGCGCCTATGTCATCTACTTTTCCAGAAGTGTTTCTCTCTCCAAGACCATCTCCTTTTTTATCATTCTCCTCGTTATATTCTTTGCGAATGAATTACTTAAAAAAAGAATTTCGAACAAGTACTTACAGTTTAGTGTATACTTTTTTATAAGCTTTACCTTTTTCAGTTTTATCATTCCTGTCTTCATCAGTGAAATGAACACTAGGATCTTTATTATTTCAGGTCTGGTGAGTCTTGGGTGCACCTTGGCGCTAATTATTTTCATATACGGTGCAAGTCCCAGTACGCGGGCAGAAATAAGGATTGTAAAACTTGTTGGCGTTATATTATCTATTTATTTGCTGATCAATGCATTTTACTTTCTGAGGCTCATCCCGCCCGTACCACTGGCCATGGATGCGGGCGTTGTTGCGCACGATATAAAATTAAGGAACAACAAATATATTGTCAGTTACGAAACGGACGAATGGTATGTGTTTTGGAGAAAACACAGGCTCAAATACATTCACGACCCACAGGATAATGTCTACGTGTTTTCTTCCATCTTTGCACCAACAGCCTTGGAAAAATCTATCATACACCGATGGCAGTGGTACAACCCCAATACAGAAACATGGGAAATTGTAGAGGATATAGGTTATGATATTACCGGCGGTAGAGATGGTGGTTATCGCGGCTATACCTATAAGAACAATGTAAAGCCAGGGCTCTGGAAGGTTGAAGTTATCACGGATGAAGAATTGGTATTGGGGGTAATCGATTTTGAAATTATTATCAGTTCGTCCCTGCAACCGCATAGGATGGTCCAAAAGAAATTCTGACCGCTAAAGAAGGACTATGAATTCCTAAAAAGCATAACGATCCGTGAGTCCAACTATTAAAGTATTCTTAATTGTTCTTTTGTTTCTAAGCATTTGCTTAGTTTTGTGGTGTAGTTAAGAAATCATGGCCAGAAAAAAGCAATATATAGAACAGGAAGTTTTAGAAAAGGCCATGCACCTCTTCTGGCGAAATGGGTATGAAAACACTTCCATACGTATGTTGGAAAAGGAAATGGGCATTAACCAATTTTCTATCTATGCCAGTTTTGGAAGCAAACAAGGTGTTTTTCTTCAAAGTATAAAAGCTTACAACAAAAAAATACAGGGCATCACCGACAAATTGGAAAAATCCCAAAATGGGGTTGAGGGTATCAAACAATACTTCAAAGACTTCTTGGAATTTGCCAAAGAAGATGATCTCAGTAAAGGTTGCATGGTGACCAATACGGTAAATGAGCTGGGAAAAGATGCAGATCCCCTTGTAATGAGTGAATTAAAAAAATTCGCTGACAATATCAAAAGCCTATTTGTCAATAACCTAAAACAGGATAGAAACAAGAACGCTGAGACCATTGAAAGACAGGCCAACTTTTTGATGAACTCCATCTTGGGCCTATCCGTAGCCTCAAAAATGTTCAATGATAAACAGCTAGAAGACTCTATTGAGACTGTTTTTCTAAACATTTAAAAAAAATTACTCAAAACCTAAGCATACGCTTAGGCACATATTAACATTTAAAATTTATGATAACTATGAGCACATTTAAAATTCATGACATTGAATCCGCACCAGCAAATAGCAAGCCTTTATTGGAAAATTCCATGAAATCATTCGGAATGATCCCAAACCTGCACGGTGTAATGGCAGAAGCTCCTGGAATGCTGGAAGCTTATCAAAAACTACATGATTTGTTTCAAAATTCATCTTTTGACAATGACGAGCTCACTGTGGTATGGCAGACCATCAATGTAGAACACGCATGTCATTATTGTGTTCCTGCACATACAGGAATAGCACATATGATGAAAGTTGATGAGGCCATTACAGATGCTCTGAGAAACAAGACGAAAATGCCTAGCGAAAAACTTCAAACCCTGCACGAAACCACATTGTCCATTGTACGTGATCGTGGAAATATTTCTGAAAAAGACATAAAAGCCTTCTATGCTGCCGGATATGAGCAGAGACAGCTATTGGAAATTATCTTGGGTGTATCCCAAAAGGTAATGAGCAACTATGTAAACCATATTGCACAAACTCCGGTGGACAAACCATTTGAAAAATTTGCTTGGAAAAAATAATATTTCCAATCCCTCATTTCGGTTAATATTAAATGCGCTTTGTATAGTTCCTATGGAAAGCGTATTTTAATTTTAATCTATTCACCAGCCTTGTTGAACAGGCATAAAATTAATAGTATGATAAAAGTATCTGTTATGTATCCGAATAGTGTAGAAGCAAAATTCGACACAGACTATTATAAGAACACCCATCTACCCATGATTGCACAATCTTTGGGAGATGCTCTGAAAGGATTGGAATTTAATCTTGGATTGGCAGGAAAAACTCCTTCCGAGGCTGCTCCATACATCGCCATGGCACATCTGAGTTTTGAATCTTTGGAGTCTTTTCAGGCTTCATTTGGACCCTATGCAAAGAAATTTGCTGCAGATGTACCCAACTATACCAATGTTCAGGGTGAAATACAAATCAGCGAAATAGTGAAATACAGTTATGGCAGTTAAAATAAAAATTGATATTGTTTCGGATGTTGTTTGCCCATGGTGCGCCATTGGTTACAAACGTTTGGAGCAGGCTATCCAAGAAATGGGTATCCAAGATCAGATTGAATTGGAATGGCAACCCTTTGAACTGAATCCACACATGCCGCCAGAAGGCGAAAATGTCCAGGAACATATTGCCAATAAATATGGATCCACCCCAGAAGATTGGAAACGCTCTCAAGATCATATGGCCGAAGTAGGTGCCCAGTTGGGTTTCACTTTTGATTATTTTGAGTACATGAAAATTGTCAATACCAGAGACGCCCACGTTTTATTGGATTTCGCCAAAGAGCGGGGGAAGCAAACAGATCTTAAAATGCGCTTGGTAACCGCTTACTTCAGTGAACGAAAGGATGTATCGGACAGGAAGGTACTACTGGAAGAATTAAAAAGCATAGGCCTGGATGCCGAACAGGCTATGGCAAAATTGGATAATGACGAAGCCCGCTATGAAGTACAGAGTAAGGAGGCTTATTGGCAAAGTGTAGGAGTATCATCGGTACCAACCATGGTATTCAACAACACCAGCGCCTTGACGGGAGCGCAACCTGTTGCTGTTTACAAGCAAGTTTTAATGGAATTACTGGCCCAATAACAACTACATAGTAGGGTATAAAACCATGAAGGGTGACTATGGCCAAAAAGTCCATGGTCACCCTTTTTTAAACATACTTCAGATAAGCCAAGCATTCTCGTCATTCCATCAATCCGAATCTTGACCAACCACATGACCCCAAGTATTTATAGGGGTTTGCGTCCCGAAATAATATTGTATAATATCACAACAACGGCGATTACCAGAAGAATATGAACTAAACTACCGGTTGCTAACCCTGGGATTACACCTAATAAACCCAAAAGCCAAATAACGATACAAATAACGGCTACTAGCCAAAGAAGACTTCTCATAATAATTTCATTTATGGTTGTACCGCTAAGGTAAAAAAGATTAAAATTTCAATCGGATAAATTATTGACTCATACCGTCAGCGTTTCCAACCAATCTGCCCAATTTAAATTATTCCAGAAATGCACTTTCATATTAGAAAATATAGATCTAAACGCAACCTTCTCCATATTGTAGCACCTATCCTATAAAACTAAATTATGGACAGAAATATGTTCGTTACCTTCCTTTTGGGCCTTGCCATTTCCCTGCTTTCCTGCTCGGTAAGCCAGGACACCAATTCCCAAGAAGAGGAAAACCAGGAGCTGATAAAAATGCTTTCCCGAATCAATGAAATTGCTAACAGCGCCAAATGCGTCAATGCCGATGAATGGCGATTTACTTCCTACGGCAGCAAGCCTTGTGGAGGACCATATGGTTATATCGCCTATTCCACAGCTATTGATACCACCCATTTTCTGGCACTCGTAACAGAACATGAATCGGCAGAAAAAGTATATAATGAGAAATGGGGCCTACAATCTGATTGTTCCATTCCTGCCGAGCCCAGTGGGGTCATCTGTGAAAACGATAGACCTGTTTTGGTATATCCTTAAATGACGAGCTCTCAAATGTATTTGTTTAAACTAGAATATCTTTCGAGAGAAGGGTGCCCTATTTTATATGAATCCAATAAACCAATCCCCACCTATCCGCCAGATTACGAATAAATTTTACTAAATTTAAAAGGGAAAAAGCTGCGTACATGGAAAAGGAAATCACAAAAGAGTATACCAATGGAGAGCTTACCGTGGTATGGAAGCCTAAAGCGTGTATCCACTCCGAGGAATGTATTCATTCCCTGCCTGAGGTTTACAAACCAAAGGAAAAGCCATGGATCATACCGCATAATGCAACTACCCAAGAATTGAAAGATCAGATATCCAAGTGTCCATCTGGGGCATTGAGTTATTATATGAACGAGGATGGAAAAAAGGAAACGGACACAGCCAAAGAAGAAAGTATGGAAACCAAAGTAGAAGTTAAGGAAAATGGCCCGCTATTGGTCCATGGAACATTAAAGGTCATAGACCAATCCGGAAATGAGGAAATAAAAAAAAGGACTACCGCTTTTTGTAGGTGTGGCGCCTCCAGCAACAAACCCTATTGTGACGGCACCCACAACGAAATAAATTTTAAAGGTTGATCTTGAATGTAAGGACCGCAAAATCTTCTGATTCCCAGAACAAATCTGTTTAGCTCTGTATGAGAAAAATTTTCTTAGCCTTCCTTTTTTTGTTTGTGTTCAACATAGCCCAAGCACAAGACAAGCCCGCCTATACCATATTCAACAGTAAGGGAAAAAAAATATCCTATACCAAAATGGTCAAGGTGCTTTCTACCAAGGATATCATTCTATTTGGTGAACAGCACAACAATGCCATTGCACATTGGCTCCAATATGAGGTAACAGCAGATCTGGCCCTTAAAAAGCCTTTGACCTTAGGAGCTGAGATGTTTGAAGCCGATAACCAAAAACCGCTGGACGATTATTTGAAGGGTAGTATTGATCGAAAAGGGTTGGATACATTGGTCCGACTATGGCCCAATTATACCACCGATTATGCTCCCTTGGTCAATTTTGCCAAGGACAAGAAAATACCATTTATTGCTACCAATATTCCAAGACGATATGCATCCATGGTATACAAAAAAGGTTTTGAAGCTTTGGATAGTCTTACCACAAATGAAAAAGCTTGGATTGCTCCCTTGCCCATAATTTTTGATCCGGAGTTACCAGGTTATCAAAATATACTACGTATGATGGGAGATCATGGAACACCAGAATTGGTCAAGGCCCAAGCCATAAAGGATGCAACCATGGCCCATTTTATTCTGGAGAATTACACGCCCGGGCAACAGTTTCTTCACTTCAATGGTGCCTACCATTCCAATAATTATGAGGGCATTTTATGGTATCTGAAAAAATTGGCCCCAGCAAATGCGTATGCTACCATTTCCACGGTGTCCCAAGACTTCATAGATAAACTATCACCGGAGCACAAAGGACTGGCCGACTTCATTATTTGTGTAGACAGCCATATGACCAATACGTATTAAGACGATAATCGACAGAATTTCAGTATCTTAATTCCAAATACGGAAACAACCACTGACCATGGAGAAAAAATGTCCCGAATGTGGGGAAAAGATAATTGGGCGGGTAGATAAGAAATTCTGTTCGGACTACTGCCGCAATGCCTATAACAACCGGTTGAACAAGGACAGTAAGAATCTTATCCGCAACATCAACAACCGACTTCGTAAAAACTACAGGATACTGGAAAGCTTCACCCTGCAGAATGGCAAGACCAAGACCACCAAAACCAAATTATTGGATAAAGGTTTTGATTTTGAATATTTCACACACCTTTATACCACACAAAAAGGTACTGTTTACTTTTTTGTGTACGATTTGGGCTACTTACCCTTGGACAATGATTATTATATGATCGTTAAAAGGGAATAATAAATAGGTCTCCCACTGATGTAGCCTCAGAAAACTCTAAGACACCATAGGGAACAAAAAATCGTATCGGGTATGCAGACAATTATTTCCAGTTTTGGCCAGATAATTTCAGCGCTGCAATCACTATATCCTTACGACTGATCTGCCCAACGAGAATACCATTCTTCAAAACAGGCAATCTACGACGGTTATTTTTGTGGAAAATTCCGGCAGCATCAAAAATACTAATATCATGTGGGATGGTCTCCACATTCTTGGTCATGTACTTCTCCACGTTTTTATCCAGTATGGGCATATTGAAATAGCGACTTTCGGAAATGGTTTTCATACAATCGGCCTCAGATATAATTCCCACTAAAAAGTTGTTGTCATCCAAAACCGGCCCCCCTGAGATATTGTATTTGGTAAACTGCTCCATTACCTCTAGAATTGATTGTTCCGGTTTAAAGGTGACCAGTTTTTTGGTCATATAATCCTCTACCATGATAGGGGTGGAATATTCTTTTTTTACGGTCTCCCGTGCGCCTTGAAAACTTTTGATGCCCATATGGTTGATTTTTAGGTGAATCTTAAATATAGAAATATGAAAAATACAATACAATATTTTAACACATATAATAGATAAAATGCATCCATAAATTAAAAATGATGAATATTTTTCAATTTTCAACCTTGATGTGTGGTAATAATGGCATTCCAGAATTCCTGACCCAACCGGAATCAATGGATATCCCAATGGATTTTTATACATTTAGGGAACACTAAGACCTAATGAAAAAATACACCACAGGCATTACCCTATTTCTATTGGGACTGGCTATATTCTGGAGTTTTGACTCGGCCACTCCCTCCTATCAACAAAACAATACAGTACCGCTAGACAAATTTTCAACAGATCGTGCTTTGGGCCATGTTGAAAAAATTTCGGTGGAACCCCATGCCGTAGGATTTCCGGCCCATAAAAAAGTGAGGGACTATATTGTTTCAGAGCTTCAAAAAATGGGATTGGAACCCTCCCTCCAAGAGGGATATACTGCCGGAGACTGGGCCAACCTGAGCAAAGCCACCAATATTCTGGCCAGAATACCTGGATCAGAAAAAGGAAAGTCTCTTATGTTATTGTCCCATTATGATAGCAACCCCCATTCTTCCTTAGGGGCCAGCGATGCGGGCAGTGGTGTGGCCACCATACTGGAAGGGGTAAGGGCTTTTCTGGCCAAAAACAAGACACCAAAGAACGATATCATAATCCTGATCTCCGATGCCGAGGAACTGGGGCTGAACGGGGCAGATCTTTTTGCCAACCAACACCCCTGGGCCAATGATGTGGGCCTGGTATTGAACTTTGAGGCCCGTGGCAGTGGCGGACCAAGCTATATGCTTATTGAGACCAATAGGGGCAATAGCAGACTTATTGAGGAATTCACCGCGGCAGGACCCGAATTCCCTGTCGCCAATTCCCTGGTCTATAGTATTTACAAAATGCTTCCCAATGATACCGATTTAACGGTTTTCAGGGAAGATCGTGATATTGAAGGCTTAAATTTTGCCTTTATAGATGACCACTATGATTACCATACGGCACGGGACAATTATGACCGTTTGGACAGAAAAACTTTGGCACATCAGGGCAGTTACCTTATGCCTCTTTTAAACCATTTTAGCAATGCTGATCTGGGAAATCTAAAAAGTTTGAATGACAACGTCTATTTCAATGTCCCCTTCTTTAAACTTGTCTCGTATCCCTTTGAATGGATCTGGCCCATGTTTGGTCTTGCCTTCCTTTTCTTTGTTTGTATTCTGGTCTACGGATTCAAAAAACAACAACTACACCTCAAGGAAATCTCCAAGGGATTTTTACCCATGGGTATTTCATTGTTGATCAATGCAATTGTTGGGTTCTTCAGCTGGAGGTTCTTAAAATGGCTATATCCCCAATACCAAGATATGCTCCATGGATTTACCTACAATGGCTATTACTACATTGCTGGTTTTGTGGTTTTGAGCATTGCTATTTGTTTTTGGGCATATCATAAATTCCAAAATATAACGGTGCCCAACCTACTGGTGGCCCCTATTGTTTTATGGCTTATCATTTGCGGGGCCGTGGCCAACTTTTTACCCGGGGCCGGTTTTTTTATTGTTCCCCTTGTTGCCCTTTTGGCCTCTTTGCCCATCCTCATAAATCAAAAGGCACCCAACCCCTATCTTATGGTATTTTTGGCCTTACCGGCCCTTTGGATCTATGCCCCCTTCATTAAAATGTTTCCAGTGGGACTAGGTCTCAAAATGATGATAACCTCAACGGTGCTGACCAGCCTGACCTTCTTTCTATTATTGCCCATTTTTGGGTTTTATAAGTCGAAAGGCAAATTGGCCTTCCTATTCCAGCTGTTGTTTGCCATATTCATGGTCTTGGCACATTTCAATTCGGGCTTTTCCAAGGATCATGCCAAGCCCAGTAGCCTATTGTATATCCTCAATACGGATACCCAAAGTGCGCAATGGGTGTCCTACGATCACGTACTTATCGACTGGAACAAACAATACCTAGAGGATGCTTCGCCCAACGTAAAAACATACCAGGTGATCAGCAGTAAATACAGTACAGGTTTCACCTATAGCACCCCTGCCCCAATGAAAAACATAGCGCCGCCAAAGGTGGACAAGACCAAGGATACCATCATGGCCGATCATCGAATTGTGCAACTGACCATTACCCCTCAACGTTCGGTGAACCGGTTGGAAGTTTTTACCAATGATATTCCCCTGACCAAAGCAACGGTCAATAATATTGAGCTATCCAAGTTTTACCTCCAAGATAGGAGAAGAAGTAAGTTGCTCACCCATTACATCAGCGACAATGATGCCACGGTTTTGGAACTTGTTTATCCCAAGGATCAAATTTTGGAACTCCAAGTATATGAGGCTTCCAATGACCTTTTGACCCATCCTATGTTCAGTGTCCCACAAAGGCCGGAGACAAGCATCCCCATGCCTTTCATACTAAACGATGCCATATTAACCACAAAAACAATACGAATTGAATAGTACTGTAGCAATCATGGGATGCGGATGGCTGGGTACGCCCCTGGCCCAAGATCTCTTGCAGCAAGGTTTTACAGTTCACGGAAGCACCACCTCCCATGACAAGGTAGGCGCATTACGAGATTTGGGTATTGTACCTTTTCAAATCTCACTCACAGAAAATGGAATAGCGGGACCCATTACATCCTTCTTGGAAAACGCAAAGGTCATCATCATTAACGTCCCTCCCAATTTAAGAGGTGTGAACAAGGAAAACTATGAACAAAAAATAGGGCACTTGCACGAAGCGATCAGAAACAGTAGCGTTGCCAACATAATATTTATCAGTAGTACATCTGTATACGGAGATTTGGATGGTGATGTAAAAGAGACCAGCGTACCGCATCCGGAAACGGATTCTGGGAAACAATTATTGGCAACGGAAGAAACACTTTTGAACGATCCTGATCTGGAGACCACCATAATCCGATTTGGTGGGCTCATAGGCCCCAACCGACACCCGATTACCTTCCTAGCCGGCAAAAAAGGCCTCTCAAACGGAAACCACCCCATTAATCTTATCCATCTGGACGACTGCATCCGCATTATTGCAACAGTACTGGAAAAGGGATATTGGGGAGAAATCTTTAATGGAGTTTATCCCTTGCATCCCCCAAAAAAAGACTACTACGCCAACGAAGCAGACAAAAGGGGCCTTGAAGCCCCCCAATATACAGATTCAAGGTCCAGTCAGGGAAAAAAGGTCATTCCCTATAATCTAATGGAGCGCAAAAAGTTTACATTCAAAAAATCAATTGTCAGTTGACCCAACATTATGGCAGAATGACTACTTTTTTACTGTGCCACAAACCTTTAAAGAATTACTTAACAGATTACAAGAAATAATTTAATAGTTTTGGCCCACTTAATATCTAGGAAAATGAAAAGAATAATTTTTGTACTAGTCTTTGCCTCTGGTTTAATGGCCAGTGCACAGACAAAAAGTGAGCTTCAGAAACATTACGAGGCTTTTTACAACGAAATGAAATTACAGGGTGATGTCAATGGTGTTATCAATGCCCTGACCCACCTTAATGTAATATCGCCCTCAACGGATCGCAGGGACACCTTAGCCTATGTTTATGCCAATGACAATCAGCATATGCAGGCACTAAACACTATCGGTATCGATAGAAATGAAGCAGATTCTGATCTTGCCCTACAAGTGAAGGCCATATCCCTTAAGGCTTTGAACCAGCCAAAACGTGCTTTGGAACAATTTGAACTTTTGTTCAAAAGATCACCCAATGCCTTTTTGGCCTACGAGCTTGCGGATCTAAAAATACAGACTGGTGATAGTGCAGGTGCATCTTCCAATATAGCATATGGTATTGCCAATGCAACGGATGAAATGAAATATGCTTTTTACGAAAGGCAACAACCTTACGAAGTTCCATTAAAGGCCGCTTTTCTTCATTTAAAAGGCCTTATCGCCTACAATGTGGACAAGACCAATATTGATGGTGCCCTGGCGCACATCAATGAGGCCCTAGCCTTGGAACCCAACTTTAATCTGGCCAGCCTAAGCAAACAAGCTTTGGAATCCAGAAAGGAACAACCGGAAGCCGCCAAAGAAACACCCGCAGCGACCAAAGACAAATCGAAAGCAAAAAAACAATAATTAAATTGTTTAATGTCAATAATCAAGGGAGCTGAATGGCTCCCTTTTTTTGTGCTTATTGTACTGTTAGTTCGACTTTAATTTTTGGGTAATAATACTGTCCTTTTCCTTTTTAAGGGACACTACGTCATCCACATTTTCATTCGGAACAGCTATGGAGAGCACATAATGGGCAATCTTCCACCCACCATCGGTTTTAATTAGAACACCCGATCCCCTACACAGCTTCATTTGGGTATCCAAAAGTTCATCAAACCAAGCCATATCCATGGCCTCATTAAAATATATATTTCGCTGAACGGCGGTAAAGCTCCACGCCTTGCCCTTATCAAAATACGGTTTGGAGAACTCCTTGAATTCATCATTCTGCCAGTTTTCCATGGCATCCGTGCCTATAAACACTCCATCATGGGTCATCTTTGAAAAATAAGATTCAAAATCGGCATCCGAGGCAGCCTGGTGCCAAGAATCCAAAAGGGTCGCAACTGAATTCCTCTCTGTCTCGTGTTGTCCCTGCAATGTGATGCAAAAGAAGAATACTAAAACAATAGGTACAATCTTATTCATTCAAAATCAATGTTGTGTCCAACCGACTGTTGACAATCACTGTGAACTGGTTTCTAAATGCGTTATATGCCTTTGCCAGGGCTGTGGCCGGCTCCTTGGTATCTACGCCGTACTCCAGACTAAATTTGGTCTTTAAGATCGTTGTCTTGATCACCTTGAGCCTACTCTTTATTTGGGGGACATCAAATTCTTCCGGGAATGAAGATGTCTCCAACAATTTTTGTTTCTCTATCAAATCCTCAACGACCAAGGTAAGACCTTCTTTATCCTGAACTTTATAAAGCGCGTCAAAACTACTTTCCAACGCGTTGAACTCCACCCAATCCTTGAGCACAACCTTGGCCTCCGGATTGATTGTTGCTTTTTTAGGAAGGCTTTTTAGGTTGAACACTACCTCCTGTGTTTCCACCTTATCCGCTCCAGTATTACCCTCTTTACATGAAAACAAGAACAGGGCCATGGCACCAAAAAACAATATTTTTCCCATGAGGCTAATGTACAAATTTTAATAAAAGCTATCTTTGAAGACATATTCATTTAACTACAATTTTATGCCAAAATCCATACTCATTTTAGGAGCATGCGGACAAATAGGAACAGAACTCACTTACACCTTACGTGAAAAATATGGCAACAACCAAGTTATTGCCAGTGACATCAGGGAAGGAGACCAAGATCTAATGGCCTCTGGCCCTTTTGAATTATTGGACGCCACCAATTATGGGGCCTTGGAAGACGTGGTGATGCATTATGAAATTGACGAGGTCTACCTGATGGCGGCCATGTTGAGCGCCACTGCAGAAAAATTCCCCATGCGTGCCTGGAACTTAAACATGAATTCCCTTTTCAACGTTTTGAATCTAGCCAAGGACCAAAAAATCAGCAAGGTTTTCTGGCCCTCCAGTATTGCCGTCTTTGGACCCAATACTCCCAAAGAACAAACAGAACAGAATACGATCATGGAACCGAGCACGGTTTATGGGATCAGCAAGCAAACAGGTGAGAGATGGTGCGAATATTATTTCAAGAAGTATGGCGTAGATGTGCGCAGCGTACGTTATCCGGGTCTAATAAGTTATAAAACATTGCCTGGTGGAGGAACTACGGATTATGCCGTAGAGATATACCACAAGGCCCTATCAGACAAAAAGTATAGCTGCTTCCTTAAAGCGGACAGCAAACTTCCGATGATGTTTATGGACGATGCCATTAGGGCAACCATTACCATTATGGAAAGTGATCCTGAAAAAATAAAGGTACGTTCTTCCTACAATCTTGCGGCCATGAGTTTTACCCCCTCAGAAATGGCGGCAAACATCAAACAGCATATTCCAGAGTTTGAGATGTCCTATGCCCCGGATTCAAGACAGCAGATTGCGGATTCCTGGCCCAGTAGTATTGATGATTCCGTGGCCCAAAAAGACTGGGGATGGAAGGCTGAGTTTGATTTGGAAAGGACCACACAGGAAATGCTGGAGAACCTTTCCAAATAATCAATTTCTAAACTTCAACTTTTTTTCAATGGCCATGATCATGGTATTGGCAATGTCCTTTCCTGTGGCATTTTCAATACCTTCAAGGCCTGGAGAGGAGTTTACCTCCAATAGCAATGGTCCTTTGTTGGATCTAATAATATCTACCCCTGCCACGGCAAGGTTGAGTACTTTTGCAGCTTTAAGTGCCAATTTTTTCTCTTCAGGGGTAATTTTGATGACAGAGGCCTTCCCACCTTGGTGGATATTTGCCCTAAACTCACCTTTTTCTGCCTGTCTTTGAATAGAGGCAACCACTTTACCATCAACTACGAAACAACGGATATCCTGTCCATTGGCTTCCTTGATAAATTCTTGCACCAAGATATTGGTCTGAACACTTTTAAAGGCGTTGATCACACTTTCGGCAGCCTTGTTGGTTTCTGCCAATACTACCCCTTTTCCTTGGGTGCTCTCCAAAAGTTTTATGATCAGGGGCGCCCCATTGACCATGCGGATCAAATCTTTGGTATCCATGGGTGATTTTGCAAATCCGGTTATGGGGATGTGGATATCGTTCCTGGAAAACAATTGGGATGCGAACAATTTATCCCGGGATTGGGTAATGGCCTCTGCTGAATTTTGGCAGTAGACACCCAAGGTATCGAACTGACGAATCAAGGCACAACCATAAAAGGTAACCGCTGGTTTTATCCTCGGAATAATGGCATCATAGGCTTTTAGGATATTACCTCCCCGATATCTGATCTCCGGGGAATTGGCATCCAATTTCATATAGGAGTGCTCCACATTCAAGAAAACAATCTCATGTCCCCTTGCCTCAGCGGCCTCCATAATTCTTTTGTTACTGTACAGATTGGGATTACTCGCCAAAAGAGCAATTCTAAGTCCGGATTTCTCCTTCACATAAGGCGCATATTTTACCGTGATCTCCTCATCGGTAATATCTCCCTTACAGTAGCTTTCTACGGGGTTTACCAGATATCTATCGTTAAGGGCCTCACGACCCAATAACATACGGAACTCCATGGTGTCCCTATTTGCCAAGGTAAGCTCTATATCAAATGTGTCTGATCCCAAGGTCACAGGGGTTTTGATCACCAAGCGCTCTTCGGCAATCCCAGAAGAGCTCTTTACCGTTCTTCTATCTACGAGTCGCGCTTCACAGAGCATATTGAAACTGCGGTTGTCCTGCAACGGATTCACCTCAAATTTCACCCATTCCTGTACGCCTTTGGTAAAGACCTTGGTGTTTGTCGCTTGGATGGAAGAGGTCTTTGCTCCTGAGTCTACTCTTGCCTTAATGGCCGGAATACCCATTTCTTTGAACGTACACCATTCCTCACTTCCAATAATAGACAAATCTTTCACTTCCATAGTATAATAATTGTTGACCCCGTTTTTTAAGGAAGGGCAATAGTAAGGTAAAAATTGTTACTCGGCAAACATTTCATTCGGCTTGGCAAAAGTCTTGAACTCCAAAGAATGTCCATTGGGATCCTGAATAAAAAACGACCGGTGCTCTCCGGTTTTGTCCTTTAAGAAAGTAACCTCTGTGGTCAGTTCATACTGGGAATTATTGAGCTTTTTATACATGTTATCCCAGGTTTCTTGATCCACGATGACCCCAAAATGAAAGGATGGCAATACAGTATCCCCAAATTTATAGGCCCTAAAAACAAAGTTGAATTCACCTGATTTTGTAAATGTGATCTGGTTGCCGAATAAGTTGATATCTATCCAACGGGAAGAATTTCTACCGAGCTTCGCGCCAATAACGTCTACATAAAAAGCTTTGGTCTTTGTTATACTATAACAAGGTAGCGACATGTGAAAAGGTGCATGTTCCATGAATTAGAAGTTTAATTGAAATCCATTCTAATTTACAAATTCTAAACGATACCAATTACAAGTCAATCGTAATTTTTCCAAAGTACTTTACAGTGTCTCGGATAAGGAGAATACAACCATGCCCTATGCCAATCCGAAAATTCTGAATACAAACAGATCGAGCACTTCAACCAGGATCAAGATAATAATGATCCATTCCAACCTGCTACTTTCCCTATGTTCCATGATGTCCTTGAAAAGCTCCAGATCCTCTTTAATGATGCCAATTCGCTCTGAGATGTATCGGTACCTATCCTTGAGGTCAAAGGTCTGCTTGAGTTCCATATCCAACCGGTTGAGGTCTTCATTTTCCCAAGTGCTGTCCGGCGAATCAAAAATGTACAGATTTTCTGAAATTTCATTTTTGATGTTGAGTACCTTTCCGATAAACCTTTTGAGATTATTGCCAGAGATATCCAGTTTGCCCTTCTTCTCCAAAAGTTTGGTATGCACATTGGTCTCCTCCAACAACTGTTCGGTGATCTCCAGATACCGATCCAGGGCTACGGACTGGGAGGTGTTCATCATGACCAGGCGGATGGATTCGGAATCAAAATTGGGCAGAACAACCTTGTTAAAGGTTACTTTCTGTTGGCCCGGAATTACTTCTACCTGAATTTTTTCAGATAATTGATAAGGAACCCTATCCTTTGACAATGAGCTCAATTGCTTTAATATGGCCTGAATTTCTTTTTCTGTATGATTGAAAAAGGACACTAGTCCATATTGTACAATGTGGACAAACCGGTTGTCCCCATTTTTAAAGAATAGTTCAGCACTGTCAGAGAATAGGGTTTCCAAAGGCAGGAGATTTCTACACTGCCTGATATTAATGGAAGCTGCTATTTGAAAGGCAACAACTTCAAACATATTGTCTAATCGTCATCGTTATCTTCATCCTCTTCCGCTATTTCGATATCCGGGATAGCATCTGGATCGTTGTCGTCGAAATCCTCATAATCATCTTCGTCATAATTGGCCATGGTCTTCTCCAGTTTGGCACTGATCTTCACCAAATACTTGGTGTCCTCCGTGGTAACCTCAACTGCCTCTATACGTTCGCCCTGGGCGTTTTTAAAGGAGATGATATTCTGATCGTCATATCCATCAGGATATTTGTCAACCAACAACTTCAAAACTTCGGGGGTAAGCTTTTTAAAATCTACGATTACTCTCTTCAAATTGTCCATAATTACATGTCTAATAGGTAAGCAAAAATTAACGGGGCAACAATGGTTGCATCACTCTCTATTATATACTTAGGGGTATTGATATCCAGTTTCCCCCAAGTGATCTTTTCATTGGGAACTGCTCCTGAATAAGATCCGTAACTCGTGGTAGAATCACTGATCTGACAGAAGTAACTCCAAAATGGGGTATCTGTACGTTCCATATCCTGATATAGCATAGGCACCACACAAATAGGGAAATCACCTGCGATACCACCACCAATTTGGAAAAATCCGATTCCGTTTTTGGAATTTTCGGTATACCAATCTGCCAAGAAGGTCATATACTCAATCCCCGATTTCATGGTCGTAGATTTAAGATCTCCTTTCAGGACATAAGAGGCAAAGATATTCCCCATGGTACTATCTTCCCAACCTGGACAAACAATCGGAAGGTTTTTCTCTGCGGCAGCATACATCCATGAGTCTTTCAAATCAATTTCATAATACTCCTCCAAAACTCCAGAAAGCAACATCTTGTACATGAATTCATGTGGCAGGTAACGCTCACCGGCGTCATCTGCTTCTTTCCAGATCTTATAAATATGTTCTTGCAAACGTCTAAAAGCCTCGTGCTCCGGGATACAGGTATCCGTAACCCTGTTCAAGCCTTTTTCCAATAAATCCCATTCTTCCTGAGGTGTTAAGTCGCGGTAATTGGGAATCCTTTTGTAGTGGGAATGCGCCACTAGGTTCATGATATCCTCTTCCAGATTGGCCCCGGTACAAGAAATGATCTGTACCTTATCCTGACGGATCATCTCGGCAAAGATCTTACCAAGTTCTGCGGTACTCATGGCCCCTGCCAATGACACCAACATTTTGGCACCATTGTTCAATTGGTCCTCATACCCCTTGGCTGCATCTACCAATGCGGCGGAGTTAAAGTGTAAATAATATTTTTCGATAAAATTGGAGATCGCTCCCTTAGTCTTCGTCATCTTCGAATCTTGAATTATTAGTATTTCCTGCTTTGGCATCCACATCGTAGGTATTGTCATAAACATCCTCAATGGCTTCCTCCAAAAATTTATAGCTCAACATTTTGTAATACAGTTTTGCCGCCACAAAATCAGAAGATTTATCCACCTTATTTGGACAAAGCTCCATGATATCAAAACCTACTACATTTTTCTCGGCAAAAACCTGTTTTAAAAACTCCAGGGTCTCATACCAAAACAATCCTCCCGGCTCTGGGGTACCTGTAGAGGGCATAATGGAAGGGTCAAGGGCATCCAGATCGAAGGTAATGAATACGTTCTCGGTCATTTGCGCGATTACCTTGTCCATCCAATATTCATCGTTCACTATATCATGGGCGAAGAAGGTCTTTTCTTCATCCATAAATGTCTTTTCTATGATATCCATACTGCGTATCCCCACTTGCAAAAGGTTGGTCGTCTGACTTGCTTCGTGTACCGCACAGGCGTGATTGTATTTGGTGCCACCGTAAGACTCCCTAAGATCGGCATGTGCATCTATCTGCAAAACGGTAAGGTTGTCAAAACATTCATTAAATGCACGAATGGATCCTATGGAGATGGAATGCTCTCCTCCAAAAAGTGTTACGAACTTATTGCGTTTTATATACTCTTTGGTTGTTTTATGAACTGCATTCACCACGGCCTCGGCAGAACTATTCTCCGTAATGGTTGGGGCCAGATAAATTCCTTGTTGATAGACTTCGGTTCCTGTTTCTATGTCGTACAGTTCCATATTTTCGGATGCGTCCAAAAAAGCTTCCGGTCCCTTATCGGCTCCTTTGCCCCATGTACTTGTTCCATCATAAGGCACAGGTATCAATACTACCTTTGCCTTTTCCAATTGTGCAAACTCATCTGGAATGCCAGCATAATTGTTAGTTGTGCTCATAACCTAAAATTTTAAGCAAGTCCTCTGCTTTTTGTTGTTCACTAAATAAAGTTGTGACAAGGTTACCTTTTTCGTCCCTGTCTATTAATACATGTTTTGGGTGTGGTATCAAACAGTGCTGTAAGCCTCCGTATCCGCCAATACTCTCTTGATAGGCCCCAGTATTGAAAAAGCCAATGTACAAGGGCTTTTCCCTTCTGTATTTGGGCAGGTAAATAGCGTTCATGTTCTGTTCGCTATTGTAATAATCATCACTATCACAGGTTAGCCCGCCCAATAGCACACGCTCGTATTCGTCCTCCCATCGGTTAATGGGCAACATGATAAAACGCTTACTTATGGCCCAAGTATCCGGCAATGTGGTGATAAATGAAGAATCGATCATGTTCCATTTCTCACGATCGTTCTGTTGCTTCTGGTACAATACCTCATAAATGGCTCCACCACTTTCTCCAACAGTAAAACTTCCAAATTCTGTAAAAATATGCGGTACGGGAACCTCAGCCTCCTGACAAGTAATGTTGATCTGGTTAACGATCTCGTCGATCATGTATTCATAATCATAATCAAAAGCCAATGAGTTCTTAATTGGGAAGCCACCACCAATATTCAAGCTGTCCAAAGAGGGACAGATTTTTTTCAGTCGCACGTAGACCTTCAAACATTTGACAAGTTCGTTCCAGTAATACGCATTGTCACGAATACCGGTATTGATAAAGAAATGAAGCATTTTCAGCTCTACCTTGTCATTGTTCTTGATCTGGTCCTCATAAAAAGGAACTATATTCTTATATCCTATTCCAAGTCGCGATGTATAGAACTCGAACTTTGGCTCTTCTTCAGAAGCAATTCGGATACCCACCTTAAAATCTCCCTTAATTTCATCGGACAACAGTTCTATTTCCTCATAGTTGTCAATAATGGGAATACAGTTCTGGTGCCCCTCATTGATCAATCTACCTATATTGGTAATATATTGTTCCCTTTTGAAACCATTGCAGATTACATAGGTATCATCCTTGATTTTTCCCGTCTTCTTTAATTTCTCAACGATATTGATATCAAAGGCAGAAGAAGTCTCAATATGGATATCATTCTTCAGTGCCTCGTTCAAAACGGGTTCAAAATGCGAACTCTTGGTGCAGTAACAATAATGGTAGTTACCTTTATAATCGTTCTTTTTTATAGCAGCTTCAAACCATTTGTTCGCCTTATTGATGTTGTCCGAAATTTTGGGAAGGTACGTGAATTTTAACGGGCTTCCGTATTTCTCAACCAGCTCCAATAAGGGAATTCCATGAAATTGAAGTGTCTCTCCATCTAGGTTAAATTCCTCTTGTGGGAAATAATAACTTTGGTGGATAAGATCAATGTATTTAATGTTCATTAAAATAGTTTTTTTATAAACTTAAAAAAAAATGAAGTGTTATGGTAAAAAAGATAGATTCTTATTTTTTAATTTTAGTTCCAAATGGAGGTTTTCCATCAAAACTTAATGGAATAGAGGCCGTTGGAGCAACCAAAAACTACCGACGGAATTGCGGAAGCCTTACTTAAAATTCGGCTGCCCAAATGATAAGTATTCACAGGATTGTTATTCCTTTTTTCCAACGGTCCGAATACATAAAAACGTCTCATAATATACAGCAAAATGCTGTGACAAATGAAAACAAAAAAAATGAAAAAACAAGGGAATAAAAAAAAATTACCTCAATTTTGAAAATACACTACATAAAGATAATTTATAAGTCGTAAATTCTATATAAAATTTTGATTTTCAATAATTAAAACAAAAGTATGAAAACGTATATCTGCTCTAATCTTTTCGAAAAGTTCATAAAAAACCCCATGTTTTTGGTCCTGCTATGTTCAGTTTCGGTTGCCCATGCGCAATTACCTTCATATGCCTATACCTTTGAGTCCAATTTTGAAGGTAATTCCAATTCCCATTTGCTTTTGGTGGACCAAAATTACCTAGTGCATACCGTGTACTCGAAGTCACCTGCCGACTTCAAAAAAACAGTTGGCGGCTATTACGAATTAAAAAACGATCACATCATTGTAAACTTGGAATTCAACTCCAATTTTTCAATGGACAGCATCACTACCATTTCCATTCCCTATACCTTGAAGGGAAACCAACTTTTCCTTGAATTGGAAGGCAATAAGAATCAAATGAATACAGGCCCGCTGACCTCTCAAGACCTCGATGGTAAATGGCTTATGGCCGGAAGAGTGACGGAAGAAGGGGAAAACAGAAGGGACACCACAAGACCCCGAAAGACCATGAAATTCCTTCATAACGGATATTTCCAGTGGATTGCCTTTAATACCGAAACCATGGAATTCTTTGGTACGGGAGGCGGATCCTTCACTTCCACAGATGGCAAGTACATTGAGAATATCGAGTTTTTTTCCAGGGACAATTCCCGTGTTGGCGCATCATTGGATTTCAACTACAATTTAAAAAATGGAAACTGGTACCATATGGGAAAAAGCAGCAAGGGAGATCCATTGCATGAAATATGGTCTTCCCGTAATTAGGGTCTAGTGCCTCCAGCCCTTTAGTACCCTAAAGCTGTGCAGCACATGTGGAAAAATGGCATCCATGGATTCCTTGGCACCATTGGTAGAACCTGGCAATGCAAGCACTAAAGTACTTCCTATGGTTCCAGCTACGCTTCGTGACAACATAGCGTAGGGCATCCTGTCCTGCCCATAACTTCTGATAGCCTCCTCAATTCCCGGAATACGTCTGTCCAGTAAAGGAACCAAGGCTTCTGGGGTCACATCCCTTTCTGAAAGTCCGGTACCGCCACAATAAATGATGACATCCACCCCCTCATCTACAAATTCCCGTGCCTTCTCCTGAATCTCCTCTTTTTCATCAGCAATGATCATATAACTGGAAACAGCATAGTTCAGGGCTTGTAGTTTTTCAATAATGGCCTTCCCTGCCTTATCCTCCTTCTCCCCATTTGCTATGGTATCCGAGCATACCACCACTGCAAAGGTCAATGCTTCTTTGAAATTGTCCTTGTAGTCCGACTTCCCTCCTTTTTTCTCAAGTAATTTGATATGGTGGATTTCTACCCCCTTGTCTATGGGTTTTAGCATGTCGTACATATTTAATGCTACAATACTGGCCCCGTGCATGGCCTCGACTTCCACCCCTGTTTTGTAAATGGTTTTCACGGTGACCAAAACCGTAATTTCCAGGCCGTTGATCTCATAGTCGATCCCAGTATACTCGATGGGCATGGGATGACAATCAGGCAAAAGGTCCGCTGTTTTTTTGACTCCCAGAAGACCTGCTGCCTTACTAGCGGAGAACACATCGCCTTTAGGAACTCTGTTTTCTTTTATCGCCTTTATAGTATCTTCCGAACTCACCTTGACTACCGCTTGGGCGGTGGCTATTCGGAGAGTAAGGTTTTTGTGTGTAATGTCTACCATATCTAACTATTCACTTTCCATTGGTAACTCTCATCTTCAAAAAGTTCTTTCCCAAAAATAGGCACCTGTACTTTTATTTCTTCCACTATATGTTGCAATGCTTCAAAAACTTCCTTTCTGTGGGGAGAGGAAACAAATACAAAAAGACATAATTCACCCGCCTTTACAGTCCCTAAACTGTGATAAATGTGCATGCAGTTAAGGTTGAACCTTTCAAAAGCAGCTTCCCGTATCTCGTGGAATTTCTTGTTGGCCATTTCTTCATAGGCTGAATATTCTATGGCAGCCACTGTTTTTCCGTCAATAACATCGGCCCGTACCTGACCCAAAAAAATATCATGGGCGCCGATACTGGTTTTAGTTTGGTGCTTGGCAATAGATTCACCAATAAAATGTGGCGAAATTGCTCCTTTTACAAATACATTTTTCACTTTTTTAACTTCCATGACATTCGCTCTATTGATTCTAAAAGTTCTTAAAGATAACTAGAATACACAATTTAACCGCAATGTGGATTTATTTGGGAAGCATCAAAACCTCCACCGTATCCCCCTTGGAAATTACAGCCACCATTTCTGGAATAAATACCAGGGCATTGGCCAAAGAATATGAATATAACATGGCTGAACTCTGTCCGTCCAAAACTTCCACTTCCCCATTGTTAAGCACTGTGGCTTTTAGAATCAAGGCCCGGCCCAGCGTATTCTCAATACTTTTGGCAATAGGCAGCTTTCTTCGCTCCAATCCTTTTCCCGATTGACCCATAATTTTTTGAAGGGCAGGATACACATAAAGATAGAAACAGGTTAGTGCAGATGCCGGATTACCCGGTAGGGCAAAGACAACCTTATTTCCCCGTTTACCAAAAAATAGCGGTTTCCCAGGTTTTTGCCGCACTTTATAGAACAAATGTTCCACGTCCAATACCTTGAGAGCCTTGTATACATAATCATGATCGCCCACAGAGATCCCTCCGTTCACAAGAACCACATCATTTTCCAAAAATGCCTTGGTAAGAATCTCACAGGTAGCCATAAAATTATCTGCAACCTGGTATATGGTACAAGTACCAAGACCCACTTCTTCTACGGCTGCCAAAAGCATTTTGGAATTGCCCTCATAAATTTGACCAGATCCCAATTCCGTTCCGCCTTCAATCAATTCGTTACCGGTAATTACGATCCCAACTCTAGGCTTATTAAAAACATTAACCTCCCTTATCCCCATTCCGGCCAAAAAACCAATAGCGGAAGGACCTAACCTGCTTCCTTTTGGCAATGCCATTGAACCTTTGGTCAATTGCTCCCCACATGGCCTTATATTGCCTCCTGCAACAGCCTCCTCCATAAGCGTTATACTATCTCCAAGCCTTGTCACTTTTTCTTGCATAACAACTGCAGTGGCCGTCTTGGGAACCATAGCCCCTGTAAAGATTCGTACAGCTTCACCAGCTTTTAGCAGAACCTCCTTTCCGTCCCCCGCTGCGATTTCTCCCACGATGGCATATTTGTTTTCGGGATGGATGTTGATCGCATAACCATCCATCGCCGATTGGTCAAAAGGAGGTAGATCTATAGGCGAATGAACATCTTGTTCCATGACCATCCCCTTTGTTTGAGTCAAGGGAAGGGTAACACTTTGCAGCATAGGCGTGTTTTTGGCAATTATCTGAAGCGCTTCTTCAACCGAGACCATATCGTTTCATGTTTAATGGGCTCGTTATCGCCCTTTTTACTTACAAGCCCTTTGGTAAATTCATTTAAGGTTTCTACTTTTTCCTCAAAATCCCCTTTGATGGTCTTACGATATTCATTCAGGTTCTGAACCAGATCGTCTATATTTTCAGGGATAACATCTTCAAAGAATTGACGCAATCTTTTGGCCGTTGTAGGGGATTTTCCATTGGTGGATATTGCCACTTTAACGTTTCCTTTGGTTACGATACCACCCATATAAAAATCACAGAAGGGCGGATTATCGGCAACATTCACTAGAATGGTTCGCGCCCTACAATCATGGTACACCTGTTCATTGACCTCCACTTTATCCGTGGTAGCCACTACCATATGTCTGCCTTCCAAATATTTTTCATGGTAGGCATCATAGGTGATCTTGACATGGTGTTTTTTTGCCAAGGCCAGAGTATCCTCCAAAAACGCAATTGAGACCATTTCCACCTGTGCATTAGGACTTGATTTCAACAAAAAAGTCAGTTTCTCCAATCCTACATTTCCCCCTCCCACAATGAGCACATTCAATTGTGATACTTTTAAAAATACAGGGTATAACTCATTTCGCTCCATATGGCATTTCTTTGGTTGTCTTGAAATTAAGGCAATACATACGCCCGCCAAATGGCACGATATATAAAGCCCATCAGCATGGTCAATTATGACGCTCAAACAAAGATAATGTAATTAACTATTAAGAGCCTTTTGGACCAATTTCAAGGAAGATTCAGAAAAACCAATTTTCAATGCTGCCTCATGCCCTTTCCCGGACATTTTACGCCATGTTTTTTGAAGAATATCTATTAGTTTTTCTTCTGAATGTTTTACCACAAATGGCTCGAAATAATACTCTAGGAACACCAAACAGATAACGTCCTCCAGGGTCTGGGTATCTTCATTTTTTTTTAGTTGTTTTTTCTCTAGAAGAAAGACCACTTTTTCTATAGTTGCCTGATCATATCCAACAGCTTTCAAAATGCTACTGGCTTTATCGGCATGGAATTTTTTAAGATCTTGCCGCCACTTCAAATATCCTACCCTGTCCATGCTGTAGGTTTCCCTTGGTATTTCCCATCTACAGATATGTTGGCAACGGGCCGCGAGCCTCAAGGCCTCCGAAGCACCCGGCTCAAATTCAAGAAGCTTTTGTGTCATTCTATGGGCATAGAGCACTTCTTTAGGATATAAATTTCCCTGGAAAACTTCTTTATTTGGATCTTGTCCGTTCGCTTTGTCAAAAAGCTCATAAGCCTTGTAGAGTCTTGATAATTCGGCCATATGCTTTGGGCTTAAGTTACATGCTTCTTTAAAAATACGATATTCCAAAAAGCAAAGGCCCTTAAAATCTAATGATTTTTAAGGACCTCTTCGTTTTTTGTAGCCTCACCAAGAATCGAACTTGGATCTAAAGTTTAGGAAACTCTTATTCTATCCGTTGAACTATGAGGCTGTTTTTGGAGCTGCAAATTTAGGAATACTTTTCGATAAGTTTTTGACTTATCTCTGGATATTTTGTCAAATTTATGCAATACTCCCTACTTTTCATTCG
>NZ_JBBCAS010000005.1:0-303782 GCF_037203765.1 Sediminicola sp. 1XM1-17 | reverse complement strand
AAGCCCATCAGCGCCGATGGTACTGCTATACCAAGTGGGAGAGTAGGTCGCCGCCTTTTTTCGAAGAACCCTTCATCCAACGATGAGGGGTTTTTTTATGCGCTATGGTGAAATGTTGAAAGAGTACTATTCCTTTTAGGTATCTTGTAGGATATTTTATCCTGTACTATGAGAAAGCAGTATGGCGTTGTAGCCCTGATCCTTTTTACATTCTTTGTAATTTCTTTTCTGACCAATATTTTAGGAGCCCTCAATCCAAGTGTGTCCATAAGTTATGGCCTCACAGAAACCATGGCCGGCTTCTTGCCCTTTTCTTTTTTTATTGCCTATGGTATTATGTCTATCCCCGCCGGATTTCTATTGGAAAAGTATGGGGAAAAAAGCCTATTGTTGGGTGGATTCCTTTTGGCATTCCTGGGTTCCCTAGTATTTACGCTTTTCCCAACGTTTCTTATATTCTTGGTCAGCCTATTTGTAATTGGTACCGGTATGGCGGTATTGCAGGTGGTAATCAATCCCTTGCTCAGGGTTGCCGGGGGTGAGGAAAACTTTGCGTTTACCTCGGTGTTGGGTCAGTTGATATTTGGAATGGCCTCCTTTATTAGTCCCTTGGTGTATACTTATCTAGTGCTTCATGTAGGCCAAAAGGAAAAATCATCCTGGTTTTTAGAGGTGCTGACCACATTGGTGCCCCAAGATATGTCATGGGTGTCCATGTATGTCATCTTCGCCCTATTGAGCTTGTGCTTAATAATTCTTGTGGGTGCAATGGCCCTACCTCCTATTACACTGTCAAAGGAGGAACAGGCGGGTACCAAGAATAGTTATAGGCTACTTTTCAGAAGAAAGACCGTCATTCTATATTTCCTCGGCATATTTGCCTATGTAGGGGCGGAACAGGGTATATCCTATTGGATGTCCAAGTTTCTTTTGGTCTACCATGGACTTAATTTTGAGACTGTAGGTGCTGGCGCAGTAGCAAATTTCTGGGGTTTAATGACCGTTGGTGGGATCTTGGGTCTTGTATTGCTAAGGATTTTAGACAGTAGATTGGTGTTGCGCATCTTTTCCGGCCTGGCCATGATCTGTTTGTCTGCCGGACTGTTCGGCGATTCTGCCCTTTCACTTTACGGATTTCAATCTAGTGGTTTTTTTCTTTCTGTGATGTTTCCCATCATAGTTTCCCTGGCTTTGAATTCAGTTAGTGAATACCATGGCTCCATGGCAGGTATTTTGATGACGGGAATAATGGGGGGTGCCGTGGTGCAGTTATTGATCGGATTTATCAGTGATTTGGTTTCCTTGAAATTTGGTATGCTCCTCGTGTTTATGGCTCTAGGCTATATTTTTAGCATAGGCTTTTGGGCAAAACCACTGATCAGCAATAAAACGATACGATTCAAGAAGAATTCAGCATAAGAAACTACTTCCCTGATCATAAAAAAAAAGCCGCAACTCTTCAGTTACGGCTTTTGCCTTATTTTTATTTGTTAAACTCTTGGTAGGTCCCCATCACCTTTTAAAGGTAGGTTTGAGGATCCCATTAAATAAGCATCTACATGGTGTGCGGCCTGTCTGCCTTCAGAAATGGCCCATACGATAAGCGACTGCCCGCGGCGTTGGTCACCAGCGACAAATACTCCCGGGACATTGGTCATATAATTGTTTATGGAGGCCTTTACATTGGTCCTGGAGTCCATTTCAAGACCTAGTTGGTCAGCTATCGTTGTTTCCGAACCGGTAAAGCCCATGGCCAAAAGTGCCAATTCACATTTCCATTCTTTTTCTGTCCCGGGGACCTCCTTCAGGTTAGGTCGCTCCCCAGGTTTATGGGTCCATTCTACCTCTGCCGTAATCAGCCCTGTTAAATTCCCATCTTTGTCACCAATAAATTCCTTGGTGGAAATACTGAAAAAACGTTCTGCCCCTTCTTTGTGGGAAGAGCTTGTCCTAAGCCTCATGGGCCAAAACGGCCATGGCTGGTCTATGGGGCGTTCCAGTGTAGCTTTTTCCATGATCTCAAAATTGGTGACGGATAACGCACCATGTCTAATGGAGGTCCCTATACAGTCAGATCCCGTATCTCCACCACCAATAACAATGACATCCTTGCCTGTAGCTTTTATTTCTTCTCCAAGATCCTCAATACCATCCACACGTTTATTGTTCTGTTTGAGGAAATCCATGGCTTGAACCACTCCTTTTAGGTCCGATCCCTTGGTGGGCAGGCCTCTTCTTATAGTTGCCCCACCAGAAAGCACCAAGGCGTCAAAGGACGATTGAAGCTCTTCCGCAGAAACGTCCACCCCTACATGGACTCCAGTTTTAAATACAATACCTTCCGCCTTCAATACTTCCAACCGTCTATCGATGACATGTTTTTCCATCTTAAAATCCGGAATCCCATAACGTAGCAAACCTCCTATTTTTTCGTCCCTTTCAAATACAGTTACCGAATGGCCGGCCCTGTTCAATTGTTGTGCCGTGGCAAGGCCTGCAGGTCCTGAGCCAATGACTGCAATGGATTTGCCCGTTCTATTGGTGGGCGGTTCGGGAGTGATCCAACCTTTTGAGAAGGCTGTTTCTACAATATTTTTTTCAATGTTTTCAATGGAAACCGGGTCCTCATTGATACCCAGTACGCATGCCTCCTCGCAGGGAGCCGGACATAGCCTGCCCGTAAACTCAGGGAAGTTATTGGTTGAGTGTAATATTTTGGCGGCCTTTTCCCATTTGCCCTTGTACACGGCATCATTAAAATCGGGTATCAAATTGCCCAATGGGCAGCCACTATGGCAAAAAGGAATACCGCAATCCATACATCTGGCCCCTTGTTTCTTCAGCTCACTTTCCTTTAATGGTACCGTAAACTCTTTGTAGTTTTTTATGCGCTCCTCAACAGGAGCATATGCTTCTATTTTTCTATCGAATTCCAAAAATCCAGTTATCTTTCCCATATCTCCGATTATATTGTTTTTAATTTTTCCTCTTCTAGGCGAATCAATGCCTGTTTGTATTCTTCCGGGAAGACTTTAATGAATTTTGGTAGAATTTCCTCCCAATTTTCCAAGACACGCTGTGCTATCGGACTAAGCGTGGCATTGTAATGGTTTTCTACCAACGTTTTCAATTGGGCGATATCCTCGCTTTCATTTACCGTTAATAGATTCAAAGCTTCCTTATTGCAATTTTTATCGAATGTTCCTTTTTCATCCAGAACGTAGGCTATCCCGCCGCTCATTCCGGCGCCAAAGTTTCTTCCTACTTGTCCGAGGATAACCGCAACCCCACCTGTCATATATTCACAACCGTGATCTCCAATTCCCTCTACAACAGCATGGGCCCCTGAATTACGTACGCAAAATCGTTCTCCGGCTTTTCCATTGATATAAGCTTCACCCGAAGTGGCACCATATAAGGTTACGTTGCCTGTAATGACGTTTTCTTCAGGTTTAAGAGTGGATTTATAAGGCACCTTGATGACCAATTTAGCTCCAGAAAGACCTTTGCCCAAATAATCATTGGTATTTCCATTCACGATCATGGTAAGGCCCTTGGTGGCAAAAGCCCCAAAACTCTGGCCCGCAGATCCTGTGAAATTCAGTTTCAATGTGTTTTCGGGAAGACCTTCAGCACCATAGATTTTGGATATTTCGTTGCTGATAATGGCACCTACTGCTCTATCTGTGTTTCTTATTGGGAAATCTAAGGTGATTTTTTCTTTTCTGAAGAGTGCAGGATGCGCTTTGCCAATGATTTCAAACTCAATGGATTTGTCAACTAGGTGTTCCTGTTTTTGTGTGTTATGGAATTTTGTGCCTTTAGGAACATTGACCTGGTGCAGGATTGGGGTAAGATCTATCCCTTCTGCCTTGTAATGCTCTATAGCTTTGTTGCGATCCAATTTTTGAACTTGACCGACCATTTCATTTACGGTCCTAAAGCCCAATTTCGCCATTATTTCCCTTAATTCCTGAGCAACAAAATACATATAGTTTACCACGTGTTCTGGTTTGCCTTCAAACTTCTTGCGCAATTCCGGATTCTGTGTGGCTATCCCAACAGGACAGGTATTCAAATGACATACCCGCATCATGATGCATCCCGATGCAACCAATGGTGCAGTTGCAAATCCAAATTCTTCTGCTCCAAGCAAGCAGGCGATGGCAACATCCCTTCCTGTCTTCAATTGCCCGTCACATTCCAAGATCACCCTGTTCCTAAGGTCGTTCATAACCAAGGTCTGTTGCGCTTCCGCAATTCCAAGTTCCCAGGGTAGTCCGGCGTGTTTTAGGGAGGTTAGGGGAGATGCCCCAGTACCACCGTCATGCCCAGAAATCAGGATAACATCTGCTTTCGCTTTGGAAACACCCGCTGCAACCGTACCAACACCGATCTCAGAAACCAATTTAACGTTGATCCGAGCTTCTCGGTTGGCCGATTTTAAATCGTATATCAATTGGGATAGATCCTCAATGGAATAAATATCGTGGTGTGGAGGAGGCGAAATTAGTCCTACATAAGGAGTGGAGTTCCTGGTTTTGGCAATGGAAGGGTTCACCTTCGGACCGGGCAATTGCCCGCCTTCCCCTGGTTTGGCCCCTTGGGCCATTTTAATCTGTATCTCCTGTGCACTGGATAGGTAGTTGGAGGTAACCCCAAACCTTCCAGAAGCTACTTGTTTGATGGCACTGTTTTTCCAATCTCCAGTTTGGTTTTTGTAAAAACGTTCGGCATCCTCACCACCTTCACCGGAATTGCTTTTTCCACCAATCCTGTTCATGGCCACAGCCAAGTTTTCATGGGCCTCCTTACTAATGGAGCCATAGGACATGGCACCGGTCTTAAATCTTTTTACAATCTCTGTCCAAGGTTCTACCTCCTCCAAAGGAACAGGATCAAAGTTCGAAAACTCAAAAAGTCCCCGGATGGTCATGAGTCCCTTGGACTGTTCGTTGACCAATTCAGAAAACTCCTTAAAGGATTCTGGTTCATTGTTGCGGACAGATTTTTGTAATTTGGCAATGGTCAGTGGATTGAAGGCATGCTTTTCACCATCCCTTCTCCATCTGTAGGCACCACCGATTTCCAAATCGAGGTCAGCCGCAACCTCCTGTACCTTATATGCCCTTTGGTGACGCTTTGCAATCTCCTTTTCAATTTCATAGAGTCCAATTCCCTGTATCCTTGTGGGTGTATTGGGAAAGTATTTGTCCACGACCTTGGTATTCAGGCCGATGCATTCAAATAATTGGGAGCCCCTGTATGAGTTTAAGGTAGATATTCCTATTTTGTTCATGACCTTTAGAATTCCTTTTCCAATGGCCTTGTTGTAATTTTTAATGGCCTCTTCAAAGGAATACTCCGTAATATCGTGCTCTTCAATTTGTTCTGCAATAATTTCGTTGACCAGATAAGGGTTGATGGCACTGGCACCAAAGCCGAACAACAATGCAAAATGATGTACTTCCCTTGGTTCTGCAGATTCTATGATCACGCTCAACTGAGAGCGTTTTCTAATTTTCTGTAGGCCGCTATTTACAGAGGAACACGCCAATAGTGCAGGAATGGGAGCAAGATTCTTACTGACGTTCCTGTCCGATAGTATAATGATATTGGCACCTTCGTCAATGGCTGCTTCCGCTTGTTTTAATATGGATGTCAATGCATCCTCCAGGCCATTGAGTCCTTTTGCGATTTCGTATAAAATAGGTATGGAAACAACTTTGTAATCTGGACTGGCATCGTAATTCTTGATCTTGTCCAGATCTTCCTTGGAAATAACCGGATTCTGGATCTTTAATTTCCTACAATGTTCTTCAGTATATTCAAAAATATTGCGGTCACTGCCCAAAGTCAGACTGATATCGGTGATCAGTTCCTCACGAATCCCATCCAGCGGAGGGTTGGTGACCTGGGCAAATAATTGCTTGAAATAATTATAGATCAATTGGGGCTGTTCTGATAGAACGGCAATAGGGGTGTCAGAACCCATAGAACCCAAAGGCTCTTTCGAAGTCTTCCCCATGGGAAGTATGATGGTATTGATGTCTTCTTGGGTATAACCAAAAACCGATTTTCTTTTCGCTACCGAAGCTTCGTTCAAGAATAAAGGACAATCGTTGTACGGGATATCCCTTAGGTGGACCAAATTGTTGTTGAGCCATTTTTTATACGGATGCCTTTGTGCTATATCTTCCTTGATTTCTTCGTCATTGATGATCCTGCCTTCTTCCATATTCACCAAGAACATTTTTCCGGGTTCCAATCTACCGTGCATCTCAATATTCTCAGGGGCTATATCCAAAACTCCTACTTCTGAGGACATGATCACATAGCCGTCTTTGGTTACGGAATATCTGGAAGGACGCAAGCCATTCCTATCCAATACGGCCCCTATATAGTTCCCATCCGTAAAAGGTATGGAAGCAGGGCCGTCCCATGGTTCCATCAAACAGGAATGGTATTCGTAAAATGCCCTTTTGGCCTCTGACATTTCCGGATTCTTTTCCCAAGCTTCAGGGACCAATATCATCATGACCTCAGGTAGTGATCTGCCGGTCATCAACAATAGTTCCACGACCATATCCATCGTGGCCGAATCCGACTTTCCGGGAAGGATTACGGGAAGTACGTTTTTTATTTCCTCACCAAACCAGTCGCTTTTCATCAGTTCCTCTCTAGAACGCATTCTGGTAACATTCCCCCTGAGCGTGTTTATTTCACCATTGTGGCACATGTACCTAAAAGGTTGGGCCAAATCCCAGGTAGGGAAGGTGTTCGTGGAGAATCTCTGGTGGACCAAGGCCAATCGTGTAACCACACGTGGGTCCATAAGGTCTTTGTAGTAAAGACTGATATCTTCAGGCATCAATAGCCCTTTGAAAATGATTATTTTGGTTGATAAACTGGGAACATAAAAGAAATTGCTTTCCGAAAGTTTTGATGCTATGATGGTATGTTCCGTAGTCTTACGGGCAATGAACAGTTTTAAATTGAAATCGAAATAGGATTGCTCTTCGTTTTGCTTGGCAATAAATACCTGTTTGACAAAAGGTTCCGTTTCGGCAGCTATTCTACCGGGAACACCCTTATTTACAGGTACATCCCGCCAACCCAATAGTTTTAAGCCCTGTTTGGCAATGTTTTTCTCAAAAATGGAAATGCAATATTCCCTTTGATTCTGTTTTTGGGGCAAAAAGATATTGCCCACAGCATAATTTCCTGGGCTTGTAAGTTCAAAATCACATACTTCGGTAAAGAAATCATGTGGTATATCTATCAGAATACCAGCTCCGTCACCTGTTTTTCCGTCTGAACTTACGGCTCCCCTATGCTCCAATTTTTCCAATATCTCCAAGGCCTTGTGGATGATGTCGTTGGACTTATTGCCCTTTAGGCTACAAATAAATCCTGCTCCACAGTTATCATGCTCAAATTCCGGTAGGTACAACCCTTGCTTAATCAACTTCATAAATTATGGTATTTCTTCAAAAATATCATATTCGATGCATAAAATGCATCTATTTCATTATAATGTAATAAAAAAAGCAGGGTTTTGAATATAACATTGAAAAATATTCAGATTTAATTTTATGAGATGGATTATTTGTGAAATTGATAAATTGGAACGTGAAATAGTGCCAAATCTGACAAAAAAGGGGTGTGATTAAGTTTAATCCTATTTATCAGAATCAAATAATCAATTAATTGGGGGCTGTTTGATGAAAATTAGTCATTAAATGCAAAAGACCCCCTAAATAGAAGGGGGTCTTTTGTGAATGTGTGATGTTAATGATGCCTAATCCCGTAAAATACTTCTTGAGATAACAATCTTTTGGATCTCTGAAGTACCCTCATAAATCTGGGTTATTTTAGCATCGCGCATTAGTCTTTCTACATGGTAATCTTTTACGAAACCATTTCCGCCATGGACCTGAACGGCCTCTACGGTTGTTTCCATCGCTACTTGGGATGCGTAAAGTTTGGCCATGGCCCCAGAAAGGTCATAATCATTGCCATTGTCCTTGTCCCAAGCGGCCTTGTAGACCAAATGGCGTGCGGCTTCAATTTGTGTATGCATATCGGCCAATTTAAATGCAATGGCCTGGTGGTTCATGATCTCTGTTCCAAATGCCTTTCTTTCCTTAGAATATTTCTTGGCCAATTCGTAGGCTCCGGCAGCAATACCCAATGCTTGGGCGGCTATGCCTATACGGCCTCCGGCTAAAGTCTTCATGGCGAATTTAAAGCCAAAACCGTCTGCTCCAATCCTATTCTCCTTAGGTACTTTGACGTCATTGAACATAATGGAATGCGTATCACTGCCTCTAATTCCAAGTTTGTTTTCCTTGGGGCCGATTTCAAATCCCGGGGTGCCCTTCTCCACTATTAGGGCATTGATTCCCTTGTGGCCTTTCTCCACATTGGTTTGGGCAATGACCAAATAAACTTCTGCAGAATTTCCATTGGTGATCCAGTTTTTGGTCCCGTTCAACACGTAGTGGTCCCCATGGTCTATGGCTGTGGTTTTTTGGGAAGTAGCGTCACTTCCGGCCTCCGGTTCTGATAAGCAAAAAGCGCCAATGATTTCTCCTGATGCCAATCTAGGCAGATATTTTTCTTTTTGAGCTTCGCTACCGAAGGTTTCCAGTCCCCAACATACTAAGGAATTGTTGACCGAAACTATAACGGAAGCAGAGGCGTCTATCTTGGATAATTCTTCTACGGCTATGGCATATGACAAGGTGTCAAGACCGCTACCGCCATATTTTGGGTCCACCATCATTCCCAAAAATCCCAATTCCCCCATTTTTTTTACCTCTTCCGTGGGAAATCTTTGAGCTTCATCCCTCTCTATTACACCGGGAAGTAGTTCGTTTTGAGCAAAATCCCTAGCTGCTTGTTGGATCATTTGTTGCTCTTCTGATAATGTAAAGTCCATAAATATGCGATATGATTAAAAATGTGGCTCAAATATACGTCTATGTTGACAAATATTCAATTATGTTTTGTGCATTATAACGTATTTTTAGGATCTAAATATAATTTAACAGAGATGAAATTATTTTTCATTAGCAAAGGTTAAAAAACGTAAAACCAACTCAATATTTTTATATTTGTTGCAGTGTGACAAGATCGATTGATTTAAACATAAAATTTATGAGACAGCATTAGCTCCCTTGAGGGCGGATAACTAAATGATTTTGAAGGAAGTATGATAGAACTGTTAGTGTATAAAAGAAAATAATTGATCGATTTTAATGAAAGAACTACTTAGTATTTACGAAAATAAGGCCCCTGAAATTGTATTTAATTGGAAGGATCCAGAAACCGAAGCTGAAGGCTGGACCGTAATAAACTCCCTTAGGGGAGGGGCTGCTGGAGGTGGTACCAGGATGCGGGAAGGATTGGATATGAACGAGGTATTGTCATTGGCAAAGACCATGGAGGTGAAGTTCACTGTTTCAGGTCCGTCCATAGGTGGTGCAAAATCGGGTATTAATTTCAATCCGAACGACCCTAGGAAGAAAGGTGTCCTGGAAAGATGGTACCGTGCCGTATCCCCTTTGTTAAAGAGTTATTACGGAACCGGAGGGGATCTAAACGTTGACGAAATTCACGAGGTTATCCCCATTACGGAGGATTCAGGGGTGTGGCACCCTCAAGAAGGTGTTTTTAACGGTCACTTTAAACCAACGGAAGCGGATAAGATCAATAGGATCGGCCAATTGAGACTGGGAGTGATCAAGGTTTTGGAGAGCAGTAAATATTCGCCGTCAACGGCAAGGAAATATACGGTAGCCGATATGATAACCGGTTATGGTGTGGCAGAGGCAGTAAGGCATTATTACGATATTTTTGGCGGTACGGTAAAAGGAAAAAGAGCTGTAGTCCAAGGTTTTGGAAATGTAGGGGCCGCTGCCGCATTCTATTTTGCACAGATGGGTGCAAAAGTCGTGGGTATCATAGACCGTGATGGTGGAGTAATAAAAGAGGAGGGATTCACTTTTGAGGAAATAAAAGAATTTTATCTGCATAAAAAGGGGAATACCCTGGTTGCCGATGGGATGATGTCCTTTGAGGAAATCAACAGTAAAATTTGGAATATTCAAACAGAGATATTTGCACCTTGCGCGGCATCACGTCTGATTACCAAGGAACAGATCGGTAAAATGATCGATTCGGGTCTTGAGGTTATCAGCTGTGGGGCCAACGTTCCCTTTGCGGATAAGGAGATATTTTTTGGGCCTATCATGGAGTATACAGACGAAAAGGTGAGTCTGATACCAGATTTCATATCCAATTGTGGTATGGCCAGGGTATTTGCTTATTTTATGGAGCGCAGGGTTCCCATGGATGATGAATTGATTTTTCAGGACACTTCCGAAACGATCCGTAAAGCAATTTTGAATATTTTTAAACAAAATGCATCCAAAGTGAATTTGAGCAAAACCGCCTTTGAGATTGCATTGAAACAATTAGTATAAATTAAACCAACCGAATATGGAGAGCATTATTATTATTGTATTTATTGTGGGTTATTTGGCAATAACCCTAGAGCACAACCTAAAGATTGATAAGCTGATACCCGCTTTGGCCATGATGGCATTGCTATGGGCCATTATTGCCTTGACGCACTTGCCCGTTTTTGAGGTCAATGCAGAGTTAAGGGAATTGGAGCCTACTCATATCGATGAAATATTGCTGCACCACCTGGGAAAGACAGCAGAAATATTGGTATTCCTTCTAGGGGCCATGACCATAGTTGAGATCATTGATTATTTTGATGGATTCGCTACCATTAAAGGGTTTATAAAGACTAGGAGCAAAAAGAAACTGTTGTGGTTGTTCTCTATTCTTGCCTTTATTCTGTCGGCGATCATTGATAACCTCACGGCTACCATTGTATTGATCACAATTTTGCAAAAAGTAATCAGGGACAGGGAAACCAGATTGTGGTTCGCGGGTATGGTCATCATAGCTGCCAATGCCGGTGGAGCCTGGTCTCCCATTGGCGATGTTACAACTACTATGTTGTGGATAGCCAACAAGGTTTCGGCCTTACAATTGGTAGAGCACGTATTATTGCCTTCTATTGTATGTATGGTGATTCCAACGATAATAGCCAGTAGATTTAAGGCATTTCAAGGAAACATAGATGGTGAATTTGATGATGAAGCGCCAAAATCAAAATTTGGATCTACTATGTTGTATTTGGGACTTGGGGCCATTGTTTTTGTTCCGTTCTTTAAAACAATCACCCATCTTCCTCCATATGTGGGGATGATGTTGTCTTTGGCGATTGTAGCTACATTTGCGGAAATCTACAGTAGTTCCAAATTCAGTCTTTCTACAGTGGACGGGGAGAGTGACGCTGCTGCGCACCATAGCCCGGTACATTCTTCGCTTTCCAAAATTGAACTTCCCAGTATCTTGTTCTTCTTGGGAATCTTATTGGCTGTAGCCGCCCTTGAATCTTTGGGTATGCTGTTCCATTTTGCAGAGGGATTAAATTCTGCCATTCCCAATACGGATATTGTAGTGATGTTATTGGGTGCGGGATCTGCCGTAATAGATAACGTTCCGTTGGTTGCTGCCAGTATTGGTATGTTCTCCGAAGGAATGGATAGCCCGCTATGGCATTTTATTGCTTATTCCGCTGGAACCGGGGGTAGTATGCTTATTATAGGTTCTGCCGCAGGGGTGGTTGCCATGGGAATGGAAAAGATAGATTTCTTCTGGTACCTTAAGAAAATAGCATGGTTGGCACTGGTTGGATTCTTGGCTGGGGCAGTATCATTTATTTTGTTGAGAGATTTAATATTGAACGCATAATTTAAATGACAAATTACCGTTATAACGGCAACACTAATTAAGAGAACCTATGTTAATATTTCAAGATCTTGTCCAAGATCCGGCTCTTGACGCCGTTGTATCAGAGGAAAAAACACTTTCAATCATCGATTTGATCGTCGATGGTGGTACGGGAAGTATCCTTATCATTTCGGTATTGTTTGTCATGTTGTTTGTAGCGTTGTATATCTATTTTGAGCGCATCTTTGCCATTAAGGCGGCCTCAAAGATAGATAGTAACTTTATGAACCAGATCAGGGACCATGTGTCCAACGGAAAGTTGGAAGCGGCAAAGTTGTTATGTGCCCAGACTGATTCTCCGGTGGCCAGATTAACGGAAAAAGGAATTTCCAGAATCGGGAAGCCCCTGGATGATATCAACACGGCAATTGAAAATGCCGGTACCTTGGAAGTATACAAATTGGAGAAGAACGTAAGTGTTCTTGCGACCGTTGCCGGTGCTGCGCCCATGATTGGATTTTTGGGAACCGTTATTGGTATGATTCTTGCCTTCCATCAAATGGCAAGTAACGGGGGCCAGGCGGAAATGGGGTCCTTGGCTTCGGGGATCTATACTGCAATGACTACGACCGTTGCGGGTCTAATTGTTGGTATTATTGCGTATATAGGATATAACCATTTGGTCAACAGAACGGATAAGGTAGTACATAAGATGGAGGCCAATGCCGTGGAATTTTTGGATCTGTTGAACGAACCCCTTTAATCTACAGGTATGAAACTAAAAGGAAGAAATAAGGTCAGTCCAGATTTTAGTATGTCCTCCATGACGGACATCGTATTTCTGTTGCTGATTTTCTTCATGCTAACAGCAAATTCGCCAAATGCCTTGGATTTGTTGTTGCCCAAAGCAAAGGGGAAATCCACCAATACCCAAAATGTTTCCGTGAGTATTACCAAGGACTTGGAGTACTACGTGAACAACGAGAGGATCAATGGTGCATATGTTGAAGTAGAATTAAAAAAGGCACTGGAAGGACAGGATAAGCCTACAATTATACTGAGGGCGGAAGAAAATGTTGCCATCAAAGAGGCGGTCAACGTTATGGAAATCGCTAACAGGAACAATTATAAGGTCATCTTGGCCGTGCGACCCAATTAATGTTTTTTTTAGATACAAAACACAAGAAAAAATCCTTCACACTTACAACAGTTTTGTTAAGTGCACTACTGCTATTGCTTTTTTATATAGGTCTTACCTACATGGATCCGCCCATAGAAAATGGAATTTCTGTTAATTTTGGTACCACAGAATTTGGCTCTGGAAATGTTCAGCCCAAGGAACTGATAAAGACCGCACCGAAACAAGAAGTACAGCCTCAGCAAAAGGTTGAGGCCACGGTGACAGAAACGCCTAAAGAGAAAATGGAAGAGGTGCTGACAAGTGAAGATACGGACGCCCCGGTGATCCCTCCAAAGAAGAAGGAGGTTAAAAACACACCCAAGGTAGACTCCAAGCCTAAAGAAGAGGTAAAGAAGCCTGTTGAAAAGCCCAAGCCTTCCAAATCAACTACCGATGCACTGTCCAGTATTATAAACGGACCTAAGAATGACGGTACCGCTTCTGGTAGCGAAGGTAACGATAACAGGGCCGGAGATAAAGGACAGCCTGATGGTGATCCGTACGCCACAAGTTATTATGGTAGTGCGGGCTCTGGTTCCGGAACGGGGGGTTATGGACTTAATGGAAGATCCTTGGTAAGCCAAGGCAAGGTTCAACAGGAATGTAATGAAGAAGGAAGGGTCGTTGTAAAAATAGTGGTAGATAGAAATGGAAAGGTGGTAAGTGCCACCCCAGGAGTAAAAGGAACCACAAATAACAGCCCATGTCTCTTGGATCCCGCCAAAAGAACTGCCTTTATGCATAAATGGAATTTGGATTCCAACGCACCCAGTCAGCAAATTGGATTCGTTGTCGTCAATTTTAAATTGGGCGAATAATTCATGACTTATCAGGAAACCTTGGATTGGATGTTTGCACAGCTTCCAATGTACCAACTAAAGGGAAAGTCGGCCTTTAACGGTAAGTTGGATAATATCCTTAAGCTCGCAAATCATCTAAACCATCCCGAAAAAAAATTCAAGACCATACATGTAGCCGGTACCAATGGTAAAGGTTCAAGTAGTCATATGTTGGCCTCTGTACTTCAAGAGGCAGGATATAAGGTGGGACTTTATACTTCCCCTCATTTAAAGGATTTTAGGGAACGAATAAAAATAAATGGAGCCCATGTAGGGGAGGAGTATGTGATCAATTTTATTGATAAAAACAGGGAGTTTCTGACCCTGAACAAGCTTTCTTTTTTCGAAATGACCGTAGGTATGGCTTTTGATTTCTTTGCCATGGAGCAAGTAGATATTGCCATTATAGAAGTAGGGTTGGGGGGAAGGCTCGATTCAACAAATATTATCATACCCGAGGTTTCCCTGATTACCAACATTGGTTTGGACCATATGGATATGTTGGGCACCACCCTCCCGGAAATTGCATCTGAAAAGGCCGGGGTCATCAAGCCCAATATCCCCGTGGTGATCAGTGAGTACCAGCAAGAAGTAGCAGAAGTCTTTTTAAGGGCTGCTCAGGAACGAAATGCAGTCATTGTCTTTGCTGCACATGAATCCCTTCCGGATTATAAGACCTCCCTATTGGGAAATTATCAAAAAATGAACGTTAAAGGGGTGTTGGCCACCTTGAAACAGCTCAAGGGTTATCACGTAACCGAGGAGCATATAATAGCCGGACTTTTAAAGGTAGTGGAAAATACCGGGTTGATGGGAAGATGGCAGATATTGGGAGAAGAACCATTGACGGTTTGTGATACGGCCCATAATGGTGAAGGTCTTTCAGTAGTTATACAACAGATCCATCAACAGAAGTTCAAAACCCTACATTTGGTTTTGGGCTTTGTAAAAGAGAAGAATTTGGAGGCTATCTTGCCCCTTTTTCCTAAAGAAGCTACCTACTATTTTTGTGCTCCACAAATTGAAAGAAAATTGGACGAGAATATCTTAAAGGAGCGGGCTGGGGCCTATGGACTTTTTGGAGATGTGTACAAATCTGTGGTTGAGGCATTTGAAGCGGCGAAGAACGGGGCAAAAAGCTCAGATTTCATATTCGTTGGTGGGAGTAATTTTGTGGTAGCAGAAGTAGTTTAATTATTTTTTCAATTTTTCTTTTGGGGATTCAAAAACTATATTATATTTGCACTCGCTTCTGGAAATGAGAAGCGGAAATTAATTGAAAGATTGGTTTTTAAGTACGGGCTCTTAGCTCAGCTGGTTCAGAGCACCTGCCTTACAAGCAGGGGGTCACTGGTTCGAACCCAGTAGGGCCCACAAAAAAAATCCTGTTCACTTTGTGAACGGGATTTTTTCGTTTATAGCATTAACCACATATTTCAATCTCTTCTATTCCCGCAATCAAAATCCAATCCAAGGGTTTCTTTGGGAATTCATGCCAACATTTTTTCTAAAGGCGATGGTTTTTATGCCAAGTTTCGGATGTTCAACATAGGCTTTGTCCGTTGCCATTTCCTATGCTGCTATGTTGGTTCCTGGAACACTTCATTTCCCTAAACCGTTCGTTTGGCAAGAGGTGCGTTGTGAACAGTATTGGCTTTTGGCACGTGGACTATGTTCCTGGTGAATGGTCTACGTGTGGACCTAAAACGTTAAACTATTCATAACAATAGGTTTAGCGTCAATGTTGCCTTGATATGAGCAAAGTATTGACCGTAAAAAGATTCAACTTTACTTTAAATCAAAAAAAACGCTATGAAAATGAAAGATAAAGTTGTCATAATTACTGGTGCATCGAGTGGCATTGGAGAGGCTACAGCAATTAAACTTGCAGAAAACGGAGCAAGGGTGGTATTGTCCGCTCGAAGGCAGGACAAACTTCAGGAGGTGAAGAAGGCCATTGTCAAAAATGGTGGTGAAGCCATGGTGGTAACCGCAGATGTCACCCAAAAGAAAGATTTTGAAGAGGTTGTTTCCAAAACTCTGGAGGCATACGGGACTATTGATGTCCTGGTCAATAATGCCGGACTCATGCCCCTGTCCTATGCAGAAAAGCTAAAAACGGAGGAATGGGACAAAATGATTGATGTGAACATCAAAGGTGTGTTAAACGGGGTGGCAGCGGTTCTGCCAACTTTAACCAAAAATAAAAGTGGACATATAGTAAATATTTCCTCCACGGCGGCCTATAAATATTTTCCGGGAGGATCTGTGTATTGTGCAACCAAAGCAGCTGTAAAAATGTTCTCTGAAGGATTACGGCAGGAATTGTCCCCGAAATATGGGATCAATATTACTTCGATTGAACCGGGAGCTGTTTCTACAGAACTTCTCGATACCATTACCGATAAGGATATACTAGAGCAGCTTTCGGGAATGAAAAATATGACCACCCTGGAAGCAGAGGATATTGCAGAGGCAATCTATTATGCCGTAACCCAGCCTAAGCGGGTAAACATCAATGATGTTTATATTATGCCGAGTGAACAACAATAAAGGAGGGGTATTAATAGAATAATAGTAATAAAGGAAAGCAACATGGAAGCATCAAGCACAGATAAAGTAATAACAACCGTTAATCCGGCAACAGGAAAAGAGATTTCGAATCATGAATTCATGTCGAATCAGGAAGCTGAAAAAACTATTGAAAATTGTCACAATGCCTTTAAAGCATGGAAACATGTTTCGCTTGAAGAGCGGGCAGACAAAATTAAGGCAGTGGGGAAGAGTCTTCAGAAGCACAAAGCAGAAATTGCTGAACTGATGACCCGTGAGATGGGGAAGCTGCTCTCGCAAAGCGAGCGTGAGGTAGATCTTTGTATAGCCATATGTGAATACACCGCGGAGAATGGCCCCAAAGAGCTTAAGAGTGAAACCAGAACACTTTCCGATGGTGGTAAAGGAATTGTAGCCTATTCGCCCATTGGTGTGATTTACGGGATACAACCCTGGAACTACCCTTCCTATCAAGTAGTACGATATGCCATAGCAAATTTGATGGCAGGAAATGGAATTCTATTAAAGCATGCTTCCAATGTTACCGGTTCCGGAAAATTATTGGAAAAGGTGTTTGCGGCCGCAGGATTGCCAGAATCTCTTTTTAGTGTACTGGTCATTAACCATGAGCAATCAGATGCCGTTATCAAAAATGATTATGTTTGTGGCGTTACCTTGACCGGAAGTTCTGGAGCGGGAAAGGATATTGGTAAGAAAGCCGGTGAGGAATTGAAAAAAACGGTGTTGGAGCTGGGAAGCAACGATGCGTATATTGTTTTGGAAGATGCTGATTTGGAATTGGCGGTGGAAAGTTGCGTTAAAGGACGTATTTATAATAATGGGGAAACCTGTATTGCAGCAAAGAGGTTCATTGTTGTGGATGCCATATATGACAGATTTAAGTCTTCATTTGTCTCTGCCATGAAAGCGTTGAAGGTTGGTGATCCTATGTCCAGGGAAAATGATATTGGTCCGATTGCACGGGAGGATCTCCGTAAGACCTTGCATGAACAAGTTGAAGAAAGTGTAGAAAAGGGTGCTGAAATCTTATGTGGAGGACAAATACCAGAGGGTGAAGGTTACTACTATCCAGCAACCGTGCTGGGGAATGTAATGCCTGGACAGCCGGCTTATGATGACGAACTTTTTGGGCCTGTCGCATCATTGATCAAGGCCAAGGATGAAAAAGATGCCATGCGTATTGCCAATGACAGTAGATTTGGCCTTGGAGGTGGTATATTTGCCAAAAACATAAAAAGGGCCACAGAGCTTGCAGAAAAGCACTTTGATACTGGCATGGTATTTATCAATACCTTCGGTCTGGCTTCTCCATCAATGCCTTTTGGGGGCGTCAAAAACTCGGGTTTTGGAAGGGAACACGGCGGATTTGGAATGAAAGAATTTGTCAATGTAAAGGGGATAACCATCGGAGGCTAAGCCCTAGGCATTTTAGAATGTTTCAAAACTTGATAGTTGGTATAAAAAAACCTGTTCCGTTCATGAACAGGTTTTTTTTTGTCAATAAAAATAAGCTCCCTATTATACCATGCCATAGGTTGCCAATATGATCTTATTGGTCTCATCTATATTTTTAAATACATTAAAGTCACGGCCTTGTGTCCTTTGGGCCCCCAAGGCATTGGCGTATTTGGCAGCCCTTATATAATTGGTTTTGTCCTTTAGGAGTCCATAACCAAGTCCTCCCGCAAAAGAATCACCGCACCCCGTGGTGTCCACCACATTGCTAACCCTTATGGAGGGTACAATTTCTTGGTGGATCTGGTTGTCTTTTTTGAAGAATACCGCACCTCCCTTGGAGTCCAAGGTTACTATTAGGGATTTTACACCATGGTTTAAGGTGTATTCTGCAAAGGAAGCCAAATGGTCTGTGCTTTCATCATTGACATGTTTCAAATTTTCCAGTTCGTATTCTTTTTCAAACCAACAGCATTTGGATTCTTCCAAGTTCATTTTTAAAACGTCGATGTATGGCAGCCATTGATCCCGATCGATCCAAAATTTTACAAGTCGGTCTCCTGTCATGGTTACCGTATTGGTGGGGCCATGGGCATCAAAAATGATAGTGCCTTGGCTGTTCTGTTTAATATACTTTAGGGTTTCAAGTGGTACTTCATAATCTGTTATGGGAACACAAACGAACACATCGCAATGCATAAGACTTTTTAGGTCCTCGGGTACAATCGGATTCATGAATCCCGTTTGTTTTTCCAATCGGTTGTTCTGATCAATAAACTTGAGGCTTATCACATCTCCCTGATCCAAATCTGAAGTGATGTGGTCTGTATTGATATTGGAGTAGTCCGACAATATTTCCTTTATGGGTCCCTCATCCTTTTTACGGACATGGGACACTAGGTGAACGGTTCCTTCATTTCCCAACAATTGGGCTAATCCTATGGCAGTATGCGTGGCACAACCGTACTTTTCTATGATCTCTCCTCGGTGGGTTGTAATATGATCTCTTGGAATTGGGCCAAGAACCGCGATATTATACTTTGCCATGCCTTATTTGTCGATTAGTTGTGAAACTTGTATAAAGTTCATCCTAAAATATACGAATTTTTTGGATTTTCCAACGATTAAATTTGGCAGTGGTATGGGAAGAAAACCTGATGCCGTCAGTTTATAATGATATCTGTGAATGGTCATAAGGGTTATTCTTTACATGTTGACTGGCCAAAATGGTATGGGCTCGGATCAGTAAATCCTTGTATCGGTAAGTTTTTGGAGATTTGTGTCTCGTATATGGTACAGGGGATAAAATATGGAAATGCTTTTATTTTGCGAAGGTTGAATGCGGTAGGCAGAACGATAAACTAAATCAAAGTTCTGCATTTTATAGTTTTTCAAAACTAAAATAAGTTTTACTTTAGCAGTCTCAATAAAGGGGGTATTAGCTCAGTTGGTTTAGAGCGCTGCCTTGACAGGGCAGAGGTCACTGGTTCGAATCCAGTATGTCCCACTTCAAAAAAATCCATCCCAGAGCTTTGGGATGGATTTTTTGTTTTTTGACAAGTTTGTTTTTCCCATGGACGTGGAAAGGTCAATGTTTTCGGTTCCTAGGTTGCGGATAGAGACAATATAACATCATGGATGTGCTGTCCGAAGGTATTTCCAAATTTGATGAAGCTATATGATATCCAATATTCGCTCCAGTGCCATTCCCCTGGATCCTTTGATAAGGATGCTGGCTTGTTTTGGGGGATTGTTTTTTAGGTGCTTGGCTAATTCATCAAAAGTTCTGAATTTTTGCAGGTCGCTTTCGGTCTTGTAAAAATTCTCCCCGATCAGGTATACTTTTTCAAATTTCGATGACGCCGCCAGGTCGGCAATGAACTGGTGTTCTTTGGCAGCGGTTTCTCCAAGTTCGAACATATCCCCTATAAAAACAATTTTATGGTGGGCTTCCATGACATCGAAGTTTTCCAAAGCTGCTTTCATACTGGTAGGATTGGCGTTATAGGCATCAAGAATAATTTGGTTTTCGTTTTTATGGATGATCTGTGACCTGTTGTTCTGCGGTTGGTAACCTTCTATGGCATTTTTAATTTCTGACAGGGGTATTTTAAAATAATGACCTATCAGAACTGCAACGCTGCAATTGGTGAAGTTATAGCTGCCTATTAGATTGGATTTTATTTTGGTACCATTGACTTCCAGTTCCACAAAGGGATTGGCCCCCAAATTAATTATGCGATACAATTCAGTATTTACTTGGCTGAAACCGGATTTTTTGGAATAATCCTTTAGTTTTTCCCTTTGGATGGGATCATCGCCATTGAAAAAAATAGTGCCCATATGCCCCATCAGAAATTGGTAAAGTTCACTTTTCCCTATAATAACCCCTTCCGCACTTCCAAATCCTTCAATATGTGCTTTGCCAAAGTTGGTGATATAACCAAAATCGGGCTCCGCCAAACTACACAAAAATTGTATTTCCAATATATGGTTGGCACCCATTTCAATAATGGCCAATTCAGTTTCCGGTGTGATACTCAAAAGTGTCAAAGGAACTCCTATGGGATTATTAAGGTTGCCTTTGGTAGCCACGGTTTTGTATCCTTTTGAAAGCACGGCATTGATCAATTCTTTTGTGGTGGTTTTGCCATTGCTGCCTGTAAGGGCTATGATTTTTGCCGGACAATAATTCCGATGATAGTTCCCAAGTTCCTGCAGGGTTTTCAAAACGTCCTCTACCAATATGGTTTCCCCAGGAACATGATAATCGCTATTGTCCACAATGGCATAACGAGCGCCTTTGGTTATGGCTTCTTTTGCATATTTATTTCCGTCGAAATTATCTCCCTTCAGTGCAAAAAAGAGACATCGATCTGTTATTTTTCGGGTATCTGTGCTTACTGTTGGATATTCCATGAATATCCTATGTAGTTCTTGTATGCTCATTTGGTGGCCGTAATAGTGTGTTTGTAAATCCAAGGCAAGATAAAACCAAAAAGGAAAAACCATGCTTTTTTTGGATAGTAAATTTATTCAATTTCTTAGATTGACCATGCTAGAAAGGTGTAGGCTTTGAAACCGATCTTCTCAGAAGTATTCTTTCGCCACCTGCCTTTGACTTGGCCGTAAATAAAAAGAACACCCCAGATGGAGTGTTCTTTTACCGAAACCTATTGCTTTTGTACCCTAATCAAAAGCAAAACCTGTAGAAACCCTAAAGGCGAATGCATAAAGTGCTATGAAGTAAGTAGATGCACAAAACAATGCCAAAGCCTTAAAAGAATGTTTTGCAATCTTGCTTCCCAAATTTTTGAAAGCTTCAAAATAAATCTCTTTAATTAATAATACGTTTTTCATAATATGGGGATATTTAGTTATGTTAATATTTAGATGAACAGTTGTTAACATGTTGTCCTGTATATAGAAGGGCGATTCTTACATATTATTGGATAATTTCGATGAAATGCACTTTATGGGGGTTGAAATACGAAAACCCTACGGTTAATCGGTGATTTATATCGTTGAGGGGGAATCATAAATGACTGATAATACGTTTGTTAACCCTGGGCAGGAAGTCAATAAAGCACTTTGTAGGGTAGGTTTGGGCAGTTGGCAACTTAATTAATCATCCATGTGCAAAATGGGGATGAGTTTCTTATAAATAAAAAAACGTCCCCAGTGGGGACGTTTCTACAAAACCCTTTGCTTTTAATCCTACTCAAAAGCAAAACCCGTGGAAATCCTAAAAACCAATGCGTATAATGCAATTAAATAACTGGAAGCAAACAAAACTGCTAGAGCTTTAAATGAATGTTTTGTGAACTTGCTTCCTAAATTTCTAAAAGCTTCCGAATAAATTTCTCTGATCAATAATACGTTTTTCATGACTTGGGGATATTTAAATGTTAAACTTAGTTTGTTAATATAAAAGTGAACGCTTGTTCATTATTGTTGCTTTTACTATAAAGGGGATTCCTACATAATATTGGTAATATTCGACGAAATGCAGGTTTATTTAGACGAAATGCAATTCTGTGATGGTTTCTGACCGGATAAAGTGCGAATTACATCGATAAGATTCGGGTTAATTTGTTGATGACCAGAATGTTGAAATTTTAGTTTTCGATGGTTTTTGATTCTCGGGATGGAAGCATATACATTGGAATTTCACCTCTAAATATTTTTTGTGACCAATTTTAAGGATTATGTACCAACAGAGGTCGGTTTAAAAGACCTTTATAGTCGTGAGTGCTGTTTTGGTAATAGGGATAGGGCGGGGACCACGTACGGGAGGTTTGCAGATGAAGAGGATGGCATTAAGCGCTAAATGATTCTATTGGTGTTCTTTACGGGAAATAGGTGGCATGTGTTGATGCGGGAAGCAAGGCAATATGATACGAACAACATGGTGCACTTCGCTCATTAAATTTGGTAGGGTAAAGTGAGAATCTAACTAGGGAACAGCAGCTTAATCTGTTGTATGGATCGCTAATATTGAGCACCTCTGGTTCATAAAGAACAGGATGGCGTAGGGAAAGGGCTTGTATTGTATGGGAGAGTTCATATGTACATCAACGTTCATTAAATTTGGGGCATAAAAAAAGCCCTGTGAACAGGGCTTTTTATTTTATGTGGCAATAAGTTTACTTTGCTTTTTTAGCTCTTACCGTTTTGTTTTTGTCCTTCGATTTGGAACCTACTCTAGACATGGCGCATCTGAAACCGATATAATCGGTTGCCATGTACTGTGGCATGTATCTGCGCTGGGCAGGATCCAACCAGTAAGCTCTATCTCTCCAAGATCCTCCTTTGAAAACGCGTACTTCATCGTTTATCAAAGTGTTTCTGTCATTGGATTTATCGTATTTTCCGACTAATTTTCCGATAGAATCAACTTCAATCTTGTGCTTAGGGGAATTGTACATTTTCTTTTTGTTCGCATCCTCATCGTCGTCACTGAACTGGTCGTAGTATCTTGTAGAGCCCGGTTCACCGTCCCTATAGCCTCTGTTGTCACTGGAGGAGAAATTGGTTCTTAAATATGTTTCCTGCTCATCAACCGGAACCATTTTAACTTCGCCTGGTAGGTTTACCGCTACAATTTTTCCATTGGGCAACGTATCGTATACTATTTCATCCCTAAGGACATTGACTTTTCCGTCTTCGCCTATGGCAGACTTCATATAAACGTTACCTCTGTAGTAGTTGAAGTCACTTACTTCGTCATCCACAATAGGTCTATAGACGTCAGCAACCCATTCGGAAACGTTACCTGCCATGTCATATAGTCCAAAATCATTGGCTTTGTACGATTTCACTTCCGCAGTAATATCCGCACCGTCATCTGACCATCCGGCAATTCCGCCGTAATCACCTTTTCCTTGTTTAAAGTTGGCCAATTGGTCACCTCTACCTACTCTTTGTCCGTTTCTGGTGTAATCACCCTCCCAAGGATATTTTTTTCTTCCTCTATAATTGTTGTATTCCCTAGATCCTATCTGTGCCTGTGCAGCATATTCCCATTCAGTTTCCGTAGGTAACCTATATTCTGGTAAAATAATACCGCTACTTCTTTTGGCAAATACATTCACAGAATCTTTTTGCTTTTTTCCTTGAAGAGAATCAATGCTGCCGTTGTAAACAGACTCTGGTCTCATCAAATACGCCTCTGTACTGAAGGTGCCATCACCTTCCCCCTCAAGGGCCTTATATTTGGCTTCCTCGGCCAAGTAACCTTCGCGCTCCAACATAACTTCGTTGACACGGTCAGTTCTCCATTCGGCAAATTGTGTGGCCTGTACCCAATTTACACCTACCACTGGGTATTCCGCATATGCAGGATGACGCAGGTAGTTATTGGTCATGGTCTCATTGAAACCCAATCTGTTTCTCCACACTAGGGTATCTGGCAATGCGCCGGTATAAATGTGTGCATATTGAGGGTTGTCTGGAGGGTAAACACTTTTTAGATAGTCCAAATATTCCAGATACATGACATTGGTAACCTCGGTCTCATCCATATAGAAAGACTGGACATGTTGTGAGGTAGCCGTATTGTTCCAATCGTGCATCACATCATCTTGTACTTTACCCTTGGTAAAAGTTCCACCTTCAACAAAAACAAGACCAGGGGCCGTTTCCTGCTCCTTAAAGTCTGAATTGAACTGGAAACCACCTTCTTTGTCATTGATTTTCCAGCCTGTGGCTCTGGACGTATTCTTTGATGAGGAACTTTTACTACAACTGGTAAAACTTCCTGCTACAACGATACAAGAGAGTACAACTTTGATAAATTGTTTTTTCATAATTAGGACTTGAGTTCAAAAAAATATAAACTGCTATAAAGTAGTTTGGGATTCGTATTATTAATTAAAATGATTCGCATTTGGCTATAAGAACGATGATAAGCGTATAATATTTTACGCATTTCCATTTTTTTTCATTAATTCTGACCATTCCATTGCCTATGACGAATGTTTTCAAAATTCATAACGGCATAAAGCCAGGAATAGTATGAATGATCCCTATTCTTTTTGTGAAAATTGCAGTTTTTTTGGGATGCAAAAATAGAAATATGTGGGCTGGTTAATTGATAATAATCAATTATTACCAATCTTTTTTTAAAAGGACATAAGATATCGTCGAAATGTTCGTTAAGTTGTAATACAACTAATTTATTTTAGTTATTCGAATAAATTGAGCATTTTTGAGAACTAGCTTAATCAAAAGTAGAAAATGAAAAAAATTTTGACGCTTACGTTACTGGCATTGGTATGTAAAATATCTGCCCAAGAAGATAGGGTAATCACCACTGCGGTACCCTTTTTGACTATTGCCGCAGACGCACGTGCAGCCGGTATGGGAGATATGGGTGTTGCAACTTCTACAGATGCCTTTTCCCAGCAATGGAACCCTGCCAAGTTTGCCTTTGCAGAACGAAAAATGGGAATAGGGTTGAGCTATACCCCATATCTAGAGAGCATAATTACCGACATAGCCCTTTTGAATGCAGGCTATTACAATAAGTTGAACGATAGAAGTGCTTTTGCCTTGAGCTTGCGCTATTTTACCTTGGGTGAAATAGAGCTGCGACAGTTTGCCAATGATCCCGGTACAACCGCCAAACCAAACGAAGTAGCATTGGACGGTTCTTATTCCCTTAAGTTGAGTCAGACTTTCTCTATGGCCGTGGGCGGTAGATTCATCAGTTCAAATTTGAAATTTCAGGACGAAGCGGGGGCAGACTCCCAAGCAGCAAGTTCCTTTGCTGTTGATGTGGCCGGTTATTATCGTTCTAGGGAAATTGCCTATAATAATTTTGATGGTAGATGGAGGGCTGGTTTCAATGTGTCCAATCTCGGGGGTAAAATAGCTTATGACCAAGGCGGGCAAGGCAACTTTTTGCCGACCAACCTGAAGTTTGGAGCTGGATTTGATTTTATTTTAGATCAAGACAACGTATTGGGGATTACTTCAGAATTCAATAAATTATTGGTACCGACCCCTAGGGACTTTGATGGTGATGGGGATGTTGATTCAGCCGATAATGAAGAATATCAAAAAATAGGTTTCTTCAGTGGAGTGTTCGAATCCTTTGGGGATGCACCCGATGGATTCAGCGAGGAACTAAAAGAGGTTACCTGGGCCTTGGGCTTGGAATACGTATACCAAAATTCCTTTATGTTGCGTACCGGTTATTTTAATGAGAGCGAGGATAAGGGATCCAGAAAATTCTTCACGTTAGGAGCAGGATTCCAATTTAAGGCTACCCAAATAGACCTTTCTTACCTGTTCTCTTCTTCGAAGGTGAAAAACCCATTGGAGAATACGCTTCGATTTTCCCTTACGTTTAATTTAGGGGAGGAATTTTTTAACGATTAATCCAATAAAGGGTTCTATTTGGTTATAGTATCTTTGGAACCACACATCAATCCTTATAATATATTTCGTTGAGACAACAAACCATTTCCTTTGAGATGACCGTTTTTGATAACTTCGATGATTTGTCATTGGAAGACCAAAAACTCATGAAAGCGGCAATTTCGTCCAGAAGCAATGCTTATGCGCCATATTCCAATTTTTTGGTGGGTGCGGCTGTTTTGTTGGACAATGGTGAGATTGTAATTGGCAACAACCAGGAAAATGCCTCTTATCCATCCGGTCTTTGTGCGGAGAGAGTTGCTGTATTCTATGCAGGAGCAAAATATCCTGGTGTGTCCATCAAGGCCATAGCCATAACGGCAACTTCGGTAAAGTATGTTGTCAATGAGCCAGCAGCGCCTTGTGGCAATTGTAGGCAGGCCATTTCCGAATATGAACAGAAACAAGAGACTCCCATACAGCTCATGCTGATGGGCGAGACCGGTGAGGTCATAAAATGCAATTCCATTGGGGATATTCTACCCTTGGCATTTGGCAAGTCTTTTTTGGGTTGATCCCAAATTAGGTGCCATAGCGTGGATTTAACCAACTTCAAATCGATTTTTGCAATCTTTTTGTGGTTTCTTGTTAGCTTTTTCTTCAATTTTTTTTCTCTATTGTTTTTATGTGTATTTTTGTTTCTTGTTTGATACATAAGCTTCAATAAATACTGAATTAATGAAAAAAATAACCAAAGAAGTCTACCTTAAGTGGTATGAGGACATGTTGTTCTGGAGAAAATTTGAGGATAAACTTGCCGCCGTCTATATTCAACAAAAAGTTAGGGGCTTTTTGCACTTGTACAATGGGCAAGAGGCAGTTTTGGCCGGTTCCCTGCATGCCATGGACCTTTCCAAGGATAAGATGATCACGGCTTACCGGAACCACGTACAACCGATAGGAATGGGTGTAGACCCAAGGAATGTGATGGCGGAATTGTACGGTAAGGTGACAGGTACCTCTAAAGGAATGGGAGGATCAATGCATATCTTCTCCAAAGAAAAAGGATTTTATGGTGGCCACGGAATTGTTGGCGGCCAGATTCCTTTGGGAGCTGGGATGGCTTTTGCGGATAAATATTTTAAGAGAGATGCCGTGACCCTTTGTTATATGGGTGATGGTGCGGTAAGACAGGGATCTTTGCACGAAAGTTTTAACCTTGCCATGCTATGGAAATTACCGGTTGTCTTCATCTGTGAAAACAACGGTTATGCCATGGGTACCTCAGTGGCCAGAACCTCTTTTTCAACCGACATCTGGAAATTGGGCTTGGGCTATGAAATGCCTTGCGGTCCGGTAGACGGAATGGATCCTGAAACTGTGGCAAAGGAAGTAAGTAAGGCAGTGGAAAGAGCCAGAAGTGGTGGTGGACCAACATTTTTGGAAATGAAGACCTACAGATATAGAGGTCATTCCATGTCCGATGCCCAGCATTACAGGACAAAGGATGAGGTTGAGGAATACAAGAAAATTGACCCGATAAATCAAGTTCTCGAAATCATTAAGGAAAACAAATACGCTTCCGATGATGAGATCAAGAAAATCAATAAGCGCGTAAAGGACTTGGTTACCGAATGCGAGAAATTTGCAGACGAATCGGACTATCCGCCAGTACAGCAATTGTACGATATGGTATACGAGCAAAAGGATTATCCATTTTTACCACATAAATTATAAGTAGATGGCAGAAGTAATTAATATGCCAAGACTTAGCGATACCATGGAAGAGGGTACGGTAGCTAAGTGGCTTAAAAAAGTAGGGGACAAAATAGAGGAAGGTGATATTTTAGCCGAAATAGAGACCGATAAGGCCACCATGGAGTTTGAATCCTTTCATCAAGGTACATTGCTCCATATTGGTATTGAAGAGGGGGATGGTGCTCCTGTTGATTCTCTTTTGGCCATTATAGGTGAAGAAGGGGAAGATATTTCCGCATTATTGAGTGGGGATTCAAAATCTTCGGAAGCTACAGAAACAAAAAAGGAAGAATCTGCAGAACCGTCCAAATCAGAGGAAACTACAGCTGACGATGCTGGAGGATCATCTGAAATTCCTGAAGGCGTAGAAATTATCAAAATGCCTCGCCTTAGTGATACCATGGAAGAAGGAACAGTTGCTACCTGGTTGAAACAAGTGGGTGATGAGGTTTCTGAAGGGGATATTTTGGCCGAAATAGAAACGGACAAGGCTACCATGGAATTTGAGTCTTTCTATTCCGGAACCTTATTGTATATAGGTATCAAGGAAGGCGAATCTTCACCTGTAGATGCCGTATTGGCGATCATTGGTCCAAAAGGAACCAATGTTGATGCTGTGTTAAGTGGAAAAACTTCTGGCTCCAAGGAGTCCGCTCCCAAGACTGAAAAGAAGGAGGAGGCAAAGGTGGAGGAGAAATCTGCCGAGACCACAGCCCCTGCAGCTACCAGTGACGGAAAGCGAATCTTTGTTTCTCCTTTGGCAAAAAAGATAGCGGATGAAAAGGGCATAGATCTTTCCACCGTTACCGGAAGTGGAGATCACGGAAGGATCGTGAAAAAGGATATTGAGAACTATCAGCCAGCTCAAAAAGCTGCTGCCCCTGCACAGGCTGCAGCTCCGTCTACACCAGTTCAAAGTGCTGCCTTTAGCGCCCCTGTTGGTGAGGAGAGTAGTGAAGAGGTGAAAAACTCCCAAATGCGAAAAGTAATCGCCAAAAGATTGGGGGAATCCAAATTCAGTGCACCGCATTATTACCTTACCATAGAAGTGGATATGGACAATGCCAAGGCTTCCAGAGAGCAGATAAATAGCCTGCCGGATACCAAGGTGTCGTTTAACGATATGGTTGTTAAGGCATGTGCGATGGCCTTGAAAAAACACCCTCAGGTAAATACTTCATGGAATGGGGATACCACGCGTTACAACCACCATGTCAGTGTTGGGGTTGCCGTTGCCGTAGAGGACGGTCTTGTGGTTCCGGTATTGAAGTTTACCGATCAGATGGGGCTTTCTCAAATAGGAGCATCCGTTCGTGATTTGGCTGGGAAGGCCAGGAACAAAAAGTTGACCCCGGCCGAAATGGAAGGAAGCACCTTTACAGTATCCAACCTCGGTATGTTCGGAATCCTGGAATTCACGTCCATTATCAATCAGCCCAATTCTGCGATTTTATCCGTTGGAGCCATTGTTGAAAAACCAGTGGTCAAAAATGGACAAATTGTAGTAGGGAATACCATGACCGTTACCTTGGCCTGTGATCATAGGACTGTGGATGGAGCAACTGGAGCACAGTTTATGCAAACTTTAAGGGCTTATTTAGAGAACCCAGTTACCATGTTGGCATAACAGCGGTAACCAATTATTATATATTAGAGCATCCCAATGATTTTGGGATGCTTTTTTTTATCTTTAAATCCAAAATTAAAATGATGAATAAAATTTTTAGACTTGTTTTTTTGGCGCTACTGGTTGGTTGTGGTTCCTCGCAAAATATGGATACCCAGACCGGAGTGGTGGGTGGACCCGAAGGTGTTCAGGGGAAAATTGTTCAACCAGCAGACTCCTATGGCTCTTCCGATAACGGAGCCATGGCCACCAACTTTACCGATAAAGACAGGATCAAGGATATTATGGATTATTTGGCCTCCGATGAGCTACAGGGAAGGGAAACTGGGAGTGAGGGGATAGATAAGGCCGCAAACTTTATCGAAGGAATATTCGCCAAGAACAATATTGAACCATATTTTGTGGGTTACAAGGATACCCTTACCAATATTGATTCCAAGGCCTATAATATTGTTGGTGTTTTGGAGGGAACAGACGATAGCCTCAAGAATGAATTTGTTGTAATTGGGGCCCATTATGACCACATTGGTCTAATAGCTCCAGTAAATGGGGATGCTATAGCCAATGGAGCCAATGACAATGCTTCGGGTACAACCACGGTATTGGAACTGGCAAGGTATTTTGGGAACAAAAAATCCAATAAGCGCAGCATTATATTTGCCCTGTTCAGTGCAGAGGAGAAAGGACTTCTGGGGTCTGTCCATCTTGCAAAAAGGTTAAAGTCGCAAAACCTTGATCTATATACCATGCTCAACTTTGAAATGGTGGGTGTTCCTTTGGTAGAAAAGGATTACTTCGTATATGTTACCGGTTATGAGAAGTCTAACTTGGCAGCTATCAGCAATGGCTATGCCAACGAGAATTTGGTTGGTTTTTTGCCAACGGCCAAAGAATACAACCTTTTCCAGAGATCTGACAATTACCCGTTCGATATGGAATTTGGGGTGCCTTCCCAGACCTATTGTACCTTTGATTTTACTAATTTTGACTTTTATCACAAGGTGGGGGATGAGCCAGAACTCATGGATTATGAACATATGGCTACATTTGTAAATAAAATGTATCCGGTATTGGAAAGAATCATCAATGCACCTGTTAAAGAAATAAAATACAATTAATGTCAAATATTATCATTACGGGTTCCAGTAGGGGCATCGGCTTTGAAATGGCCCGGCTATTTGCCGATGAAGGCCATCAGGTATTGGCTCTTTCAAGAAACGAGAAGCCGATAAGCGATCTACGGCACCAAAACATCACAAGCTTTTCCTTTGATATAGCCAGTAAGGCAGATATTGATAAAATGGAGGCATTTATCTCCGAACACTGGTCCTCAGTGGATGTCCTTATAAATAATGCGGGAAAGCTGCTGAACAAACCGTTCCTGGAATCGGGGATGGATGAATTTGAGGAGGTCTACAAAGTAAATGTTTTTGGCGTAGCACATATCACCAAAAGTGTCATTCCGTTTATGTCCAAGGGTGGACACGTAGTAACCATTAGCTCCATGGGTGGGGTGCAGGGAAGTGCAAAATTTCCAGGCTTGTCTGCCTATAGCTCCAGTAAAGGGGCTGTAATTACCTTGACAGAGTTATGGGCGGAGGAATTTAAGGAAAACGGACCTTCGTTTAACGTATTGGCATTGGGTGCCGTACAGACTGAAATGTTGGAAGAAGCATTTCCGGGTTACCAAGCACCAGTAACAGCGCTTGAGATGGCTGCCTATATCAAAGATTTTGCTTTAACGGGACAAAAGTTGTACAACGGAAAAATGCTTCAGGTATCCAATAGTACCCCCTAAATGAATGAAATTTTAAAAAAATACCTCCCTGAAAGAGCGATTGAGCCTTGTTTGGCTTTGATCAAAGAAAACGGGGTGCACCTCAAAATTGTTAATGAGCGCGTTACCAGGCATGGAGATTACCGGAGGTTGCCCAATGGGCTTCACCATATAACCGTAAATTCATCCCTGAACAAATACCGCTTTCTTATTACTTTGGTCCATGAGATTGCCCATTTGGTGGCATTTGAAAAATATGGCAGGCGTATATTGCCGCACGGAATAGAATGGAAACGTACATTTCAGTATCTAATGTTGCCCTTTATTAGACCAGAAATATTTCCTTCCAAACTATTGCCGCTATTGGCCACCCATTTTAAAAATCCGAAAGCGAGCAGTGATACGGATGCCAAATTATCTATAGCACTCAAGCAGTTTGATGTCCAGAATAAAGAAAGTTCCTATATCTTTGAACTACCTTATGGCAGTGTATTCAGGATCTATAATGGCAAGTTGTTCAAAAAAGGCAACAAACGGGTGAAACGATATGAATGTATTGAAATAGCCACCGGAAAAGTATATATATTTCAACCCAATGCAGAGGTTGAATTGATCAGCGATTAAAAATATAGCAAATGAACAAGAATTATTATGCCATTCTTATGGCAGGAGGAGTGGGATCGAGATTTTGGCCCATCAGCACCTCCGATTATCCAAAACAGTTTCACGATATGTTGGGCACGGGAGATACCCTTATCCAAAAGACATTCAAAAGGCTGAACAAATTTGTGCCTACGGAAAACATTTTGATATTGACCAATGAGCGTTATAATGACCTCGTTTTGGAGCAATTGCCCATGGTGAAGCAGGACCAAGTGGTTCTGGAACCGGCCATGAGAAATACGGCCCCTTGCATTTTGTATGCATCCCTTAAGATCCAAAAGATGAATCCCAATGCGGTCATGATCGTGGCTCCAAGTGATCATTGGATAGAGGATGAAGATGCATTTGCAAGAGATGTGAAAATGTGCTTCGACAAATGTGAACAAGAGGATGTGCTTTGTACCTTGGGGATCAAACCGACCTTTCCCAATACAGGATTTGGGTATATTGAGTATCAAAAAGGAAATAATGATGCCCTTAAGAAAGTGGCCCAATTCCGGGAGAAACCGGATTACGAGACAGCTAAGGAGTTTTTGGCGCAGGGTAATTTTCTATGGAATGCAGGGATTTTTATGTGGAGTGTTTCCACAATAGTCAATGCATTTAAAACCTACCAGCCCTCGCAATATACCTTGTTCGCAGACGGATTAAATACCTATAATACAGAAAATGAGCGCTCTTTTATACAGGAGAATTATCCCAATGCGGAAAACATCTCAATAGATTATGCTATCTTAGAACAATCCAGGTCCATTTACGTATTGCCTGCTACTTTTGATTGGAATGATTTGGGAACATGGGGCTCGCTCTATGATAAGTTGGATAAAGACGCCAATAACAATGCTGTTGTGAACAGTAAGGTCATTGCCGAGGATGCCCATGGAAATATGATACGCTCCCCAAAAGATAAGATCGTTGTAGTAGATGGCTTAAAGGATTATATTATTGTTGATAAGGAGGAGGTCCTTCTTATTTATCCCAAAGCGAAAGAACAGGACATCAAAAAAGTATTGAATACTGTCAAAGAAAAGTTTGGCGACCAGCATGCTTAATTATGAGTGAGAACTTAAATCAGGATAATATTACCCCTACCGGTGGTGAGGATAGTAGCAAGGATGTAAAAAAGGATTTTCAAGGGCTGTTGGATAGTTCCAAAAAGTTTTTATCAGAACTTTTGGATATCCGTAACAATACAGACCAGGAAGCTACCAAAGATTCCATTATTGCCGATATTCCATTTAAAGGGCATACGTCTTGGATCTTAATATGCTCAATTTTTATAGCTTCTGTGGGTTTGAATGCCAATTCAACGGCTGTGGTGATTGGCGCCATGTTAATATCCCCGCTTATGGGCCCTATTTTGGGTATGGGGCTGTCGTTGGCCATCAATGACATTGATACCCTGAGAAGGTCTCTGAAAAATTTTGGGGTAATGGTAGTGCTCAGTGTCATCACGGCTTTTCTGTTTTTCTATTTTTTCCCGTTAAAGGATCAGTCCTCCGAACTCTTGGCGCGTACAGAACCGGATATCAGGGATGTACTCATTGCCTTTTTTGGTGGATTGGCCCTTGTGATCGCTAGAGCTAAAAAGGGTACCATCGCCAGTGTGATTTTCGGGGTGGCTATTGCCACAGCCCTTATGCCGCCATTGTGTACCGTTGGATTTGGTCTGGCAATAGGAAATTTTGCCTTCGCCTATGGTGCCATGTACCTGTTTACCATCAATACCATATTTATAGGGTTGGCCACATTTTTGGTCATTCGCTTGTTGCGCTTTCCCATGGTGCGTTATGTAAATTCCAAACGAAGAAGGTTCATAGCAAGGATGGCTTCCGTTGTAGCTATTTTGGTCATGATCCCTGCGAGTTTCACCTTTTATAATGCCTTGCAGAAATCCTTGTTCAGGAAGGATGCCAGTCAATTTGTCGCAGATAAAATTGCACCGTATAGGTTTCAAGGTGAGGGCAGGTTTTTGGATAACCTGACTACCATGGAATACGATCAAGGAAAGGACCCCAAGATTGAGGTGGTTTTTATGGGAAATGAGTCGGTTCCCGATAACGTAATTGCTACTTGGGCGGCCCAGATGAAAGATTATCCCAAGCTCAAGAATACCCAGCTAAAAGTTGTTCAAGGGAACAACGAGGTACAGGACCAAATGAAATACATCAGTGAACTTTATGAGTCCAAGAAAAATGAGCTGCTCAACAAAGATGAGCAAATAAAGGTTTTGGAGGGCGAGCTAATGAAAGTTAGCAAGCTGGCCTCGCAACAGATCCCTTTTAAGGAAATCAGTGCAGAGGCAAAGGCCAATTATGAAAACTTGGCAAGTATGGGTTTCAGTTATACCATCAGTACTGATTTTAGCAAAGTGGATACCATTCCTATTTTTGAAGTCAAGTGGAAAGCGGGGGCCAAATCAGCCCAAGTGGAGATCGATATGAAAAAACTGAACGAATGGCTGAAACTGAGGTTGAACAACTCCAAAATACAGGTGAAGAAAGCGATTGACTAATTAGTTGCGTTCCTCCACATACATCTGTCTTACCTTTTTAAATAATTCGGAGGAATATACAAAGTCGGTCACGGCCTCATTGTCGGTCTTGAAGATCTCTTTGTTGGTCCCTTCCCATTCCTTGTAGCCATTTTTAAGGAATAAAATTTTCTTGCCAATTTCCATTACAGAGTTCATGTCATGGGTATTGATCACGGTGGTGATATCATATTCTTCCGTGATTTCCAGGATAAGGTTGTCTATCATGATGGCCGTTTTGGGATCTAGTCCGGAATTGGGCTCATCACAGAACAGGTATTTGGGGTTCATGACAATGGCCCTGGCAATTGCAACCCTTTTTTGCATCCCTCCTGATATTTCTGATGGAAATTTATGATGGGCATCGATGAGGTTTACACGCTTTAGGACCATATCTACCCTATCCTTCATTTCAGATTTGGATTGTTTGGTGAACATGTCCAATGGAAACATTACATTGCCTTCTACCGTCATGGAATCGAAAAGGGCACTTCCTTGGAAAACCATTCCCATTTCTTGCCTTAGATCCCGCTGCTGGTCTCCAGATAGTTTGGAATAAACTTTGCCGTTATAACTTATTGTTCCTTTGTCTGGCATAAACAGCCCCAAGAGACATTTTAAGAAAACAGTCTTGCCGGAACCAGACTGACCAATGACCAAATTGGTCTTGCCTTTTTCAAAGCTAGTGGTAATTCCTTTTAGGACTTCAGAATCCCCGAATGACTTGTATATATCGTTTACTTCTATCATTAGCTTAGTAGTAATTGGGTTAGCATGTAGTTTACAATGATTATGGTAACACTGGTCCACACGAAGGCCGTAGTACTGGCTTTTCCAACTTCAAGGGCCCCACCCTTCATATAATACCCATGAAACGATGGGATAGTGGCAATTATAAAGGCAAAGACAATAGTTTTGATAAAGGAATAGGCTACGTGATAAGGAATAAAATCCAATTGCAGTCCCTCAACAAAATCAGCGCTGGAGCTGAATCCTGTAAAAACACCGGCGACCCATCCTCCAAAAATACCTACGTACATGGCAATGGCTATGGCAAAAGGATAGAGCAATAAGGCAATGATTTTAGGGAATACCAAATAGTTTAGGGAATTGACACCCATGACTTCCAGTGCATCAATCTGTTCCGTTACCCTCATCGTACCTATACTGGAGGTGATATAAGAACCAACTTTACCCGCCATGATAATGGAGGTGAAGGTGGGGGCAAATTCCAGGATTACAGATTGTCTTGTGGCAAAACCGATTAAATTTCGTGGTATCAAAGGGTTCGTAATGTTTAGGGCTGTTTGAATGGCTACCACCCCGCCGATGAAAAATGAAATGAAAATGATGATTCCTAAAGATCCAAAAATCAATTCGTCTATCTCCTTAAGGATGAGGGATTTCATTATGGGCCACTTTGTCGGCTTTTTGAAAACCTCCCGAATCATTATAAAATAACTGCCAATAGATGCTATGTAGTTCATGTATAATTAATAGTCTTCTAGGTGTAAAAATAGGAATATTAGCTTTCATTTAAGCTTCAATTGACCTTTAAAGGTATTTATTTATTTAATTTTGCCTCTTTAAGAATTTAAGCATGATCAAAATTAAATTTTTACCATTCGTTTTATTTTTACTAATGGGCAGTACTCCCACTGCCATCAAAGCACAAAAAAGAAATGATTCAGATAATCAAAAGTCCGTTTCCCTACAGGTAAAGCCTAAACTGGTTGTGGGGCTTGTAGTGGATCAGATGCGATATGATTATTTGACCCGCTTTTGGGATCATTTTGGGGATGGGGGCTTTAAGCGCCTCGCAAATGAAGGGTTCAATTGCAAGAACAATCACTTCAATTATGCCCCTACGTACACCGGTCCAGGACATGCATCTGTGTATACCGGAACTACGCCTTCCGTACACGGTGTAATTGGTAATGATTGGTATGATAAAGAATCTGGTACCAGTGTTTATTGTGCTGGGGATATGACCTATGCCTCTGTGGGCACTACGAGCGATGCAGGGAAAATGTCGCCCCATAGGATGAACACAACCACCATCACCGATGAATTGCGACTGCATACCCAAATGAGGGGAAAGGTAATCGCAATTTCCCTAAAGGATAGGGGAGCGGTATTGCCCGGGGGGCATACTGCCAATGGAGCTTATTGGCTGCAAGGTGGTGATGAGGGGAATTGGATAAGCAGCACCTATTATATGGATAAGTTGCCAAAATGGGTGACCGATTTTAACGCGTCGAACATAGTTGAAGCATATAAAAAGCCCTGGAATACCTTAAAGGATATATCCTCTTACATGGAAAGTGGAGCTGATGACAATGTTTATGAAGGAACGTTCAAGGGGGAGTCTGCATCCACCTTTCCACATGATCTGCCCACGCTATGGGATGCCAATGGAAAGTTTACCTTGCTAAAGTCTACGCCCTTCGGAAATAGCATAACAACAGATTTTGCCCTATCAGCATTGGATGGGGAAGATTTGGGGAAGGATGATATCACCGATTTTTTGGCGGTTAGCTTTTCCAGTACGGATTATGTAGGCCATATGTACGGTGTTGATTCCAAAGAGGTGCAGGATACTTATATGCGGTTGGATATGGATCTGGAAAGGCTATTGAAGGCGTTGGACAAGAAAGTAGGGAAAGGGGAGTATACCGTTTTTCTCACTTCAGATCATGGGGCAAATGAAGTGCCTGCTTACCTGAAGGATCAAAAAATTCCCGCAGGATATGTTCAAGTGGGTGTAATGCAGGGTAAGCTCAATGAATTTGTTGAATATACCTTTGGAACCAACGATCTGATCAAGAACATATCCAATAATCAAATATTTTTGGACCATGGTGTAATCAAAGGGTTAGATCTAAACTTAGAGAAAGTCCAACAAACCATAGCGCATGAATTGCTCGGGTATGAAGGGGTGGAACGGACGTATACGGCATATCAAATGTGGCAAAATGAGTACCGACAGGGAATACCTTATATACTTCAAAATGGCTATAACCAAAAACGTTCCGGAGATGTCCTTTTGGTATTGAAACCCGCCACGGTTCAATATTCCATTACGGGATCTACGCACGGATCCACCTATCCCTATGATACTCATGTACCCTTGTTGTTCTATGGAAAGGGAATCAAAAAAGGAAGTACTAGTGCCAAAACTGAAATTCCGGATATTGCCCCTACGATAGCCTCATTGTTGGGTATTTCTTATCCCAATGGAGCCACCGGTCAACCTATAGTGGAGGTTTTGGATTAGGTTTATAGTGTCTAATTTTAGGTCTATAATCTTTTCGCAATCACCGTTTTAGAGAAGACGGAGGTGGGTTATTTCAGGAGTTTGTTTTTGATGTTTTTCCATCTTAATGCCCTAATAAACTCACCTTCAGTTTCTGTGACCAAGAAGGGGGCGCGCTCTTTTTTAGCGGAGAAATAACCTCTGAGATTGTCCAAGAGCGACTTGAATTTGCCCTGTTTCCAAGCCATCTTGGAAGAGGCGATTAGGGTTATGGCAAATCCATAGCGCATGGTGTACATGGCTTTTCCCTGTAGTAGCTTCGCTTTTTTATTGTATGCTTTTCCGATGGGTCTCAAATGTTTCACTTTGAGGCTCTCATCGGTATGGATATCAAAGCCATGAAATTTGGCAAGCAGTTCATCCACGGTGTCCCATCCCATGGCATTTCTTAGTCCTGCCATGGCGTGGAAGCAGTTTTTTCTATAGGATTTAAATGCCCCCCGGACATGGTCATTATCCATCGGATGGTTTCTTTTCCATATGCCGGTCTCATCTTGTTCGTAGGCAAATCCACCAGCGATCCCTACATTGGGGTGATTTTTAAAAATAGTTGCAATCTTCTCAAAGTAGTCGTCCGGCAGAATAATGTCGGCATCCATTTTAACAATAAAATCGTAATCTGCCCTAAGTTGCTCCAGTCCACTATTAAAAGCATTTACCACTTTGCTGCCCGGCATATGGAGATGGGAGGAAACAATATTCAGTTTATGGATGTTGGAATCTGTTGCTGCAAACTCATCTATGATGCTTTCCGTGGCGTCATCAGAATTGTCATTGACCACAATAACGGAAATAGGCTGATGGGTTTGTCTCCGTACGGAGGACAACGCATTCTTTAAATGTACCTCCTCGTTATGTGCGGGAATGATGATGCTATATTTCATAGAGGTTATTTTGACTTACTTATATCTTCTCTTGGGTGCTTCTTTCCGCATAGACGATATAGTAGCGCGGTGTCATACTGCGCAATAGTGGTCTTATACCCATTTTTTTCACGGGATTTGTCCATTTGGCACGGTCTTTTATTTTCCATCCGGACTTTTCCAGAAGCCAATCAAATTGCCAGTCCTCAAACTCGTGGTAATGTCGGTCCCAGGGATCCGTTTTGCTTTTGTAGGCGCTGGCAAACCATAATTGTAAAGGAATGCTGGCTACTAATTTATTGGCCTTAATTTCTCGAAGTACATTGAAAGGGGCAACCAGATGTTCGAAAATTTCAAAAGCCGTTACTACATCAGCGTTGGAATTCTGTACGGAAGAAAAATCGATATCCAAATCTTCACCATGGGTATTTTCCACAGAATAACCATGCTCCCTCATGATTTTAGAAAATGGATTATCTACCCCAAGATCTAAAATAGATTGGTCCGTGCCAATGTGCTTTTTTAAAAAGGATGCGGTGTGTTTGAATCTTTTATTTGGAAAATTGGTTTCGTACATGTTAATATCTATAAACGAAGGCGTTTATGTTCATTCCCGCGCCAACGCTTGCAAATATAGCAACATCTCCTTTTTTTATTTCCTGATTTTCAACTTTTCCCTTACGGACCATATCGTATAGCGTAGGGATAGTGGCTACAGAGCTGTTTCCCAACTGATTGATGACCATGGGCATAACATCCTTGGGCATTTCCAGACCATAGGATTTATAAAACCGTTTTACGATGGCCTCATCCATCTTTTCATTGGCCTGATGGATAAAGATCTTTTTGACTTCTTCGATGCCAACACCACTTTGGTCCAGACATTCACGCATAGCATTGGGAACATGGGTCACGGCAAACTCGTAGATTTTCCTACCGTGCATTTTGATATACTTGGTTTTGGAAGACTCGTTTTGGGAATAGGAATCCCCATAGAACAAATAATAGGCCTCGTCATTGGCGTAGGTTGCTGAAGCATGTGATAGAATCTCCCCTTCAGCATTGGCCTCGATTATGGTTGCTCCTGCTCCATCGGAATAGATCATGGAATCCCTATCGAACTTATCAACAATGCGGGATAATGTTTCTGCCCCGATAACGAGACACTTTTTTGCGATGCCACTTTTTATGAAGGCATATGCCTGGATAACCCCTTCTATCCAGCCAGGGCAACCAAAAAGAAGATCATAGGCAACACATTTTGGATTTTTTATATTCAACTGGTGCTTAACCCTTGTTGCCAAACTGGGAAGGGTATCTCCTTGTGATTGTCCGTGGGCGACATCCCCAAAATTGTGGGCAAATATGATATAGTCCAATTCCTCCTTGTCAATGCCGGCGTCAGCAATAGCCTTTTCGGCGGCAAGAAAAGCTAAATGTGATGTATTGAGGTTGGGTTCTGCATATCGTCTCTGTTCTATGCCTGTAATACCTTTGAATTTCTCAATGATAACCAGGTTTGGGCTATCGAATGCTGTGCCATCCGAATTGAGGAATTCATGATCGCCGAAATCATCATTTGAGGTTATAATAGTTGGCAGGTAGCAACCTGTGCCTGTAATACCAATGGTCATAGGAGTAGTCTTCATATAATAGGCACAATATAGTGCAAATTAATAAATAATATTATGCATGCATAAGGAATACTACGATGTTCAATTCCCAAGGATTACTGATTGCCTATCAACAAAAAGCCTCCCCAAATGTTAGGGGAGGCCTATAGATATTGATTTTTATTGAATTTGTTATGCTTCCGCGTAAGCCTCAATAGGTGCGCAGGTGCATATTAAATTACGGTCTCCATATGCTTCATCTACCCTTCTTATGCTTGGCCAGAATTTGTTTTCCGAAACAAACGGTAATGGAAAGGCTGCTTTATGTCTACTGTAAGGAAATTTCCAATGGTCATTGGTGACCATATCCAAGGTATGCGGAGCATTCTTAAGGACGTTGTCACTATTTTCCAAAGTGGCCTCGTCTATTTCTGCTCTGATAGAAAGCATGGAATCACAAAAACGGTTTAGTTCTGCCAGTCCTTCGCTTTCCGTTGGTTCAATCATCATTGTACCTGCCACGGGAAAGGATACTGTTGGGGAATGGAAGCCGTAGTCCATCAATCGTTTGGCGATATCCGTTACCTCTATACCATTTTCTTTGAAGGGTCTACAGTCTATGATCATCTCATGGGCTGCACGTCCCATTTCTCCTGTATAAAGAACGTCGAACTTCCCGCTAAGTCTATGTTTGATATAATTCGCATTTAAAATGGCGATTTTGGTGGAATGGGTTAGCCCTTTTTCTCCCAACATCTTGATATAGCCATAAGAAATCAAACAAACTAGGGAACTTCCCCAAGGTGCTGCCGAAATAGCTGTAATTGCCTTTTCTCCCCCTGTTTTTATCAATGGGTTGCCCGGTAGGAATGGTACAAGTTGTTCAGCAACACAGATGGGACCAACTCCTGGTCCACCTCCACCATGGGGGATAGCGAATGTCTTATGTAGGTTTAAGTGACATACATCTGCCCCGATGGCCGCTGGGTTGGTAAGTCCAACCTGGGCATTCATATTGGCACCGTCCATATATACCTGTCCTCCATGGTCATGGATCAATTTTGTAATGTGCTTTATAGAAGATTCAAATACCCCGTGTGTTGAAGGATAAGTGACCATCAGCGCAGCGAGATTGTCTTTATGCTGAGCTACTTTTGCCTCAAGATCAGCTACATCAATATTTCCTTTTTCATCTGTTTTTGTTACGACAACTTTCATTCCGGCCATCACTGCTGAAGCTGGATTGGTTCCGTGAGCTGAAGCAGGGATAAGGCAGATGTCCCGGTTATGGTCGCCATTGGACTCGTGATAGGCCCTAATGGTCATTAACCCTGCATATTCACCTTGGGCACCTGAATTGGGCTGTAAAGACGTGCCGGCAAAACCGGTTATGACATTTAGATTTTGTTCCAATTCCTTCAACACGGTCTGATAGCCTTCTGCCTGTTCAACAGGTACAAAAGGATGAATGTTGCCCCATTGCGGAGAGCTTAAAGGAAGCATCTCTGAAGCTGCATTCAATTTCATGGTACAAGACCCCAATGAGATCATGGAATGGTTCAGGGCCAAATCCTTGCGTTCCAATTTTTTAATGTAACGCATCAACTGGGTTTCAGAATGATAGGAATTGAATACCGCATTTTCCAAGAATGTAGAGGTCCTTTTTACGGATCCTGTAATGGCACTCTTGTCCAATAAACCATCAATGTTCACGGCTTCTTTGGAAAGGGCCGTTGCAAAAATATCAACGATTTGCTGTAAGTCCTTCAAAGAGGTGGCTTCATTGAGTGCAATGCTTACCGTATTTGCATCCGGGTAGAAAAAGTTTACTTCATTTTTCTCTGCTACCGGTGTTACCAATTTGGCATCTGCCTTAACGGTGATGGTATCAAAGAAAGTACCATTGGTCTGGAACAAGCCCATTTTTTCCAAGGCATCTGCCAAGGTTGCCGTAGACGCATGTACCTTATCGGCAATGTATTTTAATCCTTTGGGGCCGTGGTATACCGCGTACATACCCGCCATAACGGCCAAAAGAACCTGTGCGGTACAGATATTGGACGTGGCTTTGTCCCTTTTAATATGTTGTTCCCTGGTCTGAAGTGCCATACGCAGGGCGGGTTTGCCATCGGTATCCTTGGTGACACCAATGATACGTCCCGGGATGCTTCTTTTATATTCTTCCTTGGTTGCAAAAAATGCTGCATGTGGTCCTCCGTAACCTAATGGAATCCCAAATCTTTGGGTGGTGCCCACTACAACATCAGCTCCAAATTCCCCAGGTGGCGTCAATAATACCAAGCTAAGGATATCTGCGGCAACCGCCACTTTGATGTCATTTTCTTTTGCTTTTGCCACGAAAGAGGCGTAATCGTTTACCTGTCCGTACTTTCCTGGATATTGCAACAATGCCCCGTAGAAATCATTGTTGTGTTCAAAAGTACTGTGGTCTCCAATGACCAATTCTATTCCCAATGGAATAGCCCTGGTTTTTAACAGGGATACCGTCTGTGGAAGAACTTCTTCCGAAATAAAGAATTTAACCGTATTGTTTTTCTTTTGGTCCCTACTCCTTACTTCATAGAGCATGGTCATGGCTTCGGCAGCTGCCGTACTCTCATCCAATAGGGAGGCATTGGCCAGCTCCATTCCGGTAAGATCGCAGATCATGGTCTGGAAATTAAGCAAGGCTTCCAGACGTCCTTGAGCTATTTCTGCCTGATATGGCGTGTATGCTGTATACCACCCTGGATTTTCAAGAATATTTCTCTTGATAGGAGATGGGGTAAGGCTTTCGTGATATCCAAGACCAATGTAGGACTTGAAGACCTTATTTTTTTCAGAAAGTTTTTGAAGATGGGTAAGGAATTCGTGCTCGCTCATGGCCTTAGGTAGATCCAAGGGCGTTTTTAACCTAATGTCATCCGGAATGGTCTCATAGATCAATTGTTCCAAATTGTCCACTTGAACCGTTTTTAACATTTCCGGAAGGTCTTCTTCTCTTATACCGATGTGGCGCAATGCAAATACGTCTGTCCTCATATTTTGGGCGTTTTTTTTCTTAAATAAAAAGATGTGCAAAATTACTGATTTCTTATTTCAAAATCGACAAATTATGTTAGGTAAAACATAAAGTTTTTAACTAAAAATCAATCTTGTGAACAGTTTATTTAATTTTGTTCAATGAAATGGCTTAAGCGATTTTTCGACTTTTATTTGGATGCCAGTATTCATGTGGCATTAGCTGTTTTTGCCATGCTGAAGGTGAGTTGTTTGATCTTAAACATTCCCATGGACCATAACCTGTCCTATTTCCTGTTTTTTGGAACTATAGTGGGGTATAACTTTGTGAAATATGGGGTTGAGGCCAAAAAGTATCTACTGGTGGCAAACAGCTACCACAAAAATATACAGCTATTTAGTTTTGTGGCCTTTTTTGTGGCGATATATCATTTCTGGTTTTTGAACTATGACGCGTGGAGGTGCATTGGTGTCTTGGTTTTGTTGACCGCAATGTATGCCATTCCTTTTCTGCCCAAGGCGAGAAACCTCAGAAGTCTTGGAGGGTTCAAAATTGTGGTGGTAGCCATTGTTTGGGCAGGTGCCACGGTGCATTTGCCGGTACTTGCAAATTCTGGGGACCTGACCTGGGATGTTTGGGTAGAGGCGATACAGCGATTTTTGTTCGTCCTGGTCCTGATGGTTCCTTTTGAGATTAGGGATTTAAAGTACGATGAGCCAGACCTGCGGACCTTGCCCCAGCTCATAGGCTTTATAAGGACAAAGATGATTGGTACTTTGGGGGCTTTTCTGTTTTTTTGGCTCCTTTTTTTAAAGGATCATATCTCCAATTTGGATGCCCTGTCCAAAGGTTTTGGACTGTTTATGCTAGGGTTGTTGATGTTGTTTACCCAAAGAAGGCAAACTGCATATTTTTCCTCCTTTTGGGTAGAGGCACTGCCTATTTTTTGGTGGATTTTCTTAGGGTTGTTCGCTTTTTGGATATAGTTTTTCCTGCATTTCCGACTTATCTTTTTCGGATAAGGTGTGCAAGCCGGCCTGTTCACATAGGGAGGTGAGTTTCGTGTTCTTTTTGGTATACTTGGAACAAGTCTTGCACATCAAAATATGGAATTTAAGTCTTAGGATCTCCATAAACTTAGCTTCTTTATACTGTGCTTTGTTGCAAATAACTGCTGCTTCTTGGCAAGAAATCATAATTTAAAACCAATTTTGATTAAGGCAATCCATCAAGGTTGTTCTGGCCCTGTGTATCATCACCCAAAGGTTAGACGGATTAATATCCAACTCATTACAAATATCTTCCGTACTCATCCCCTGCACGGTTTTCATGGTAAAGACCATGGCCTGTTTTTTTGGTAATTTGGAAATGCATTCCTGTATGGCCATACCCAGTTCCTCATTTTCAATGTCGCTAATTTCCAACATGCTCCCCGGGTCGGCTACCTGTTCTTCCAGCCAATCCCCTTCGGATTCCGCATTTGTATTGTAGGACATGCGTACCTCGGCTTTTCCTTTGTTTGAGTTTATCTTGCGGTAGTGGTCTATGACCTTTCGCTTTAAAATTGCAATCAACCACGTGCGTTCGGCGGCATCACCCTTATAATTTTTGGCCGATTTCAATCCGGCAAAAAAGGTTTCCTGTACCAGGTCCTTAGCTATTTCTGAATCGCTAACGCGGGAAACAGCATAATTAAAGAGGTAATCGGCATATTGATCCACCCAGAACTCGGGTTGTAAGACGTGAGTTGTCATATTAATTTTTGCTCGTACCAAATGTAATTTATTTTTTTTTGAACATTAAGTATTATTTTTGTTTAAACAGTTTTGCCCTATGAAATCCACTTTTTCACTACTTTTTTTATTGATTGTTCAATTGGGAATGGCCCAAATGAAATCAAAACCCATTACTTCCTTGTCGGAAGATCAATTAAAATCGGTTGTTTTGGTCGATGTCAGGACCCCTTCAGAATTTAAGGCAGGGCATTTGAAGAATGCAAAGAACATAGATTGGTTGGGAGATTCGTTTGCCCAACAGTTCAAAGATGTGTCCAAGGACAGGCCCGTATATGTATACTGTAAAGTAGGAGGCAGAAGTTACAAGGCTGCCGAATGGTTGTTGGCCAATGGTTATAAAGATGTGACCAACCTTACCGGGGGATATGATGCCTATGGAAAAAAGAAATGATCCGGTTTCAGGAAATACAAAAATAAAAAACCTGTAGGCTTTCAATAGCTTACAGGTTTTTTTGTTGTTCTTTAGATCAATCCTGCTCGTTCCAAAAGAGGTTCTATTTTCGGTTCGGCTCCCCTGAAGCGCTTGTAAAGATCCATTGGATTTTCCGTGCCACCTTTCGAAAGTATATTTTCTTTGAATTTAGTGGCCACTTCCTTATTGAAAATACCTTTTTCCTTGAAGTAGGCAAAGGCATCGGCATCCAGTACTTCTGCCCATTTATAGCTATAATAGCCTGAGGAATAGCCTCCTTGAAAAATATGGGCGAACGACGTACTCATACAGGTCTCGGGCATATCGGGATATAGGTCGGTATCCTTAAAGGCCTCTTTTTCCTGCGCTTTTACATCGGTAATATGGGAAGGGTCGGATCCGTGCCATGACATGTCCAGAAGGCCAAAACTCAATTGCCGCAATGTGGCCATACCTTCCTGGAAGGTTGATGATTCTTTGATTTTTTCCACCATCTCCATCGGGATCATTTCCCCGGTATCATAGTGGGTGGCAAAAAGTTCCAAGGCTTCTTTTTCATAACACCAATTTTCCAGTATCTGACTTGGCAGCTCCACAAAATCCCAATATACAGAAGTGCCCGATAGTCCAGGGTATACCGTATCTGCCAGCATCCCGTGCAGGCCATGACCAAATTCATGGAACAATGTCGTTACTTCATTAAAAGTCAGTAGGGAAGGTTTGCTTGCTGTTGGTTTGGTGAAATTGCAGACATTGGATATATGTGGTCTCACATTGATTCCATTTTGCACATATTGTGATTTGAAGGAGGTCATCCATGCTCCCCCGCGTTTTCCAGATCTAGGATGAAAATCGGCATAAAACAGGGACACCAAATTTTTTTGTTCATCATATATGCGATAGGTTTTGACGTCTGCATGGTATTTGTCGATATCAAAAGCTTCTTCAAATTGCAATCCGTATAGTTTCTCTGCTACCTTAAAAACGCCGGCTATAACATTTTCCAGTTTAAAATAGGGTTTCAGTTTCTCATCGTCCAAATTGAACAACTTCTGTTTCAATTTTTCAGAGTAATAGGCGCTGTCCCATTTCTCCAACCGGTCAATATGGTCCAGCTCTTTGGCAAAGGCTTCCAATTCTTGGAATTCCCTTTCTGCTGCGGGCTTGGCCTTTTCCAATAGTTCATTTAAAAACTCATGGACCTTCTCCGGAGTTTCCGCCATCCGCTCCTCAAGAACAAAATGGGCGTGGGACTTGTACCCCAATAGACTAGCACGTTCGAAACGCAACCTGGCGATCTTGATTATATTTTCCTGGTTGTCCAGTTCGTCATTGTGAAAACCTTTGCTGCCAAAGGATATGGACAACTCTTTTCTCAAGGCCCTGTTTTTGGCATATTTCATAAATGGAATATAACTGGGGTAATCCAAGGTGATCAGCCAGCCTTCTTTGTCCTTTGATTTAGCCAATTGTTCCGCAGCCTCTTTCTCACCGTCCGGCAAGCCTTCCAAGTCGGACTCATCCGTCAGGTGCATTTCGTATTTATTGGTCTCGGCGAGCACGTTTTCCCCAAATTGCAATTTGAGTTTGGAGAGCTCCGCATCAATTTCCCTGAGTCGTTTTTTTTTGTCCTCGGGCAAATTGGCCCCATTTCTACTGAAGCTTTTGTATTTCTTGTCCAATAAGGTATATTCTTCCTTGGTCAGCTCCAGCTCGTCTCTTTTCTCAAAAACAGCTTTCACCCTTTTGAATAGTTTTTCATTGAGCATGATATCATTGCTGAATTCCGATAAGAGGGGGGATACCTCCTGGGCTATCTTCTGAATTTCGGGATTGGTCTCCGCAGAATTCAGGTTGAAGAAGACACTGGAAACACGATCCAATTGCTGGCCTGCAAAATCCAGGGCCGCGATGGTATTTTCAAAAGTGGGAGATGAGGTCGCATGTGCAATGGCATCTATCTCCTTTCTGGCCTGGGCCATGGTCTCCAAGAATGCAGGTTTGAAATGTTCGTTCTTTATTTTGGAAAATGGTGCTGTATCGAAGGGTATCAATAAAGGGTTGTCCATAGTATATTTTAGTTCAAATTTATAATTTATGTAAAGCTGAATCAAGGGTAGGGGGTATGGTTCATCGGAACTTCATCTAATGAATCTTGGATTTTATCCGCTACCGGGAATTACTTTTTACGTACTTCCTCGGCTCCCTGTATTACTTTTTGCTTAAGGCCTTCCTTATAGAAGATAATTTTGTCCAAGACACATTTGTCGTTGCTCCCGATAATTTGTGCGGCAAGGATTCCTGCGTTTTTGGCGCCGTTCAGAGCTACCGTTGCTACGGGTACGCCTCCGGGCATCTGTAATATGGACAAAATGGAATCCCATCCGTCAATGGAATTGCTGCTTTTAACGGGGACCCCAATAACGGGCAAGGGCGACATGGAGGCTACCATCCCGGGTAAATGTGCAGCGCCACCAGCACCGGCAATAATAACCGAGTAGCCATTTTTGTGGGCATTCATACTGAAGTCGAACAATTTTTCCGGAGTACGGTGGGCAGAAACAATATCCACATCAACCTCTATGTCAAACCCCTTTAATATATCCACTGCTTCCTGCATAACGGGAAGATCACTTGTGCTTCCCATAACTACTGCCACTTTGCTCATAGTTGTATTGTTTTCTTATTCACTGATTACTTTAATGGTGCTTTTCACCTCTTCGGCAATTTTTCTAGCCTTTGCTATATCTTGGTCCACGATGGTCACATGCCCCATTTTCCTGAATGGACGGGTCTGTCTTTTTCCATAGATATGAGGGGTTACCCCTTCCATTCCCAAGATTTTATCTATATTATCGTAGACCACATTGCCATTATGGCCCTCGGCCCCTACCAAATTCACCATTATGCCAGCTACCTTGCTATCTGTTTTTCCCAAGGGAAGATTCAAGATAGCCCTTATATGCTGTTCAAATTGGTTGGTATAACTGGCTTCAATACTGTAATGGCCACTATTATGTGGTCGTGGTGCCACTTCGTTTACCAGGATCTGGTCTTCGTTGGTTTGGAACATTTCTACGGCCAAGACCCCTATATGTTCCATTTTTTCTGAAACTTTCAAGGCAATGGCATTGGCCTTCTCGGCTACTTTTTGATCAATTCTTGCTGGGCATATCACATATTCCACCTGGTTTGCTTCTGGATGAAATTCCATTTCAACCACTGGGTAAGTGACTACCTGCCCACTGGGGTTTCTCACCACAATAACGGCAAGTTCATTTTTAAAAGGTATCATTTCTTCCGCTATGCACTCCACATTGGGCAAGCCCTGCAGGTCCTTTAAACTGCGAACCACTTTTACCCCCTGACCATCATAACCGAACTGGGTGCATTTCCAAACAAAAGGAAATTTTAATCCCCCATTGCTAATGCTGTCCTCTATTTCACTGGTGTAAGCAAATCTGTTGAATGGAGCCGTGGGAATACCATGGTCCACATAGAAGAGCTTCTGTTTGGCCTTGTTCTGGATGGTGCGCAAGGTGTTCGATGGCGGATATACTTTTACGCCTTCATCTTCCAATCGCTCCAGCGCATCCAAATTGATGTTCTCTATCTCAATGGTAAGGACATCCACATCTTTACCAAAATTGTAGACCCTATCATAATCCATCAGGTCTCCCTGAAGAAATTCATTGCAGGCTATCTTGCAGGGTGCCTCCTCCGAGGGGTCCATGACCTTGGTTCGGATATCGAACTTTCGGGTCTCATAGAGCATCATTTTTCCTAATTGGCCACCGCCCAGGATACCCAGTTTAAAATCGGAAGAAAAATAGTTCATGGAATATTCTTTAGTCTTAATGGATAATAGAATACAATTAGTGCAACAAAAATACATTTAAATCTTAAAACAGCCTTGCGCATCTTAAAAAGAGAAATCAAAATGTTATCTTTGCCTTCTCATTAAATATATGGCGGTGATAAAGCTCCACGACAAATTTTTCAAACCATTTCTTAGCGAAGCAGAAATAGAAGCTGCCGTTAAAAAAGTGGCCCATGCCGTTGCAGCCGATTATAAGGATCAGGTTCCTATTTTTGTAGGGGTGCTCAACGGGTCTTTTATGTTTGTCTCCGATGTCCTGAAAAATTACGAACACCAGTGTGAAGTATCATTTGTTAAGTTGAGTTCCTATAGCGGACTCACCTCCACGGGTATTGTTGAAACCTTATTGGATGTTCCCGAGAACATAGAAGGTAGGGTAGTTGTCATTTTAGAGGACATTATTGATACCGGTCGTACTTTGCAGAAGTTGGTTCATCTGTTCGCCAATGCCAATGTTAAGGAATTTAAGATAGCCACATTGTTTTATAAGCCATCCGTCTACAATGGGGAATATTTCATTGATTACGTTGGAATGGAAATTCCCGATAAATTTATTGTTGGGTACGGATTGGATTACAATGAACTGGGAAGAAATTTAAAAGAAGTATACCAATTAAACCAAAAATATATGATCAACCTAGTATTATTCGGTAAACCTGGGGCCGGGAAGGGTACCCAAGCAGAATTCTTAAGGGATACCTATAATCTAAAACATATTTCCACGGGAGATGTATTCCGTTACAATATTAAAAATGATACGCCATTGGGGCAACTTGCCAAATCGTATATGGATAAAGGTGACCTGGTGCCGGATGAGGTAACCATAAAAATGTTGCAGGATGAGGTTGAGAAAAATCCAGACGCTTCCGGTTTCATATTTGACGGATTTCCAAGGACAACGGCACAGGCAGATGCCTTGGATGATTTTTTGGCGACCAAGGATATGAAAATTAATGCGACCATTGCACTGGAAGCCAATGATGAGGTTTTGATACAGCGTTTGTTGGAAAGGGGCAAGGTGAGCGGAAGACCGGACGATCAGGATGAAGAAAAGATCAGAAACAGGTTTGAGGAATACAATGAGAAGACTGCTCCCCTAAAAGAATATTACGAGGCCAGAAAAAAGTTCCATAGTGTGAACGGTATTGGGGCCATAGCGGATATTACCGAACGCTTAAAAGCGGTAATAGATAAATTATAAGGTTTGCTTCCTATAGGTGTTACCAATGATCGGAAATATCCCCATGGATCTTCTGCAAACCAATAAACGATAAAAATGACTGAAGGTAATTTTGTTGACTATGTTAAGGCGTATGTTTCTTCCGGAAATGGGGGCAAGGGTTCTGCGCACTTACATAGAGAAAAATTTATAACCAAGGGAGGTCCCGATGGTGGTGATGGAGGTAGAGGTGGACATGTGATCCTTAGGGGAAATAAAAACCTTTGGACGTTGGTTCACTTTAAATTCAAAAAACATTTCAAGGCCGGTCACGGTGAGCACGGAAGCAAGAACAGAAGTTTTGGTGCCGATGGGGAGGATGTTTATGTGGATGTTCCTTTGGGAACCGTGATTAGGGATACGGAAACCAATGAGATCTTATTTGAAATTACGGAACACGGAGAAGAAAAGATCATTGTGGAAGGTGGTATGGGCGGATTGGGAAACTGGCACTTTAGGTCTTCTACCAATCAGACCCCAAGATATGCGCAACCGGGCAAACCAGGAGTGGATAGGCAAATAACCTTGGAAATGAAGGTCTTGGCCGATGTGGGCCTTGTTGGTTTTCCCAATGCCGGTAAATCTACGTTATTGTCGGTTATCACCTCTGCAAAACCAAAGATCGCCGATTACGAATTTACCACACTGAAGCCCAATTTGGGAATCGTGGAATACAGAGACTTCCAAAGTTTTGTAATGGCCGATATTCCAGGGATTATAGAAGGGGCAGCAGAAGGGAAAGGTCTAGGGCATTATTTCTTGAGGCATATTGAAAGGAACGCTACCTTGTTGTTCCTGATTCCTGCAGATAGCAAGGACATCAGTAGGGAATACGAAATTTTGTTGGACGAACTTCGCAGGTATAATGAGGAGCTTTTGGACAAGGAAAGGTTGGTTGTCATTTCCAAAAGCGATATGTTGGATCAGGAGCTTATGGATGAAATGCGCTTGGAACTGGATAAGGACCTTAAAGGCACTCCATATATGTTCATTTCCTCAGTGGCACAAAAAGGTATTGTGGAACTTAAGGATAGGCTCTGGGCGATGTTGAACGATTAATCAAGTGATCATTCAATTTCATTTCCATTTTTGAGTATTTTTATGAAAAACCTAATAATGAGATATTTCATTGCCATGTGGGTTGTCTTGTTTTTTGTCTCTTGCTCCACTGTAAGGGTCAACTACGATTATGACAAGGCAACCGATTATTCCAATTATTCTACCTATAATTACTATCCGGATATGGAAACCGGGCTTACTCAGTTGGATACGAAACGCCTATTGGATGCCATAGATTCCACCATGCAGGTCAAGGGGATGTTATTGGCAGAGGAACCAGATTTTCTAATCAACGTGACCAGTAGTTCCGTGAGAGCCCCGAGAAACAATTCCGTGGGTGTTGGTGTTGGAGGAACTGGTCGGAATGTGGGAGGGGGGATCTCCATTGGATTGCCCATCGGACAGCCAGATTTGGAGCGGATTATACAATTTGATCTTGTGGACAGTCAGAATGACGAGCTGTTCTGGCAGGCCGTTAGTGAGAGCTCCTTTAAGGAGAACCTGACCCCACAGGCCCGGGAGGCAAAATTAAGAGAGGTAGTGGATAAGGTGTTTTCCAAATATCCCCCGGGATCCTAAAAGTTCCAAAACTCTATTGATGCGAATTCCCAATGGGCATAAATGAAACGGACTGTTCCCATAAAATAATAAATGATAGTAAATGAAAAAGGTAGATCACCAACGATGATTCTACCTTTTTTTCATTTTGTGAATTTGATTAAGGTCTTAGTATGTCCTGATATCGATCCTTATAAAAGTATAACATCACAATATTCAGTAGCAGTAAAATTAATGCGGGGCCAATGGAGGTGGGCTCCAGAAACGCATTAAACAGTATGGCATTTACCGAGATGGTCATTAGAATGATCATCATCAATGCCCCAAATTTGTTGGCCAATAAGGAAAGACCGGCAACAATTTCCACCAATGCCACCATGTTAAGGGTATTGGTACTCATCAATGCGGAGAAATAGTTCATTGCCGCCTCGGACATTTGTCCCATGGGCATAAAATGAATCAACTTATTCGATCCGAAAACAATTAAGAAAAGTCCAAAGGCAATTCTTAGGACCATAAAAACTTTTGGATTCATAATTGGCTGTTTATGTATTAGTTATCTGTTAATTTATGAAAAAAATCGATAACTAATTACCAAAAGTATAATTATTTCTCCATGACGTGTATCCTGTTTCCTTTGCTATGGCTACTAAATTCAGGAGCGTACATACTTTGAATGGTAGTAATGCCATTACTGAAATCCCCTGGATTGTTGACCCTTAGGTCATACTCAAATACATAGATACCTTTTGGTAGGGTATCAAAAAAGAAATTGGTGCTGGCATCTTTGGTACTTTCGTAATACCCCAGACCATCTTGCCATTTATAATGTGAGATTGTATTTACCGGTTCCAAACCGGCTGCTCTCATATCTTTGAGATGTATGTATTCCATGGTGCGATCTGCCCTGACAACAACGTGAACCCGAACAAGATCACCAACTTTTACCTGAGTGTCCCCTGTCAGTTCTTTGAGTTCCTCCCCGTAATCGGTGTTCTTTTTCAGGAACAGTTTTTTTTCAAGTTGCAATGGGGTTTTTGCAGGGGATATTTTATCCAAATCCTCAAAATACTGCCAATACAGCGCACCCCAAGCAATGCCTTCCCCTTGATTGCCCAGCTGGACGTCTGCCATTTGGGAATTTATCTCACTGCCGTTCCATGTGGTTTTGTAATAGCCGCTACCAGCTTCAATAGGGGTATCTCGCTTTTTAGGATGATCAATGTGCCATGGGCCAATGTTATTTCCCCCTACTTTTACAGTAACTGCATCTGTTATGGAAAGCCACTCGCGGCCGCCGAGCAATATGGCATATATGGCATCTGTAGTGGCCTTTGTGGTTGGCCAGTGGTTGGTCTGTTTGTTCTTTAACAACCAGGTCTTTAAAAGGTTTATATCTTGCTTGTTGTTGGCGTCTGTTGCTCCAACCTCGGTAAATGCTTCAATCAGCAAGGCCTGTGTTTCAATGGGAGAATGTTGCCAATGCCAAGAACTGGTATTTTCTTTCCAATACATTCCTAATTCATCGCTTGATATGCTGTTTTCCTTTAAGGACCGTACTATTTTTTGTGCTTCTGAAACCATACCCTTTCTTTGAAAAACAAGTGCCAATAGGGCTTTTTCATATAAACTTTTTCTAGGCCAATACTTGGATGCCTGATCCAGGTAATAGTTCATTGCCCCTTCGGCTATGGTAGAGATAGGTTGGTCACCATAAAAACTCCTAACATATAAGTAGTGGATCTGCATCGAACTAAGGTGATCATTATTCTTGTAATCCTTGTGTTTCATTGCCTCCTTGTACTCGGTCACAAAAGCTTCATCCAGGTATCCCAGGCCTTTTTCTTGCAGTAAGCTGACCTTCTCTCCAATGGGTGCGGCATCCAAATTTTTTAAATGTCCTATGCCAGCCAAGATATGTTGGGTAATGAACCTATTGGCAGGCCCCCCGGGGAACCAGGCCCATGCCCCTGAGGACATTTGGTTGTTTGTAAGTTTATGCAGCGCCATTTGCTGTTCTTGCTGCATGTGGCCTTGGTTGAACAACAGAGCGATTCTTTTTTTCTGTTCGGTTTCCGTTTGCGCGTCCCTCAACCATGGTGTTTCTTGAATTAAAATAGATTTGAGATCCTGATTCTTTTCCAGATTGCTCTCCAAGGCTCCAGTTCTTGCCCACTGATTGAAAACAGCTTCAATGTTGGGATTCGACTTTGTGATATGATTGGCCAGCGTATTGGCGTAGAGCCTACCGAAGATCTGCTCGTTGCAGTCATAAGGGTATTCCATAAGATAGGGCAGGGCCTGTATGGCATACCAAGTTGGATTGGAAGTGATCTCCAAGGTAAGTTTATGGTTGCTTCTGGTAGTTGAGGTGGTTTCCTTTAATTTATCCAGTGTAAACGTTTTGGTCTGATTTTTATGGACCCACATGGGCAAAGTTTCGGTGACCAGCATTCTATTGGTAAGCACCGGTAGCGTATTTTGTTCGCCATCGCTAAAATCGCCAGCTTTTGCCATGACCGTAAGTTCAACCGCCTGAATGTTTTTGGGGATTGCCAGGGACCATGATACCTGTGTGTTGTTCATGGAAGCTATCTCAAAATCCTTTTTGTTTTCGCTCATCATTTCAGCAGTTGGTATTGATAGTATGTCCTGTGTAATGTCCTTACCGCTAAGGGCATCCCTTACCATAATGGTGGCCTCACCCTTAAGAATGTCCTCGGTAAGATTGCTGATTTTACTGCTGATGGTTATTGTATCGCCCTCCCTCAGGAACCTGGGAACATTAGGGGTGACCATAAGCTCCTTTTGGGTCACGGTCTTAAAGGTCTTCACTGTACTTTCCAAGGCCGATGTATGGGCCAATACCTGGAGCTTCCATGAGGTAAGGGCTTCAGGGGTCTTGAAACTAAAGGAAACGTTTCCTTCCTTATCGGTTTTTAAATGTGGAAAGAAAAAAGCGGTTTCCTGAAGGTTTTTACGGATTTGGACAGGTTGCGGAGCTGATTCTTTCCCAGTGGCACTATGGTCCATTTCACCATTGGTTTTACTGGAACTTGCAGGTGTCGGGGGCGCAATAACTTCTTCGGCCAATTCTTGTGTGTCATACATAGCTTCCACAACGATAGGTCCGGAATTTTTAATCATCATTTGGTTCCTGTACAATCTATTCCCAGTCCCAAAATAGAAGTCGAACCAATTAAAGGTGTCGTATCCCTGTGGACTATAATCAGGACTTTCCATCTGGTCAATACGGGTATTGAAATATGCCGTTCCAAAACTTTGGTTGGCATTGGTATAGTATGTGGAGTAGTAAGTTTGTTGCGCCTTCGGATCAAAGTTCCATTGATGGTTCCTAAAGGTATCCAGAGAGGCATCATACATACCGGCCAGTACTTCGGCGGTCACTTTATCACCTTCAGCACCTTTGAATCTAAAGCTCCAGGTTTCTTCTGCACCTGGTGCCAATTTGTCCCTGAACGTAATGGTTTCCATTTTTAGATTATTGTCGGGATAAGGCAGCACAATGCTTTTGTTCCCGTGTACAAACCCGTTAAAAGCAGAAAAACTGTACCCGATGGTAAAACCGCCCAAATCACCTTCGCCGGTGGGGATAGTTAAGGTCTTGGTATTACGGGACAAGGGAAGGACGATGGTTTTGGTGACCTTGTTATCTTTTTCAATGAATAAGGTGACCTTTAATTTAGCGGCATTGGTGGCCAAGGTAAGTTTTACTGCCTCGCCAACGGCATAGGTCTCCTTGTTTGTTCTAATATCGAACAGCTGATTGTCTGCCAAGCGCTTATCCTTATTGGAGAATAGGGTGGCATGTTTGATAACTTTTACCTCCCTGCCAAATTTATCCTCACTTTCAATTACTATGGCATACCTTCCCGATACCCAGAAATTGATTTTTCCCAAGTAGAATTTGTCCAAAGTGGCAGTGTCAAAAGCTGATTGCCACACCAAAGCTCCTTTTTCCCAGGATTCCGGATTTTCCTCCTTAGCATAGGAATCGTGTGGAAATAGTCTCTGGAACTCTTCTTTTTCAAAAGCTGAAAATTCCGGTGCGGGCCATGGTCTTTCTCTCAGTACGCTTTTAGGGCCTTTAAGTTTATAAATTTTAATGGTGCCCATAGCGGAAATTTTTTGGCCATTTAAATTGGTAGTGGTGATTTCAAAGGAATGGTCATCCTTATCTTTGTCCAAAGTATTGGGCATATTAATGTTTGCCATCAGTGAATGGTATCCCACGCGAACCACTGTGGTGGTGCTATGGGTTTCACCATTGATATCGGTTACATCCGCAGTGATCTCATAGGAGAAAATAGGGAGATCTTGCTCTGGGATACTGACATCGGGTAGTGCTTTGAAGTTGACTTCATATTTGCCTGCTTCATCGGTCATGGTCTCCCCATGGGCAATCTCTTGGGAGGTGCCACTGATATGAGGGCGGCTCCAATAATACCATTCCGGATATTGAACTATCCTTCGAACAGAGTAGGAAACCTTTGCATTGGTAACTGGACTTCCGGCAAAAGCGGTTGCGTTACCTTGGATCGCAATGCTATCATTGACCTTATAACTTTCTGTAACTTGATCGAGCGAGGTTTCAAATTTTGGCCGTTTGTATTCCTCTACCGAAAAATTGGAATAGCCACTTAAATTAAGCTTGTCGGAGCTGATTCTGATGGAATATTCGCCAGTAAGCCCGTTACTCGGCAAAATAAACTGACCTTGAAAGGAGCCGTAGTCGTTGGTTTTATATTCTTGTCTACCAATTTCTTGGTTATTGGCATCAAGAAGCACTGCTATGGCTTTGGTGTTTTTTAATAACGCTGTGGTGAGATTGTTTCTTTCCATAGCGATTCCCTTAAAGAATACGGTCTGACCTGGTCTGTAGATACTTCGATCCGTAAAGATGGAAGTGAAATAATTGGTTTCGGTAGGTAGACCTTCATCGGAATCCTGTGAAATAAAATAGCTGCCAAAATAAGCACGTTCATCTCCGGTGTTGATTTCCAGGGAAACATTGGTCCATCTTTCGTTGGTAAGCGGGATGTTGATGAAGCCTTGTTTGTCTGTTAAGAACGATTGTTTTTGTACCTGCCCATCGTAATTTCTTTGATGGCTTACTGTAATTTGTGCCTTTGAAACTGGAAATCCATTAATGCGATTAACGACCTGATATTTTTGTTCATTTGGTCCTTTGGTTTCAATTACGGCAATATTCGTTACCTGAAGGGTCTGGAAGGCGTACGAACTGTCGTTTACGGCAAGTATTGCATAATGGCCATTGGGTAATGGGGGAAGTAAAATTTCCGTACCGTGCAGTAGATGGTCACCTACATTCTTTAAGGTAGCTTTCCATTGCTTCCCAGCATGCAATTCTTTGATAAAAGCCAGTTGTTTTTCAATGGGGTAGGCTTTTTCCAACTGGGCCTTTTGCTCGCTTGAAATGCGATAGGCGGTAAGATGTAAACTATCCCTATTTTTATAGTGGACCAAGATACGGGAGGGCAGATTTATCGGTATATGTTCCTCAGCCCTTAGCTGAAGGCTCTTCGATAGTATTTGAGTTTTTAAATAGGAACATTTATCAGCTGCGGGACTTTCGGGATATTTTTCCATGATGGTGTTGCAGATATCCAAGGCCTCTTTTCGCTTCCATTGATGTTCCACATTGGATTCGGGCAGGTAGTTATTTGCCCATTGGTCGTATAATGCTGCAATCTCATATTTATAAAGTCCGGCCAGATCATTGTCAAGGGATTTGGCTGCATTTTTCAAAGAAGTTAGATAATGTTGGTCCACCCCATCGAAGGTCCCATTTTGCCTTACAAAATGTAAACGTTCAATATCAACATCGATATAGGGTAGTAGGGAATTGTCCTTCTGGTGGGACATCAATAGCTGCTGATAAAGCTTCAAGGCTTTTAGTTGTAGGGAGCTACTGTCTTTTGCGCTAAGTTGTAGGGTGCTGAATTTTTCTCCGGTTGACAAATATTCCGGCTGGTCCAATTCAAACCTATAGGCAGGACTTGTGATGCTGTTTTCACTTGACTTGTAAAAATCTAGTGCCGTGTGTGCCAAAACATCGTATAATGTGGGCCTGTATTGATGAGATCCTTTTTGATGATGTAGAATAGCTGCAAAAAGGGATATCTCCATGCTTTGCAGGGCTTCGGGATTTTCAAGGGAGCGCTCGAAATGAAGGTTTATTTCCGCAAATAAGGTGTTCAGATCCCACGTCCTGAAGTCTACAGGATCTACTTTCTCCAGCGTCCTGGTCCTATTGTAATACGTGTACCGGTTCTGTTGAAAGTATTGCCAAAAAAGGTTTGCCAAATAGCTCTCCAAGATATTTTTTGTGGGAGGGGATGCTTTGGCTATCTCTCGATTGAATTCATTGACAATGGTCAATTGTGAATCTTCCTCCAATATCATGATGTATTTGGAAGAGTAGAGTAGGGCTTTGATGGTCTGGGTTGAATTTTTCTCTTTTTCTGCTTTTTGAGATATGGTCCTGACCAGTTCCAGAGCCGAGGTAGTCAAGGATTCATTTTCCAATTGTGCCACTTTTTTCCAAAGGGCTTCATATGAATTTTCTCCTGTTTGTTGGGCTGTTCCCATTACACAGGAAATAAGGACTACAAGTAAAAGGACAAGGTTTTTCATCTGTATAAAGTTAAAGACAAAAATGAATTTTTTAATGGAATAGGTTTAAAGGGGCTTGAACAACAAAAAAACAATTCAAAATTGGTTCCACTTACCTCAAAAGCAAAAAGAATACCAAAAAACGAATGTTTAAAAAACAATAAGTCCCAATGGCATTTTGGGACTTGTTGTTTGCTTCAATTTTGGGAGGTTTCCTTTTACAGGGATTTTAACATCCCGCCATCAATGGGGATATTGGTTCCTGTAATGAAGGATGCTTGTTCTGAGGCCAGAAATGCTACCAAATAGCCATACTCCTTGGGATCCCCAAACCTACACACGGGAACATTGGCAAGCATTTGCTGGTTCACTTCTTCGATAGGGATGCCAAAAGATTTGGCTTTGGCCCCATTGAGGCCCTTTAGTCTTTCGGTATCAAAATATCCCGTCAAGGTGCTGTTCACGGTTATACCGTAGTGGCCAACATCAGCCGCCAGGGTTTTGGCCCAAGTGGTCACTGCTGCTCTTATGGAATTGCTCAAGGTCAAATAGGACAAAGGCTCTTTGACGGATACGGATGCGATGTTGATGATCCTCCCATATTTTTGCGCTATCATGCCCTTTAAGGCTAGCTCAGTGGTGAAAACCACGGTTTTGAACAGTAGGTCAAAGGCCGTCTGATAGTCCTCCACATGCTTATCCATGGCACCACCGGAGGCAGGGCCCTGGGTGTTGTTCACTAGGATATCCACTGAATTATCCCTGAAATAACCTCCAATAATTTCTTGATAGGAGTTAAAGTTGGTAAAGTCCACTTCCAGAAATTGGTGCTTTTGCCCTTGGTCTGTTGGCAATTCGGATATAATATCCTTCATTTTGTTGCCACTCCGGGCCATGAGGGTAACACTGGCGCCACTCGCTGCCAATTGCTGCCCAATTGCTTTGCCAATTCCCTGGCTACTGCCGCCAACCAAGGCCTTCTTACCGCGTAATGATATTTCCATGGTTATTTATATTCTTCTCTGGTCGGACTAAAGACATCCATTAGTTTGCAATTGGTAAGGGCTTTGCCACTATGGGTCATGTGGGGTGCAATGACCACCAAATCCCCCGGCTCATAAACTTTGGTGTCACCATCCAGGGTAAATTCAAAACTTCCCTCCAGTACATGCATTACCTGTTCGTTCATATGGGAATGTTGTGGGACTTCTGCCCCTTTTTCTACCTCCCAAAAGGCCAAGCTCATGTTTTCGGTATGTATTAATTTGCCGTTGTACCCAGGCATAATTTCCTTTGGGGTTACATCTTTTAACTTAATATGCATATGTTATTGTCATTTCTACGAATATAAACAATATTCAATACTTGGGAAGGCCAAAAAGAGGGCATGGTGCTAGTCTAAAATCAGCCCATATAAAATTTTATTAGGCTGTCGCAATCATTATCTTTACCTTTTTAAAATTGATTTGATGCACATTCATTTTATAGCTATTGGCGGAAGTGCCATGCACAATTTGGCATTGGCCCTACACCATAAGGGCTATACGATTACAGGGAGTGACGATGTAATATTTGAACCATCCAAGGGCCGATTGGAGACTAAAGGCCTCTTGCCCACATCTTTTGGTTGGTTTCCCGAAAATATCCACACCGGTCTTGATGCCGTTATTTTGGGAATGCATGCCAAACCCAACAATCCCGAATTGCTCAGGGCCCAGGAATTGGGATTGAAGATATATTCCTATCCAGAGTTCCTTTACGAGCAATCTAAAAACAAGACTAGGGTGGTCATAGGCGGCAGTCATGGAAAAACTACCATTACCTCCATGATCCTCCATGTCCTGGATTACCATGATAGACCTGTTGATTATATGGTGGGCGCCCAATTGGAGGGTTTTGATCGAATGGTGCATTTAACGGAGGAAAATGACTTTATTGTTCTGGAAGGTGATGAATATTTGTCATCGCCGATAGACAGGAGACCCAAATTTCATCTGTACAAACCCAATATTGCCCTGTTGAGCGGGATTGCATGGGATCATATCAATGTATTTCCTACCTATGAGAACTATGTGGAACAGTTCCGGATTTTTGTGGATAGTATAGTGAAAGGAGGAAGCATTACCTATAATACTGAGGATGCCGAAGTAAAGAAGGTAGTGGAGGCTTCAGAGAATCCCATTCGGAAATTGGCTTACGAAACACCGGCCTATTCCGTGGAAGATGGGCAGACCCTTCTGGAGACTGAGGAAGGCCCTATGCCGATTGAGGTATTTGGAAAGCACAATCTAAGCAATTTGGCAGGGGCCAAATGGATCTGCCAAAATATGGGGGTGGATGAGGCCGACTTCTATGAGGCCATTGCTACATTTAAAGGGGCTTCCAAACGATTGGAAAAGATAGGGGAGGGCAAAAATAGCATAGCCTATAAAGATTTTGCACACTCTCCAAGCAAGGTGGCTGCAACAACAAGGGCTGTCAAGGAGCAGTATCAGGGAAGAAAGCTTTTGGCCTGCCTGGAACTGCACACCTATAGCAGTTTGAATGCCGAATTCTTAAAGGAATACAAAGGAGCTCTGGAGCACGCGGATGAAGCCGTGGTCTTCTATTCTCCGGAATCGGTAAGGATTAAACAATTGGAAGAGGTGACCAAGGACCAAATTGCAGGTGCTTTCGAAAGAAGTGACCTAAAAATATATACGGATGCCCTTTCGTTCAAAGAATTCCTGTTCGAACAAAATTTTGATGATTCCGTACTATTGCTCATGAGTTCCGGAAATTACGGGGGACTTAATTTTGATGAGGTGAAGGGTCTTTTGGCCAAATGAACAATAGGCTGAGCGTTAAGAAAAATCGATTTTTTTCTAGAAACATAATTTAAATTCTTTTGTTTGTTATCTTTAACAGATGCAAGAAAAATCGATTCCTTTCTCTATCAAACATTGGTCCAATGATGACAAGCCTAGGGAAAAATTGGTCCATAAAGGTAGGTCCATACTGACGGATGCGGAGTTGATTGCTATTTTGATAGGCTCTGGCAGTAGAAATGAAAGTGCCGTGGAGCTTGCAAAAAGGATATTGGCATCGGTAAACAACAACCTTAACGAGTTGGGAAAGCTGACCATCAAACAATTGATGCAGTTTAAGGGAATTGGAGAGGCCAAGGCCGTCACCATTGCCGCTGCCCTGGAAATGGGAAGGCGAAGAAGGGGAGAGACGGCTCAGAAGATTACCAAAATAACAAGCAGTAATTGTGTATTTGAGCTTCTGCAACCTTTTATGGGAGAGCTTCCCCATGAGGAATTTTGGATCGTTTACCTGAACAATGCGAACAAGGTTGTGCACTCGGCTCTTTTGAGCAAAGGGGGTATCACGGGAACTTTGGTCGATGTGCGCCTAGTATTGAAACGCGCATTGGAACTTGGTGCTGTAGGGCTTATATTGGCGCACAACCATCCTTCGGGCACCTTGATACCAAGTGAGGCGGACAAGCAGGTGACCCGTAAGCTACAAGTGGCCGCTGAGGCTTTGGACATAAAAGTTTTGGATCATGTGATCATTACCCAACAAGATTATTTTAGCTTTGCGGATAATGTCATGTTGTAATGAATCCTTTGCGAAAAGGAATTGCCTTACTCTTGGAATATTTAGGAACCTATGTTGTTGATATATACCCATAAGATTACCTCCCGCTTCACCTATATCATGAAGCACATTTTTACCCGAATACTGGGAATTGAGGTTGTTTTTACTACAAAAGTAGAAGACTTTATTAAACACACCGGGCCAAAAATAACATATACCAAGCAGCCCTTGCAAAATGAATTTTTTGTTCGGAGCAATGATCTGCTTTTTGAACAGGGCATCAACGACCTACAAATTAAAATGGGTGACTGGAATGGCATTCCCTGTTTTTTTGCCACGGGTGATAGGAGCAATATTCCATTTGATATTTTTGCAGCCAGTTTTTATTTGGTTTCCAGGTATGAGGAATATCTGCCCCATGTCAAGGACGTACATGGTAGATTTCCACCGACCGAGAGTCTCGCCTATCAGCACCAGTTTCTGGAACGGCCCGTTGTAGATCTATGGGCATTTCAATTGCTTAGGGAATTGCAGGAACGTTTCCCTGCCATGGAAGTAAAAAACAGGAAGTTTGCCTATACCTCCATCATCGATGTAACTACCTCCCACTGTTATGCGCATAGAGGTTTTGTAAGAAGCCTTGCAGGTCTGTTCCTAGATGTGGGTTCCCTAAAGTTCAAGCGCGTTGTAGAACGATTTTTGGTTTGGCTCAACCCTGGGCTGGATCCCTACAACAACTTCTCCAGCCTTATAGAACTCCATAAAAATTATGGTGTGGGTAGTATGTTCTTTTTTCAATTTGCGGAATATTCTACCTATGACAAAAATGTATCTCCCAACAACAATAGATTTAGACACCTAATCAAATCTGTTGCCGATTATAGTGTGGTATCTTTGGGTGCCTCTTACAGTTCTTTTGATAACAATGCGCTCCTAAAAGAGGAAAAAAAACAATTGTCACAGGTGATCAATAGACCGATCAACGCTTCCAGGATGCGATACAATAGGGTGGATATCCCAACAACCTATAGGAACCTTGTTGAAACGGAGTTCACCGATGACTACACCATGGGATACACCCATGAAATAGGATTCCGCGCCGGAACCTGTACACCTTTTTTCTTTTATGATATTCCTTTGGAGGTACAACAGCCCATTAAGGTGCATCCCTTTGCAGTTCATGATTACGCCTTGACAAAATACAGGGACAAGGATGAAATTTTGGAGAAGATTTCGTTTCTTTATAAAGAAACCAAAGAAGTCCATGGCGAATTTATCAGTGTGTTTTCCAATGAGCTTTTGGGAGGTGAGGGCAAAATAGATTGGATTGATTTGTACAGCACAGTTTTAAAGAATTTTTATGTTTAGAAATATTGTCACCGACGTTTTTTTTGATCTGGACCATACATTATGGGATTTTGAAAGGAACTCAGCACTTACCTTTGATAGGATATTACAGGCCAATAGGGTAGGAGTAGATTTAAATGATTTTTTGAAGGTCTATATTCCCCTCAATTTGGAATTCTGGAAACTATACAGGGATGGGAAGATAATCAAGGAAGATTTACGGTACCAAAGGCTGAAAAGGACCTTTGACTCCCTTGGCTTTACAGTATCAGATGAAACCATCCATGTTCTTTCTGAGCAATACATAGAACATTTGTCGTCCTTTACACATTTGTTCCCCAATACTGTGGAAGTCTTGGATTATTTGAAACCCAACTATAAGTTGCATATCATAACCAATGGTTTTCAGGAAATTCAGGAAAAGAAACTAAAAAATTCCAACATACACAGCTATTTTGATCAGATAATAGATTCAGAAATGGCTGGGGTAAAAAAGCCTAACCCCATAATTTATCAACTGGCGCTACAGAAAGCAAGGGTAACCCCAGAGAAATCAATTATGATAGGAGATAGCCTGGAAGCCGATATCATGGGGGCCAGGGCCATGGGACTTCATGCCCTGCATTTTAATGTGCATAATGATGAGAAACACAATTATTGTGATATGATTCATGATCTCAATGAAATAAAATCCTATTTATAGAGTTGTAGATGTAGTATCATTAGATAACTGCCACGATATGTGGTAACTAATGATTTTTTAAATCATTGTTGCAATGAAACACTTCGCATCCCTTTTTCTGATGATGATCTTTTGCTGTTCATGTATGCAAGAACAGGATTTCAACCAATTGGACGACCTGAATATCACTCCGACCATTACTTCCAGTATCCTCTATATGGAAGCTACGGAACAACTTATCAATACCGTTGTGCCGGGCGACTTCTATTCGGAAGAATTTAATTTTGACGCTTTTACGGAAGACTTTTTTTCCGAAGGCGTACTTAGCGGTGTTCTTACCTACGAATTGGAGAACTCTACCAGTAAGCGCATAGACATTCTTATTGAATTGCTGGATGAAAATGGAAATGTATTGGATGCAGAACAAATAGCGGTAGAACCTGCCCCTCCTGTTTTTGTCAAAAGGGTGGAAATTGCCTATGGGCCAGGGGGTCGTAGCATTGACATCATCAAAAATACTTCTGCCATTAGGGTGAGCGCCCAAAATCTTGGGGATGATACCAGTACATCCAGTGAAGAGAATCCCAGATTAATTCTGCGCTCCAGTGGAGCTTTTAAGGTTGATCTTTCATGAGATTAAAAAATCTAATGGTAGGTTTTATTCTTTTGTGGTCTTCTTCGGTGCTGGCCCAAAACAAGCAGCTGCTTTACGATTTTACGGAAGTGCCCCAAGCCTTAATACTCAATCCAGGTGCAAGGGCTACCTATCAATGGTATAGCGGGGTACCTTTGCTTTCAGGGCTTTCTGCCTATGCAGGAACCAACGGGATAGCTGTAAATGATATTTTTGCCAATGATGGATTGGACATCACAACCAAAATAAGGGACAGGGCCGTTTTTGGAATGGATTTTAGGGATGAGATCAGTGAAAGTGCACAGGTGGAAATCTTGAATGTAGGATTTAGAAGGAAAAATAGACCCAATGATTTTTATTCCTTTGGGATGTATTTGGAGGAAGATATGGTTTCCTATTGGCCTCAAGATCTGGCCATATTGGGATTTGAGGGCAATGCCAATTATATAGGGCGAAGGTTTAGTTTGGAACATCTGAAGGCAAGGGGAGAAGTGGTCAACGTTTTCCATTTTGGCCTCAACCGTAAATTGAACAATACCCTTAGGGTTGGGGTTAGGGGGAAATTGTATTCAGGTATCTTTGATGTCAGTTCTACCAATAATTCAGGTTATTTCGTAACCAATCCAGGACAGAACAATCTTTTGGCCAATACTCTGGTGGCTGATCTCGAGGTTAGAACTTCGGGTATCGATGCTTTGGCGCAGGGGGACCAAGATGTTTCCCAAACTTTTATAAAAAGGGCCCTGTTTGGAGGTGATTTAGGGTTGGGATTTGATGTAGGGTTTACCTACAGGTTGAATAGCAAAACCCTGGTTACTGCAAGTTTGCTCGATGTTGGCTTTATAAGGCACACCAAGGATGTAAAAAATTATACGCTTAAAGGCAGTGCTACCAATGAGGGCATCTCCATTATCCTACCGGAGGCCCTAGCCGATCCCAACAGGGATTTTTGGCAAGATCTGGTCGATGAGATAGAAGGACTCGTCCCCTTCGAAGACAATAGGGATAGCTATATCAATTTTAGGCCCACCAAACTGAATGCTTCGGTGCGGTATAATTTTGGAGAAGCTCTGGCTTCGCAGGAGGATTGCGAGTGTACCATAGATGGCAGCGGGTTAAAGGGTGGGCTGCCGGAATATACCAATAGTGTTGGGGGACAATTGTTCGTAATCAATAGGCCTAGGGGCCCCCAAGCAGCCATAACTGCTTTCTATATGCATAAATTTGGAAATTTTCTAGCGCTCAAAACCACCTATACGGTTGATAAATTCTCTTTTTCCAATATTGGACTTGGTATGAGTATGCAGGCAGGCCCAGTAGAGCTTTATGCCATGGCGGATAATTTGTTGGGATATAGGAATGTCTATGCCAGCCATTATGCCTCTTTCCAATTTGGATTAAATATTATATCTTGGGGCAGAAAATGATGGCAACCCATATATGAAAATCTCAGTTTTTACCTTATTTCTTTTTGCACTGTTCCTCGGAAACGCACAGACAGATCTCAACCAATACAAGTATATCATTGTCCCTAAAAAGTTTGATGGCTTTAGGAATGAAAATCAGTACAAGACCAGTACCCTGATCAAATATCTTTTTACAGAAAACGGTTTTAACCCCGTATATGAGGACGCCCTTCCAGACGACCTGAACAGGAATCGTTGTTTAGGTTTATTGGTTGGTTTAAAAGACGAATCCGGAATGTTCACCACCAAGCTTTCCCTTATTTTAAGCGATTGTAATTCCAAAGTGGTTATGCAGACCCGTGAGGGCATAAGTAAAGAGAAGGACTATATTACAGCATATGATGAGGCTATAAGAGATGCCTTTATTTCATTGCAGGGAACAAATTATGCCTATGCTCCCAGCGATGATCAAAAAGGTACCGTCAAGGTCAGTTTTAATAATGATGTAAAGCAGTTGAACGAGAAGGGCACCAACATGTCGGAAAATAAGGATTTGGAACAAGGGGCAGGGGCCGTCGCGGATTACCAACCTGCAAATGCAGGCGTGAACGAAACATCGGCCCAAGCGGAGGAGGCTCCCTCTTTGGAAGGCAACAAGGTTGGTTTTCTTTCCAAATTGGTATTATATGCCCAGGAACTGACCAACGGATATCAGTTGGTGGACAAAACCCCAAAGATAGTACTCAAAATGCTCAAGAGCAGTATGGCCGATGTTTTCATTGCAGAAGCTGGGGATCAAGATGGCCTGGTCTACCGAAAGGACGGAAAATGGTACTTTGAATATACTTCCAACGGTAAGGTGATGGTGGAAGAACTGCAGATCAGATTCTAGAAATCATATTTGCTTTTCCATCTGTTCTTTAGGAATTCCTTCAGCGCATTTTCCCGCTGGTTGTTGCCAGGTGTATAGAATGAAGTTCCCTTGATGCTATCCGGAAGAAATTCTTCCTCCACAAAATTATTTTGGTAATCATGGGCGTATTTGTATTCCTGCCCGTATCCCAAGTCTTTCATCAATTTGGTCGGGGCATTTCTTAACCCAATGGGCACGGAAAGGTCTCCAGTTTCCTGGACTAGTTTCTGGGCCCTGTTGATGGCCATATAACTGGCATTGCTCTTGGGAGACGTTGCTAGATAAATGGCACATTGGCTCAATAAAATCCGTGCTTCCGGATAACCAATGGTAGTCACGGCCTGGAAGGTCGTATTGGCCATGACCAATGCAGTGGGGTTGGCATTCCCGATATCCTCGGAAGCAGCGATCAACATCCTTCTTGCGATAAATTTCACATCCTCTCCACCTTCTATCATCCTTGCAAGCCAATAGACGGCTCCATTGGGATCACTCCCCCTTATCGATTTAATAAAAGCCGAGATAATATCATAGTGCTGTTCTCCGGTCTTGTCGTATAGGACCGTATTCTTTTGAACCTTGCCCAATACCATATCATTGGTAATCGTTATCTGGTCCCCACTTTCAGAGGAAATCACCAATTCAAAAATATTCAATAATTTTCTCCCATCGCCACCGGATAATTTCAGAAGGGCCTCAGTTTCTTTGAGTGTAATATTTTTGTTCTTCAAATAATCGTCCTGTTGCATCGCCCTGTGCAATAATGCTTCTAGATCCTCCTTCCCAAAAGGATTTAAGATATACACCTGGCATCTCGAGAGCAAGGCGGGAATAACCTCAAAACTAGGATTTTCGGTGGTGGCACCAATCAGGGTTACCCACCCTTTTTCTACCGCTCCCAGAAGAGAGTCTTGTTGTGATTTGCTGAATCGATGTATCTCATCAATAAACAGGATAGGGTTTTTGGTAGTAAACAAACCCCCGCTTTGTTTGGCCTTGTCTATGACCTCCCTAATGTCCTTTACACCGCTACTAATGGCACTGAGCGTATAAAAAGGACGTCCACTGGTGGTGGCTATAATATTGGCCAAGGTAGTTTTGCCTGTACCGGGAGGTCCCCATAAAATTAGGGAAGGCAGTATGCCTTTCTTTATGTGTTGCGTTAGGGTTCCTTTTTCACCGACCAAATGATGTTGGCTGACATAATCTTCCAAGGTTTTGGGGCGTACACGCTCTGCTAATGGTTCGTTCATGGCTTCAAAAGTATAACAATTATCTTGATGACAATTTATCAGGTTTTACATTTTTGGTCGTTTAATTGATGTTATAGCTTTAAATTATAGGCATGTCCGACGATAGATATTTCAAATTTTCAAATGCGGTATTGGTAGTGCCTTTCGTGGCCGTCTTGACCATATGGATGGTTTTTTTGTTGGAATTGAGATTACAGGTGAATTGGAGCCATTTAGGGGTCTTTCCAAGGACCCTGAGTGGGTTGAAAGGTGTTGTGCTCAGTCCTTTTATTCATGGTTCGGTAGAGCATTTGTACAACAATACCATTCCCATTGCGATTCTTTTGGGGGCACTGGTCTATTTCTACAAGGATATTTATTTGAAGGTGTTGCTTTGGGGAATTCTTATATCGGGGTTGGTTACCTGGGCAATAGGGAGGCCCTCATACCACATTGGAATCAGTGGGTTGATCTATGTACTGGCAAGCTTTATTTTTTTTAAAGGGATTTTCACGAAACATTATCGGCTTGTGGCCTTATCCCTGGTGGTTGTGTTTATCTATGGTGGATTGTTGTGGTACATATTCCCTATTGAGGATGGTATTTCTTGGGAAGGGCATTTGGGCGGTTTTATAGCTGGATTACTTTTGGCCATTCTGATGAAGGTCAGGACACCGCCCCTAAAGAAATATGAATGGGAGCGGGAAGATTTTAACGAAGAGGACGATCCGTTCCTCAGGCACTTTGATGCCGATGGTAATTTTATTGAAAAGGTTGAGGAAGAAGAACAGAAACAAACAGGGGCGACCTCGGTAAAGATTACCTATCACTACAAAAAAAACCCGCCCGAGGAGGGCGGGGATTGATCTTATTTTATGCGTTGTCTTACGACTTCGTATAGGAATACGCCACATGCCACAGAAACGTTCAGGGATCCTATTTCACCCAATAACGGTAATTTTGCAGTATCGTCCGAAGCCTTGAGTATAGAGGGGGATATCCCGACATCTTCGGCACCCATCACAATGGCACACGGACCATCAAAGGAAACATCATAGATGGTATTTTCGGTCTTTTCCGTAGCGGATATGACCCTCACCCCAGAGGATTGTAGGTAAAAAACGGCGTCCTTTAAGTGGTCCACCTTGGCAATGGGCACTTTGAAGGCGGCCCCTGCAGAAGTCTTTATGGTATCAGCGGTCACCGGGGCAGCACCTTTCTTTTGTATGATAATACCATCTACTCCGGTACATTCAGCAGTCCTGATAATGGCCCCAAAATTGCGCACATCGGACAATTGGTCCAATAAAAGAAACAGGGGTGTTTTTTGTTCCTTGGCCAACACCTTTTCAACAAGGTCTTCCATTTCATGGAATGAGATAGGGGAGATGGTTGCAACGACCCCTTGGTGGTTTCCTTTGGTGAGTCGATTTAACTTTTCAATGGGAACATAGGAAAACCCTATGCCGTTTTTACGCACCAAGGTTTCCATTTCCTTGATTAGATCGCCTTTCAGGCCTTTTTGGATAAATACCTTATCCAATGTTTTATCTGCGTTTATAGCTTCTATAATTGCGCGTATTCCAAATATTTGGTAGTCCTCATTTTTCATGGGGCAAAGGTAGGATAAAAAACCATTTTAAAATTTGCAGGCAAAATTAAATAATGGATTAATACTGTTGATTGAGCAACTTAAAAAGGGAGACGAGATCTACTTCTTTTTTTGTGTTGAGCTTTTGGACTTTAATGATGGATTTAAGGCGCTCCTTTTCTGATTTTTTTAAGGAAGCCATAAAGCTCTTTAGATTCCTGTCCAGAAAAAGGGCATATGAACCGGGGGTATTTTTGTCCACATAATAATATTCGGTGAAGTTGGTAAATTTGTCAGGTGTGGGTTTTACCATAGAGTTTGGTGCGGGTGCTCCTTTTTTAAATTTGACAAGATCTTTGCGCAAAAGGCTATATCGGTCTCCTTCCACGAGTAGGTTGAGGTATCCCTTGGAATGTTCATTCTTTTTGGACACCATAGTATGGTAGGTATAGGTGTTGGAGCCATCCTTTAAGGAAAATTGCACATCCTTGACCAGGGAGGAGATTTGCGTCTCCGACAGGCTTTCTTTTAACTCTATTTCGTCATTGTAAGCGTTGTAGCGATAGTAAAACTGTGCTATTTGTTCACCATTGGAATAAAGCGATCCCAAAGAAAAACGATCGTTCATATATGGAGAACCAATTGCGTTTTTCCAATCGACGGCTACCTCTGAATTACGGACATTGTTGAACAGGAAATCATTGGAAGGATTTCTACGGGTCATCATATTGGCAGCTGCTTCCATGGCGGCGTCACTGGATGGTCTGGTAGCGTTGTTGTAGTTAATGGTGTTTTGGGCCAGTATGGGTAGATTGACCATAAAGACCAATAAAAGGATAGAACCAGACTTTAATATATGTGCATGGAGAGACCGGGTATTCATAATTTGATTTTATCCTGTTAAATTACTAAATATCAGATCAGTGTCATAGAAGTATGATGTTAAATTAGTGAATCGTACCTTGATTTGTGACAAAAAAAACCTTCAGGTGGGCCTGAAGGTTTTTTGAATGTAGTTCTGTAATATGTACCGAAATTCTTAGATAGAATTGAGATAATTGAAAACCTTCATCAAGTCTTCCTCTTTCTTAAGGTTTATTTTTTCTTCCTTGATATAGGCGGCAAGGGAATCTCGTTTCTCCTTGTCAAATTCCCTCAAAAATTCACTTTTCCTATGGCCAATATGGTAAGCCAGATTGTCTCCGTCTTTCATAAAATAATATTCAGTGAAATGTGAAAATTTATTGGGTGTGGCCCGGACCATGGAATTTACAGGTTTGGTACCTTCGGTAAACTTCACGCTGTTCTTAAAAAATAGGTCGTATTTTTCGCCTTCATTCAATTGGTACAGATATCCATTTCTAACAATGTCCTTTTTATTTTTATAGGCCTTTAGAGCCAATTCTTTGTTATCCAATTCATCTACGAGTCTTAATTCTTTGATTGTTGCAAGGGAACTCTCTGGTTCTTCCCCAAACTGGGAGTCCTTTATTTCAACTTCATCGTTAAAAGCATTGTGTCTGTAATAAAAATTACCAATCACTTCATCGTTGTAATAAACTTTGCAAGGAACAAAGCGTTCATCAATGTAAACAGATCCAACTGTTTCCAAGTCTGACGGAGTGTTCAATTTTTTACGCATTTCTGAGAACGCAGCACCGGCATATCCATTTCCTGTAAAGTTGTCCAATTTAGTGCTGGTTGCTCCTTGGGCAAATGAACCTGCGTAAAAAAAGAGCATAGCCAAGGGTAGTACAATTGTTTTTTTCATTTCTTTAATTAATTATTATTTAAGCGTTGGACCAACAAAAAGTATTGGCCGTGCATTAGTTGCCATTTGTGATTATTTGTTACATCTAAGGTTGTTAAAACTTTACCATTTGGAAATAGAGAAAATAATCACCCGTATGGGGCCCTAAAAATAGGTTTTTTTAGTCTAAGTTCAAAGAAGGAGCCATAGGAGAATCATTTATGTAAGGGTAGGAGTTCCTGAAAAGACTAGGAGCTTTAAATTGGCACACATCAGTACCGGATGGATTTACTGCAATATTCCGGTATCACTATTAAAGAGCATTTTTCGCTGGAAACCATTCCAATTAGTGTAAATATGAAATTAAAAATGGAAAGGCCACTGTCCATTTTCATGGGAGTGGCCTTTCCGAATTATGTTTAGCTAATTTTAAATTTTTGTAAGCCTTACAGTGATCTGGTATGATCCTGTGTCGCATCCACCATCACCATCGAAATCCGAGATGTTCAAGATGATTTCATCGTCATCAACAAGGTTTTGATCGAAAAAGGTTGGTGTTTCGCCGGTAGTTTGGCCAATGTTTCCGCCACCACAACCTAAACCTCCAGTGTTAATGGCGCCTACCATACTGATTCTGTCACAAACAAAATTCATTGTGAAGCTATAATCAGAATCAAAAATCCCAGGGTAATAAAGGAAATTGAATTTTCTTTGTGTAGGTCCTGAAGCAGTTAAAGTCACCACTTGAGTACCGAAAGTTTCGGAACCAAAGAAAGGATCTGATCCAGTCAATTGCTCAACCTGATAGTCTCCCACGAAGAAATCTGGTGCATCGAACAAACATACCATGGAAGCTCTAGATTGGTAAGGTGCAGAATAGTAACCTCCTACCGCGCTAATGTTACCACTAACATCAGAACTGTTAATGGAACTACCATCGGTTAAAAACAACTCCCAGTTCAACTGGAACTGGTCACCACCATTTACTTGTGCAACAGACAGTCCTAGTGCAGTTAAGGCTTCACCAAAAGTGTAGTCAAAAGAACCAATTGGCATACCAAATTGACTTAATGCTGAAAAATCACTTTTATCCATACTACCAATGGCAACCGCTGCTTTGGAGTTGTCAACCCCATCTTCAAAGTTGTCAATGAAGTTGATACTAAAATCAACGCGCTCAAATTTTTCCATGGCGCTTGTGTTCTCAACTTCTTGATATTCAAAATTTACAGTGTATTTTGAATCAGTATCGAACAAGTTTAAACTCCTCCCGGTTTGGCTTGTTATTCTAAGAAAAGGGAGGTCCGTACTTAGATTTGCGCCAACTATATCAATTACGTTATCATCACTTGAACAACCTAAGGTTATTAAAGCTAGAGCAACAGTCGATATTTTTAATAATATTTTTTTCATTTTCTTTTATTTAGTTAGATAATGGAAATGCTGGTGAAGCAGGATTGGTATCCCAAAAAACTTGTTGGGTCTGATCTGCTTTTTGTGTCACATTTGAGTTGTTGTTCACAAAGTTTGCCGAATAGAATACAGACCTGATGAAAGCACCTGGCTGTGGTTCTAAACTTGGTTGTAGGTTATTTGGAAAACCAGTTCTTCTGTAGAAGTTGTAAGCATCAACTCCGTTACCGTACAAAGCGGTAAAGAACTCTTGTCCCAAAACATTCCATCCACCAGTACTGTCGGCATCAAATGCAGCAGCAATAGAAGCACTGTGAGCAGCAACATCGGCAGCAGTAGGAGCAGTTGAAAGATCAGCATCTGCATCCAAGGAACCAAATGATTGAACCTTAGCAACAGATTTGGCTAGACCAGCAAGAAGGAAAGTTCTAGCACCTACTGGGTTGTTGTTGACCATGGCAGCTTCTGCTCTCCAAAAATCTACCCAAGAGGCTAACAATATAGGAGTAATTCCATTTCCTCCTGCACCTTCACCTTGGCCTCTACCTTCAAATGTACTGTCGTCAAAAGCACCACCAGAAGGATAAACACCAGTTAAAGTTCTAAGGAATCCATCTGGAGGAGTACCCTCATCACTTCCGTGATCCCTACCCCAGTAACCGTTTGGCAACCAGCAGAACGGGAAGCCTGTATAGTGGGATGGTGCAGATTGTAAAGAACACTGCAAAACTTCCAAAGCCGGAGGAGCTTCTGCACCTGGGGTCTCTTCGTTTTGTCTGTAATAGTAGTAACGGATCCTTGGATCATCATTCTGAATCATGTAGTTCATCTGGTGATTGGACATGTAATCCGTTCCACCTTGAGCAGTATAACTAGCAGTATATCTAGGATGTCTAGTATCTGGTTGTACTTCATTAACTCCCCACTGGAACTGGAAATCATCTGCAGTTGAGGAAATGTAGTTGTTAGATGCAATGATTGCATTGAAACTAGCAATAGCACCGCTATCTGCCAATCTACTGGTCATGTACAATTTCAATTTAAGGGTGTTACAAGCTTTGATCCACTTGCTAGCGTCTCCATCATAAAAGAAATCGTTTTGTGGATCAGCAGCACCTCCATCTTGGAAATTGGCAATTGCTTTGTTTAATAGAACAATAGCGGCTGCATATACCTCTTCACCTGAGTCTAATTTTGGATTGAAATTCTCAGATCCTAAATTCGCCTCTGAATAAGGAACATCACCAAAATAATCTACCAACTCTGTAATGGTGTAAGCCTCCATAAATTGGGCCATTCCCAAATGATAGTTCAATTCTGCTTCTTCTGCCAAAGGCGTAAGGGCATTGATGTCCGTTCTAATCTGTGTGTAAGCAAGTGTCCATTCTCCGTCAAGTGAAGCAGGTGAATAAACGTTTCTATAGTCTCTACCGAACATATAATCAATTCGGGTCATTTCTGCACCATTTCTACTTAAACTTTCTACAAAAGAGGCAAACGATAATTGAATGCCATTCAATAAAAAGTCGGGGTTTCCTTGGTCTGCTGAAAGGGCATTAGGATTCTTCCTAAGGTCCAGTTCTGTTGTTTCGCAAGATTGAAGTAAAGAAGCTCCAAGAACCGTTGCGATACAAAATATTTTAAATAATTGTTTCATAATTTCGATACTTTGTTTTGTTATAATTAAAAGGTAGCCTTTACACTAAATCCATATCTCTTGGAACTAGGTCCGTTTAAGAAATCGAATCCAATTCCATTACCTACACCAACACCCGCAACGTTAGGGTCAAAGTTGGTTCCGTCAGGCATGTTGAAGGCCTTGTACCACAGGTTGAATCCTGTTACAGTAAAGCTTACCGATCCAAATGGAGTATTGTCCAAATGTTTTTTAGGCACAGCATATCCAAGGGATATTTCTTGTAACCTCAAAGTAGTAGCGTCGTAAACCTGTAATTCAGATGGTCCGAACAATACGTTACTGAAGTAGTAATCCGAGTTGTTGATCTGAACAGAGTTAGGGTTGCCATCTGGAGCAATTCCAGGTACAACATAAACATTCTCCCTGTCGGCAGTATCAGTGGTCAAACCTCTACCCAATAAGGTAGCTACAGTACTTGTGTAGATATCACCACCTTGAACGTGGTTCAATAGGAAACTGAAGTTAAAGTTTTTGAAAGACATGTTGTTGGTAACGTTCAACGTCCAGTCTGGAGTAGGATTACCAATTACAGGCAACAATCCATTTTCATCAACCTCTTCCTCAATATAGTTACCAGATCCACTTACCAAGAATTCTCCGTCGGCGTTTCTAGCAATTCTACTACCTACAATTACACCTAATTGTTCTCCTACAATAGCGGCATTACCTAAGTTTGAAAAACCAGAATAAACAATTAAATCCGTATCTGCACCCAAATCTGTTACTTCAGCTCTGTTTGTGTTAAAGTTAGAGTTAACGCTCCAGTTGAAGCCATCTTTTTCACTTCTAAAAATGTCCAAACCTAGATCAATTTCCAAACCTTCTCCTTCAATCTCACCAACGTTTGTTTGAGTAGAAGTACCTCCTGTACTAGGATCCAATGGTCTGTTCACGATCAAGTCTTTTGTAATACGCTTATAGGCAGATACGTCAAGAGTCAATCTACTGTTGAACAATCTTGATTCTAGACCTACTTCATATTCAGTATAACGTTCTGGCAAAATATCTGGGTTTGCCACAGTGTTGGAAACCGAGTTGGTAACCACTGTTTGTCCGTCTCCATTCAAGAAGGCTTGCGTATCAATATTTAAATCTACGGAAGTTGGGAATCCTTGAGCGAAACCTGCAGATTCTCCGTAACCACCTCTAATTTTTAAGTAGTTCAATCCACCTTGGCTAGAAAGTCCTTCGATCGCCTGTGTTGGAATAAAAGAGAAACTTCCTCCTTTGTACAACAATGATCTGTTTTCTTTGGACTGGTTAGAAACCCAGTCATTTCTTGCGTTAAACGTAGCATAGAACATTCTGTCATAACCAAAATCGGCCTGGGCATAAAGACCAGCAATGTTTTGGTAAGTAGTAAATTGGATTTCATCCTGAAGGTCAAAGTTGAAATGTCTCAACACTCCAAAAACATTCTGACCACTACTGGCAACACCTTGTCTGTCATAGTTGGTGCTTCTTGTAGTACCACCCGCGGTTACGTTAACATCCAATTTTTCTGTTAGGTCATAACTACCACTTAAAATGATAGAGTGATCCCAGATGGTATTGTTGTTGTCCCAAGTTTGGTAGATTCCACTTAAGGTTGCAGCACTACCATCAACACCACCTTTGTTTTGGTAATTGATATTACGTTCGTTGTAAACATCATAACCAAATCTATAGGTTAGATTTAGGTTGTCGTTGATATCGTACACTGTAGTCAAGTTACCAAATGCTCTGTTTGTAACCTGTTCGTTACGAGCATTTGCAACAGTCCAAAGTGGATGCTGTATACTGTTGTTCTGACGGTAGTAAGTACTAGCTCCAGTAATAGGGTTTTCAAAAGGAAGACCAATTAAATCTACGGAACGAGGTGTAAAGAACAAGTTTCCAAAAACAGAAGATCCGGAACCAAATGATCCGTTACCTGTACTTGCAGCTACCGGTGGACTCTTGAAATCTGTTCTTGAGTAGTTCATAGTACCGGTTATGGTGAACTTATTGCTCAACTGAGCTCTACCACCAATACCGATGTTGTTTCTGGTAAGGTTGTTCCCTGGGGTAAATCCTTCATCGTCCAAATGACCAAAACTGGCGTTGTATGATAATTTTCCATCATCAGAAGCGCCTGTTGCATTTACAGAAACGTTGGAAACACCACCAACTCTAAAAAAGTCCTGTACGCTGTTGTAAGGCTGCCATTTGTATCTTGCATTGGCCAGTTCTGGGAATGCCTGAGGAATTCCAGTTGCGCTACTTGCAGTTGCATATGGATGTCTAATTGTACCATCATTTGTATCCAGGTCGTAAATACCAGGAAAGTTCGCTGGGTTTCCAAATCCGGTAACACCATCTTTTCTAAAGCTTGGTCCCCAGTTACTGAAGAACCATCCAAATCTTTGGTCAAAACCGTTACCATAGTCGTCCTGATAATCAGGCATGGAAGCAATTTCGTTGAAGAAATAGGAAGTAGTTACGGTAATTTCTGACTTGGATTTTGTAGCTCCGGTAGAACCATTTTTGGTGGTGATCAAGATCACACCGTTCTTACCTTGCTCCCCATACAGGGTTGCTGCAGATAAACCTTTCAAAACACTTACGCTGGCAATACTGTTTGGATCCAAATCCAAGAAACGGCTAGAACCGTTGTTACCATCTACGAAAGATCCACCAGCGTTGGTGTCACTACTAAAAGGCACACCATCTACAATGAATAATGGTTGGTTGTTTTGTGAAAAAGACTGAAAGCCTCGAATAACGATGCTTGTTCCTGATCCAGAGATACCACTTTGAGCTGTAATGTTTACCCCAGAGGCTTTACCTCTAAGAACACGTCCTACATCACCTTCAGTTTTCTGCTCAAGATCTTCTGCCCCAACCGAGGCAACGGCATATCCCAATGCCTGCTTCTCCCTTTTGATACCTTGTGCGGTAACAACTACCTCTTCCAAGGCTTGGGCATCTTCGGTCATTTGAACGTTAATGGTGTTGCTGGCACCAATGGTCATTCTAACTTCCTTTTGACCTATATAGGTAAACAAAAGGGTTTGGCCCGCAGCTCCTTGAATGGAGTAGTTCCCATCAAAATCTGTTTGGGTCCCGTTAGTGGTTCCTAATACAACAATGTTGACCCCAGGTAGTGGCAGGCCGTCTTGATCGGTCACCGTACCTGAAATCGTTTTTTCCTGTGCAAAAGTCAAATGCACAACAAACGCTAATAGTAGCGTTAAGATTCCATTTAGTTTTGTTCTCATTTTTAAATTATTTGAATTAGCTGACCGCTAAAATCATAATTTCATGTTAATAAACCAAACTAATTTTAATAATTATTTAGGAATTTTTTAGGACGGTTTATAGTTTTAAATCTATAATCGACTATTTTTTTTGCTGAATTGACAAGGTTAACGCCTTCTTTCTGTGTTGTTAAAGGGTGCGTGTGAATTGTCTTTGGGGTGTTGGGTATTTTGATGTGATTGTCACCAGGAGTTTCAGGGGGTCTATAATAAGGTATGTTTATCTGTCTTTTTGGTCGTTGAAAGAATGCTATTTCATCTTTTTTTAAAAAACATTGGAAATTAATGCATTAGAATTTGAATTATTGGTAATAATTACTACATTTGCCAGCCCTTAAAAGAGGGTAAGTTTTATACATATAAAATATAGTATGCCAACAATTTCACAATTAGTACGAAAAGGAAGGGCCACAATTACTAAGAAGAGTAAATCGGCTGCTTTGGATTCGTGTCCACAGAGAAGAGGGGTTTGTACTCGTGTTTACACTACAACACCAAAGAAACCAAACTCGGCAATGCGTAAAGTTGCAAGGGTTAGGTTGACCAATGGTAAAGAGGTGAACGCTTACATCCCTGGAGAAGGACACAATCTTCAAGAGCACTCGATAGTATTAGTAAGAGGCGGAAGAGTAAAGGATTTGCCAGGTGTTAGATACCACATCGTTAGAGGTGCTTTGGATACAGCAGGTGTTGCTGGAAGAACCCAACGTAGATCTAAGTACGGAGCTAAACGACCTAAGAAGTAATTAAATCTTTTTAAAGAGAAGACATGAGAAAAAAACAGGCCAAAAAGAGACCGTTATTGCCGGATCCAAGGTTTAACGACCAGTTAGTGACTAGGTTCGTGAACATGATGATGTGGGATGGTAAAAAGTCTATCGCCTTTAAAGTATTTTACGATGCCATTGATATCGTAGAGGAAAAGAAGACAGACGAAGAAAAATCTGCATTGGAATTATGGAAAGACGCGTTGTCCAACGTAATGCCTCACGTAGAGGTTAGAAGTAGAAGGGTAGGAGGGGCAACTTTCCAGATCCCTATGCAAATTAGACCGGACCGTAAGATTTCTACCGCAATGAAGTGGTTGATTCTTTATGCTCGTAAGCGTAATGAAAAAGCAATGTCCCAAAAATTAGCCGGCGAGATTTTAGCTGCTGCTAAGGAAGAGGGTGCTGCAGTGAAGAAAAGAACAGATACCCATAAAATGGCAGAGGCAAACAAAGCATTCTCCCACTTTAGATTTTAATTAATAGAGAAATGGCTAGAGATTTAAAATTAACAAGAAATATAGGTATTGCTGCTCATATTGATGCGGGTAAGACAACTACGACCGAACGTATTTTGTTTTATACTGGTGTGAGTCATAAAATAGGTGAGGTTCATGATGGCGCTGCCACGATGGACTGGATGGAGCAAGAGCAGGAGCGTGGTATTACAATTACCTCTGCTGCTACTACATGTGAGTGGATTTTCCCAATGGAGAATGCGCAGCCAACAGAAGATGCCCAATCGTATCACTTTAACATTATTGATACTCCAGGTCACGTGGATTTTACGGTTGAAGTTAACCGTTCGTTGCGTGTATTGGATGGTTTGGTCTTCTTGTTCAGTGCAGTTGATGGTGTTGAGCCACAGTCTGAAACGAACTGGAGATTGGCCGATAATTACAAAGTTCCACGTATTGGTTTCGTTAATAAAATGGACCGTCAGGGGGCTAACTTCTTGAATGTTAACAAACAAGTAAAGGAGATGTTGGGATCCAACGCTGTGCCTATTGTTTTGCCGATCGGAGACGAGGCTGACTTTAAAGGTATTGTGGATTTGGTGAAGAACAGGGCTATCGTATGGCATGATGAGAATTTCGGAGCAACCTTTGATGTTGTTGCTATTCCGGAAGACATGAAGGAAGAGGTTAGGGAATTCAGGGCTGCTTTGATTGAAGCGGTAGCTGAATATGACGAAACCTTGATGGAGAAGTTCTTCGAAGATGAGGATTCTATTACTGAGGAAGAAGTACATGCTGCTCTAAGGGCTGCTGTTATGGACATGAGTATCATACCAATGATTTGTGGTTCCTCGTTTAAAAATAAAGGTGTACAGTTCTTATTGGATGCTGTATGTAGGTATTTGCCTTCTCCATTGGATAAGGATGATATCGTAGGTATGAACCCGGATACCGAGAAAGAAGTTTCTCGTAAGCCATCTGTAAAGGAGCCTTTCGCTGCTTTGGCCTTTAAAATTGCTACCGATCCTTTCGTAGGTCGTTTGGCATTCTTTAGAGTGTACTCAGGTCGTTTGGACGCTGGTTCTTATATCTTGAACAACAGGTCTGGTAAGAAAGAACGTATTTCCCGTATCTACCAAATGCACTCCAACAAACAAAATGCCATCGATTTTATTGAAGCAGGAGATATTGGAGCGGCTGTAGGATTTAAGGACATTAAGACTGGTGATACCATGTCTGATGAGAAACATCCAATTGTTTTGGAAAGTATGAACTTCCCTGATCCGGTTATCGGTATTGCGGTAGAGCCTAAAACCAAAGCGGATGTTGATAAATTGGGTATGGCTTTGGCTAAATTGGCCGAAGAGGATCCAACGTTCCAAGTAAAAACAGATGAAGCATCTGGACAGACTATTATTTCTGGTATGGGTGAGCTTCACTTGGATATTATTGTAGACCGTCTAAGACGTGAATTCAAAGTAGAGGTAGATCAAGGTCAGCCTCAGGTTGAGTACAAAGAAGCTCTTACTGCAAGTGCAGATCATAGAGAGGTCTACAAGAAGCAGTCTGGTGGACGTGGTAAATTTGCGGATATCGTGTTTACTATGGAGCCTGCTGAAGAAGGTAAGACAGGTCTTGAGTTCATCAACGTAATCAAAGGTGGAAACGTTCCAAGGGAATATGTTCCTGCTGTTGAAAAAGGATTTAAGGATGCCATGAGAAACGGACCATTGGCCGGTTTCGAAATGGATGCCATGAAAGTTACCTTGAAAGATGGATCTTTCCACCCTGTGGATTCGGATTCACTATCTTTTGAATTGGCTGCAAAAATGGGGTATAAAGCTGCTGCAAAAGCTGCACGTGCCGTACTAATGGAGCCAATCATGAAATTGGAAGTATTGACCCCAGAAGAAAATATGGGTGATATCGTAGGTGACCTTAACCGTAGAAGAGGAACTATTACCAATATGGATGATAGGGCTGGAGCAAAGGTTGTTAAAGGTACGGTTCCACTTTCAGAAATGTTCGGATATGTAACTTCACTTAGGACATTGTCCTCTGGTAGGGCTACATCTACCATGGAATTCTCTCACTACGCAGAGACTCCATCGAATATTGCAGAAGAGGTAATTAAAAAAGCTAAAGGGGTAACCGCTTAAATAATAGTAAAATGAGTCAGAAAATCAGGATAAAATTGAAATCTTACGACTATAACTTGGTGGACAAGTCTGCTGAGAAGATCGTTAAGACGGTAAAGACCACAGGAGCTGTTATTACAGGGCCAATTCCTTTGCCAACACACAAGAAGATATTTACCGTATTGCGTTCTCCGCACGTAAATAAGAAGTCTAGAGAGCAGTTCCAGTTAAGTTCTTACAAAAGACTTTTGGATATCTATAGTTCTTCTTCCAAAACTATCGACGCCTTGATGAAGTTAGAGCTTCCAAGTGGTGTTGAAGTGGAGATAAAGGTATAATTTATCCAATCCCCCTTCGGTTAGAAGTGGGTTACATGTCCGGCGCTTCGTGCAAAGGAAAAATGGAAAAAAATAAATTCAGGGTTGAATTATTTTTGACCCTGTTTTTTTGCTGAATATTTTGGCAAAACACAAATAAGTTAATAATTAATAATTAGTAAATATGTCTGGGTTAATAGGTAGAAAAATCGGCATGACCAGCATTTTCGACGAAAATGGAAAGAACATTCCATGTACAGTAATCGAAGCTGGACCATGCGTAGTTACCCAAGTCAGAACCTTAGAGGTTGACGGGTACAGTTCCCTTCAGCTTGGTTTCGATGACAAGGCGGAAAAACGTGCTAACAAGGCTGAAATGGGCCATTTCAAAAAAGCAGGTTCTACTCCTAAAAAGAAAGTCGTTGAGTTCCGAGATTTTGGAGGAGATTACAAATTGGGAGACACTATTGGTGTTGATCATTTTGTAGAAGGAGAATTTGTAGATGTAATTGGTACATCTAAAGGAAAAGGATTCCAAGGTGTTGTTAAAAGACATGGCTTTGGAGGTGTTGGTCAGGCAACTCACGGTCAGCATAACAGACTAAGAGCTCCAGGTTCTATTGGTGCGGCTTCATACCCAGCGAGAGTATTCAAGGGAATGAAAATGGCAGGTAGAATGGGTAATGATAGGGTGACAGTTGAAAACCTTAGAGTTGTTAAAATAGTTCCAGAGAAAAACCTTATTGTAATAAAAGGTGCAGTTCCTGGTCATAAGAACGCTTACGTAACGATTCAGAAGTAATGAAAGTAGCAGTTTTAGATATCACAGGAAAAGAAACAGGGAGGAAAGTTGAACTTTCTGACAGTGTTTTCGGAATAGAGCCTAATAACCATGCTGTATACTTGGATGTAAAGCAGTATTTAGCGCATCAGAGGCAAGGTACCCACAAATCAAAGGAAAGAGCTGAGATAGCTGGTAGTACTAGAAAGATAAAGAAACAAAAAGGTACTGGTACCGCTCGTGCGGGAAGTATTAAATCTCCTGTTTTCAAGGGAGGTGGACGTATTTTTGGACCAAGACCTAAAGATTACACCCAGAAATTGAACAAAAACCTTAAGCGTCTTGCTAGAAAATCGGCTTTGAGTATGAAGTCAAAAGAGCAAGCGATCGTAGTGGTTGAAGATTTCAATTTTGAGGCTCCAAAAACCAAAGAATTCAAGCAAGTCTTGAAGTCACTGGGATTGGAAAATAAAAAATCTTTATTTGTGTTGGGCGATTCAAATAATAACGTATATTTGTCGTCACGCAATTTAAAGCGTTCAGAGGTCGTAATCAACTCAGAATTAAGCACTTACAAAATTTTAAATGCTGGTAGCATTGTCTTGATGGAAGGTGCTTTGGAAGGAATTGAATCGAACTTAACTAAATAAGAGAGTCATGAGTGTGTTGATAAAGCCAATAATTACGGAAAAAATGACCGCAGACAGCGAGTTGTACAATCGTTATGGTTTCATTGTTGACCCTAGTGCCAATAAGCTTCAGATCAAAGAAGCTGTTGAAACTACTTATGGGGTTTCTGTGGAAAAGGTTCGTACAATGAATTACGGTCCAAAACGTAAAACTCGTTACACTAAGACCGGCGTGCAGCACGGTAAGACAAATGCCTTTAAAAAGGCGATTGTTGATGTAGCGGATGGAGAGGCAATTGATTTTTACAATAATCTATAAAGACAAAAAATGTCAGTTAGAAAATTAAAACCAATCACTCCAGGACAGCGATTTAGAGTAGTAAATGGGTTTGACGCCATTACTACTGATAAGCCGGAGAAGAGCTTGCTCGCTCCGTTAAAAAAGTCCGGAGGTAGAAACAGTCAAGGAAAAATGACCATGCGCCAGAAAGGTGGAGGTCATAAGAGAAGGTATCGTGTGATCGATTTCAAAAGGGAGAAACAAGGAGTTGTTGCTACCGTTGATTCTATTCAGTACGATCCTAACAGAACAGCCTTTATCGCATTGTTGAATTATGCAGATGGTGAAAAAAGGTATGTGGTTGCCCAAAACGGGTTGCAAGTAGGTCAAGAAGTTGCTTCAGGTAGCGATGTGGCTCCAGAAATTGGAAACACACTTCCTTTGAAGGCTATTCCTTTAGGTACTATTATTTCTTGTATAGAATTACGTCCAGGTCAAGGAGCTGTTATGGCTAGGTCTGCAGGAACATTTGCTCAGTTGATGGCGAAAGACGGTAAGTTTGTTACTGTTAAATTGCCTTCTGGGGAGTCAAGATTGATTCTTGCCGATTGTTTGGCTACTGTTGGTGCCGTGTCCAACTCTGATCACCAGTTATTGGTATCAGGTAAGGCTGGTAGAAGTAGATGGTTGGGTAGAAGACCAAGAACTAGACCGGTAGCGATGAACCCTGTCGATCACCCAATGGGTGGTGGTGAAGGTAGAGCTTCAGGAGGTCACCCAAGATCTAGAAATGGTATTCCAGCAAAAGGATATAGAACTCGTTCTAAAACCAAGAGTACCAATAAGTATATAATAGAACGTAGAAAGAAATAAAAAGTAGAAAGAAATGGCACGTTCACTAAAGAAAGGACCTTACGTTCACTATAGTTTAGACAAGAAGATCCAAGATAATGTTGCTTCTGGAAAGAAGTCTGTTATCAAGACTTGGTCTAGAGCTTCAATGATAACACCGGATTTCGTTGGTCAAACCGTAGCAGTTCACAATGGGAAGCAATTTGTTCCTGTTTTTGTAACTGAGAACATGGTTGGTCACAAATTGGGAGAATTTTCACCGACAAGATCTTTTAGAGGTCACGGTGGTACTAAGAATAAAGGTAAAAAGTAAGCTATGGGAGTTCGAAAAAGACAAATGGCCGAAAGAATTAAGGCAGAGAAAAAGCAAGTTGCATTTGCGAAATTGAACAATTGCCCTACATCGCCAAGGAAGATGCGTTTGGTAGCTGATTTGGTAAGGGGAGTTCAAGTTGAAAAAGCTCTAGCTATATTAAAGTTCAACCAGAAGGAAGCTTCTAAGAGATTGGAGACATTATTGCTATCTGCAATTGCAAACTGGCAAGCCAAGAACGAAGAGGCGAGTATAGAAGATGCTGACCTTATTATTAAGGAGGTAAGAGTTGATGGAGGAAGTATGTTGAAAAGACTTAGACCTGCACCACAAGGAAGAGCGCATCGAATTAGAAAACGTTCCAACCACGTAACAATGGTATTGGAGTCTAACAATAACACACAAAGCTAGAGCATTTAGTATGGGACAGAAAACAAATCCAATCGGGAATCGTCTAGGTATTATCAGAGGATGGGAATCTAACTGGTACGGTGGAAACGACTACGGAGATAAGTTGGCCGAAGACGATAAGATAAGAAAATATGTTCATGCACGTTTGGCGAAAGCTAGTGTTTCTAGGGTTATTATTGAGCGTACTCTTAAACTTGTAACTATAACCATCACCACTGCTAGACCTGGTATCATTATCGGAAAAGGTGGTCAGGAAGTAGATAAGTTGAAAGAAGAGCTTAAGAAAATTACGGACAAAGAGGTTCAGATAAACATCTTTGAGATCAAGAGACCAGAGTTGGATGCCAATTTGGTTGCTGCAAGTGTTGCTCGTCAGATTGAAAGTAGAATTTCTTTCAGAAGAGCTATAAAAATGGCTATCGCAGCTGCCATGAGGATGAACGCTGAAGGTATCAAAATACAGATATCAGGTCGTTTGAACGGTGCAGAAATGGCGCGTTCAGAATCTTACAAAGATGGTAGAATTCCATTGTCTACTTTTAGAGCTGATATAGACTATGCATTACATGAGGCACATACAACCTATGGAAGATTGGGTATTAAAGTGTGGATCATGAAGGGTGAGGTTTATGGTAAGAGAGAGCTTTCTCCTTTGGTAGGTATGTCTAAAGGACAAACCCCAGGCAAAGGTGGAAAACCAGAAGGAGGAAAGAAACCACGTCGTAGAAAGTAATTTTTTAAAGAAAGAAAGAAATGTTACAGCCAAAAAGAACCAAATATCGTAAAGCGCAGAAGGGTCGCATGAAAGGGATCTCGGGAAGAGGTCACCAACTTTCTAACGGTATGTTTGGTATAAAATCCTTGGATTCTGATTTTATTACTTCACGTCAAATTGAAGCGGCGCGTATTGCAGCTACAAGGTACATGAAGAGAGAAGGTCAGTTATGGATCAAAATATTCCCGGACAAGCCTATTACGAAGAAGCCTCTAGAGGTACGTATGGGTAAAGGTAAAGGTGCAGTTGAGTACTGGGTTGCCGTTGTAAAACCAGGAAGAATTATGTTTGAGGTAGGTGGAGTGTCTATAGACATTGCTAAAGAAGCTATGCGCTTGGCGGCACAAAAACTACCTGTTAAGACTAAGTTTGTTGTTGCTAGAGATTATTCAGCTTAATTTTAATTTCAAGAAATCATGAAACAATCGGAAATAAAGGAATTATCAGTAGAAGGGTTGAAGGAAAAACTAGCTGAGTACAAAAAACAACATGCGGATTTAAAAATGGCCCATTTTGTTACTCCATTGGAAAATCCTCTTCAGATAAGAAAAGTGAGAAGAACAGTGGCAAGAATTGCGACAGAGTTAACAAAAAGGGAATTACAATAATTGGTTCTGCTTTATGGAAAATAGAAATTTAAGAAAAGAAAGAATAGGCGTTGTAACAAGCGATAAAATGGAGAAATCAATTGTGGTTTCCGAAGTTAAACGTGTAAAGCACCCTATGTACGGAAAGTTCGTGTTAAAGACTAAGAAATATGTTGCGCACGACGAGAAGAACGACTGCAATGTTGGGGATACTGTGAAGATCATGGAGACCCGTCCATTGAGTAAGACCAAGTGTTGGAGATTAGTTGAAATCATTGAAAGAGCTAAATAATTATGTTACAGCAAGAATCTAGACTAAAGGTAGCCGATAATACAGGAGCAAAAGAAGTATTGACCATTCGTGTTTTGGGTGGTACAAAAAGAAGGTATGCTTCAGTAGGTGACAAAATAGTGGTTACGGTTAAGGAAGCCGCACCAAATGGTACTATCAAGAAAGGTGCAGTTTCTACTGCGGTTGTTGTAAGGACTACAAAAGAAGTTAGAAGACAGGATGGTTCATACATTCGTTTTGATGACAATGCCTGTGTTTTATTGAATCCTACGGGAGAAATGAGAGGTACACGTGTATTTGGTCCCGTGGCAAGAGAGCTTCGTGATAAACAATTCATGAAGATTGTATCATTAGCTCCAGAGGTGCTTTAATATATACAGTAAGATGATGAAACTTAAAATAAAAGCTGGAGACACTGTAAGAATCATTGCTGGGGACCATAAAGGTACCGAGGGCAAGGTTGTCAGTGTTGACCGTGAAAAAAATAAAGCGATTGTAGAAGGTGCCAATATGGTATCCAAACATGAGAAACCGAGCGCTAAGAATCCTCAGGGAGGAATAGTAAAGAAAGAGGCTCCCGTTCATATTTCCAACCTATCTTTGATCGATCCAAAATCGGGCGATGCAACACGAGTAGGATTTGAAGAAAGGGATGGCAAGAAAGTAAGGTTTTCCAAGAAATCTAATGAAGTAATTTAGTTATGGCTTACATTCCAAGATTAAAACAAGAGTACAAAGAGCGCGTCATGAAAGCGCTTCAGGAAGAATTTGGTTACAAAAATGTAATGCAGGTTCCTAAGCTGGAAAAGATAGTTCTTAGCAGGGGTGTTGGAGCAGCTGTGGCGGATAAAAAATTAATTGACCATGCTGTTGATGAACTTACAGCTATTACCGGTCAAAAAGCGGTATCAACTATCTCTAAGAAGGATGTTGCAGCTTTCAAATTGCGTAAGGGTATGCCAATTGGTGCAAAAGTTACCTTGCGTGGAGAAAGAATGTACGAATTTTTGGACAGGTTGATCACTAGTGCTTTACCACGTGTAAGGGATTTCCAAGGAATTAAAGCTACCGGTTTTGACGGTAGGGGCAATTACAACTTGGGTATCACTGAGCAGATTATCTTCCCGGAGATGAACATTGACAAGATCAATAGAATCAATGGTATGGATATCACTTTTGTGACCACGGCTAATACCGATAAGGAAGCAAAATCATTATTAACTGAATTAGGACTACCTTTTAAAAAGAATTAGTATGGCTAAAGAATCAATGAAGGCCCGCGAAGTCAAGAGAGCAAAAACTGTAGCAAAATACGCAGAAAAGAGAAAAGCTTTGAAAGAAGCTGGTGACTACGAAGCGCTACAGAAATTACCAAGAAATGCTTCTCCTGTTCGTATGCATAACAGATGTAAGTTGACTGGTAGACCAAGAGGTTACATGAGAACCTTTGGTGTTTCTAGAGTTTTGTTCAGGGAAATGGCAAACAACGGTTTGATTCCTGGCGTTAAGAAAGCTAGTTGGTAAAAAATTTAGAGTATAAACTGGTCTCAGGTTTAGCAATAGTGCTGAAAACCGTTACCGCAAATAGATAATTATGTTTACAGATCCAATTTCGGATTATTTGACAAGAATTAGAAATGCCAGTAGAGCTGGTCACAGGGTAGTTGAAATCCCTGCTTCTAATTTGAAAAAAGAAATGACCAAGATCTTGTTTGATCAAGGGTACATTTTAAGCTACAAATTCGAAGATAACGCCGTTCAGGGCAATATCAAGATAGCTTTGAAATACGATAAGGTTTCAAAAGAGCCTGTCATTAAAAAATTACAGCGTGTAAGTAAGCCTGGTCTACGTAAGTATGCGGGTACTACAGATCTTCCTAGAGTATTGAATGGTTTGGGAATTGCGATTGTATCTACTTCCCATGGAGTAATGACCAGTAAGCAAGCCAAGTTGGAGAAAGTTGGTGGAGAGGTTTTGTGTTACGTTTATTAATACTATAAAGAGTTAGAATAATGTCTAGAATAGGTAATAATCCAATAGCGATCCCGGAGGGAGTTTCCATAGAGGTAAAGGAGAACATCATTACTGTAAAAGGTAAATTAGGTGAACTTACCCAGGAATTTTCTGCGGTAGCAATAAAGATAGAAGACGGTAAGGTATGGGTAACCAGGCCTTCTGATTCAAAAGAACACAAAGCTAAGCATGGTCTTTACAGAGCCCTTGTTTTGAATATGGTTAAAGGCGTATCTACAGGATGGACCAAGGAATTGGAACTGGTAGGTGTAGGATACCGTGCAAGCAATCAAGGACAGAAGTTAGATTTGGCATTGGGCTTTTCACACAACATAGTTATGGATTTGGCCGAAGAGGTTAAGTTGGAGACTATTTCTGAAAAAGGAAAGAACCCAATCATAAAATTAACGTCTTTTGATAAACAATTGGTAGGACAGATTGCTGCCAAGATCAGAGGTTTCCGTAAGCCAGAGCCTTACAAAGGAAAAGGAATCAAGTTTGTTGGTGAACAATTAAGAAGAAAAGCTGGTAAGTCAGCTTAATAATTAGCATTATGGGATTATCGAAAACTGAGAGAAGACAACGCATTAGGAGAAGAATTAGAAAGGTTTCCTTTGGAACGTCCACAAGGCCGAGGTTGTCTGTTTTTAGGAGCAATAAGGAAATTTATGTTCAATTGATAGACGATACTAAAGGAGTTAGTTTAGCTGCTGCATCATCTAGAGATAAAGACCTTAGCTCTTCAAAAGGAACTAAATCGGAAATAGCTACCCTTGTTGGTAAGACTATTGCTGAAAAAGCGCAGAAGATAGGAATTGAAACTGTAGCTTTTGATAGAGGTGGTAACTTGTACCACGGTAGAGTAAAATCATTGGCTGAAGGAGCTAGGGAAGCCGGACTAAAATTCTAATATATTATGTTTCAAAAATATAAAAACGCAGAAACCGTTAAGCCAGGAGGTCTAGAATTAAAAGATCGTTTGGTAGGTGTTCAAAGGGTAACGAAAGTTACTAAAGGTGGTAGAGCATTCGGTTTCTCTGCAATAGTTGTTGTTGGAGATGAAAATGGTGTTGTTGGTCACGGTTTGGGGAAATCCAAAGAAGTTGCCACTGCAATTGCCAAAGCAATCGAAGATGCAAAGAAAAATTTAATACGAATTCCTTTAAACAAGGGAACTTTGCCTCATGAGCAAAAAGGTAAATTTGGTGGAGCACGTGTTTATATACAGCCTGCTTCCCATGGTACCGGAGTTATTGCTGGTGGAGCTGTAAGAGCCGTATTGGAGGCTGTAGGGGTACATGATGTACTTTCCAAGTCACAAGGTTCTTCTAACCCGCACAACGTTGTAAAAGCTACTTTTGATGCTTTGTTGCAACTTAGGGATGCAAAGACCGTTGCAACTCAAAGAGGAGTTTCTTTGGAAAAAGTTTTTAAAGGATAAATCAAGGATATTATGGCAAAGATTAAAGTTAAGCAAGTAAAGAGTAGTATCAAAAAGCCACAGAACCAGAAAAGGACTTTGGAGGCGCTTGGATTACGAAAATTAGGCCAGGTAGTAGAGCATGAAGCAACGCCTAATATTCTTGGTATGATAAATAAAGTTGAACACTTAGTTTCTACTGAAGAAGCTTAAAACAATAAGGTGTTATGAATTTAAACAATTTAAAACCGGCAGAGGGATCTACTCACAAAGAGGGGAAAACTGTTGGTAGAGGTCAAGGGTCTGGAAAAGGTGGTACTGCCACAAGAGGACACAAAGGAGCTAAATCCAGATCTGGATACTCCAAGAAGATTGGTTTCGAAGGTGGTCAAATGCCTTTGCAACGTCGTGTGCCTAAGTTTGGTTTTACCAACATCAATAGAAAAGATTTTACTGGTGTTAACTTAAACAAACTTCAGGAATTGGTAGATAACGGAATCGTTAAGGATACTGTTACTATTGAAACTCTTGTTGAGAACAGGTTGGCCGGAAAAAACGATTTGATCAAGATTTTAGGTGGAGGTGAATTGAAAGCCCCTCTAAAAGTATCTGTACATAAATTTACTGCCAGTGCCAAAGCGGCTATTGAGGCTGCGGGTGGTGAGGTAATAAGTTTATAAGCATATCACTATGAAGAAATTTTTTGAGACATTATCCAATATTTGGAAGATAGATGAACTTAAGGGAAGGATTGTTGTTACCCTTGGTTTGCTTTTGGTTTATCGTTTTGGTGCCCAAATAGTTCTTCCTGGTATTGATACCGCACAGTTGGCAGAGTTGTCTTCCAACACGGAAAGTGGAATTTTAGGTATTTTGAACGCATTTACAGGAGGGGCTTTTGCCAATGCTTCTGTTTTTGCATTGGGAATCATGCCTTACATTTCTGCCTCCATTGTGGTTCAGCTGATGGGAATAGCAATTCCTTATCTGCAGAAACTACAGAAAGAAGGTGAAAGTGGAAGGAAGACGATCAATCAGATCACGAGATGGTTGACCATCGGTATCTGTATCGTTCAGGCTCCTGCTTATTTGTACAGTTTGGGTGCTTTGGGTGTTCCGGACAGTGCATTTGTGTTGGGTAAAGGACTGAACTTTATTGTGCCGTCTGTAATCATTTTGGTTACAGGTACTGTTTTTGCCATGTGGTTGGGTGAGAAAATTACGGACAAAGGGATTGGAAATGGTATTTCCTTGTTGATTATGATCGGTATCATAGCTACATTGCCACAATCTTTTGTACAAGAATTCATCTCCAGAACTGCCAACAACAACGGAGGTTTGATGTTTATGTTGATCGAGGTCATCCTTTGGTTCCTAGTCATCCTTGCCAGTGTATTATTGGTCATGGCGACCAGGCAGATACCGGTTCAATATGCTAGAAGGACTGCTTCTGGTGGTTATGAAAAGAATATCATGGGATCAAGACAGTATATTCCATTGAAGTTGAACGCTTCAGGAGTTATGCCGATAATCTTTGCCCAGGCTATTATGTTCGCTCCTGGATTGTTGGGTAAGACCTTCAACAATACAGCAGTGGGTCAATGGATGGAAGTACAGTTCGCCGATATATTCGGGTTGGCTTACAACTTGTTGTTTGCTTTCTTGATCATCGTGTTCACATACTTCTACACAGCGATCACTGTTCCTACCAATAAGATGGCCGATGACCTGAAAAGGAGCGGTGGTTTTATACCGGGAATCAGGCCTGGAAAAGAAACTGGTGATTTTCTTGATAAAATTATGTCTTTGATTACGTTACCCGGTTCAATTTTCTTAGCTTTGCTGGCTGTTTTACCAGCCTTGGTGGTAAAGTTAATGGATGTACAACCCGGATGGGCCTTGTTTTATGGAGGAACATCACTGTTAATCATGGTCGGTGTGGCTATTGATACAGTGCAACAAGTGAATTCATATTTGCTTAATAGACATTATGATGGTCTTATGAAAACCGGTAAAAATAGAAAAGTAGCTTAAATTATGGCTAAACAGGCAGCAATAGAGCAAGATGGGAGCATAATTGAGGCATTGTCCAATGCCATGTTCCGTGTGGAACTGGAAAACGGACATGTTGTGACGGCTCATATCTCTGGAAAGATGCGTATGCATTACATTAAGTTGCTTCCAGGTGATAAGGTGAAATTAGAAATGAGCCCTTATGATTTGACTAAGGCGAGAATTACATATAGATATTAAGTAAATAGGATGAAAGTTAGAGCATCAATAAAAAAGAGAAGTGCCGAGTGCAAAATTGTGCGTAGAAAAGGCAGATTGTACGTAATTAATAAAAAGAATCCTAGATTTAAACAAAGACAAGGGTAATTATGGCAAGAATTGCAGGTGTAGATATACCAAAACAGAAAAGAGGAGTTATCGCTCTTACTTATATTTTTGGTGTTGGTAGAAGTAGGGCTAAAGAAATTTTAGAGAAAGCCCAAGTAAGTGAGGATACTAAAGTATCTGATTGGAACGATGATGAGATCGGTCGTATTCGTGACGCCGTTTCCTCTTTCAAAATTGAAGGAGAGCTTCGTTCAGAAATCCAATTGAACATTAAGCGTTTAATGGATATCGGATGTTACAGAGGTATTCGTCACAGATCTGGTTTGCCATTAAGAGGTCAGAGAACAAAGAATAACTCTAGGACTCGTAAAGGAAAAAGAAAAACAGTTGCCAACAAGAAAAAAGCAACTAAATAATAAGTAGCGTATTATGGCAAAGGCAAATACAAAAACAGTAAAGAAACGTAAGGTTATTGTTGAGTCAGTAGGTGAAGCACACGTAACTGCCTCTTTCAATAATATTATCATCGCTTTGACCAACAAAAAAGGTGACGTAATTTCTTGGTCTTCCGCTGGTAAAATGGGCTTTAGAGGTTCTAAAAAGAACACTCCTTATGCAGCCCAGATTGCTGCAGAAGATTGTGCGAAAGTTGCTCATGAAGCTGGATTGAGAAAAGCAAAGGTTTACGTTAAAGGACCAGGAAACGGTAGAGAATCTGCAATACGTTCAATCCACAATTCAGGTATTGAAGTTACAGAGATCATCGATATCACTCCAATGCCTCACAACGGATGTAGACCTCCAAAGAGAAGAAGAGTATAATTATTAATATGGCCCAAAAAGGGTTTTCACAGGAAGTGTAGTTACGATTATCGAAGGATTAGCCTTAATTCATAATCACATTTCCCAATTTAAAGAAGATGGCAAGATATACAGGACCAAAAACTAAGATCGCCCGTAAATTCGGTGAAGCGATTTTCGGAGATGATAAATCTTTTGAAAAAAGAAATTATCCTCCAGGACAACACGGTAACGCAAGACGTCGTGGAAAAAAATCTGAATATGCAATCCAGTTGATGGAGAAGCAGAAAGCAAAATACACCTACGGTATTTTGGAGCGTCAGTTTAGAAACATTTTTGCAAAAGCAAATAGTAGCAAAGGAGTTACCGGTGAGGTATTACTACAACTTTGTGAGTCTAGATTGGACAACGTAGTTTACAGGATGGGCATCGCCAATTCCAGAAGAGCTGCAAGACAATTAGTTTCCCATAGACATATTACAGTGAATGGTGAGTTGGTAAACATACCATCTTATTCATTGAAAGCTGGTGATGTTGTTGGTGTAAGGGAAAAATCTAAATCTTTACAGTCCATTCAGGATTCTCTTTCTGCAAGTAGCAATGTCTACGAATGGATTACATGGAATACTGAAAAGAAGGAAGGAACTTATGTTTCTATCCCAGAAAGATTGCAGATTCCAGAAAACATCAAGGAACAATTAATCGTGGAGTTATACTCTAAATAAAACAAGACTGATCCAATTATGGCATTATTTAATTTTCAGAAGCCCGATAAAGTTATAATGATCGATTCTACAGATTTTGAAGGGAAGTTTGAATTCCGCCCTTTGGAACCTGGTTATGGATTGACTGTTGGGAACGCATTAAGAAGAGTATTGCTTTCATCTTTGGAAGGTTTTGCTATAACTTCTGTTAGAATAGACAAAGTAGAGCATGAGTTCTCATTGATTTCTGGTGTTGTTGAAGATGTTACAGAAATCATCCTTAACTTAAAACAAGTTCGTTTTAAGAGACAAATAGAGGACGTTGAAAGTGAAACTGTTTCTATTTCAGTAAGCGGCAAGGAACAATTGACTGCGGGTGATTTTCAAAAGTTTATTTCCGGTTTTCAGGTGCTTAATCCTGATTTGGTGATCTGCAACATGGATCCCAAGGTAAGCATCAACATGGAGATAATCATTGAAAAAGGAAGAGGTTATGTGCCGGCTGAGGAAAATAAGAAGTCTGGTGCTCCATTGGGAAGCATTGCTGTAGATTCTATCTTTACTCCGATAAAGAATGTAAAATACAGTATCGAAAACTTCCGTGTAGAGCAAAAGACCGATTACGAAAAATTAGTTTTTGAAATATCCAGTGACGGATCCATTCATCCAAAGGATGCCTTGACCGAAGCTGCTAAGGTACTTATCCATCACTTTATGTTGTTCTCCGATGAGAGAATTACTTTGGAGGCAGATGAGATTGCACAGACTGAAACTTATGATGAAGAATCCCTTCACATGCGTCAGTTATTGAAAACTAAATTAGTGGATATGGATTTATCCGTTCGTGCTTTGAATTGTTTGAAAGCAGCAGAAGTGGATACATTGGGAGATTTGGTTTCTTTTAACAAGAACGACTTGATGAAGTTTAGAAACTTCGGTAAAAAGTCCCTAACAGAACTTGAAGAGTTGGTTATCAACAAAGGGTTGAGTTTTGGTATGGATTTGTCAAAATATAAATTGGATAAGGATTAATTGACTTCCCATATGAATGGTGAGAATCATTCTGAAAGAAGCATATAGTTATAGTAATGAGACACGGAAAAAAAGTTAATCATTTAGGAAGAAAGACAGCACATAGAAAAGCTATGTTGGCTAATATGGCTTGTTCTTTGATAGAGCACAAGAGAATCAATACAACTGTTGCCAAGGCAAAAGCCCTTAAGCAGTTTGTTGAGCCTTTGATCACAAAGTCCAAAGCTGAAAACAATCAGACAGTTGAAAAAGGTACGCACAACAGACGTATCGTTTTCAAAAACCTTAGAGACAAGAATGCTGTAACAGAATTGTTCAGTGGTGTTGCAGAAAAGGTTGCTGACAGACCAGGTGGATACACAAGGATTATCAAATTGGGTAATCGTCTTGGAGATAACGCTGATATGGCAATTATCGAACTTGTAGATTTTAACGAATTGTACAATGCAGGTAAGCCTAAAGCAAAGAAATCTACAAGAAGGGGTAAATCCAAAAAAGTAGAAAGTGCACCGGCTGCCGAAACTGAGACTAAAGCACCAGCAGCAGATGCTGAAAACAAAGCTGATGAATCAGAAAAATAAAATATCATTACATTTTTGATATATGAAAAGGATAGGCCTAAAAGCTTATCCTTTTTTTTATGTTTATTTGTCAAATAATTAAGTAGTATAATCAGATGAAGTATCAAACAAAAAAGAAAGCATTGTTATTGTTGGCGGATGGGACCATTTTTTACGGAAAGTCCGTAGGGGATAAAGATGGGACCGCATATGGGGAAGTCTGCTTTAATACCGGTATGACGGGTTATCAGGAAATATTTACCGATCCTTCGTATTTTGGACAATTGATGGTTACCACAAATGCCCATATAGGAAATTATGGTACCAATGTGGAAGAGGTTGAGTCCGATTCCATCAAAATATCCGGGTTGATCTGTAAAAATTTCAGTTACAATTATTCTAGGGTCAGTGCCGATACGAGCCTGATGGACTTCATGGATAAAAATAATTTGTTTGCTATCTCCGATGTGGATACGCGTGCCTTGGTAAGTTATATCAGGGATCATGGCGCCATGAATGCCGTAATGACCACCGATGTTGACAATATAGAGACCCTAAAGGCAGCGTTGGCCAAAGTACCCAGTATGGCTGGACTTGAACTGTCTTCTAAAGTATCTACCAAGGAGCCCTATTTTTATGGGGATGAAAACGCCACCTACAAAATAGCAGCACTGGATATTGGAATAAAGAAAAATATTTTAAGAAACCTGTCCCAAAGGGATGCGTATATAAAAGTTTTCCCTTACAATAGTTCTTTCGAAGAAATGAGTTCTTGGAATCCGGATGCCTATTTTATCTCCAATGGTCCTGGGGATCCAGAACCATTGACGGATGCCATAGCCGCCGCAAAAAAGATGATAGCTTCCAACAAGCCGTTGTTCGGAATTTGTCTGGGCCATCAGGTACTTGCCCTGGCCAATGGAGTTTCCACCTACAAAATGCACAATGGGCATAGGGGGATCAACCATCCAGTTATGAACCTCACTACTGGAAAAGGTGAGATTACTTCCCAAAACCACGGTTTCGCTGTCAATAGGGAAGAGACCGAAGCCAATACAGACCTGGAAATTACGCATGTGCACCTGAATGATAAAACAGTTGCCGGGATGAGGATGAAAGGCAAGAATGTGTTTTCGGTCCAATACCATCCAGAAGCCAGTCCGGGACCTCATGATGCCAGCTATCTGTTCGACGATTTTTTTGAAATGATAAAGAAGGAGTCAAACTAAATCGTTATAGTTGATAAAATCCTTAAAACACAAGGAATATCACAAGATATAGACAATTATTGATAGCTCTGTTTTGTATATTTGTGTACGAGTAAAATAACCAGAAACAAAGAATAATTATGAGTATTATAATCAACGTCCATGCAAGGCAAATTTTAGATTCTAGGGGGAACCCAACCATAGAAGTAGATGTACATACAGAGAGTGGCATTTTAGGAAGGGCTGCGGTCCCATCTGGAGCTTCTACTGGTGAGCATGAAGCGGTTGAGCTTCGTGATGGAGGAAAGGCGTTTATGGGCAAGGGAGTGGCCCAAGCTGTTAAAAATGTCAATACCACCATCTTTGAAGAAATCGTTGGAATGTCTGTATTTGAGCAAAACCTTATTGATCAGACCATGATCGATTTGGACGGTACTCCAAATAAATCAAAACTTGGGGCAAATGCCATTTTGGGAGTGTCTTTGGCGGTAGCCAAGGCTGCGGCCAATGAATTGGGTATGCCATTGTACAGATATGTTGGTGGAGTTAGTGCCAATACATTGCCGGTTCCAATGATGAACATCATCAATGGAGGTTCTCATTCCGATGCGCCGATCGCATTCCAAGAATTTATGGTGATGCCCGTAAAGGCAAAAGATTTTTCCCAGGCCATGCAAATGGGAACGGAGATATTCCACAACCTTAAAAAGGTATTGCACGATAGAGGTTTGAGCACGGCAGTGGGCGATGAGGGTGGTTTTGCACCAACATTGGACGGTACCGAGGATGCTTTGGACAGTATCAAGTTGGCCGTGGAAAAAGCGGGTTACAAATTTGGCGACGAGGTAATGGTTGCCCTTGATTGTGCTGCAGCGGAGTTCTATGTGGACGGAAAATACGATTACACAAAATTTGAAGGTGATAAAGGAGTAGTTAGGACCAGTGAACAACAAGCCGATTATTTGGCGGAGTTGGCTGCAAATTACCCGATCATTTCCATTGAGGACGGAATGGATGAAAACGACTGGGAGGGTTGGAAATACCTAACCGACAAGATTGGGGACAAAGTACAATTGGTAGGTGATGACCTTTTCGTTACCAATGTGGAGCGGTTGTCCAAAGGAATCAAAAATGGTATAGCCAATTCAATTTTGATCAAGGTGAACCAAATAGGGACCCTAACAGAAACCATTGCCGCTGTGAACATGGCGCACAATGCTGGATATACCTCAGTTATGTCCCACAGATCTGGAGAAACCGAAGATAATACCATTGCTGATTTGGCTGTTGCTTTGAATACAGGTCAGATCAAGACCGGTTCAGCTTCCAGATCGGACAGGATGGCCAAATACAACCAATTGTTGCGCATAGAAGAAGAATTGGGGAGTGTGGCTTATTATCCGGGTCAGAACGCATTCAAGATAAAATAGTATCCTTTTCTTAACCATATTTTAAAGCCCTTCTCTAAAAGAAGGGCTTTTTTTATGTTTTTTTTATAAATAACGGGCTTATAGAAAATAAATAATTACCTTTTATGGTTATAATGCATTAATGAATATTTAGGATTACATGAACAACTTTCTTTTTGTTGCAGCAGAGAATGACGGAATTGCCAAATGTAAGGCAGGTGGAATGGGTGATGTGGTAAGGGATGTTCCCAGACAGATTTCTGAACGGGGGGACAAGGCCAATATTATTGTGCCTTCCTATTCACGCCTACATCAAAATGGTACCTTAAGGACGCTTTTGAATTTTAAGCTTAGAGGGCTTACCTATACAGCCGAGCTATACGAGGTAATTCCAAAAAAAGAATTTGCGAATGTACACCATTATGTGATCCATCATCCAGAGATAGAAGCAGGTGGGATAGCACATATTTATCACGACGACCCCACGGAGCCCTTTTATACCGACTTTATTAAATACGTGATTTTTTGTACCGCCGTTGCGGAGGCCATTAAAAAGGAATGCTTTGGAAAATTGGATGTGGTTCATATCCATGATTGGCACACCAGTTTATTGTTGTTCTTAAGGTCTTACCATCCAGGATACAAGTCCTTGAACCAAATGCGCTTTGTATACAGTATACATAATTTGGCCATACAGGGTATCCGTCCTTTCGATGGTAACTTTGCTTCCGTCAAAAATTGGTTCCCAGAGATCAATTTGGATTATAAAGCCTTAATGGATTACAGGTATCAGGATTGTATCAATCTCATGGCTATCGGAATTCGTTTGGCCGATGCCGTTCATACGGTATCCCCTTCCTATAAAGAGGACATTCTTCTGCCCAGTTCCCCACCCGAATTTATTGGAGGGGAAGGATTGGAAAGGGATCTCCAGATAGCCGATAACGAAGGCAGGTTGTTCGGGATACTTAATGGAAGTAATTATCAGAATATACGGGAGGCTGAAAAAGGCAATCTGTACCGCAATACCATTACCGCCATCTTTCAGTGGTTACAGGAAGAATCCAAGAAATATAAGTCGGACTTCTTGGCCCACACTGGGGAAAAGATTGTAAAGTTTCTTACCGAACCCCCTGCTTTTGTATGTTCCAGTGTTGCCAGGTTGACCGAGCAAAAATTTTATTTCTTCAAGCGTTCGCCGGATGTGCTTATGGCCATATTGGAAAAATTGTCAAAAGTCAATGGGATTATGTTGATCTTGGGAACGGGAGATCCCGGCTATGAGAAATTATTCAGGGAAATAAGCCATACCCATAAAAATTTCATCTTTGTCAATGGACAATCGGAAGATGTCATAGATTCCATTTACCTGGAGTCCGATCTCTATTTTATGCCCAGTCTTTTTGAGCCCTGTGGGATAAGCCAGATGTTGGCCATGCGAAACGGTCACCCTTGTTTGGTTCATCATACTGGGGGATTAAAAGATACTGTGGAGCATATGAGGACAGGTTTTAGTTTTGATGGGGGTACCTATGATCAAAAAATGCGGAATATGGAAAGCGCTTTTGACGAAGTGCTCAACATCTTTTTAAATGATAAGCCCACTTGGAAAAAGATAGAAGAGAACGCCAAGGAAATGAGATTCACCTGGAAAAAATCAGTCGATGAATATTATACGCTTCTTTATTCCATTAATGGTTAAATTACGCTTGATAATTTGCTAAATTTTGTTGAATTTATATACATTAAAAAAAGTATTGTTAATTAAAATACAAAAGAAATTAGGGAATTGTTAAGCAACAACGTTTTTCATAACTTTACGATTATATAAATAGTAAAAACCAAAAATGTCCGATAAAGCTACTTTAGAATATCAGGGAAAAAAATATGATTTTCCAGTGATTGAGGGTTCTGAGAACGAACTCGCCATTGATATAAAAACATTACGAGCAACTACAGGAATAATTACCATTGATCCAGGATTTAAAAACACCGGATCCTGTGAAAGTGCCATTACTTTTTTAGATGGAGAAAAAGGTATTTTAAGATATAGGGGGTACTCCATTGAAGAGTTGGCCGAGAAGGCCGACTTCCTAGAGGTGGCCTACCTATTGATTTTTGGAGAATTGCCGAACCAACAGCAATTGACCAATTTCCATAACGACATTAAAGGGGAATCCCATGTAGATGAGGAAATGAAAAAGATTTTGGACGGTTTTCCAAAATCGGCGCACCCAATGGGGGTGCTTTCTTCACTGACCAGTGCCCTTATTGCCTTTAACCCTTCCTCGGTAAATGTTACCTCTGAAAAGGAAATGTACTGGGCCATAGTTAGGATATTGGCAAAATTCCCGGTATTGGTAGCCTGGACCCTACGTAAAAAGAAAGGTTTGCCATTGGATTATGGCGATGATAGCCTTGGATATGTTGAGAACATCCACAAGATGATGTTCAAGAAACCAAACCAAGAATACAAGAAGAATAAATTGGTGATCGAGGCCTTGGATAAATTGTTGATTCTCCATGCCGATCACGAACAGAACTGTTCCACGTCAACGGTGCGAATCGTAGGTTCTTCACATGCGGGACTGTTCGCTTCCCTGTCTGCAGGTATCTCTGCCTTATGGGGACCTTTGCATGGAGGAGCCAACCAGGCTGTATTGGAGATGTTGGAGTCCATAGAAAAAGACGGTGGCGATACTAAAAAATATATGGCCAAGGCGAAGGATAAAGATGATCCATTTAGATTAATGGGCTTTGGACATAGAGTATACAAGAATTTTGATCCAAGGGCAAAGATCATTAAAAAAGCTGCTGATGACGTATTGGGAGACCTTGGAATAGAGGATCCTATCTTGGATATTGCCAAAGGATTGGAAAAAGAAGCTCTGGAAGACAAATACTTCGTGGATAGAAAATTATATCCGAATGTGGATTTCTATTCCGGAATTATATATAGGGCGTTGGGAATCCCAACAGAAATGTTCACCGTGATGTTTGCCTTGGGTAGGCTTCCTGGTTGGATAGCCCAATGGAGAGAAATGAGATTGAAAAATGAACCTATTGGAAGACCAAGACAGATTTATATTGGAGAAAATGTGAGACCATTCGTTCCAGTAGATAAAAGAAAATAAATCTTTTCAAAAGTGTATACATAAACTGCCCCTTTTTTAAGGGGCGGTTTTTTTTTACATGAACAAGTATTCTATATTTGCTTAAAATTTAACTATGTTACATCTAAATGTTACAGACGAAACTTCTCGTTTACGGGCAGTTATTTTGGGTACTGCAGAGAGCTGTGGTCCTGTTCCTTCTCCAGAGGAGGCTTATGATCCAAAATCTCTGGAACATATATTGGCCGGTACCTATCCCAAAGAGGAGGATATGGTCAAAGAAATGGAGGCCTTTGCCGCTGTTTTTGAAAAATATGGGGTTAAAGTATATAGACCTAAAGTCTTCAAGGATGTCAACCAGATATTTTCGAGGGACATCACCTTTGTTATAGAAGATAAATTGATCAAAGCCAATATTCTTCCAGACCGGGAGATTGAGATTGAAGCCATTAAACACGTTCTGGCAGATATTCCGAAAGAGAATATTATTACACCTCCAGCGAACGTACATATAGAAGGTGGAGATGTTATGCCCTATGGGGATTATATCTTTATAGGCACCTATACCGGAGCAGATTATGCGGATTATATTACGGCAAGGACCAATAAGGCCGGGGTGGAATTCATACAATCCCTGTTCCCCAATAAAACGGTAAAATCCTTTGAGTTACGGAAGTCGAACACCATAGCCAATGAGAATGCCCTTCATTTGGATTGTTGCTTTCAACCTGTTGGTAAGGACAAGGCGATCATACATAAGAACGGTTTCCTTGTAGAAGAGGAATACCAATGGTTGGTCAACTTTTTCGGAAAGGAAAATGTGTTTGAAATTACCAAGGACGAAATGTACCACATGTTCAGCAATGTATTCTCCATAGCCCCAGATGTTGTGGTGTCGGAACGTAATTTTACACGACTGAACAATTGGCTGAGGGAACACGGATTTACAGTAGAGGAAATCCCATATGCCGAAATATCCAAACAGGAGGGATTGTTAAGATGCAGCACCATGCCCCTGATCAGGGATTAACGCTTAAAGTTCGTTTTCGAATATAATTGATCAGGGCCATAAAAGAAACGAGGGCCCAGATCCCTTCCAAGATGATAAAGGGAATATATTCCAATAGAAGGGAGGCAAAGCAGGCTATGCTTGCTCCAGAAAGATTTAACAGGATATAGGATAGGTCCGTGGGTTTTATAAGCTGTCTTAGATTAAGAAAATAACCCATTAATATTAAAAAAACGCCAATAGCTCCGATCCAATCTGTAGTTGTCATCCAGTAAGTATTTTTTAACCTTTAAGGTATTTAGATTGGCAATTTAATAAACTAATTTTGTGCTGATCAGCGCAGGATAAAATATTTATAAAAATAGATAGTACAAGTCATGAAACAAGCAACAAATACCATTTTAATGGTTCGCCCAGTCAACTTTCGAATGAATGAGCAAACGGCTGTGAACAATTACTTCCAGGAGAAATTGGATATGGTGAACCACGACATCAATGTCAAGGCCCAGAATGAATTTGATGCCTTTGCGGCTAAACTAAGGGAGAAAGGGGTAAATGTTGTTGTTGTAGAGGATACCTTGGATCCCGATACCCCAGACTCCATCTTTCCAAACAATTGGGTTTCTTTCCATGAAAATGGCAATGTTGGGATCTACCCGATGTTTGCAGAAAACAGAAGAAATGAACGACGGGAAGATATTTTGGAAATCTTGGAAGAAAAAGGATTCCTGATCGAGAATATTGTGGACTATACTTCTGCAGAAGCAGAGGAGTTGTTCTTGGAAGGTACGGGAAGTATCATTTTGGACCGAGTGAACAAAAAGGCCTACTGTGCCCTGTCTGCCCGTGCCGATGAGGAATTGTTCATAGAATTTTGTGAGGATTTTGAATATACGCCCGTGGTATTTACGGCCAATCAAACTGTGGATGGTAAGCGTTTGCCCATTTACCATACCAATGTTATGATGTGTGTGGCCGATGATTTTGCAGTGATCTGCCTGGATACCATTGACGATAAAAAGGAAAAGAAAAATGTTGTAGAGCACTTGAAACAGGATGGAAAGGAAATCATAACTATTTCAGAATCCCAGATGCACCAATTCGCGGGGAATATGCTACAGGTGCAGGGCATGGGAGGTCAGACCTACCTAGTGATGAGTTCTACTGCCTACCATAGCTTGACCGCCGATCAGGTCAAGGCCATAGAAAAACATTGTCCCATAATACACAGTTCTTTGGAGACCATAGAAACGTGTGGAGGTGGTAGTGCCCGTTGTATGATGGCGGAAGTATTTCTTCCAAAGAGTTAACATATCTGGAACATCTTTACATAAAGCCTCTCTTTTACGATTAAAGAGGGGCTTTTTTGTCGTTGATCAATTCACGGAGGAAAATAGTGGCCATGGCCACCATAAAAAAGGCAAAGGGCAAGGAGGTGATGATCAGCAATTTTTGGACGGCGATCAAGACATTAATTTCAGGTTTGGCATTCCCCAATAAAATAATGGCCAATGCTCCCAAAAGAATAAAAACGGACCAGAGTAAACGATGCATTTTACTGGGTTCTTTTTTGCCCTTATCACTGAACATGCTCAATACAAAAACGGCAGAATCCACAGAGGTCACCAAAAAACTGATCAATAATAGGATGGTGGTCAGGTTTAAAACAGTGGATAATGGATAATGTTCGAAAAATTTGAAAATGGAACTAAATACGTTGTCAAATTCATTTTGATAATTTCCCCAGGACTCTATGAGTTGAAATGCCGAGCTGCCAAAAACTGAGAACCAAAAGAACGTACCCAAGGACGGAATGATCAAAACCCCTAACAACAACTGGCGCAGTGTTCTGCCCTTGGAGATCCGGGCAATAAAAATTCCTGTAAAGGGAGCCCATGCCAGCCAAAAAGCCCAATAGTAAAAGGTCCAGTCTGTCAAGAATTCAATACCGGGATCGTAGGAGCCAATAGCAATGCTCATGGGAATGAAGTCTATAAGATATTGCAGGCTTGCCTTGGCAAAGGACCAGAGAATATTGCCCATGTCACTGGTGACAAAGATGAAGACCAAAAGTGCGAGGGTCAGTAGAATATTCAATTTGGACAAGATTTTGATCCCTTTGTTAACGCCCTTCCAAACCGATACAAAGGCTATGGAAGAAATAACTATGGCCAACAGTAAAGTGGTGGAAATATCAAAATTTCGCTCAAATACATGGGTTAGTCCGCCATTTATCTGTGTGGTGCCAAGGCCTATTGCTGCAATTAGTCCAAATACCGTTGTAATGATGGTCATGACATCAATACCCATTCTGGCAGGTTTGTAAGTAATGGTATCTTCAATGGTAGAACTCACCAAGACCTTTTTCTTTTTTACAAATAGGGCATAACCTACAATCATGGCAAAAAGGCCATAAAAGGCCCAAGCGGTTAAACCCCATTGATAGAAGGTGAATTCCAAGGCTAGAATGTTAGGTGTGTTGGAGGAAGGAAATGGTGGGTTTTGTTGCATAAAAACGGGTTCCTGTACCGCCCTCAATAAAATTCCGGCACCCATACCTGCACTGTAGAGCATGGCGGTCCATGCCCATAGGGTATGAACCGGTTTTTGGTCCTTCTTGCCCAATTTTATCTTGCCCAGAGGTGAAAAGGCAATACCAATGAGCAAAAGCACACATGCAAGCCCTAGATAGAGGTAAAAATACCCAAAATAGTTCCGAACCCAAATGGAAGTGGATTCTATGGTATTGTAAGATTCTTTGGTGAAACCATAAACAATAAGGGAAAGTAAAAATATGATTCCGATGGATACGGTAAGCAGAATATTTTTTCTGAGGTATTTAAGAATAGCGATAAGGCAGTGATTTAAGTTTTAGCAATATTTCTGATCATCCCTCCAAATATAAAAAAGTGGAAAGGTACAATGCTGTACCAATACAAGCGCCCTTTTAAACCTCGTGGTCTAAAAGTGGCTGTTTGGTGCAAGACATTATTCTCATCTATTTTAAATTCCAACCAAGCCTCTCCAGGTAATTTCATCTCCGCAAATAACAAGAGTCGTTTGTTCTTCTTATCGGCCAATAACACACGCCAAAAATCAAGCGAATCTCCCGCGTAAATCCTGTCGGGGTGGGTGCGCCCTCTCCTCAGTCCCACGCCACCGGTAAACTTATCCAGTATGCCTCTGATTTTCCATAACCAATTGGCATAGTACCAACCTGTATCCCCACCTATTTTCCAAATTCTTTCCAATACCCTGTCGGGATCGTCCACCTTTATCTGTTGTTCGTCTTTGAGTACCCCGTACTTCGGGACTTGGATGAATTTTTTTAGGTTCTTGCTCATACGTCCGCTCACCATGCTGTCCTTCCAGCTACTGATGACCAGATTTTGCTCAATTTTGACAAATGCCATTTTAATGGCCTCCGTATAGGTGTGGGGTGCAATGCCCAAAATCTGTTGCAGGCGATTGTCTTTGGCAACCACCTCCATCTTCATGCTGTCCACTAAATTCATGGCCAGTTTATAGGAAGTGGAGGTAACAAAATAAAGCCAATAGGAGGAAAGCTTTGGGGTCATAACAGGTACCGTATATATGGCCACCTTAAAGCCGCGGACCTTCGCATATTGTTCCAGCATGGCCTTATAGGTAAGTACTTCTGGACCACCAATATCAAAGGAATCGTTATAGGTCTTTTCATTTCCCAGGACACCCGTCAAGAAATTGATCACATCCCTAATGGCAATGGGCTGGGTTTTGGTCAATACCCATTTTGGGGTTATCATTATCGGAAGTTTCTCGCACAGGTCCCTGATGATTTCAAAGGAGGAACTACCGGAGCCTACAATGATTCCGGCCCGAAGTACAGTAACATTGAAGTCGCCCTGATACAAAATGTCCTCCACATTTTTTCTCGAACGTAAATGTTTGGAGAGGTCTTTATCGTTTACAATACCGCTCAGATAAATGACCTGCTGCACTTGGGTATCCTTCATATAGCGATTGAAGGTTTGGGCGGAAACCGCCTCTTTTTCATCAAAATCTGTAGTAGAAGAACTCATGGAATGGATGAGGTAGTATGCTGCCTCAATATCGGCAGGCATCAAGTTTGGCTTGTAATCATCCAAAAAATCTACCTCCACTATACTGACCCTGGAAAGCGTTTCCGGATCCACGGACAACCGTTTTCTGTCACGTACGGCACAAACCACCTCATGACCTTTGTCCAACAGTTGCGGTAGCAATCTCATGCCTATGTACCCGTTCGCTCCAGTAAGTAAAATCTTCATAGTTATTATTGTTTATGCGTACAGACCTTCAATACGGATATATTGCACTAATTGGAAGATGGGATGTTTAAAGATCTTCAATGGAGGTAGGCGCATTGTCCGCCTTGTAATCCAATATTTTCCGAAAGAATTTTTGAATAGCCTTGGTATCCGATCTGACTTTAATAAAATAGTGGTCCCTGAATATGGAATACACCGCAAAATCACCTTTGTAAATAGTGAGTTTGTAATAGGGTATGACCAGGGCAAAAGTCTCCAAAAGGGACCGAAACCTTACAATGATTCCTTTAGGTCTCATTTCAATGTTGCAACTGTCCAAATTGTTGTCCAATAACAGGAGATCCCTGATTCCGGTGCTGGCCTCGGTAATAAATAATTTTGGGGAACCTATCCCTTTTAAGGCAAAACGCTCTTTTAGGGTAAATGGTTTCCCAACTTCTTCATCTACTTTTCTTGTGATTTCTTTATTGTTATACGATACATTTACAAGCATGGCATTACGAGCAATTTTTTATTTTAACGAACTTTTCATAGTTACCTATAAAGTTAAGGAAAACTTCAATTATACCGGCTTGGTTGGTGTTATAATCAGTGTGAAAGAATAAAAATGCGTAGTTTTGCAGCTTTAAAAGCCGAGATGTAATGAACATTCAAGAAGTCTTAACCTTAAAGGTAAAGGAAGCCGTCAAATCCATATATGGTATGGATCTGCCTGATGTAGAATTTCAACCAACCCGCAAGGATTTTGCAGGGGATATTACGGTTGTTATTTTTCCTATGTTGCGCACCATAAAAGGTAATCCTGTTCAAATTGGGGAGCAGATTGGTCAGTTTTTAAAGGAGCACGTTGCATCCGTGGAAGATTTCAATGTGGTTAAGGGTTTCTTGAACATAACCATTGGCGATAGTTACTATCTGGATTTCTTTAATGAAATAAAGGATGATCAAAATTATGGTCGTGTTGCCCAAAGTGAATCGGATGCGGTCATGGTAGAATATTCGTCTCCCAATACCAACAAACCGCTGCACCTTGGGCATATCAGAAATAACTTATTGGGATATTCCGTGGCCGAGATCATAAAGGCTTCGGGAAAAAAAGTATACAAGACTCAAATTATCAATGATAGGGGTATCCATATTTGCAAGAGCATGTTGGCGTGGCAGCGGTATGGTAACGGTGAAACACCGGAAAGTACAAAACTCAAAGGGGATAAGTTGGTAGGGAACTACTATGTGGCCTTTGATAAGGCCTATAAGGAACAGGTTGCAGCTATGGTTGCCGAGGGGATAGACAAAAAGGTGGCAGAAAAGGAGGCCCCGATCCTTTTGGAGGCCCAAGATATGCTGCGCAAATGGGAAGCTGGGGACGAGGATGTCGTCAACCTATGGAAAACCATGAACCAATGGGTTTACAAAGGGTTTGAAGTTACCTATAAGAACTTGGGAGTAGATTTTGACCAATACTATTATGAAAGTGACACCTATCTTTTGGGCAAGGATGTTGTTGAAGACGGACTTAAAAAAGGTGTGTTTTATAGGAAAAAAGATAGCAGTGTTTGGATAGACCTTACCGATGAAGGGCTGGACGAAAAAATAGTATTGCGTTCCGATGGAACTGCGGTGTATATGACACAGGATATCGGCACGGCAATCCAAAGGGTCAAGGACAATCCAGATGTGAAAGGGATGGTCTATACCGTTGGGAACGAGCAGGATTATCATTTTAAGGTGCTCTTCCTTATTTTAAAGAAATTAGGATTTGATTGGGCCGAGAACCTGTTCCATTTAAGTTATGGAATGGTGGATCTTCCCAGTGGAAAAATGAAAAGTAGGGAAGGAACCGTTGTGGATGCTGATGACCTGATGTCCGATATGACCAGAACAGCTGCGGAGATCTCCGAGGAGCTAGGAAAGCTGGAGGATTATTCCGAAGCCGAAAAACAAGAATTATATAAAGTTATAGGCCTTGGTGCCTTAAAGTATTACATATTAAAGGTGGACCCCAAAAAGCGGATCCTCTTTAATCCAGAGGAATCTGTAGATTTTCAGGGTAATACAGGTCCATTCATACAATATACCTATGCCAGGATTCAATCTATCCTGAGAAAGGCTGCGGATACCAAGGTGGACGTTTCAAAAGCATTGGATACTTCAAAAATGGAACTGCACGAGAAGGAAAAAGAATTGTTGAAGCAATTGCAACTGTTTCCGGATACCATTCAATTGGCGGCATCCAATTTTAGTCCGGCCCTTATTGCCAACTATACTTACGACCTTGTTAAGGAGTTCAATTCGTTTTATCAGAATGTATCAATTTTGGGCGAAGATGTTGAACAAAAAAAGATTCTAAGAGTACAATTGTCCAAGAAAGTAGGAGATGTGATCCAATCGGCATTCAGGCTATTGGGCATTGAAGTACCGGAAAGAATGTAGTTTCAAAAAAGTATATAAAAAAGACCGCTAGATGCGGTCTTTTTCATTTTGGAATTTAAATTTTTAAGCCTCGGATGATTTGGAAACAGCCAAACCATACACTACAAGACCAAAACCAATTTTGTTGATGGCATCACCAATGTTATAGACTACATCTAGATCGAGTCCGCCAAAAAGGCCTTCATACCATCCAGGTGTTCCAGCCATATAACCTATTGGATAGATGGCCCATCCTACTAAAACAAACCAACACAACGTTTTGTGGGCTTTTAATACGGCACCACCTGCTGATTCTGCCAGCTTTTTTGCTTGGCCCAACCAAATGTCATAAACAATGACAAAGTAAGCAATACCTGAAATAAGTCCCCATAGCCATGCTTGGTCCCTATATACCGCTTCCCCTAAGTATCCGGTAACCAACATGATCACGGAAAGGAAGATCAACCTCCACATCAGGGATTTTTTGGCTCCTGCCACTTTCAATATTAAAAAGAATTCAACACACATAAGCGGTACTGTCAGTACCCAGTCCACATAACGGAAGAAGGTTGGGGATTCCTCAAAGGCTGCCCAGTAGTCGCGCATATACCAATAGTGTACGGCTGCGATAAATGTAATTAATCCCGAAACCAAGATAGAAGTTCGCCATTTCTTGTCAAAACTGCCCATGGACAAAAAGAAAAAAGCAGAAGCAGCCATCATGGCCATACAGCCTACGAAAAAAGTAAAACCTACGTAATCATCCGGAGTGAGCTTTGCTACTAACGGAAGTGATGCTAAAAAGTTTTCCATAAAAAATAGTATTAATAGTTTTGTTTAATTAATTTGCTATAAAATTAAACAGAATTGTTTGAAATTATTGTTATAATTTTGTGAAAAATGAAAAAAGAGGATGTGATTTTTAAGAATCTGGATGGTTTTATAATTGTGACCACGTTTCTATTCCTTTGGTTTGCCATCAATTTTGGGGATGAGGTGGAAGACATGGTTGCCTATTTTTTAATCCTGACTTTTGGTATCCTACATGGAGCCAATGATCTTAAGCTGATAAGATCTTCCAATTCCAATGCTAAAAAGAAATACCATTTTTTAAGGGTCGCTTCGTATTACGTGTTGTTCATTATATTTTGTGCCGCGCTATTTTACGTCCTACCCAGTCTGGCACTGCTTGCTTTTATCTTGTTTAGTGGATATCATTTTGGAGAGCAGCATTGGGAATCAAAATTCAAGGAGCATTCCAATACAGCCATATGGTTCTATACGAGCTATGGGCTTATTGTTCTTTCCCTGCTATTTGTATCCCATTCTGGGGAAGTATGTGACGTTATTGAAAATATTGCGGATCTATATATAGCTCCGTATTATTTTACATATCTGCTGCTTTTTAGTATAGGGTTGTTTACGGCATTCTATATTTGGCTATCACGGTTGGGGAAGTTGGACAGTAATTGGGTCAAGGAAGTATTCTATTTGATTATTTTCTTGATAGTTTACAAAACAGCCTCCCTTTTGTGGTCCTTTGCCATTTACTTTATCCTGTGGCACTCATTGCCCTCCTTGGTAGACCAGATAAATTTTTTGTACGGTGGTGTCAACAAAAAAAATATGATCCGATACCTAAAGACTTCCTTTGTTTATTGGGCTATTTCGGTGCTGGGATTGGGATTGTTATATTTGTTCTTTGGTAGCGACAGTGAGACCTTCCTATCTTTCTTTTTCTCCTTTCTTGCAGCAATTACCTTTCCTCACGTTTTGGTGATGACCAAATTGAATAAATAATTTTTAAGGGTAGTTTTTTAAATAACCCACAATGCCTGCCTTATAATTAGTATGTTTGGGGGATGAGCTTACCAGAAATAGCAGGAACTTTGACCGTCACCTACATTGTGTGCTATTTCCTGTATATTTTTTATTACGCGCTGGGATTGTACCACATCAACCCATTGGTCAAACTCAAACGTTTAACGGCTCGGGAAAAACAACGCATTGCCCAAAATTTTCCGGTGTACAACAAGTTTTCCACCCTCCAGAAACAAAAGTTCGAGCTGCGTTTGCTCCGATTTAGAAGTCGGAAGCAATTTGTGTTCCACGGACTGGTACCCCATCAGGAAGAAATGGTATTGTTGATCTGCGCAACCGCTATAATGCTGACCATGGGCGTTAAAGATTATATGATTTCTTCCATCCATAGAATTATTATTTATCCTTCCCATTATTTTTCCAGAATTAATAGGCAAAGTCACATTGGGGAATATAATCCTGGGCTCAAAACATTGGTGCTGTCCGCAGAACACTTTAGGGCTGGTTTTGAATCTATGGATGATAATTTAAATCTGGGATTTCATGAATTTGCCCATGCGATAAGTTTTAATGCCCTCTCTAAACGCAATCGGGAGGCCCAAATCTTTACCTTGGGATTGAAAAAAATTCAACAATTGCATTTGGATAACCATTTTTTGACCCAAATGGAAAACACGGCCTATTTTAGAGAATATGGAATGGAAAATATCCATGAGTTTTTTGCCGTGGCCGTAGAGAATTATGTGGAAACCCCGGCCACTTTCCAAAAGGAATTTCCAGTGCTGTACCAGATTATAGGACGGATGTTGAATTTTGATTATCAACAGCCTGTAAAGCGGGTCAAAAGGTCAGCCTAAAACTTACATTAGGCGTTATTCCCAAAGAAACACTTTCTATGGTTTCTATCTGATCATCGTCATTTAATCTGTAATACGTATTCAATACATTTCTTTTGTTCAGAAGATTCAGAAAAGAAACACCAATAGATGACTTTATCCTATTGCCCATTTCAAAATCATAGATGGCAGAGGCATCCGCCCGTAAATAGTCTGGCAGTCTGCTACTATTGTTTTCTTGGTAATTAATGGTATTTGGGAAAGTCGTACGGTCAATACCATTACTACCCTCCTGGGGCTCTGTATAGGGCTTACCGGTCCTGTAATTCAATCCAACGCCCAATTTGAGTCCCTCATAGGTATACGTACCGGCAAAGGTAACCGTATGTCGTATGTCCAGATTATTGGGAAATGTATTTGGGGTAACATCTTCAAAAGTGTAGTTGTTGAGGTTATAGGCATAGCTTAACCAGGTACTGAAGGTGGTTGTTTTTTTATTGATCAAAAATTCAATGCCCTTTACGTCGTATTTTCCTATTTCACCATTGAACTGGTTTTGGTTTTGGAAACCTTGGGTAGAAGTGCTGATTCCGTTGACCTCTTTATAAAATCCTTGAATGCCCAAATACCAACTTTTGTCATCGTAATTGAAGCCCAAGGAACCTTGCTTGCTTTTGGTAATCGGGAGTTTATCGTTGTCGGAGAGGATCCATCGTTGCTTTTCAATCCCTAGAAAATTTTGCTCCAGATCTATGATCTGGTTGGTGGCCTGGTTCTTGAACTCTCCCAATAGTTCTCCATTGAAATGCTTGGTGAAGTTATAGGCCAAACTCAAGCGCGGTTCCAAGATCCACTCTTTAAAGGTGTTTAGGTTTTCCAGGTAATTTAATCTTGTGCCGGCCCTCGCGTGTAATTTTTTGTCCGAGGAGGTGTAATTGAGTTCAGAAAACAAGGAATGCTGCCTTAAAACCCCTTTGATGTTGCTTTTAAAAGCAGGCTGGGTCACATTGGTAAAGTTGATGATGCCTGTTTCTGTAAAGGCATATCCGTTGAGCATACCAAGCGTATTGGAGAACTCGTAATTGGTGTTGAACTTTACAGCGGTTTCCAATACCTGATTGTTCTGGAAGAGTTGCTGGCTCCCGTTGTCCGAGCTGTTCCGGGCATCCAAATTATACCTGGTATAATACATATTCAGATGGGTAGTAAAATTGGATGTCCAAGTACTTTCCAGTTGGCCTCCAAAGGAAATATTGTTCTGATCAAGTCCACTTCGGGAAGATCTAGAACTGTCCTGTGCCGTTTCTGTATATGCCAGATCATTTTTAATATTGATAAAACTCAACCTTACTTTTTGGTTTTCATTGAGATCGTAAAGGATCTTACCTGAAATGTCGTAGAAATAAAAGTCTTCCTCTCGTACTATGCCGTCATCAATGGATTGGTCATTGCTATCTTTGATCTCACTATCCTGAAAAGCCTTTTCAAAAAATCGGTTATAGGTCGGTGTATTCAAAAAATCGGTGACCGAACGTCTTGCGGAAAACTGGAATGCCAGTTTTTGGCCCAAGGGCACATGGGCGTAAGCATCGCCACTGATGAGGTTAAATCCTGCGCCCCCAAAAAAGGTGCCGTTAATGTTGTTCTGGGATTCCATATTGATGATACTACTGACCCCTTCTCCATATTGGGCACTGGTACCATTTTTGATAATGGTGACCTTATCCGTTAGATAAGGATTAAAGGCCGAAATCAGCCCGAAAAAATGGCCAGATTGGTACATTTTAATACCGTCCCATAAAATCAGGTTCTGATCATTTGTACCACCCCTCACATTAATGTCCGATACAGTTTCATCGATACTTTTGATCCCGGGAAGCGCTTGTACCGTCTGCAGTACGTCTGGTTCAATTAGTCCAGGAAGGATTCCAAAATCGTCTATGGTCAAAAGAATGCTACCGTCCCTTTGTTGGCTAAGGCCCGTGGTCAGAAGCTTAAAAAGGATCACCTCATCCAATTCCTCATAATTGGGCACCAATAATATTTGAAGACAGGGTGATGGATCAACCAATTCTTCCGCCCTGATATATCTGGTTTTGTAGCCAAGGAAGCGTATCCTTAAGGTAGCCTGTCGTGGAATATTCTTCAGGGAAAAAGTTCCTTCAAAATTGGTGACCAGTGCAATGCTGCTGCCCAATACTTCTACAGTAGCACCAGGGATAGTGTTCGATTCATAATTATCCAGTACTTGGGCACAGATATCCACAGTGGTGTTTTTGTACAGGGTATAATACCGGTCACTCAGTTTTTTGATCTGAAGTTGGGTTTGGTTTTGGATGCCGCTTAAAATAACCGACAAATACTCGCCTTCAATAGGGTTGATCTTCAAATTTTCCAAATCCTCGTCCACATAGGAAAACTTTACCTTAAAGGTGGCCTCCAGAGATTGGATATATGCTATGAGGGGTATAGAAACAACCTTGCTGTTTTGCGCCTTGGTACCCAAGGAGAAAAACAGCAGGAGCAAAAAAGTGGTATGTAGAATTTTATGGTGTCTCTTCAGCATAGAACACGACTTTATTCCCATCTAGTTTTTTGAACTTGATATTGGTAGGAACGCTTATACTTTCTAACGCTAAATCTATATTTGTGTTGCTAAATGTACCGGTAAATAATTGGTTAATATCGATATCCCTCACCGTTACAGTTACATTGTATTGTCTTTCAAACTCATCCAGGACATAGGATAACGGGATGCTCTTAAAGTTACTTTCGTTGTTCATCCAGTAGGGCATAGTGGATGTTGGGGCAACAGTGGGCTTCATTTCACCGTTGATGGCCAAAAACGAGGATCCAGCTGGTACTTTGATCTCTTGGTTGTTATAAGTAACACTAACCAAACCTTCGTAACAGGTCACTTCAAATAAGCCTTTTCTGTTCTCTACATTAAATTGGGTTCCCAATACAGCAACCGTTCCTCCATCGGTAGTTACGGTAAATCGTTTCCCTTTGGCCACTTTAAAGAAAGCCTCTCCTTTTAAGGATATATTTCGTTGTTTGTCCCATTTCTTTTTGCTGTAGGAAACTTCAGAATCTGCATTCAGTACAATTTCCGAGGCATCGGGCAATATTACTTCGGCACGTTCAGCGTATTGGGTGGAAATAGTTTCCTCCAAGGAATTGAAATAAAATATGGATGCAATGGCAATTACCGCAATGGCCGCCGCAACCCGCATCAATTTTGTAAAAGGGCGCATTTTGATGACCTTTGGTTGGGAAGCTCCCCTTTGTTCTTTGAGGGATGCCCATGCCTTGTCAGCATCGAACTTAGGAGCCTCCAATGTACTGGAAACATCCTTCAATCGCTGATAGGAAGCATATTCGGCAGATTTTTTAAATTCGGCCAACTCCATCTCAGAGAGCTCGTTATTGAGCCATTTTGCTAAGTAATTTTCTTGCATCTTACTGTTCTTTTCATAAGTGTAACAATCAAAAAAGTAAATACCCTACTTTTCCATTGAAATATTTTGTCTTCAAAAGGATAAAGTATAACGGTATGGATCATCTTTTCGTTACTATCTATCCTTATAAACAGGTAGAGGTTTAAATACCTTCTATTTGTTCGCGCAATGTTTTCAGGGCCAAATGCATCCGTTTTTCAATGGCCTTGACGCTAACATTTTCCAATTCTGCAATTTCGGCGTATTTTTTTCCGTCTATTCTGTTCAATAAAAAAGTAGTGCGCTGATTTTCTGGAAGATTGTTCAATGCACGGTCCAACTTTTCCTGATATTGTTTTTCTTCCAACAAAAATTCAGGGGACTCATGGGACACCTCCAAACTCTTATCGGCATATTTAAGGCGTACCTTTTCTGCCTTGATCACATTCAGGTAAAGATTATTGGCAACGGTATAGACAAAAGATTTTGCTTTCTCGGGAGCAACCTTTGCACAATTTTCCCAAAGCTTTATAAATGCTTCCTGCACAACATCATATGCTTTCTCCTCATTTCCGAACTTATAATATATATAATTAAAAACCGTTTTAGAATTGGTGTTAAAGAGGGCGCTATAGACCTCTTCTTTGCAAACGTTGTTTTTGTTGTCCGTATCCAAGCTCAAAAATTTTTTTCAAAGATATTTTAAAAAAAATTAAAAATTGGGTAGGGTTTTTTATAACTGGGTTGTTCTATAGTCATAAAACCAAATTAAATCCAAAACATTATGAAAAAGTTTTTGAGTTATCTAATGTATGCCGGCCTACTGGTATTTGCTATGAACTTTACCTCATGTCAAGATGAGTTTGAAGAATTGCCAAATGGAAACCAACAGGAAGCAATTGCAGCGAGTTCTGCTACTGCCAACCTTGTGGAACGTACTTCATCCAATGATGGTTCCTTTGATAATATTGTAGATGGATCTAGCTGTATAGCTGTGCAATTCCCATATACCGTTGAGGTGGCAGGAATTCAATTGACCATAGATTCCAGAGCTGATCTCCAACTGATCGAAGAAATATTCGATTCCATGGACGGAAATGAAGTTTTCTTGGAAATTTTATTTCCAATTACCATTACCCTTGCCGATTATACGGAAGTGGTGATCAACAACAAGGAAGATTTACGTGAATTGGCTGCCGATTGTAAAGAGGGTGGAGATGATGACGATATTGAATGTATAGATTTTGTTTACCCTGTTAAATTGTACACCTTTAGTGCCAACCTACAACAGACCGGTAGTGTAGTGGTGAACAGTGATATGGAATTGAGAAGATTCTTTAAAGGTTTGGATGATAATGATCTGGTAAGTTTTGATTTCCCATTAAGTCTTGCCCTTTATGATGGAACGGAAATATCCGTAAACAGTAACGCAGAATTGGCCAATGCCATTGAAAATGTCAAGGATGCCTGCGATGAGGATGATGATGATGACTATAATGACGATGATTTCAACAAAGAACGTTTGGATGAGTATTTGGTATCCTGTCCAATGTTGGTTCATGAAGTAAAAAGGAATGGGATCAACCAGACCGATCAATATTTCGAATACATAATGAATTTTAAGGAGAATGGTACGGTCATCGTAAAGAACAGAACCGGTGCAGCCCTTGAGGGAACCTGGTCCACTAGAGTCGGGGAAAACCGTGTCCTATTGAAATTGGAGTTTGATGTTTTGGTAGATTTTACGCTGGAATGGTTTGTATATGAAATTGAAGAAGGTACCATTAAACTATATGCAGGAGAAGGCAATAAGATTATCATGAAAAAAGCCTGCGATATTGTAAACGATACCCCAGATACCCTTAGGGAAATATTGAAAGAATGTAGCTGGGTAATCAAGAAGGTGAAGAACAATGGAGAGGAGATAGACCGACTGTTGGGTTATAAGTTCACTTTTGGCGCCAATGCAGAAGTTACCTTGAGCAACGGAGTGAATACTTCTACCGGAACTTGGGGAATCACCACCAATGCCCAGGGTCAATTGGTCATGGCGGTTACCATGGGTGATGAGCCAGGCGTAAGCTTTGAATGGTTGTTGAGGGATTTGACCAACAAAAGATTGAAGTTTGAGATAGAGGATACAGCGTATGAACTGATTTTGGAACGTCACTGTAATGATAACAATGAAGATGGCGATGTAATGGAAATTAGGAACTATCTGATGGGCGGTGCCTGGAAAATTGCACAGTACACGGTAAACGGTAGCAATACCGCCAGTTCTTATGCAGAATTTGATTTCTTCTTCTCATCCAATAATGTAGCTACTATTTCTGTAAACGCAGATCCTATCGTTGACAATGGTTTGTGGAGAATCATCCGGGATAGTGATGGGAAGCTAAGATGTTACCTGAACTATGGTGAGAACAACAATTTTATCGTATTGACCAACGATTGGAGGATTGTAGCGGTCAGCAGCACACGTATAGAATTGAGAAAGGAAACTACCGGAGGAACGGAGAATATTCTGGTCTTCGAGAAATAAGAACCACTTTTTTGCCCCAAATATTTTGAAAAGGGTAACTTCTTAACGAAGTTGCCCTTTTTGCGTTTATATTTTTAAGGTCAAACTTCCCACTTCCCATTGTTATTCTTAAATTTGCAATTCTTAATACTGCAAGACTATGTTTGATAATTTAAGCGAAAAGCTAGATAAGGCGCTTCACGTCCTCAAAGGGCACGGACAGATCACGGAAATAAATGTTGCCGAAACCCTAAAAGAGGTAAGACGGGCTTTGTTGGACGCCGATGTCAATTTTAAGATTGCAAAAGAATTTACCAACAAGGTCAAAGAAAAAGCCTTGGGTCAGAACGTACTGACTTCCCTACAACCAGGGCAGTTGATGGTAAAATTGGTGAAAGATGAGCTGATTGAGCTTATGGGCGGTGAAACCGAAGGAATCAACCTATCGGGCAACCCCTCCATCATATTAATGTCAGGTCTCCAAGGATCTGGTAAGACCACATTCTCTGGGAAACTGGCCAATTTCCTAAAGACCAAAAAAACTAAAAAGCCATTACTGGTGGCCTGTGACGTTTATCGTCCAGCGGCAATAGACCAATTGCACGTGGTCGGGGACCAGTTGGGTATTGAAGTGTATTCCGATAAGGGCAACAGTGATCCTGTGGCCATTGCCAAAGCGGGTATTGCCCATGCCAAGGCAAACGGACACAATGTGGTGATCATAGATACGGCAGGACGTTTGGCAGTGGACGACGCCATGATGAAGGAGATCTCCAATATCCATAAAGCGATAGAACCACAAGAAACCCTATTTGTTGTTGATGCCATGACCGGTCAGGATGCGGTAAACACCGCCAAGGCCTTTAATGATATTTTGAATTTCGACGGGGTGATCCTAACCAAATTGGATGGTGATACCCGCGGTGGTGCCGCTATTTCCATTAAATCGGTGGTAGACAAGCCTATAAAATTCATAGGAACAGGGGAAAAAATGGATGCCATAGATGTATTCCATCCTTCCCGTATGGCCGATCGTATCCTTGGGATGGGAGATGTTGTTTCCTTGGTAGAACGTGCCCAAGAGCAGTTTGATGAGGAGGAGGCCAGAAAAATCCAAAAGAAGATTGCCAAGAACACCTTTGGTTTCGATGATTTCTTGGGACAGATCCAGCAAATAAAAAAGATGGGTAGCCTTAAGGACCTGATGGGAATGATCCCGGGTGCAGGTAAGGCCCTAAAAGGATTGGACATTGATGATGACGCTTTCAAGCACATAGAGGCCATCATACATTCCATGACCCCGGAAGAACGTTCCAATCCAACAGTATTGAATGCCAGTAGAAAAGTACGTGTGGCCAAAGGTAGTGGTAGAACCGTACAGGAGGTGAACCAATTATTGAAGCAGTTCAACCAAATGAGCAAGATGATGAAGATGATGCAAGGTGGTGGTGGCAAAAAGATGATGCAAATGATGGGTGCCATGAAGGGCATGCGTTAATTAGGCCCCACATCAAAGAAAAAATTACCAATTAAAAAAGATACTATGGAGCTATTGGACGGAAAGAAAGTTTCCAATCAGATTAAAGAGGAAATTGCCGTTGAGGTTTCCAAAATGAAAGAACGAGGGGAGAAGGTTCCCCATTTGGCAGCTATCATTGTTGGTAATGATGGGGCCAGCCTTACCTATGTAGGCAGTAAAGTGCGTTCTTGTGAGAAAGTTGGTTTTGAATCCACTTTGGTCAAAATGCCAAGTACCACCTCGGAATTGGAGTTGCTGAAAAAGATTAAAGAGCTCAATGAAAATGACGACATAGACGGCTTTATCGTACAACTTCCGTTACCCCCTCAGATAGATACACAAAAAGTTTTATTGGCAGTAGATCCCGATAAGGATGTGGATGGTTTCCACCCCATGAACTTTGGAAAAATGGCCTTGGATATGAGCACCTTTATTCCGGCTACCCCATTTGGGATCTTGGAATTATTGGAGCGCTACAACGTGGATACCAAAGGGAAGCATACGGTTGTCATTGGTAGGAGCCATATTGTTGGACGCCCCATGAGTATCCTAATGGGCCGTAAGGGATGGCCTGGGAACTCTACGGTAACCTTGACCCATAGCCATACCAAAAATATCACCCAAATCACCTCACAGGCAGATATTATTATCTCGGCCCTTGGAGTACCCAATTTTTTAAAGGCGGAAATGGTGAAAGACGATGCCGTGGTCATCGATGTCGGAATTACCCGTGTTGCGGACGATACCAAAGAGAAAGGGTATTATATCACTGGAGATGTTGATTTTGAAAACGTCAGTAAAAAAGCTTCCTTCATTACTCCTGTTCCAGGTGGGGTAGGACCTATGACCATTGCCATGCTATTAAAAAATACCTTATTGGCCAGGGAGCGTCACAGAGGAAGAAAATAAATTAAATACGGATCAAAAAATGCCCCAATTATTGGGGCATTTTTGATTTATAGGCAACCCCCTTAATACTATCGTTGGGATTCAGTACATCAATATCATTGCTATCGTCATAATCACAACTGCCCATGGCGATAATGGCGCCAAATACCAAGAATACAGCCAAAACTTTTTTCATAGACCAGCAATTTAGTAGGTATCAAAACCTAGTCCTATTGATTAACATAACGATTTTTTTTGCTTTTTCTTATATGATCGCTGCCCCTGATTGCCGATAAAGAATCCATTTTCGTTGAATTGCACATGGATACATGGGATAATTGGGTTGTTTGATAATTTTAGGGAAATGAGTATCTTTTCTCTGATCAAATCCATACCAAACCATGAAAAGACTTTTGACCTTCCTTGCCGTCATTTTGTTTGTAGGCTGTCAATCCAATAAGGAGCCATCCGATACCGTAACCCTGACTGTTTCATTCTCGGAGACCCTAGGTTCAGAAAAGCTGGACGGGAGATTATTGTTGATGTTTGCCAACAACGACAAAACTGAACCTCGTTTCCAGATCAATGATGGTCTAAACGCCCAGCTGATCTACGGCAAAAATGTGGATGGTATGGCGCCCAACGACAAAGTGGTTTTTAATGGGGACGATTTTGGCTTCCCCATTGCAAGTATGGCCGATATACTGCCTGGAGATTACTACGTACAGGCGCTTTTGCATACGTATGAGACTTTTAATTTGTCTACCGGGCAGACCGTAAAACTTCCCATGGACAATGGGGAAGGCCAGCAATGGAACCGTTCCCCAGGCAATATCTACAGCAAGCCCGTAAAGGTTACCATTACCGAAAATGGGTTTCCCGAGATTGATATTCAGATGGATCAGGTCATTCCCCCAATTGAGGAGCCCAAGGATACGGAATGGATCAAGCACATCAAGATTAAATCTGAAAAACTCTCTGAGTTTTGGGGGAGGGATATGTACTTGGGTGCCCACGTATTATTACCCAAGGGCTTTATGGAACACCCAGAGGCCAAATACCCACTGATGGTCTTCCATGGACATTTTCCCAATGATTTTGGAGGTTTTAGGACCACGCCACCGGACCCCAATATGAAACCCGAATATTCTTCACGGTTCAACGTGGAAGGTTATAATATTATTCAGGAGCAGGAGGCCTACGACTTCTATAAGCGATGGAACGAGCCCGATTTTCCCAGGTTCATCATCATACAGATCCAACATCCGACACCTTATTATGACGATTCCTATGCTGTAAATTCTGCGAGCCAAGGACCGTATGGCGATGCCATTACTTATGAGCTTATCCCACATATTGAAAAGCAGTTCAGGGGCATGGGTGAAGGATGGTCACGTTTTCTTTATGGTGGCTCTACTGGAGGTTGGGAGGCCTTGGCGGTACAGGTGAAATATCCAGAGGAATACAATGGGTGTTTTGCCGCTTGTCCGGACCCCATAGATTTTAGGGCCTATTGCCTCACCAATATTTACGAGGACAAGAATGCCTATTACTATGAGAGCGATTATAAGAAGTTGGAGGTCCCCGCCCATCGCGATAATTTGGGCCAGATTCAATCTACCCTTAGGGAAGGCAACCACCTGGAATTGGTGCTGGGCGACAAATCTAGGTCTGGCCAACAGTGGGACATCTGGGAGGCTACCTATTCACCACAGGGGAAAGACGGATACCCCGTGCGCCTTTGGGATAAAATGAGTGGGGATATCAATCAAGAAGTGGCCAAGTACTGGCAGGAAAATTATGACCTACGCTACATCATGGAGCGCGATTGGGATAAGTTGGGGGAAAAATTGAAGGGAAAAATCCATATTTATTGTGGGGATATGGATAATTACTATTTGAACAATGCCGTCTACCTGATGGAAGAATTTTTGGAAGGTACCACAGACCCCTATTACGATGGGGAAGTGGCCTATGGGGATAGGGCAGAGCACTGTTGGAACGGTGACCCTGACCAGCCCAATCATATCACTCGGATGCGGTACAATACCATGTACGTGCCCAAAATTATGAAACGGATTGCGGAAAGTGCCCCCAAAGGTGCCGATTTGACCAGTTGGAGGTACAAATAGAAAAAGTATGTATGAATGATACGGATTTTTAGGACCGATGCCAAACACCCCGATTTTAAGATGCTTGTGGCCAAGCTTGATGCGGACCTGGCCCAAAGGGATGGGGACGAACATTCGTTTTACGATCAATTCAATAAGATAGCTTTGATTAAATATGCCCTAGTGGCCTATGAAGAGGGAGTTCCCATTGCATGTGGGGCCATAAAACAATTGGAGCCAAATGTCATGGAGGTAAAGCGTATGTATGTAACACCGGAAAAAAGGGGTATGGGTTTCGCTACCATGGTCCTTTCCGAATTGGAAGACTGGGCCCGTGAACTGGGTCAGAAGACCTGTGTCCTGGAGACCGGCAAGCGGCAACCAGAAGCCATAGCCCTGTACACTAAAAATGGATATACGGTGATTCCGAATTACGGGCAGTATGCCGGTATTGAAAACAGTGTTTGTTTTGAAAAACACCTGTTAGGATAATTTCGAAAATGCTGTGGTAATCAGGTTATAGGTGGTTATTTTGCAAATAACTGGCTCATATCCTTGAAGGATTTAAACTCCAGTGCATTGCCGGCAGGGTCATAAAAGAACATGGTGGCCTGTTCGCCTACCTGTCCTGCAAACCTGATATAGGGTTCTATCACAAACTTTACGTTTTTGGATTTCAAGTCTTCGGCAAAGTTTTCAAATTGCTCCCAATCCAGAACCACCCCATAGTGTGGTACGGGCACATCCTTGCCATCCACAGGATTGGTGTGGAGAGACTCTTCTTTGGATTTCGGCTTGTAGTGTATCACCAACTGATGTCCAAAAAGGCTAAAATCTACCCAATGATCACTGCTACGCCCTTCCTCGCAATTAAGGACGTCCCTGTAAAAGGTTCGGCATTCATCCAAGTTATGGACTGGTATGGCAATGTGGAATGGGTTTACTTTGGACATAGCTTTGATTTTTGATAAAAATAAATGATTTTTATGAATTGAGGAAGTCAATAATTTTCTGGTTTACTTCTTCCTGATGTAAGGAATGGCCCAAACCTGATGTTTTTAATAGGGAACTCTTTTTCCATTGGCCGTGGATTCGTTCCGCCGCTGAAAAAGGCGCTATAGTATCCAGTTCATCATGGACAATAAATCCTTCTTTGTCAATTTTCTGAGAAAATTTTGCTGCCGAAAATTCATGCACTTCAACCTCATAACGTTCGTAAATATATCTTTCCAGTTCTGAAAGGACAACATCGTTGAAGCTCAATAAATTTTGATAGTGGTCCATCAGTTCCGATAATTCGGATGGGGAACCCAAGGAAACCAATTTTTTTATATCGGGATTGGGGTATTTATACTGGTTGTATATGGTGGTCATGCCACCCATGGAATGACCAATGACAAAAGATGGATTATAGGTGCTTATCACCACATTGGTACATTCTGTGTACAGGGGAACATTCAACATATTTCCTGAGGAATTGCCGTGGCCGGGGGCATCAATGGCGATGATATTGAATTGGGCCTCCTGTAATTTTTCGATCAGGTTTTTCCAGCGGTACACATTGCTTTCCCAACCATGCAGCAAAAGCACAGTTTCCTTGGAACCAGACCATTGATAGGTCTGGATATTGATGCTATCCATCTGAAGTACTTGATCTTTTGCCGCGTTGAGATATTCCTGCTGATGCGGCAGTACCTTGCCCTTCCTTGGAGAGCAAAAGAGGTTGAAGGCCTTTTCGGCTGCCTTTCTTTTGGAAATCAGAGCCAACGAATTAAAATACTGCCCGTAGGCCAGCGCCAAATATTTATAGATCAATTTTTCCATGTTGTCCAATTGTGCTAGTCCTCCCTATGGACACTTTCCATGGAAAATGCCGGAAGGCAAATAGCGATATATTCACAGGGTCCATCAAAGGGATTGGAATATTGGATTCGGGTATTCTTCTCAATTTTTATGGACTGTCCCGCTTCTAGGACTACCTTCTCACCATCAATGATAAATTGTTTTTTGCCACTGATGACATAAGTATACTCATCAAATTCTGGGGTCTGGAACGGTTCGCTCCATCCCGGAGGTGCAACCATATGGGCAATGCTTACTTGGGAGTTGCCATCCGTAGCCCTTCCAAAATGTTCTTCTATAAGCTTTCCGTCCGTGGTAGGGACCACAAAAGGTGCTTTCTGCACGGTATATTTTTTCATAGTACGTATGGTAGTTGACCTCTCGATTCCGCTCGAGGGACTGTTTTTAATACATGGAATATTGAATTCTCAACTGCCTTCTAGGCAATCTTTGGAGTGGGTCTGATCAATCCCACCCTACCATGATGTATTTTATTTTGGCAGCATCGGGAATCTGTACCGCTTCAATATTTCCGGCAGTAGGATAACGCAGACTTTCGGGCAATTCCTCTTTGTCTATAGTGATGTACATATCACTATCCCTTAAAAAAATGACCACATTGTTCATGGAGGTCACAATCTTGTCTATGGTGTAGTTGTCCTTAATGTCCTTGAACGTACTTTGGAGCCCCAGGCCTTTATCGGATACGAAACGGGGATCGAAAATCCTAATATTCTCAATGGTCGGAATACTATCCGTAGTCGGGGTCAAAGTGAGAAGGTGCACTCCGCCTTTTTCAAAAACCTGTATTTTTTCTTGGGCCGAGGTCAATTTGGAAATATTTGTATCCAAAACAATGGAGTCCTTCTCGTAAATAGCCTCCAAGTCGGATACCTTGGTGGTCCGACTTACTTTGCCAACATTGTCTTGGGTGATCAAAAAATCCTTATCTGTTTTTTGACATTGTAAAAAGGTGATGGCCACTAAGGCCAATGCTATGCTATTTCTGTTTTTCATAAATGGTTAACGCATTACTTTTTTTAGTATTCCCAAAACGCCCCTAATAAAAGTGGCACTGGTGAGTACTTTTACCAAAGGATCTTGGCGGGTACTTGTTCGTCTTGTGGTTGTTCTTCTGCTTAAAGTTTCTTTTTCGTCTATTTCCTTGGCCTTTTCTGCTGCCAATTCCGCCCTTTCAATTTTCTGGTTCAGAATTTCATAGGCACTTTCACGGTCTACAGTATCATTGTATTTTCTGACCAATTTGGAGTTGTTTACGACTTCCTTCAATTCACTTTCCGTTAGCACATCCATACGGCTCATCGGTGCCCGTAACATAGTAGCAGCCAAAGGCGTAGGTCTTCCTTTCTCATCAAGGGCAGAAATCAATGCCTCTCCAATCCCCAAGGAGGTCAACACCTCTTTGGTGTCGTAAAACTCCGAGTCCGGATAGTTTTCCGCGGTCAGTTTAATTGCTTTTCTGTCCTTGGCGGTAAAGGCCCTAAGGGCATGCTGTACTTTTAGGCCCAACTGTGCCAATACATCATCGGGCACATCGGTTGGATTTTGGGTAACAAAGTAAAGTCCGATTCCTTTGGAGCGGATCAGTTTAACGATGCTCTCAATTTGGTCCATTAGGGCTTTGGAAGCTTCCTTGAAAATTAAATGGGCCTCATCAATAAATAATATTAATTCCGGTCTATCGCTATCCCCTTGTTCCGGGAAGGTGGCATATATTTCTGCCAATAGGCTCAACATAAACGTTGAGAACAGTTTTGGTCGGTCCTGTATATCTGTTAGCCGTAGAATATTGATATATCCCCTACCTGTGTCATCGATCCGAACGAGGTCTTCAACATCAAAGGATTTTTCACCAAAGAACAGTTCGGCACCTTGCTGCTCCAATTCAATAATTTTCCGCAATATGGTTCCTGTAGAGCTGGTAGAAATTCTACCGTAACTATCCTGGAATTCTTTTTTTCCTTCACCAGTGGCATATTGTAATACCTTTTTGAAATCTTTTAGATCCAACAAAGGCAATTTGTTGTCGTCACAATACTTGAACACCACAGCCACAATACCTTCTTGGACCTCGGAAAGGTCCAATATTCTGGAAAGCAGTACGGGTCCAAATTCGGAAACCGTAGCCCTTAATTTTACCCCGTCCTGTTCGGAGAGGGATAATATTTCTACGGGAAATCCTTTTGCTTCAAAGGGGAGCCCAATTTTTGCATGGCGTTCATCAATTTTGGGATGTCCGGGACTCGGCTGGGCAAGTCCGCTCAGATCTCCTTTAAGATCCATCAGAAGTACGGGAATTCCTTTGTCGGATAAATTTTCAGCAATGACCTGTAATGTCTTGGTTTTTCCTGTTCCAGTGGCTCCGGCAATCAAGCCGTGCCTGTTCAAGGTTTTCAATGGGATCTTTACAAAGGCATTGGTAACCGTTTCCCCATCCAAAATGGCAGAACCCATAGTGATGAAGTCGCCTTTGGTGGCATATCCCTCTTCAATGTGAGCAAAGAAATCGTCTTTGGTACTCATGGTGGTATATTTTTGATAAAAATAGGCTAATTTTAAACAACATAAAAGGGAGCTCCCACCAATAAGGTAGCCAATTAATTACTTTGCAATATGAAAAATAGTCTAGTTCTTCTTATCACTTTGATTTTAGTACCTATAGCAATTCTTAAAGCCCAAGAGAAATCTCCACTTATTTTCCACGCTTCCCATGAAGAGAAAAAGCAATCGGCACCGTTCAGCGATGCCGTTGAAGTTGGGAATCTGTTTTTTTTGGCTGGGCAAATTGGTATGGACCATTCCACTAGAACACTGATTTCAGGAGGGATCAAGGCCGAAACGGAACAGACCATCAAGAACATTGCAGCCGTTTTGCAGCATCACGGGATGGACTTGGATCGGGTAGTGAAATGTACGGTGATCCTCAGTACCATGGATGATTTTGCTGCCTTCAATGAGGTGTATTCCCAATACTTCACCAAAAAACCGGCACGGACCACTTTTGCCGCCAGTGGTCTGGCCGCCAATGCCAAGATAGAGATAGAAGTGGTGGCAGTTAAATAATGATCCACAGGGAATAGACTTTGAAGCTTCTTTTCAATATTTTCTTACCGGTTGCTCAAAGCCATTTCCTTTTTCTAAAATAGATCAACATGCCAATGGCCACTATGATCATGACCCCCCACATGATAAAATAGCTGTATTGGTAATGAAGCTCAGGCACTACATCAAAATTGGTCCCATAGATTCCTGCGATAAAGGTCAGTGGTATAAAAATAACGGAGAAAACGGTCAGGAACTTCATGATGTCGTTCAATTTACTGCTGATCATGGTATGGTAGATGTTTAGCTGATCTGATAATATTTCCCGATAACTGTCCGAAGATTCTGCTGCCTGGTTGGCATTCGCCAATAATTCCTTGTAATGCACATAGGTGGTCTCTTCAATGAATTCCGATTCCATTTTGGAAAGTGCCAAGATCATTTCCCGGGAAGGGTTGATGTTTTTCCGCAGGAAGTTCAGCTCGCGCTTATAAGCGTTTATCTCATCAATGACGCTCTGGTTGGGATCTTGCAGTAACTTTTCTTCCAATCCTTCAATTTTGTCCCCCAGTACACTGATGATGTAGATGTAGTTGTCCACCACAATATCCAAAAGGGCAAAGGCCAAATAGTCAACTCCCGAATTACGGATCCTCTTTTTATTGTTCCTGATCCTTTCCCGTACCGGATCAAAGACATCCCCTTTTTTTTCCTGAAAGGATATCAGGACCTTGTCCGTTAAGATGAGGCTCAAATTTTCTACGGTGATTTCCTGGGTCTTTTCATCCTGCTGCAGCATCTTGATGGACAGGTAGATGCAGTTGGCATATTCGTGTACCTTGGGCCTGGCTTGCGTATCCATGACATCGGCCAGGATAAGCCTTTCTATCTGGAAGCCCTTGGAAATTTCTTCCATGACCGCAATATTGTGCAGGCCATCTACATTGAACCAGGTGACCGTTGGTTTTTCCTGATATTCCAATACCTCCTTGACCGTCTGAACGGCACTTTCCTGCAAATTGTCGGCATCAAAATCAATCAACCTCAAAAAAACTTTCTCCGCCTTCTTTTTGCCCCTAAAATATAGGGCATCCGGCGCCAGCCCTATCTCTTCCTTCTTTTTTTTAACAATTCTAGCCATATGGTTCTGCCTTAAGATTCACTGCTGTGCTATGTTAAGGTACCATTTTTTTTAGAATCTGGTGTTAGATGGTAGTGGCCAAGCCTTGCCTATAATTGCCCTAGGGCGTAAATGAAATTTTCAAGGAAATCCTTTCTTTTGGATTCATTGAGGGCATCTAGGGAGAGGAACGGATTTAGGTCTTCCACTTCTACCAATAGGAGGGTATTGTCTTTCAGCCTGCAGCCATCGATGCGTACTATACCCCGTTCCATAGCGTTCCATTGCACAAATTTTTCGGCAAATGCCAAATCCTTGTCAGTGGTCGTATATTCCTGTAAATCCCACCGTTTTTCCTTGTTTGGGGCATACAGCGCATACTGGAATTTATGGTTGAGGTAATAGAAAGAAACCTCGTATTCAAAATCGAGATAAGGTTGAATCAGCCTTCCTTTTAAATCAATTTTTAATATTTCTTCCTTGGAAAGGAATTCCATTCCAATGGAGTCGGCCCCATTCTTCAGTTTTATGACATACTTCTCAGGCGCTCCGAGCTTTATTAAGTCCTTTAGATTGTCTACGGTGGGGATTACGGGATATTGCATTTCTGTCAAATCCAATAAATATTGTTTCCCCTTGATGTCGGCCTTTCCATCTAAGGAATTGAAGGTGATGATTTGCTGCTCCTTGGCTTGGGCCACGAACTTTTCAAAATACTGCTGATAGCCAAGTACGGAACCGGTATTTCTGAATACGAGCACATCGGCAATATCCAAATAGGACAAAACCTGATGGGGGTGGCCTATAAGGATGTTAAAATGCTCTTTAAGATGGGAGGTGATATACAGGTCCTCCTCATAATATTTTCTGCCCTTGGCCTCGTAATAGAAATCGGTTACGTATAAAATGGTCTTCATCAAAATATCGTAGAGGTTGATAGTTTTTAGTGCTGTCTAAAGCATTTTGGCCAAGATCTCCTTCATCATTTTTGCGGCCAGAAAGGCGGTCATATCCTGAAAATCTCGTGTAGGATTGTACTCCACGATGTCGGCACCCACCACCTCGGCATCCAGATTCTGGATAAGGTCAATGACCTGTCTGGAGGTGAGTCCCCCAGGTTCATGATGGGATACCCCGGGTGCAAAGGCGGGATCAAAACCATCCATGTCCAATGATATGTACACCGGATTCTTAAATTTAGAAATACTGGACAGGTCCAAGTTGTTCATAGGGTGAATTTCTACCCCGTACTTTTTTGCCTGCTCGGCCTGATGGGTATTCAGGGTACGGATACCCACTTGTACCAATCGGACTGCAAATCCATTTTCCATGATTCTGGCAAAAGGACAGGCATGGGAGTAGGGATCACCTTCATAATGGTCATACAGATCGGCATGGGCATCGATATGTAGGATATCCAGCACCGGATATTTTTCATGTAGGGCCTTGATCAGGGGAAAGGTTATGGAGTGGTCGCCACCCAAGGTCAATATTTTGGGATGTTTGTCCAAATGGTTTTTGGTGATCTCCTCTATTTCAAAATAGGAGGAAATCCCAAAATCTCCCTTATCCACAATGTGGTCAGTTTCAATGGTGGTGCCATCTTCGGCGAAATAATTCATGGAACCCGAGTGAAGGGCTTTCCTGATCAATTTAGGGGCAAGACCTGGACCTTTTTGGAAGGACGACTTTTCATCGTACTGAATGCCTTGGATGATGATATTGGACATGCTATATGGTTATGGTAGTTATAATTTTAATGCTCGCCCAATTCTTTTGGGTATCTATCGGCAACGAGGTTCAGTTCTATCCCATGCTCCAAATAAGCTTTCAATCCGGCCAAGACCCAAGAAAATCCACCTGTGGAATCCCTGACGCCCGACAATATTTCATCCGGGGTGCCCTTAAAACCTGTGTTCGTGATGGAAACAAAAGTCCGGTAATCGTCCAAAGCCTTAAATTCCCACTCTATCAACTGTTTGTTGTCACCTGAGCCCCATTCAACAATCAACAGTTCATTGGTAACCACTTTCAGAACATGTACCGGGACCGTATGGTTGTACATCTCCCAGGTCCAATCCACAGTTCTTCCTTTTTCCAAAAGCCCTGTACTTTTCGTAAACCAAAATTTGGTAGTGATCTCAGGATTCGTAAAGGCCATAAAAACCTGTTCCACAGGCTTTCTGATCAGCATGGCAGCATGTGCAAAATTATTGGTATCGGTCATGATGTTTATTTTATATTGATGGACTTTGTAATTTATTCATAGTACTGGTTATGCCGGTTAAATGTACATAAACTAGTTTAGGAATGGTTCCAATACGGGCCATACGTTTTTGTAGGCCACAATTTTTTGTCCCTCCACGGTGGGATGAATCCCATCGGCTTGGTTCAATGTTGGAATTCCTGCAACACCCTCCAATAAGAATGGGATCAGGGCAGCATTGTTCTTGTCAGCCAATTCCGGAAATATTTTCCTGAACCCTGTGGTATATTCCTGTCCCATATTTGGTGGAATCTGCATCCCGGCCAAAACTATTTTCGTCTCTGGATTTTTTGCGAGTACTTTATCAATGATGGTCTGAAGATTACTGCGCGTCTCCTCCAATGGAATTCCACGAAGTCCGTCATTGGCACCCAGTTCCAGAACGAAGATATCCACCTTTTGGTTCAGCACCCAATTGATCCGGTTCTTTCCAGCTGCCGTTGTCTCTCCACTGAGTCCGGCATTTACAACGGTATACGGCATATCAAGTGAGTCCAACCGTTGTTGGATCACGGCAGGAAAGGCTTCATTGGGGTCCAGTCCCATTCCGGCCGTTAGGCTATTGCCAAAAAATAGGATCACCTTTTCAGAAGCTTCATTGGACTTATTGTCCTCTTGCTTTACTTCTTCAGTTACTTCTTGAGACTCCTTTTTGGCCGCTTTATCGCCGCAGGAAACAGTAAGAATGAATAGAAAAAAATAACAAAAGGTTAACAGCGTTCTCATAGGCATATGGATTTTAATCAAAATCATTTCTTTATTTTGCTTCCTTTCGGATAGTGGATATAAAAGTAGGGAAATGACAAAGATATTAAACATACATAACCTAGGGAAAACCTATTCCAGTGGTTCCAAAGAATTAACCGTACTACAAGATATCAGTTTTGATATTGAAACAGGAGAGACCTTCTCTATTGTAGGGCCTTCGGGAAGTGGCAAGACGACCCTTTTGGGGCTATGTGCAGGGTTGGACAAAGCAGATTCTGGCACCATTGCCCTATGTGGAACCGATTTGGGCAATCTCAATGAAGACGAGCGTGCCCTCTTGAGAAACCAGCATGTCGGATTTATTTTTCAGGATTTTCAACTGTTGCCTACCTTAACGGCATTGGAAAATGTGGCTGTACCCTTGGAGCTAAGGGGGGACAGGAGCGCTTCCAAAAGGGCGGTAGAACTTTTGGGCAAGGTTGGCTTGGCCGATCGTATCCACCATTATCCCTCACAACTTTCCGGTGGGGAGCAACAAAGGGTTGCCCTGGCCCGGGCCTTTTGTAACAATCCTTCCATTTTGTTTGCTGATGAGCCTACGGGTAATTTGGATGCCGAAACTGGGGAAAAAGTGGTGCAACTACTTTTTGAACTGAACAAAGAATTGGGAACTACCCTGGTTATTGTGACCCATGACCTGGAATTGGCTCAGAAGACCCAAAGGATCTTGCGTTTAAAAGGAGGAAGGATCATCGAAAATCAAACAGTCGCAGGATGATGGAAAACTCGAAAACACCGTATGCCAAAGCGGGACTTTCATGGCTCTTAAAAATGGCTTGGCGCGATGGACGGGCAAGTGGGGGCAAGCTGGTCCTATTTATGGCCTCTATCATTTTGGGCATTGCCGCCGTTGTTTCCATACAATCTTTTGGGGAAAATCTGAAAGATAACATACAATTACAATCAAAAGCCCTAATGGGGGCTGATTATATTATTGACAGTGGGAAGCCGCCCAATGAACGGGTAACCGCCATCATGGATTCATTGGGTGGTGCCCATGCGAAGGAAATCAATTTTGCCTCCATGGCAGCCTTTCCCAAGAACGGTGCCGCCAAACTGGTGCAGGTCCGGGGAATAGAAGGAGGGTTTCCCTTTTATGGGGAATTGGAGACCGTACCTGTAGGCGCGGCCAAAGAATACCAAACACAGGGAGCTGCCTTGGTTGATGCCACGGTAATGCTGCAGTTGGGAGTAAAACCAGGGGATAGTATTAAAGTGGGGAATATAACCTTACCTATTGCTGGATCCCTAAAATCGGTACCCGGAAGTACCGCCATCTTTAGCTCTGTAGCTCCGCCCATATTGATCCCGTACCGTTTTATAGAAGGGACCGGTTTGATACAACAGGGGAGTAGGGTAGATTATGAGTATTATTTTGTCGCCAAGGAAGGGGCGGATATGGAAGAGCTGGACAAAGTTCTGGATCCTCAATTAGATGCGGAAGATGCCGATCTGGATACCCATACCTCTACCAGTGAACGTCTGGGCCGTAGGTACGATAATTTTGGAAAGTTCCTGAACCTGGTAGCCTTTATATCCCTCTTATTGGGATGTGTGGGCATTGCCAGTGCCATCAACATTTACATCAAGGAAAAACTGCGTGCCGTGGCCGTTCTTAAATGTTTGGGCGCCACACGCAAACAAACCTTTTCCATCTACCTGATACAAATTGCCGCCATGGGCCTTTTGGGCGGGATTGTTGGGACCGTAGCCGGAATTTTACTTCAGCAATTATTCCCATTGTTGTTGCAAGGTCTGATTCCCATAGAAATCCAAATATCATTCTCCTTCCAGGCGATTGCCATGGGCTTATTGTTGGGGGTACTGATGTCGCTACTTTTTGCCTTATATCCACTTATCGGAACCTTGTATGTATCTCCGTTGCAGACCTTAAGGGTAGGGGCAGAAGGAGCCAAAAAACCAAGAAAGGCTTTGCTCTTAGTTTCCTTGGGTATTTCCTTGTTTGTATTCCTTTTCGCCCTATGGCTCTTAAAGGATTGGCGCTATTCCTTGGCCTTTGTAGGTGCCATTTTGGTGACCTTCTCCATTTTGGGCGGGGTAGCCAGTATATTTATGAAAGGGATAAAAAAATACTTTCCAACCTCTTGGGGCTTTACCGCCAGGCAAAGTTTATTAAACCTCTTTAGGCCACAGAATCAGACATTGACGTTGGTCCTCGCCATAGGTGTAGGAACCTTTCTGATCAGTACTTTGTATTTTTCTAAGGATATTTTGCTGGACCAGGCTTCTATAGAATCCAATGCCGACAGTCCCAATATGATCTTATTGGATGTACAGGCCGGACAGCAAACGGCAGTGGCAAAGACCATAGAAAATAGCAATCTGCCCGTCTTGGCCGATATCCCTATTATTACCATGCGGGTGGAGAGTATCAAAGGGGTCATGGCCAATGACATCCGTAAGGATACTACCTCCACCATCAACCAATGGGTATTGAACCATGAATTTAGGGTGACCTATAGGGATTCCCTGATCGCTTCAGAGGATTTGGAGGCTGGGGAATGGACCAGTGAGGTTGCCTCAAGGGACCTTGTTCCCATCTCCGTGAGCGATAACTTTGCGGAAGACGCAAAAGTGCAGGTAGGGGATAAGCTTACCTTTAACGTGCAGGGGGTTTTGTTAAATACCGTTATCGGTAGTATTCGTACAGTAGATTGGAGCAGGATGCAATTGAACTTTTCCATAGTCTTCCCTAAAGGAGTTTTGGAGGATGCACCACAGTTCAGGGTACTGACCACCAAAGTACCCAATGAAAGGCAATCGGCACTTTTACAGAAGGAGCTGGTGAAACAGTTTCCCAATGTTTCCATCTTGGATCTTAGGCAAGTACTCTCGGTCATAGAACGACTCTTGGAAAAGATATCATGGATCATCAATTTTATGGCCTTTTTCAGCATCCTTACTGGGGTCATCGTGCTATTGGGAGCGGTTCGTACCAGTAAATACCAGCGGATCAAGGAAAGCGTACTCTTGCGCACCATCGGGGCCAAAAGCAATCAGATTCTTAAAATTACGGCCTTGGAATATGCCTATTTAGGAGTGTTGGGCGGTTTGTCTGGGATTCTATTGTCGTTGATAGGGAGTCAATTGTTGGCGTTGTTGGTATTCAAAACATCCTTTGTGCCTTCCATGTTTCCGTTTTTGGTACTGTTCCCAGGGATTACCCTTTTGGTTTTGGTCATAGGGTTGCTCAACAGCCGGAGTGTTATCCAAAGTCCACCTCTGGAAGTATTGCGAAAGGAGGGTAGGTAAAGGCATAAATAGGTTAGACCAGTACATTTTCAAATTCCGAATCCGCGCAGAAGATGGCGGAGATCCGGGACTGGTTCACCATGCTTACCATGGTCTCTATGTCCATTCCATTCTCAATACTAAAAATGTTCACATCGGTATTGCGCTCTTTTTTTACATTTTCCAAAAGATCTCCTTGTCTAATGGAGATATTGGTATGCTTGGGAAAACGGACCATAGTCCTCAAATCTTCAATATCGGAGGGTGTGATGGTCATATTGGGGTTGTTGTTCAAAATGTTTACTTCAATGGACCCCTTCCAGTTCCTGCGGATCAATAGGGCTATCAGGGTAGAAAGGTTGTTGTTCCTTACACTAAAGGTTTCCTTCCAATCAATGGGAATGTTGGTCATCCATAGATTGATGCTCTTTTCAATGGCCAAACTGGCCGTGGAAAATGGGATATAGATAATGGTTCCAAAACTGTTCTTTTTGGCGTCCAAAAGGAGTCGGTCATAATAAGAGAAATTGGTTCCCAAGGAGTCCACGCTAACAAATACGATGTTGGGTTTAAAAAATGCGGCGTTCAGGGATTGCATGCTCACATTGATGGTGGTATTGAAATCGGTATTGTCTATCACGGTAAACGAGGCCGACAGTTCATTTTCCTTAAATTTCTGAATGGCATTTCTAAGAAAGCTCTCTATATTTCTTTGTTCCGTTTCATTTTCGTTCCTCAGGGCCAATATTTTAATGGATCCCTTGGGGTAGATAATGGAGTGGATAAGTTTGTAGGAACTCCTGAGCTCCTTGGTCATCGTCATGGGAATCAGCAGGTCCGGACGCCATGACCTTACTTCCCGCTGCGGTCTTAGGGCGTTGGTCTTTTTGGTGGCCCATTCGGCCAAGGCGGTGAAAAGGCCACTTCTGGAATCGCCTGCAGCAGATTTAATGTTCATCCGCACCAAATACATGTAAAAGATCAGGATAAAGATCAAGGAAAACAAGGCTACCAGCACGTTTAGGATAAACATGATGGCGATGGAACCAAAGGCCCCAATGGCCGGAATGATCAAGGGTATTTTTAAGGTGGGCCTATAACTGGGCAGTCCCAAGGTCTGCTCTACCAGCGCTACCACGTTCACCATGGCATAGGTGATCATAAAGAACATGGTGAGCAAGGGGGCAATGGTATTCAGGTTCCGCAGGGAAATCCCGAACAGTACAATAAAAGCGGTCACCAACATGGCGGTTACCGGTTCCCCTTTTTTGGAGAGCTTGGCCAATTTCTGACTTTTGGGCAGGATATTCTTTTCGCCCAGGGCCAATAATATCCTTGGTGCTCCTACAAAAGAGCCAAGGGCAGAGGAAAGGGTGGCTCCCAAGAGTCCGGCAAGGACTATGGGGCCAAATAGCGCCTTGTCTATAAAAACGTTGTAGTTTTTTGCCAATTCTTCCGGTGTGGCGATCATGGCGGCAACAAAGATCAAACTTATGTATATTACCGTAGTGATGATCACCGAGGAAATGGTCCCCAAGGGTATACTCTTACGTGGATTGGTAAGGTCTCCCGACATATTTGCCCCGGCCATGACCCCAGTTACGGCAGGGAAAAAGACCGCAAATACAATCCAAAAGGAAGATCCCCCAAAATCATTTTCTATAGAACCTGGATAGGTCCCGAACCATTCATAATTGAAATTCAGTTCGTTCACGAACAGGGAACCATAAATGGAGATGAGGGAGAGCACAATGATCCCCAGAATGACATATTGAATCTTAAAAGCAAAACTTGTGCTGATAAAGGCGATGCCCATGACCAGGGCAAAAATAAGGACATCCAGAATGATGGGATTGGCCCCAGGGACAAGGGTCTGCAGGCCTTCCCGAAAACCAAAAATATACATGGCCACTGCTATGGATTGGGCAAAATAGAAGGGGATCCCTATGGCACCACCAATTTCCAGACCCAAGGATTGGGAGATCAGGCTAAAGGCACCCCCACTGCCTATACGCACATTGGTGGTAATGGAAGAAAGGCTCAGGGCCGTGGTCAGGGTTATGGCCACTGCCAACAGAACAATGGCAACAGCCCCTAACACACCGGCATTACCAACAACCCATGGCTGACGGATGTACATGATGACCCCAAGGATGGTAAGGGTTGTGGGCGTAAAAACGCCAGCGAAGGTTCCGAAGGTATTTTTGGTCATCATCAGTTTTTAATTACTGAAATTAAGTCAGTTTATAGGGGTCGCCAAAGGGTTGGTTCCATATGGCCTTTGGATCCCACGGTTGGTTACGGACCTTGATATTTTGGGGAGGGCAGAAGGATATACACACGTACAGCCGTCTACGCAACAAGGTCGATGGGTTACTTCTCTTAAAGTTAAGTAATTTTTTAATGTAAAGTACACAGCCAAAAAGGTTTATGGCCGTGTTAGAAATATGGGCGCACCCAAATAATGGTCTTCGGGTCAGCGAATAGGGAGGCGGTAATTAATTGACGGAAATGAGGCTTACTTCAAAAATTAGCACGGAACCACCGGGAATGCCTCGATAGTCGTAGTTGCCATAGCCTAAATGTGCAGGCACCAAGAGGATACCATTGCCACCTTCCTTAAAATAAGGGATGCCTTCCGTCCAGCCTTTGATGACCTGATTCAGGCCGAAAGAAATTCCTTCGGCATCACTCTGGTCAAATACCCTTCCGCTGAGGTAGTATCCTTTATAGGCTACCGTTACATTGGAGGTCGCCGTTGGTTGTGCTCCTGTTCCTTCCTTATCAATCACATAGTACAAACCGGAATCACTTCTTTGGGCCTCCAGATTGTTCTCGGCGATATAGGCGGCAATATCCTGTTCGTTTTTGGCAACGTAATCGATGTTCTCCGATTTTTTATCGGAATCACAGGAGGTAAGGATGGTAAAGACCAAGGCCAAGAAGGAATATTTCATAGGGAGCGCTTTTTTTGAAGGCACAAATATAGCAAAATACCCCATGCTAATTTGCGCTCCATGAAGGATGTTCGTCCCTTTCTTTCGTGGTCGTCAGCCGCCTGCGTTCCTTGCTGTCCAAATGAATGATCCAGATATCGTAGTTTTCAGAACTCCCTCCGGTATAGGCCAGCCATTTACCGTCGGGTGACCAAGAGGGGGAATAGCATTCCGTGGAATCTTGGGTTAGGTTGTACAGGTTTTCGCCATTGGCATCCATCACAAATAAATCCCATTTATCGTTCTCAAGGCCATAAAAAGCTATTTGTTTTCCATTAGGGGAAAAGACAGCACCGGAATCGAATCCTTCTTTATTGGTCAGTTGTTTTAGGTTACTGCCATCTTTGTCCATCACAAATATTTCTCCATTCCCCGCATGTCCCTTTTCATTGGGGTCCCTGAGTTCTCTGGTGAACAGGATTTTGGATCCATCAGGGGACCAGGACGGACTCTCTTCGTAATGTTCGTTTAGGGTAAGGGTCCTGATATTGGTACCGTCCATGTTCATCAGGTACAGGTTCCTTTTGCTGGAGTTTCTATTGCTCATAAAGGCAATTTCCTTCCCATTTGGGGATATGACCGGAAGAACGTCATCGGATGGATCGTTGGTCAGGCGGATGGGTTCCGAACCATCACTATTGATGAGGTATATTTCGGTATTTCCATCGCGTTTGGAATAGGTGGCCAACTGTTTGCCATCGGGGGACCAGGAAGATCCATATTCCAAGGCAGGGTTATTGGTCCAATTTTTTAATTGGCTTCCATCGGCATTCATGGAATATACTTCCGCATTCCCATCCCTGCTACTGGTAAAAGCTATGGTGCCGATAGGCTCCGAGCGTGTTTTGGAAATTGCTTGGTGGGTGTTTTTGGCCTTACAGGACCATAATATTGTGGTGATGGCGATGCTGATGATTAAAGGTGTAATTTTCATATGGCCTCGATTTGATATATAGTAGAGAAGAGTTAAGGTTTTGAAGGATTTTGGTGTTAGGTTGCCTTTTCATAGGCTTCTTTCAGCCAGCCTTCGAGCTGCTCGTCCACTTCACTGCTTTCGGTGAGCTGTACCCGGTGGGTGCACATGCTGCCAAAGGGACCGGAGTTGCCCAAGCGGTCCGTCTCTTCTTTGCCCACCAGTTTCAATCCAAGGTCTATCCTTGTTTTGGTGGCCGGTTTTATCAGGGCGAATTGTTTTTTTCGAATCAGGCTGACCGTGCTTTTTTTGGGAGTGATGACCACATCGGAACCAAATTTTTTGACCGTGGCTATAAGCTTTTCATAGATCGGGAGGAGAGATTCCTTCCCCTGGTACTGGGTGGCGACCAAATCCTCTGGAGAATCCCCTTCGTCCTTGGACAGGAGTACTATGGTATTGGCAAAGCCATGGGTGACCCCGTGTTCCTTTTTTAAAAAATTCATGGCTTCGGAATGTTTGGCATAGGCTTTGGCCTTGAGTAGTTTTTTCCATTCCTGTAGGGATTTGCCCGTTTTTTCGGGCATATTGTCAATCATGGTCTGTAGCGCTTTGTCCATCGTTTTTAATTTTTAAGTGATGCTTCCTGTTCCTTGGGCCTGATCACCACAGCATTTGGGGTGAGCAGCTTGCCCGAGCCATTGGCGATAATGTCTTTGATATAAGATCCGTTTTTGTCAAATAATTTTACGGAGTGGGTATGGCCGTTACCAACGAGGATATGGCCTTCCGGGGTATAAGCGATGCCCTCGGAATTCTTCAATCCGGTAATGAATTCATTTTTGTAGTTCCCTTTGGCATCGAAGCGTTTGATGGCGGTGCCGTTGTAATCGGACACCAATAGGTCCCCATTGAAATCGAACCATATATTCGTTGGTCCCACCAGATTGGAGTCGATAAATATCCCCATATCATTGCCTTCGGCATCAAATTTTCGAACGGTTTTCTCCTTGTAGGAAGAAACATAGAGGTTGCCCTGTGCGTCCCAATCCAAGCCTATGCTTTGGGGTACGCCCACCTTGGTGAACTCACCCAAATTTTTTCCTTCCAGATCAAAACGCAATACGGTACCGTTCCCTGTCCATTGTAGTACATATAAAAGTCCGTCAGGCCCAATTTTTGTCCGGGTGGGACCGGAAATATCCTGGGCGAAATCAGAAATATAGGCACCGGTGGTGGCATGGTGTTCTGTAATGTTGCCACTGCCCAGATTGGAGATCAAGACTGTATTGCTTTCTTCCAAAAAAAGAATGTCCTGGGGCCAGTTCAAATGGGTATCAATAAAAATAGTAGCGTTTTTCCCGTCCTGATCGAATTTTAGGATCTGCCATGGCGGCTTGTCAAAATTCCCCGCATCGCTCACATAGATATCGTAGGATTGGGGGTATACCTGAGTGACTATGAAGATCAGGAAAAAGGATATGACTATTTTCAAGGACTTAATATTCATAGCAAGTAAGATTTATTAATCAACTACTATTGATCAGTGCTATTTGTTTTTCCAGCGTTCCAATCTGGGGAGGCCGGCAGCGAAGAGTCGTGCTACCATGCCTGGAAAGCCCATCTCCTTCATTTTGCCCACACAATATTTTTTCATGTCGTCCACCGTAAAGTCGGGTTGGTTAAAAGCGCCATCCTCAAAACAGTAGCTGCAGTACATTAAATTTCTGGAGCCGTCCGCATTGGAACCGCCCTTTTTGGGGTCCTTGCGAATCGGCATACCGCAACTCTGACAATTCTTGTATGTTTTCATCATTCAGGGGATTAAAAAATCACCCTTAAGTTACGGATTTTCAGCTGAATCGCAATTGAAAATTTTAGAACCCTGCCAAAGGGGATCAACTTTTCTTGCCCCCGTTTTTTATCCAAGTATTGATCTTCTCTTCCAAAAGTACCAGGGGCAAACTCCCGGAGTTCAGTACCTGGTTATGGAATTCCTTGACGTCAAAACCTTCTCCCAGGACCGATTCTGCCCTAGTCCTAAGTTCCCTGATCTTCAGTTGGCCTATCTTGTAGGACAAGGCCTGTCCCGGCGTGGCCATATAACGTTCTATCTCAGCTATTACGGCATCTTCGGATTCGGCTTCGTTTTCCAGGGAATACTGGATGGCCTGTTCCCTGGTCCATCCTTTGCCATGGATCCCGGTATCTACTACCAGACGGATTGCCCGGTGCATTTCCATGCTCAGCATTCCGAAATATTGGATCGGATCGTCATAAAGCCCCAGTTCATTGCCCAAGGATTCTGCGTACAGGGCCCATCCTTCCACAAATACCCCCATGCTCTCCGGATGAAGAAATTCTGGCAGCTGCTTATTTTCTTGTTGTAGGGACAGTTGGTAGTGATGTCCTGGGATGGCCTCGTGTAAAAATAGGGCCTCGTCGGCATATTTGTTATAGGAGGCCACCTCTGGGATGGGCACATAAAAAATACCGGCCCTGGTAGCGTCCTTACTACCGGGAACGTATTCTGCACTGGCCGAAGCTTCGCGAAAGGCTTCGGTGCGCCTCACCTCAAAATCGGCCTTGGGACTAATATCGAAGACCTCGTTCAGTCTAAGTCCGATCTTGTCCTTGATGCTGTTGAAATTGGCAATCACCTCCTCAGGTTGGGTAAAGGGCATTTGGTCTTTCCTAGATCGGATATGGTCAAAAAAGGCCTTGATATCCCCTTGGAAACCAATTTTTTTCTTGGCTTTTTCCATTTCAATGAGGATACGGGTAACCTCGCTCTTTCCCAATTCGTGGATCTCATCCACGGTCATATTGGTGGTGGTATGGTATTTTATAAGGTAATTATAGGTTTCCGGCCCGTTCGGTAGGGCTCCCAAGCCCGAGGTTTCCCTACAGGCGGGCAGGTATTTGTTGTTCAAGAATTGTTGTAGGGCACTGTATTTGGGTTTTAGTTTGTCCGTGATCATGCTGGAATATGCCGTGGTGAGTCGCTCGCGCTCCACTTCGGGAAAATCGTTGGGCATCAGGGCAATGGGGGTATAAAACAAATGGTCCTTTACGGGGGCAGTGATAAAAGGCTCCAATTGTGGGATCATCTTTTTTGTGAGAACCTTGGGCAAGACGATGCCCTTTTTCATTCCTTTCTCCATTTTTACCATGCAGGTATCCAAAAATACCAGATAGTCGTCTACCCGTCTCAGCCAATTGTCGTAATCCTGTACGGTATGGAAGGGCTGTACACTTTTTCCCGCAGCCAATTGTGCCACATACAATTGAAGGGAGGAGATCTGTGCCAGGGGCATCAGCTCAAAACTGGGCATATCGTAAATGGGGGACGCAATGGTCACCATTCTGTTGTTGAGTCCCTCCAATTTTATCTTACAGTCCCACTGCATGACCTTGAGGCTCATCCATTGTGCTGGGGAGACGGCAGTAGAATCGTACTTAATGGAGGCCTCTAAAAATTGGCTATAGTTGCTGAGAAGATCCTGCTGATAAGGATCGGAAATATAATTGGCAATATGGTCGTTGTATTTGTTTTCCCCTCCCTTACTGGCTTCAATGGGGTTGATGCGCAGCTTGAACTGGTAGTACTCTTGGAACAGGCTGTCCAAGGAAGCCGAATCGTCACGTGGTGGGGTTGGTTTTTGTTCTTTACAAGATACTGTGAGGACGATACACAGCAAAAGGGCAATGGAGGGTATTCTCATGTTGCTATTGGCTATTTGGTTTGGTCTTTAAATATATCGATTTTGATGGGAAGTTAAAACAAGGCCACAAATTTTTGCGGGCGCAGGAGTTTGTTCCAATGGCGTGAGATCAGGATTTTCTTATCTTTTTCCGGGCCCAGGTCAGGGCCTTGCTGGAGCCCATGGCCATTATGGCAGCCATGGAGTTGAAGGTGATATCTTGGATATCGAAAACCCGGTGGGGCAGAAAAAACTGAATGCCTTCGTCGATAGTCCCAAAAATAATGGTGAGGCCAATGGCTAGCAGGGCCGGAAAACGGACCGTTCCCCCATGGATGTTGCGCTCCAAAAGGGCTTCGTGGATGAGTACTGCCAAGACACTGTATTCCATGAGGTGACTGCGTTCCTCCAGAACGGTGATCCGCAGGAGTACCATGATATAAACGGCCGCTATGCCTATCCATACGACAATTTCGGTCCTCCCCATTTTTACTTTGAGTCCGTGGAGGACTACCGTAAGGGCTACAAGGAACATCACGGCCAAGAAGCCGATAATGGTTACGCCACTCTGCCGCATATGGTCTATCATGGGCTTGCCAATCAGGAGGGTGGCGTAAATTCCCAAAAGGACCACCAAGGCCCACAGCCAAAGTTTTTTTTCACGCGAAGATCTAAAGTGTCCCATAGCCTTAAGATAGCCATTCTTATTTTGATATGCCGTTTTATGCTATTTTCTATTTATGGCCCCAACGATCAAACAAGGTGGCCATGGTCCAGCCGAAAAGTAGGAACAAGAAACCGAATAAGAGATATATGGCGTACACCAGCTTTGGAAAACCTGCAGCTGCCCCTTTGCCACCAATGGGCAAGATGAGGATACTCCCAAATACCAATATACCGTACACCAGACCTGTCCAAGGCCTTTTTTTGTGTCCAAATTGTAGCACCAAGGCGAAAATAGTTCCAGAAATAAGACCAATGAGCATTCCCAGAGCAATAACTTCCATGGAGCCGTCCCAGCTAAAACCACCTTGCAAATCACCAAGAATGGCTATAAGTCTCATTACCATACGTCCGCCCAACCCCAAAATGAGGGCTCCCGAGACCAGTCCGACCAAAGCTCCGATAAAAATCTGTTTTAATTGGCGTAACATGGTGAGGTTTGTTAATATTAAACAAAGGAGCTATTTCTGTTCAAGGAACAGCCGTTGCTCTCATAAAGGTACAATATTTCGCTTTTCTACAGATCGTTGTGGAGTGTAAGGGATGATGCTACAAGAAAAGAATGGGACAATTAGGGCAAGACTATTTACCGTCCAGATATTTCTTTAGGTTTTGACGGATAAAGTAATCCCATCCGGCTTCACCACTTTCTCGGGTAAATTCTGGCAGGTCATCGGGGAAGGTTTCCAGTCCTACACTGGTAAGTCGGAGGGAACTTTTAGTCCCTTCATCGAAAAGTTCAAAGGTCACCACACCTTCACCCTCACATTCGGCATAAGTCCAATCGTAGGTAATTTTTTTGTTGGGCACGGCCTTTAAAATTTTCCATTGGTGGGTATAGTTGCGTTCGCCCGCATCCACTACAAATGTGGTTTGGAAGCCAACCTCTGGTTTAAAATCCGGGATATTGTCAAAGAACCATTGTTTCATCTGGTCCACTTGGGTTATGGCGTCCCACAGTGCATTTACAGGGACGTTATATAGCTGTTCTACAATTACGGGAATATCTCTGGGTTGTTTGTTCATGGCGGTGTTGTTTGTCATTTGGTTGACCGATTAAAGGTAAGAAATTGTACTGATTTTTACCAAATGGTCAGCAGTTGCGGCCATTTTAATTTCTGCTTTCCAGGAAAGGCCAAATCTTTTCATTTTATATATGAGCTTCTATATTCCTTCTACATTTATAGGACTTGCCATGGCTTTATCTTCATGGCTCTCTTTTTAATTTGTGAGTTTCTAATGACATCAACACTACAACATATTCAATGGGCAAGTATCTGGCCATATGTGAATTATATAATTCTTCATCAAAATCATGTAACGCAAAAGCTGAGGTCAATGCCGAAATTTGTGGCGTGACATTTAAAAACCATAAAGACATATAACTTTAAAGAACAAACAGATGAAAAATTTATTTTTAATTGCAGCATTTATTTTATCGGGAACGCTATTGGCACAGGTAGAGCCGACAGAAGTTAAAAAGGAGACCGAAGTAAAAACGGTTAAGACCAACCATGGGGACAAGGTTTCAAAGAAAAGTGTAAAGGTAGTGACCAAATCAACGGCCAATGTGGAGTTGGATGAAAACGACAAGGACAAAATTGACCAGAGTCGCGTAGAATCGACTGCCAAAGTTGAAAAAGAGGTGTATGTGGACAATGGTGATGCCAACGGATATAATTTTTTAAATAAAGAAACTTTTTATGTTTCCGAAGGTGGTAACTATGCTTTCTCTCCCAACAAACAGGGCTTTGGTATGACTTTTACCCCAGAAAATGAGGAATCTGTAGCCATTGGAAATTCTTGGGTTTCCAGTAATGAAGGCTACTATATTGTAGATGGAGAAACACATGCCGGTATTGGCCATTTCAATGCCAATGGTTATTTTGTGGTAGAATACTATAATAATGATACCAAGCAAGTGGAAGTTAAAGTCTATAAGAAAAACTAGAAAAGTCTAACGATATTAGTTTAAAAGTCCTGATCTGATCAGGACTTTTTTTTGTTTCACACTTATTCCCCTGGTTTTAAGGTAATAGAGCCCACACTGGGGTCAGCAGGTACTTTTAAGTTTTTTCATTTGGGTTAAAAATTTATTCTTGACAGAAATCAACAAATGGCCCCAATTGTAATTTAGCGCTCGAATAATAGTTAAGCTAATCATTAATCTAAATTTTAACGTATGAGAAAGTATCTTGCAATTTTTGCATTTTTAGTAGTAGCGGGCAGTGCTTTAAATGCCCAAGCGGTAAACATTGGTATCAAAGGGGGACTGAATTCCTATACCATTGGCGGTGATGACACCGAGGACATTGATGGTAAATTAGGGTACAATGTTGGACTTTTGGGCCATATCCATTTATCAGAGAGGTTTGGTCTACAGCCTGAGATCGTATATTCTACCCAAGGGGCAAAAGCCAATGATGGCAGTGGAGACGTAAAAATATCTCTGGATTATATTAATGTGCCTGTTCTTTTCCAGTATATGTACGACAATGGTTTTAGAATTCAAGCAGGACCACAAATTGGATTTTTAACCAGTGCAAAAGCCAAAGCCGATGGTGTAACCGTAGATCTTGATGATTCATTCAATACTATCGATTTTGGATTTAGTGTTGGTGCCAGTTATGTGCACCCTCCATCCGGTTTTGGAGTAGACGCACGTTATAACTTGGGACTAAGCAATATCAATGAAGATGATGCTTCCAAAAATTACAACAGAGGATTTCAAGTAGGCATCTTTTATTTGTTCAAACACAAATCCTAAATTAACCTACAGTTTATATTAGTCAAACAATTTGCCATTGTTCAATGTCGCCCAGTTCTTGTGGGCGACATTTTTTTTTATCCTTCATGGAACAAATGTATTGCACACCCAAATACGGTGGCAGACATCACAGTGGAAAACCACACGATTTGCAACCATGGCATGAAAAGAATTTGTCTTTTGCTGCTTTTCCTCCTTAATTCCTTAGCCAAAGGGCAATAGTGTCTATTACAATGATCAGGGAATAGATCAGAAAAAGAATCCCGGCCACGGGTACCGTAAAATATACGTACCAATGAAATGCCATCCAATAGTTGTCGCCGCCATGACCGAAGCCATCGGTCATAATAAGCCCAATAGCTCCTATGATCATAGGGGCCAACCCTATCAGGATAATAATGAACAACCCGATTGGAAATCGGGTTAGATAGTGTTTTTTTTCTTTGATAATTATTCCCATATCACTATAAGGTTTCTATTTTATAAGTATGCTTATAAAAGAGGAACTGAATAGTGCCTTAGATATTGCATAAAAGCCGCTCAAAGGCATATCACTTAAATCAATTGTGCGATCCTTGGCCTGTTTTTTGGTTTACTGATATAACAATTTTGCCATGGTGCAGCCCGTCCCCAAACCGTTGCACGGCCCAAGGTATCTTGTCAAAAGTATAGGGACCATCAATTATACATTTTAGCTTGTTATCCTTATAAAGTCCATTGATATACTCCAAGTCGCTATTGGGGTTTAACATGACCAGATGCATGCGTTTCTTGCTCAATAATTTTAGTAAGGGGTTCATAAAAAGCATTTGTAACAGATTGCCAGATCTGCCGCCTATGGTAACATATTTCCCTTTGGGCCGAAGAACTTTTAGAAACGTCCAGAGCGATCTATTGGTCTTGCAATCAAGTATGAGGTCGTACTGCTCATTTCTTTTGGTAAAATCTACTTTTTTGTAGTCGATTACATGATCAAACCCCTGAATTTTCATGGCGTTCAATTTTTCACCGGTGTCTACTCCGGTAACTTCTGCGTTGTAAAGTTTTGCAAGTTGAACGCCAAACGAACCTATACCGCCACCGCCACCATTGATCAAGATTTTCTGGTCATCTTGTAATTGTCCCACATCCCTTAGGGCTTGTAGGGCAAGCATTGAGGCGTGTGGAATACTGGATGCCTCTTCAAAACCCATCCCATCTGGTTTTTGGCTAAGTGCCTTTTCATCTATACAAAGAAATTCAGCAAAGCTGCCAAATCCATATTGTGAGATATCCCCGTAAACGGCATCGCCCACTTGGAACTTGGAAACATCGTGGCCAACCTGCTCCACAATACCAGATACCTCCATTCCCGGAATCATCATTTTTTTCTTGGGACCAAAGATTCCAAAGAGCAGGCGATAGGCAAGGGGCTTTCCTTTGGTAATGCACCAATCGTAATCATTGATGGTTGTGGCGCGGACTTTGATCAGGACCTCGGTGTTTTTGGGTTGGGGTCTTGCAATTTCTGTGAGCATCAGCACCTTATTGGGCGATCCGTAGTTTTTAATTTGATACGCTTTCATAAATCCTAAAACAACATGGCGTTGGAATATTCTGATGTAACACGATAAATCGTTTCGAAACTTTCCATCCCGTTAAGGTACCACACTCGCTAACAGGAAGTTGTGTTAAATGTACAAAATCTTTAAATAGGTCTTAATTGGGTTTTCCGCAGTATCGGACACCTTTTCATTTTAAGTACGCTGTGTTTCTAGAGAGCGGTCTAAAGACCTGATAATCCTGGTCCCATTAGTTGTGTTATTTTTTAAAAATACCCCGATGGCGCTTCAAGGATATCCAACTTAACCGTTGATCAATGGAAGTAATACTTCCAGGATTTCATGTTAAAAGGTATGCCAACGGAAAACTGAATCAGAATCATCATATTCCCAAAACAATATTGTTGGTGTCTGGAAACCCAGACCTCTTTGTCCTACCCATGTTTGGATTCTTAAACGGTTTATAGGCCTATGCAATTTAATTGTGCATTGGTTTCTTTGTAGGGAGGAAGAAATTCATCCCACATTCCCAAAATCTTAACAATCCTGTGGTTCACCGCTAGCATACAGAATAGGCATGGATTTCAAGACTGGAAATTGGGTCTAGATGCTGGTTAAAATGCTTTACATCATTGGTATCCCTAAAACGCTGCGCCTACCTTGGCACAAGACCAATGGGAGGGGGCGATCTACCTCCTGATCTATTATTTTATCTTATATGTTCTAGAGGTGTTAGTCTTTCCAACCCCAAGGTGCTGCAGGAGTATCCACCGCATTGGTAGTGTCAAAACGCACGGTAAAAACTCTTCCCGAGCCAATTCGTCTCAGATTGTAGGTAAAGGAATTATCATCTATGGTAACCCACCAAACATTAGTTGAGGCATAAGGGATCAAATTACATGTCTCTTGATCGGCAGGGAATACCTGAATAGTTGATAATCCGGAATTGGTGGAGGTGCCCCCATATTGGGTTATTTTGTCCGGACTTCCATCTTCATGTCGATGGTCGTGCTTCAGTGTGAGGATATTGTCCTTTGAGGTCAGAACCCAAGTTCTTGATTTATCTTCTCCAACAAAGAAAGGAATTCGAATTCGGTTTTCTTCACAACTTTTTACATGCATGATCAATTTTTTACCCGCAAAAGAATCGTCTGCTGAAGCTCCTGCAGTTATTTCCCCTTCAAAAGATTGACCGCAATATGACCTTAATTTTTCCCAAAATTGTTGGGACCCCAGTTCTGATTGGGAAAAAGCAAACTGAAACGCAAACAATAGAATATAAAAGAATGTTTTTTTCATCATGATAAAGATGTTGGTAAAAGTTAGTTATTCCTTGTTTTTAGGTTTTTGGGTAATCATCATTCCAACTTTTGATGCCTTTAAATACTGCTGACGAATTCCAAAAACACCTTTTTATGGAGTTCCATGTCCATATCAGGGGAACAGGATACTCGGGCAATATAATCCTTATCGCCCTCTTTGGTCGTTCCTTGGGTAGAAGTTGCGGGGATTGTCCAGTAACATCCGTGCAACTGACCGTAACTCACGCAATACTTGCTTTCATGGGGTATCTCTGTGATCATCATATTGATCAATTTTAAGTTCAACGCCCTTTTGTAGGTTTCCCGCTCCTCATCCGTAGCACCCTTGGTAGGAAGATCCAAAGAAAATACAGAGGGAGTAAAGCCCTGTTGTGCCAGTGCTTCCGAGACGAAATTGATCTTGGCTCCCGGCAGGGTCTCCTGAATAAAGGTTACAAACTCACGGGTATTGTTATAGGCATCCTTGATTCTCTGGTTCATGGACGGCAGCTGCTTGGCCAATATTCCAAACTGGTGGGCCGTAGCCTCGTTATCGCAAAGTTCCAGATGCAAGGCTATCTTATTCATCAAGCCTTCGGCTTTATTGTTGGCCACTACATAGCCGGCCGTACATTGTCCTCCACTGGGGAATTTGGATCCGCTTGCATAGGAGATGGCCCTAACGGTAGAGAGTATTTCACCTTCCCCCAAAAATTGATAATTGGGGCAAAAAGTTTGATCCAAAATAAAGACCGGATCAATGGCTGCCTCACCCTTGGCTGTTTTGCGTGCTGTGCTTAAGACCGACTTTAGTTTCTGAAGATCGGGGACTTCAACCCTTGGATTTGTAGGGATTTCCGCGATGATATAGGGGACAGCATCATCGTTTGCTATTTTGGCCAGTACTGCATCAATACTACGGACCATATCATTGTCACCATCTACATGTAAGTCCACGATGTCCACATGGTCCATACAAGCGGCAACCCGTCTTGCCTGATCATTGGTACCCCCATAGCAATTGGGGGGCACAATAAATTTTATGGCCTTCCCCTTATGGTGTTCTTGGGCATGGTGAACCAGTCCCATCATAATGGCATATTGGATGGATAACCCACTGGAAGCTACCAAGGGCTTTGCCGTGGTACCCGTAATCTCCTTGATGGAATCCAAGACCGAGGTTTTATGGGCTCCGTTAACATGGCTTTCGAGAGAGGGGAGGCCTACGAGCGACTTTAATGCTATAAGGGAATTGATGGGGGTCATGGCAATGGTCTCCCTTCTTCGTACATGCTGGATCGACCCGATATAATCTTGGTTCTGCTTCCCGTTCACCAATAAAACACTCCCCAAGTTCTGTTGCACTTGGATGAAGAAATCAACCGCACTGTCCGTGGGAAGGGTAAGGGCAGCTTTGTTCAGTTCCTCGTGTTGTGAAATCAAGATAGTGCTCCCGTCATATGTGGAAATGTCCAAATGGCCATCCACCTGCTTTAGCTCGAAGGTATAACCGTACACGCTTCTCAAAAGATCGGCATCAAAAGATTCGGGCAATGCTCCCGTATGCAGGATTCGGGTCTTTTTGTGGTCCAATAGGTTTTTTCTCAAAACCGCCAGGATCGGCATGGTCTTAGAGGAAAAACTGATGACATTTTCCGGGTTCAGGTTGTTGAGGTTGGCTATGGCCCATTCCAAAATAGAGGACAGCGGATGCCCCAATCTGATGTAGTCGTATGCCGTAGGCAATTCACTTAGTGCCGATGTATCGGCATTATGGGTTTTATATAAGTTTTGGAACTGGTCCAAGAACTGGGTCTTGGCCAGGCTTTCATCATAAATATCCAAACGGTGGGTGGTAAGTCCAACCCATTCATTCGGCATTTGTTCCAATACTTCCTTGATATACTCCAGCATGTTATTGTCTTGCATTATTTTCACTTTTTGGACAGGTCGCTAACTTACAATTATTAGATGTATTTGAAGAATGTTATAGGACGATTTATTGCTTGTAATAACCGTTGTTGCCTGCAGATTTATTCAAAAACTAGTTGTGTTGCCCAATGGGTATGGAAGAAATGTAGTGTAAAACCTAAAAGGTAAGTTTTGTCCTAAAATTTACATGCACGGACGAATCAGGGATAAATCAAATCAAAAAAACGCATGCTCCTATACCGCGTTTCTATGATTACTTATGAGATTAGTTATATTATCATTTGAGCAACTACCACATCATTAATTTTGTAAATTTAAGGCACTTCTAGAAAGAATGGTAAGATGCTTTTGAACCGCAAGGATTACGTAGGAATTTTGTGCGAAAGGTAAAATGGAATTTATCCTGGAACAATATTTCACCTGGGAGAGGGGCTTTTTCAATTTAGGAGGTAGTGGTTAGAGCACAAATTGACGACAGGCGATTGATTACGAAATAGAAAAGGTAGCTTGTTGAGAGCACATTATACAGTGTAATGAAATTGTACAGAAAAAATTTTAAGTATGAAATGGCAAGGTAAACGTCAAAGTTCAAATATGGATGATAGAAGAGGTCGGTCTGGTTCTGGTAGGGGCCTAGGCGGATTTAACCCAATGGTATTGGGTTCTTTGGTTAAGCTTCTTTTTTCCAAAACCGGTTTAATTATTGTTGGGGTGTTTTTGTTATTCTCCTTTATTACAGGAACTAACCCATTAAACTTCTTGGGAAATCTGATTCCAGGGGGTGATAAACAGGCCTTGTCCACAGAATCCTATCAAGGTACTGCCGAGGAAAATATGCAGGCCGAATTCAGTGCCACTATTTTGGCCAGTACTGAAGATGTGTGGAATAAACTATTGGATAACTACAAAGAACCCACCTTAGTGCTTTTTACAGATTATGTCTCTTCTGCCTGTGGTTCTGCCTCTAGTGCTACGGGGCCCTTCTACTGTCCCGGAGACCAAAAATTATATCTGGATCTCAGTTTTTTTGAGGATATGGAACGCAAAATGAATGCTCCTGGCGACTTTGCACAGGCCTATGTCATTGCCCATGAGGTGGGACATCACGTTCAAAAACTAATGGGTACAATGGATGAGGTGAATCGTTTGAGGGGGCAATTGAGCGAAACGGAATTCAATAAGATTTCGGTGCGATTGGAATTACAGGCCGACTTCTACGCCGGGGTATGGGCATATCATTCGCAACGTATGACACAAATGATGGAGAGCGGTGATTTGGAAGAGGCACTTAATGCCGCCAATGCTATTGGTGATGATAGGTTACAGAAACAATCTACCGGAAGGGTGGTACCCGATTCCTTTACCCACGGTACATCAGAACAACGAATCAGATGGTTTAGAAAGGGGTTTGAAACTGGGGATATATCTCAAGGAAATACTTTTAATGCAAAATTTCTTTGATAAAGAACCAATCGCTCAGCAACCACCTTTCAATTCAGAGTAGGGACTATCATGATCCTAGTTACCCGGTTGTATGTTTTATATTAACTGCAATTGTTTTTAATCTTTTCCAGTGCCATTGGAAATGTCTTGGTCATAAAGTCGAGATGCTCCTCCAAGACATCAATATCAACGGTAAGGGTACAGTGATCTTTTCCTTCGGTAAGGGTGTACATTTCTGTGGTTCCCGACCATTTTTTGGTTTCATCATCCAAGGGCTGTTCTTTTCCATGCTCCACTTTTCCAATATGTTTGAATTTCATGATGGTATTGGGAATGTGCTTTTCTATGATGCTGTAGATGCCACTTTGGTCTGGAGCTAGGAATTTCACCGTACTCCCTTCTTTCCAATGATCGGTAATGGCATAGGAACCATCGAAAAAAACGCTGGCCCAAGCGCGATAGGAGCTTTCATCCCATAGGGCGTTCCATATTTCGGATTTCTCCGCCTTGATATCTATTGAAAAATGTAATCGGTGTACTTTCATAATTGGAAGGGAAGGAGGGAGGCAACGAATTTGTTGGGGCTCCTTTTTTTATTTGATTGATTGTTCATAGGTTAAAATTCAATGGTATCCGGATGTAGACCGGAGCGGCCAAGATCTTCTAATTGGTTGATGGAGGCAATGTCGGATGCTGAGATTTCAAAATCAAAAATATCGAAGTTTTCCCTAATCCGATGAGGTGTTGAAGATTTTGGTAATGGTAGTACATCGTTCTGCAAAGCCCACCGGATACATAATTGTGCCACAGTTTTATGATACTTTTGGGCAATCTCCTGCAGCATTTTATGGTCCAACACCTTACCTCTTCCAAGCGGACTCCACCCTTGGACCAAAATGTTGTGGTCTGCACAAAACTGCACACAATTCTGCTGCATACATCCCGGATGGTATTCTATCTGGTTGACCGCAGGGGAAACCTTTGCCTTTGCCAACAGGGGCTCAAGATGGTGTTCCAAAAAATTACTGACTCCAATGGCCCTGATCTTTCCTTCGGTGTACAATTTCTCCATGGCCCTCCAAGTATCTGAATTGATCTGCTGCCAATTGTCAAATTGATGGGCAGCGGCAGGCCAATGGATAAGATATAGGTCAAGATAATCCAGTTGTAGATCTTTTAAGGACTTTTCAAAAGCCTTCAAGGTGCTTTCATAGCCACGTTCTGTATTCCATACCTTGCTGGTTACAAAAAGTTCCTTACGTTCTATGCCACATGCCTTGATACCCATGCCCACGCCTTTTTCATTGGCATAAATGGCTGCGGTATCTATATGCCTGTACCCATTTTGTACAGCAGTTTTTATGGCATTTAGGGCCGCATCCCCATCAGGGGTCTGCCAGGTACCAAAACCTACGGATGGGATTTTGACATTATTGTTCAGTGTAAAATATGGTTCCATAATCTATATGTTTCGTCTACGAGTCCTTGTTCTCAATGGGCAGGAGCGTGTCGCTCGTACTATTCTTGGTTGATGCTAGTACCCTATTGCAGCTCCGTCCGGACTTGAAGAATCTGAGGCTCCAATCATAATCTTGTTGTCAGCATCGATTTGTATTCCCATGAGCTCGCCCAATCCATCTATGGGTACCATCATATGGCCCATTTTTTCCAGTGCTTTTGCGGTATCTGGAGAAAGGAGGCCTTTCTCATAGAGGATACCATCTGGAAACCATTGGTGATGAATCTTCATGGCCTCAATGGCTTTATCTACCGGCATGTTATAGGCCAAAACATTCAATACGGTCTGAAAAACGGTATTGATAATAGTCCTTCCTCCGGGGCTCCCAACAATAAGAAAGGGTTTGCCATCTTTGGCCACGATAGTAGGTGTCATGCTGGAGAGCATTCTTTTTTCAGGTTGTATAAGGTTAGGGTCTGTGCCTATCAGTCCAGAAGTAGTCGTATACCCCGGCTTTGGGTTAAAGTCGCCCATCTCATTGTTAAAGATAAACCCCAGTTTGGTTGAACCCATCCCAGAACCATAACTATGTTCCAAGGTATAGGTCAATGACACGGCATTGCCGGAAGCATCGGCCACAGAAAAATGTGTAGTGCTGCTCCCGTCATATAGCTGTCCAAATTTGGTTGAGTCGCTCACAGAGGCTCTGGACATATCAATATTCTCAAATCGCTTTTTGGCAAATTCTTTGGACGTCAGCTTGGCAATTGGCGTATTCACATTAAAATCTGTATCACCCAAATATTCTGCCCTATCGGCAAAAGCCCTGCGCATCACCTCGGCTACCAGATGGACATAGGCGGTAGAGTTAAAAGGAATGCTATCCAGTACGGCCAATTCCATAAGGTTCATCATTTCAATAAGGGCTACCCCTCCCGAGCTGGGCGGGGGCATGGAGTAAATATCATAATCTTTGAAGGCCCCTTTGATGGGCTTTCTTTCCACGGCTGTATACCGATTAAGGTCTTCCATGGAGATGATACCTTCATTTTCTTTCATAAAGCGTACAATCTCTTTGGCGACATCACCTTTGTAGAACCCGTCATGGCCATGATCCCTAATGGCCGTTAGGGTGTGGGCCAATTCGGGCTGTTTCCATAATTCCCCAAATTGGATCAGCTCTCCATTGTCCTTTTTGAAATAGTCTTTCAGAAATACTATGGGTGAATTGCTGTCAAAAAAAGTGGCAGCTTGAAATAAGCTCCAGGTGAGCGGAAAGCCATTTTCTGCAATATCGATGGCCGGCTGTACCAAATCTTCCCATGGCAAGGTGCCATATTTTTGATGCGCCATATAAAGTCCTGCCACGGTTCCAGGCACCCCGACCGATTTTGCCCCGATATGATTGGTGGTAGATTCCTCCCCGTACAAGTTCTTTCCCTGTGTAAGGTTGCCGGTTTTATCCAGAAACATCTTTGGGGATGCCTTTAGAGGAGCTTTTTCCCGAAAGTCGATGGTGGTAGCTGTTCCGGTGGAATCCATAAAAACCAAAAATCCACCGCCACCGATATTTCCTGCAGCCGGATGTGTCACGGCCAAGGCAAAGGCCGTGGCCACAGAGGCATCTATGGCATTCCCTCCTTTTTTTAGGATATCGATCCCTACTTCGGAAGCTATTTTACTGCTAGAACTGACCATGCCATTACGGGCATAGGTCTGACAAAATGAATCGTTGGTCTGCAGTAAAAGGAAAAAGAGGGCGCTAACCAATAGTGTGGTGTTTTTCATATGGATTGTTTATAACGATCAGCATTATAATTCGGAGCGTTTTAAAAGTACGAAAAGTTTTGACTTGTATAATAGGTGCAAAGAGATGGATTAATCGGTTTAGCCACAGTTTTTTTCTTAAATGATAAAATGTTTCAGTCATCATTTCAATTCTATAAATATTGGATTAAGATCAGAACCAATGTTTTGAAAGCGTTCACATATTTTTTATTTGAACTCTTTGGTTACAAAAACGTGGTCCAAAGGCCATCTCATAAATATATTCTTTGCACTATAACTATTAACGAATCATCTGCTGGCGCGAGCGTCTCGCTCGTGCCCTCATGTCCTTCTCTCAAAGCTAACGCGAGCGTCTCGCTCGTGCACTATCGTTTATTTCAAAATTTTTTGTTTCGTTTGTGGTTTCAGAGAAATCCCAAGTCAATACCGTCATTGTCAATTTTCAATATGGTATCGTCATCCACATAATTTCTGGCACTGCTATACTTCCATGCTATAGGGTCCGTAACAAAACCTTGTTCAACAGGATTATAGTGGATGTACTCTATTTTCTGTTTTATAACCTGATTGCTCCACAGTTCTATAGGTTTGTTGTGATGCTGCCAAAACTGTCTTTTTGAAACATTACTTTTCATTTTTCCTGCCCTTTCCATCATCCACAACAGCCATTCCTTTCTACTCTCTTGAGGATTTTCTTCAATTGCTTTTATCAACTTTTTTGCGGTAAAGCCTTTAAAATCCCTTAAAAGGCCAGATGGATCTCCATTCGTTGATCTAAAGATTAAATGTACATGACTGGGCATTAAACAATATGCGAACACCTTCATACCCTTTTCATTTCTGCAATGTGCAATGGCCCGTTCCAATATCGAAAAATAAGGTTGCCGTGTAAATACATCAATCCAGTACACAGTTGCAAAGCTTACAAAGTAAGCTGCGGTAGGGTTATGGAATTTGTATTTTCGGCTCAATTTGTTATTTGAATATTTTCTTTCTCAACTGTTGCGGTTACGAGCACGAGCGTGACGCTCGCGCTAGCGGGGAAAATGAAATTTTTTTCTTCATTGGCATGAAACTCTTTTGATTTTTTTATTTCCTTTTTTGTTCCACATTGAATTCAATATGGAACCTTAGTAAATAAGTCTTTAGACTTTCCATCCCTATTTCTTGCCTTCTTTGGTCCACATATTCAGGTTCAAATAATTGATATAATTCCCCATTATTGATCTGGCTACCGTAGACCTGTGGTTTTCCTTCGTACATCAAGGCCCTGTCCTTCATTAGCGCAATAACGCTCCATTTTATGTCACCCTTCGTTGCGGACTTTTCAAGTTGAGGTAAATATTTGCTCTGATATTTTGCCGGTGCATGTTGGAGTACGGCCCATATGGCGGCCATTTGTACATCATCTACTTCTGCTAAGGTAGGCATGCCACATTTTTCCAAAAAACTGACAATAATTTCTAAATTCTCATGGTCAATTTTTGGGTCAATCTGGCTTTTGCCACGCCTCATTTCCTGGTCCCTGTCAAAAACGCGCTGTAGCAAATTTACCTTGTTATTGCAGTCGATATTTACCGTTTTTACTTCTGGTCCCTCGTTCAATTTTTGGTTTAATCTATGAATCAATTTTTCGTCTTCACCAGTTTTTTCTCTGATAACAATCTGTACTATTTCGTTTTTTTTGTTGACATAGAAGTCTCCAAAATATGCTTTGCTTTTTTCTAAAGTTCTCAAGGAGTCAACGCTGATGATATCACCATCTTCAGTAAGTATACTAATTTCCGAGAGTTCTGGTATTTCCTGATTTACCATTCTATCTATCAGATCTTTTTCTGTGATCTTTTGAAGTTGACGCTCTTGGCAACCAACCAAAATGAAAAGTAAAACGGGTAAAAGGATTCGGCTCATTTATTAATCATTTGTTCTAATAAAAAAATTCTTCTGGCACGAGCTTAAAGCCCGACCTAGCATCACTAAGTTTTAATACCCTTTTTCATCCATCTTGTTCATGAACTGTTCACCGATTTTCATGCCCCATTGCTGGCCTACCTCCATGGATTCTTGCATAATCATGGGCGTGCTTTTGGCATATTTCTGTCCAACTGGGGTCTGGTAGAACTGGATCAATCCCTTGAGGTCTTCAAGGGTCAGATATTTTAGATATACTGGGACCAACTCTTTGGTCAGGTCATTGATGGAGGTCTGGGAGAATTCTTTTTCAAGCTCATTCCAGATTTCAGCCTCTACATCGGAGTACTGTTCCCTGAACATGCCAAACATCTGTTTAATGGCGGCCTGGTAGGATTCTTCTGTTCCGGATACCTGGAACATCTTTTGAAGGGTTTTGCTGTATTCCTGATCTGCCTGTGCATATGTGGATAGGCTACAAAAAAATACAAATGATAGTATGGTAAATACTTTGGTCATGGTTTTAGATTTAGTAGTTTTTGTTAATACACTTGTTAATTGTTTTCACGAGCATGACGCGCGCACTCGCGCGGGCAAGAAGTCTTAGTATTGCAAATTAATCAGTCGAATATTTCACAAGAATACTTTTTTCATAAATGCCTGGATTGAATGTAAACGATGTAGATGACCCACCGTATGATCGGGAATAAGCGAAATTTTCAATAAAGCTGGAAATTAAGCTGAATTCCGACTTTGATTCCGATATTTGAACGATTTCACCAACTTTCATATTGCTCAATTCAGCTATTAGTTCAGCCTTTTCCTTGGATTTCTTTATTAATTTGGAATACATTTCTTTAATCATGGGTTCCTTGTCCTCATACGTAATATCCGTCATGTAAAAATTTATGTCCTCCTTTTTCATTCTGGTTTTAAATTCTTCTTTTTGAACAGAATCTTTTATTCTTACAATGTAATTCCTTTTGTCTGTAGGTTCTAGAGTAACGTTGACTTCTGGATTTCCGCTTAATCTAAATTGGTATCCCCATTTTTCTAAAAGAGAAACAATTTTTTCTTCTGACTGTCTAATCTTGTCAGAAAATTCTTTTTTAGAGTTAGGATTATCATAGTCATATTCAAATTTAAGTCCACTAGAGACTTGGTATTCATATGATATTGGTTTTAGAGATATGGTATCTTTGACCATAACTTCTATAAATCTATCTTGAGCTGAAATATTGTAGATGCCACATATAATAAGAGTCAAGATAAGTGCTAAATTATTTTTCATGTATGTTTGGTTTTATGGCGGTTATGATATTTAAATTTTATTTCAGCTTGTTAGTTAATCATTTCGATTCATAATGTTGAAGGCACGAGCGTGACGCTCGCGCTAGCGGAGGGAGGGACATTATTTACTCAAAGCTTTTAAAATACGCTCCTCGTTAATAACAATATCGCGGAACAACACATGTGGGAATTCTTGGTATTTTGAGGTCTTAAATCCTTCATATATTTTAGATAGAGTAGGAGCAGTCAATAGGGATAAATTCATTTCCGTGTCCATTTCACAATCATAGATAAAATCATCGCTGAATTCGGGTGCAACCAGTAGTATTTTAACAATCCTCAAATTATTTTTGAGAGCTACATTTTGATAGGATTTCAGTTGGCGTGAAACAGTACTAAATTTATTATAGCCCCTTTCCTTGGCTGTTTTGCATTCTACTATGATGATTTCATCATTACCTAAATTTAAAAGAATATCCATCATATCCTTTTGGGTGTTCAGCTGATTCTTAAATTGATCATCAACATTAAATGCTAGGCTTTTGAAAATGATTTTTGTAAGTTCTTCAAATTTCAAACCTACTTCACTTTCTTTAATAGAAATTCCATTTTCTTTTAATAAGTTGAGATTGCGATAAGCTACATTTTCATAATTCTCCAGATAAAGATTTTCAACGTCTTTATAATGTTCAAGGATATTCAAAATATCATCACCTCGTTGTTTAATACCATTGTCCTTTATGAATTTGGACAAATCTTGCTTGGTAAGAGGGTCTAAAATATCACGTGGTTTTATATTGTAATCAAGAAGGAAACTTCCATTCAAAACAAATTCATCTTGGAGCTCAAATTGTTCCTTTAGTTCTTTGTTTATTTTAGGAAGAGAAAGGTTGAGTTCTGTGAGCAACTTATCAAAACCATCCAATGAGATGCCAACTTTTTCATCCTTTTCGACATTATCAAAATGTTCAATGAGACTATTGATTTTATCCTCTAAAGTACTTCCTTTTAAATTTTGAATGTTAAGTCCTTTTTCGCAAAGGTCATTTAAGGCTTTTTTCTTTTCAGTAAGTGTGATACCCTCTTTATGGATGTCATTTGAAAGCAAGCCATTGAAATCAATTCCTTCCTTAATTATTTCTTCGATTTTTTGGGCATGGCTTAATTTACGGTCAATGTTGTGATTCTTGGCAATTTGATTGATTATGGGTTCTCTCAACAATTTTAGAGTTCTTCGATAAAACTTTTCGGCAACTTCTTTCTCTCGTACTTTTCTTAATAACCTTACCATTTCATCAGCGACGTAAATGGTATTTTCTTTTTTGGAAAAGAATACAACCCCAAGATTTTTTAGATTATTGATTACACCCTGTATATCAACTTTTTTAATTGGAAGTATGGAATAGTTTATCAGTTTGACTTCCTCTTGCGATAATCCTAGTTGCTTGGAAAGTGTAAGAATTATCGATAATTCATCTGATGTTATTTTGGCATCCCTATTGTTGGCAATATCATTGGTGTAGGCGGTAGATAAACAAGATTTATAGATGCGGTAATCTCTTTTTCTTAATTCACTCAATTCAGATTTTTCGGACTCTAATTCCGTATTCAGATTTTTAATTTTGGCTTTTAAGTTTTTAATTTCTTTATCATATAATCTGGAAAACCAATCTTGCTTCATGATACAGTTTCCATCCCGAATGATGATGTCGATCAAGATATCCAATTGAGAATTGGCTTCTTGGAACTCACATTTAATATGTTCTGTAAATTCACTGGAAATCAAATTAAAGATATTTGAGACATTTTGGTTGTCAACAGATTTAAGGCCCTTGTCTGAGGAACTTAGAATCTTTTCAATTTCCTTGGCATTTTTTGGATTTTTAGAAATGATGTTGTCAATTATTTTTATGAAGGAGTTCTTCTCTAAGGAACCCAGTTTATCTAGTATCTTTTCTAATTTCATAGATTTAAATATTGTGTTTGGTGGCTTCTATTATAGTTTCTTGAATTATTTCACAATGAATTATAACCATTGTTGGATTTCGTTTTTTTTTAATTAGATTCTAGAAATAGTTAAAAAGAGTAATTACTATGAATATGTAAGCAAAAAATATACTGGCAATTTTAAGATAATAAAACCCATATAATACCCTATTTCTCCATTCGGGGGATTTTACATCTGCTGTTTTAGCAACTCCGACTTTTTCTTTACTCTTGTAAAATGCAATCCAAATAATACCTCCAATTAGGTATTGGAGAAAGTCTAATATTAAAGAGATTGTTATTAGAATCAATGGGAATAGCAATTGGAAATCACTTAATTTTAATTCTGGAAATGTCGTTTTTACTACCCATATTATTCCAATACCAGCAAAATTGAGATTTCGAGCAATCTCGCTAGCTTTTTCAGTATAATTATGGGATTTCTGTTTATATTCTTTTAATTCCATTATTTATTTTTCATTGGTCCAGTATCATCCGTATCCATTAAGGCTGCACCAGGTTTAAATTTAACAACATGTTTAGCTGAGATTTTGATGGTTTCTCCAGTTTTTGGATTTCGGCCAGTTCTCGCGACTCTCTTACTTACTGACCATGAACCAAACCCTACCAATGCAACTCGTTCACCTTCTTTTAGGGACTTTTCAATATTACCCAAAAATGATTCTAAGGCTCTTTTAGCCTCTGCTTTGGTAATTCCAGCGTCTTCAGCCATTGCAGCAATTAAATCAGATTTATTCATGTTTTATTGGATATTTTTATAATTGTAATGTTTAGAAATCTTCACTATATGAACACTATCGTGTAAGTAGAGTGAGCTGATCTACTTTAAATGTTTTGATTTTCTTTTAGAATATTAATTTTACAATGACATCACTGTAGATCATATTCTGTGCCTAAATCTACATTATTTTTTAAGAAAATAGTCTCTTTCTTGCCTATTTTTATCATTGCAATCCCATACCTAAATATTACTTGGGTTGTCGTATCTTTGCGCCATGGTAAAAAATGAAGTTTTAGCACTGGTAGACAAAGGGGAAATGCTCCCTTTAATGGAGGAATTCTATACCATCCAAGGGGAAGGGTTCCACAAGGGCACCGCCGCCTATTTTATTAGGGTAGGGGGTTGCGATGTGGGCTGCCATTGGTGCGATGTAAAGGAAAGCTGGAATGCAGAAACGCATCCGCCAACGCATATCTCTGCCATAGTGGAGAATGCCGCCAAATACTCCGATACCATTGTAGTGACCGGGGGAGAGCCCCTGACGTGGGACATGAACCCCCTCACCAGCGCCCTAAAGGACAAAAACCTGCAGGTGCACATTGAGACTTCCGGCGCCTACCCGCTTACCGGACATTGGGACTGGATCTGCCTGTCTCCAAAAAAGAACAAACTGCCCGAAGGGATCATCTATGACAAGGCCCATGAGCTGAAAATGATCATCTTTAACAAGCACGATTTTATTTTTGCGGAAGAACAGGCGGCCAAAGTAAACGGCAACTGTATCCTATACCTACAGCCAGAATGGAGCGTACGCGATAAAATGGTACCCCTGATCGTGGACTATGTGATGAAAAACCCCAAATGGAAGGTCTCCCTACAGACACACAAATATTTGAATATCCCTTAGGATAAAGATACATCAATAGAAAAAGCTCCTTCTGAAACATCAAAAGGAGCTTTTTATTTTATCGATCCACCATCAATTACCTACCACCATTGGCCTGTAGGTCGCGCATGCATTCCGCATCCAATTCCGGTACGGCACCGTTCTTGGCCACCAACATCTTGCGCATCCCAGAACCAAACTCCAAGGTGGCATTCATCAGACAGCCGTCAATAGCACAGTGGTTGTCATCTTCCAACTGTCCCTGCTCATTTTCTGATTGGGATTCGTGGGGGTTTACCATAGCGGTTCCCAGATCCACCAGTCCGAACAGATGTCCAAACTCGTGGTGCATGGTAGCAGTCTCGGCCGTGGCCAGAGAGATCAGCACACTGCTATTGGCCAGTTTGCGAACGGTACTCTCATAGATCACCATGGAAGTATTGCGGTATACCGCACCCAAGGTACCTGAATTGCTGTTGGCGCTATCAGAATCTGCTGGGGCATCGGCAAAATAGATGTATACGGCAATGGTATCGTCCGTATTGTAGGCCGTCCGGTTCTCCTTTTCCTCATCGGCAATTTCCTGAAGGGTCAAGGACGATTTTCCGGTAGATTCCAATTGCTTGTAGATCACCTGAACATCTTGCTTAAAGGTTATTTCCTTCAAAAACTCGATCACATCGGCCTCGGTACGGGCCGTAGGCCTAAAGCCTTCCACATAACCGATCTCGATCAATAATTTGGTATAGGTATTGTTGGACAATAGGTCATTGGCAGAATCCCCGGTACCCTGTAGGTTGGGGGTCTTGTTCACCTCTACCGTTTCTTCCGTACCGCCATCGGCGGAATCTTTGGAACAACTATATAGGGTAATAAAGGCTATAAGTATCAGGAATGCATATTTCAATTTCATGGGAACATTTTGCTTTAATTCTTAATTCACTATCCTTACTTACGATAACGAAACCAAAAAGGTTCTATTGTGGCGCTAGGGTTAGCTTAGCTAAATAGTCGTAATGTTCGCCCTCACTTACAAGTTCACAGCTAAAATTTGATGCCTGTGCCGCCCGTTGCAAGGTATTGTAGTCGATATACAGCCAATGGAAGGCGGCCGTTTTTTCCTTTTTGTACTCCATGATAAAAGTGACCTCCCCGTAGTAATTTCCGGTATCGGGCAACCAATAGCCACCATCCTCGTCCTCCTCGAACATATAGATGATATCACTGGAATCCAACAACAGCTGTCCGCCCGGTTTCAACAGGGTCTTGACATGGGTAAAGAATTTATCCAGTTGGTCCAGCTTGCCCACGATTCCTATGCCGTTCATGAGCATCAAGAGCGTATCAAACTGTTGTCCCTTAAAATCGTAAAGGTCTGTCTGCACCACTTTTTTGATGCCCCGCAATTTGCAGGCTTCCACAGCTCCGGGAGATTCGTCCAAAGCGGTCACATCCATTCCCTTTTCCTGAAGGTAGAGGCTATGGCTCCCGGCTCCGCAACCGATATCGAGCACACTGCCCTTGCACCGTTTTAGGGCCTGTTGTTCCAACGCGGGCATGGCCTTGTACTTGCGAAAGAGATAGGGTACGGGAATAATGTCTTCCTCATCCAAAGAGGAGTAGGTCTTGATATCCTCCGTATACTGGCCCGCCTGGTAATCCAGAATGGCATTCCCAAATATGTCCTTCTCCATTTTAATTTGTATTTTCCATGCAAATGTGGGACTTTTAGCCCACTTTAAAAAGTTTATTGCCCCATGGACGATGTATTAGGCAACCTCCCAAAATTAGCAAAGGAAAAGCACAATGAAAACAAGAAGTTCTTTGCCAAATTAAAGCAGAAGCCGCCCAAAGATCTGGATTATGTGATGCAGGAGCTGCACGAAAAGGAGTTTCAGCGTACCGATTGCCTTACCTGCGCCAATTGCTGTAAGACCACGGGTCCCTTGTTCACTACCCCCGATGTGGAGCGGATTGCCAAACACCTGCGTCTGAAGCCACAGAAATTTATAGAGACCTACCTGCGTATCGATGAGGACAAGGACTATGTGCTGCAGAGCGTGCCCTGTACGTTTTTGGATGCCGAGAACTACTGCATGATCTACGATGTGCGCCCCAAAGCATGTCGGGAGTTTCCGCATACAGACCGCAAGAAATTCCAACAGATCAGTAACCTCACCCTAAAAAATGTTGCTATCTGCCCCGCAGCCTTCAATATTGTGGAGGAGATGAAAAGGAGGGTCAAATTAAAATAACACCTTGCCTGCCCCCATTTGAAATATGGGGCAGGTTGTTTATATTGCAGCTATGGAAAGCATCATTAGCTATTTTGAGACCATCCCATCATCCCACCGGAGTATTATCTTGGTATCGGGGATCGCCTTCTTTTGGTTGTTGGAATACGCGGTGCCCCTGTTCCGATTCGATTATAAGAAGTTCAAACACGGGGGACTCAATATCTTTTTTACCCTCACCACCATTATCGTCAATTTTGCCCTGGCCTTTGTGCTGTTGAAGACCAGCGATTGGACGGTGGCGAACAATTTTGGGATCCTCCATTGGTTGGACGGCATGCCCTTATGGGGAAAGATCCTGTTGGGGGTAATGCTGCTCGATTTTATTGGCGCTTGGTTTGCCCATTGGGTACAGCACAAAATCAAAGTGCTCTGGGGCTTCCATCTAATCCACCATACCGACCAGGAAGTGGATGCCACCACGGCCAATAGGCACCATCCGGGGGAGAGCGTCATCCGTTTTCTGTTCACCTGTTTTGGGGTGTTGTTGGTAGGGGCGCCCATAGGCATTATTATGTTGTACCAGTCCCTATCGGTGGTATTTTCACAGTTCAACCATGCCAATATTACCCTCCCAAAAAAGGTAGACGATCTATTGAGTTATATCATTGTTTCCCCGGATATGCACAAGGTGCACCACCATTATGTGCTGCCGTACACGGATTCCAATTACGGGAACATTTTTTCCATTTGGGACCGGCTCCTGGGCACCTTTACCAAACTCTCCAAGGAAGATCTGGTCTATGGCGTGGATACCCACCCCAATGCGGAACACAATAACCATATTGGCAAACTGTTGGGGATTCCCTTTAAGAAAAAGCCCTCAAGTACCGTGGAAGCTACCGCGGTAAAAACGGAGCAGTAAGCCTTTCTACTCGTACATCAAATAGTTGATCCTGATTTTCCGGAAGCTTTCCAGATCGGCCTGCCATGTTTTTTTAATGGCCTCCTCAGTGAGTCCGTCCTCTATCTGCTTTTGCAGTTTTGCCGTCCCCGAATGTTTGGTAAAAGAATCGGTGAGGAAGAATTTGCTCTTGTCCGTACTGTTCTTGTAGGCATCTATCAGCCAAGCGAGGGTGACCCGTTGCAGTTTGGGGGCATTGGACAGGTCCTTGCCATAGCAGGTCTTGCCCTCCTCCTTGGGGGATTTGGAACCAAAATTGGGCTTGGGCACATAGCTGAAATCATAGGCCGAAGCTTTTAGGAATGAAGCCCCATAACGCTGGAACTGGAATTCGGTTCCCCGTCCAGCATTCACATTGGTGCCTTCAAAAAGTCCAAGGCTGGGGTAAAGGTTGATACTCTTGTCATTGGGCAGATTGGGCGAAGGCCGAATGGGCAGGTGGTACTCGGTATTATGGGTATAGTTTTTTAAGGGGACTACGGTAATATCCGCTTTGCGTCCGTCTTCCAGCCACCCTTCTTTATTGATCATATGGGCGTATTCGCCTATGGTCATCCCATAGACCAAAGGAATGGTGGTCATTCCTAAAAAGCTGGTATGCTCGGCTTCCATGGTGGGGCCGTCCACATAACTGCCATTGGGATTGGGGCGGTCCAGAACAATGACCGGGATATTGTTTTTGGCACAGGCTTCCATCACCAATTGTAGGGTAGCGATATAGGTGTAGAAACGTACCCCCACATCCTGAATATCAAAGAGGACCACATCCAAACCTTGCAGCTGCTCGTCCGAGGGTTTTTTGTTTTTGCCATATAGGGAAATCAGGGGCAGGCCCGTTTTGGTATCTATACCGTCCTTGACGGCCTCTCCGGCGTCGGCCTCCCCACGGAAACCGTGTTCGGGGGCGAAGACCTTTTTTACACTGATGTCCAGAGACAAAAGGGAATCTACCAAATGGGTATACCCTTCCTTTTTGAAGATGACACTGGTCTGGTTGGCCACTACGGCCACCTTCTTGCCACGGAGCAGGGGCAGGTATGCTGCAGTGCGGTTGGCAGCCACCATAACGGGTTCCTGTACCGGTAGCGGTACTTCATTGATTACAGTGTCCGTTATATTTTTGTTGGAATTGATTTTGTTTCCGCAGGAAGAAAGTATCAAAAACCACAATAAAAATGTACTTTTGAAAATGGATAAAAACCCCATAGATTGAATTTAGAATTTTTTATTGCCAAGCGACTCATCAAGGGCAAAGAGCATAAAAGTAGTATTTCCGCACCAATTATAAAAATAGCGATTGTGGCTATTGCATTGGGGGTAATCATGATGCTCATCGCCATTGCCACGGGGGTTGGACTAAAGCATAAGATCAGGGAAAAAGTAGCCGCTTTCAATGGCCATATCCAAATTTACAACTACGATAACAATGCTTCCGATGTATCGGTCGTTCCCGTGTCCCTGGAACAGGAATTCTATCCGGAATTTAAGGATGTGGATGGTATCAACCACATACAGGCGGTGGCCAGCAAAGGGGGGATCATCAGGACCGAGGATACCTTTGAGGGCATCATTGCCAAAGGGGTAGGCAAGGACTATCAGTGGGGGGCCTTCCGGGATTATCTGGTATCGGGCACCCTGCCCAATTATACGGGCGACCTCAATGATGAGGTGCTCATCTCACAGATCCTGGCCAGTAGGTTGGAGCTCCATACGGGAGATACCTTTTTTACCTTCTTCCTAAAAGACGACGATCCCAACCAAATCCCGAACCAACGAAAATTTAAGATCACGGGGATCTACGACAGTGGTTTTGAAGAGTTCGATAGCAACTATATTTTTACGGACCTTCGCCATATCCAACGGATGAACAAATGGGAGAACAACCAAGCGGGTAATTTTGAGGTTTTCCTTAACAGCTTTGACGATATAGACCAAAAAACCAAAGAAATCTACGGAAAAACGGTCTCCAATTTGGATACCCAGAATATCAAGAACAAATACTATAAGATTTTCGAATGGATAGGGCTCTTCGATTTTAATATCGCTCTGATCATCGGGATCATGGTCATCGTAGGGGGTATCAATATGATTACCGCCCTTTTGGTGCTCATTCTGGAGCGTACCCAAATGATAGGGATCTTAAAGGCGTTGGGATCCAACAACTGGAGCATCAGAAAAGTGTTTTTGTACAATGCTACCTACCTGATTGTCATTGGCCTTTTTTGGGGCAACCTCTTGGGGTTGGGACTGCTATTGGCACAGGAGAAGTTCAGAATGTTCAAATTTCCCAATCCACAGGAATATTATATCGATTATATCCCGGTTCATATTGATGTGGTCACCGTGCTGGTCCTCAACCTTGGGGTATTGGTCCTTTGCCTTTTGATGCTCTTGATCCCGTCCTACATCATTACCAAAATATCTCCGGTGAAGTCCATTAAGTTCGAATAGGTTTGGGCGCCAAAGGAAGGGTAGGGCAAAACCATAATCCACTTTTTCTTTTTAGTAAAATTGGCCGGTCTGCTTGATTATCAACGGACTAGCCACACGCTATTTCCAAGAAAAGAGAAGTAGGGAAAAATTATCACAAACATGGGCAAAATTGTATCTTTGCGGCAACTATGGAATACGCAGAAAACATCTTGGGAACCATTGGGAACACCCCATTGGTAAAATTGAACAGATTAACGGCAGAATTACCATGTTTGGTACTGGCCAAATATGAAACCTTTAACCCCGGTAACTCTGTCAAGGACCGTATGGCCCTACAGATGATCACCGATGCCGAGGAGGCGGGGATCCTAAAACCGGGAGGCACCATCATAGAAGGGACCTCAGGAAATACCGGAATGGGATTGGCCCTAGCTGCCGTGGTAAAAGGGTATAAGATGATCTGCGTGATCAGTGACAAACAATCCAAGGAAAAGGTAGATATCCTAAAGGCCATGGGCAGTGAGGTCCATGTATGTCCTACGGATGTTGAGCCCGAGGATCCAAGGAGTTATTATTCCACCGCCAAGAGATTGGCCACCGAGATTCCCAATTCTTGGTATGTAAACCAGTACGACAATCCTTCCAACTGCAAGGCGCACTTTTTGAGTACCGGCCCTGAAATTTGGGAACAGACCGATGGGAAAGTGACTCATTTTGTGGTAGGTGTGGGTACCGGGGGAACCATTTCCGGGGTTGGATCCTATTTGAAAATGAAAAACCCGAACGTTAAGGTTTGGGGAATTGATACCTATGGCTCCGTATTTAAAAAATACCACGAGACCGGAATCTTTGATAAGAACGAAATATACCCGTATATCACCGAAGGGATCGGGGAGGACATCTTGCCCAAGAATGTCAATTTTGGCGTCATAGACGGGTTTACCAAGGTGACCGATAAGGATGCCGCTATCTATACTGCCCGCTTGGCCAAAGAAGAGGCCATGTTCTTGGGGAATTCTGCCGGGGCTGCTGTAAAAGGACTCTTGCAACTCAAAGAACATTTCACCAAGGACGATGTGGTGGTGGTACTCTTCCACGACCACGGTAGTAGATATGTGGGTAAAATGTTCAATGAGGATTGGATGCGAGAAAAAGGTTTTATAGATTAGTAGGGTATTAACCCTAACAACCTTTCCCATGAAATTAAAATACGTTTTAAGCTTTCTGCTATGTACCCTTAGCGGCACGGCAGTACTTGCCCAAAAACTTTCCAAAACAGAGCAAAAAATTGTCAAGAGCATCAAGGCCAACAATGCCGATGCCCTAGGCTTTTTGGAAAAGGTAGTGAATATCAATAGCGGTACCCTCAATGCCAAAGGGGTAAAGGAAGTAGGCATGGTCTTTAAGGACGCCTTTGATCAGATCAATTTTAAGACCAATTGGATAGAAATGCCCCAAGAGATGAACAGGGGTGGGCACTTGTTTGCCGAAACATCTGGCAATAAGGGAAAAAAATTATTGCTTATCGGGCATTTGGATACGGTTTTTGAAGAGGACAGTCCGTTCCAGACCTTTGAAATGGTCAACGACAGTATGGCCCATGCCCCGGGTGGTAACGATATGAAAGGTGGGGATGTTATCGTATTGTATGCCCTTAAGGCCCTTCATGATAACGGTCTACTAAAAAATGCACAGATCATCGTGGCCTTTACGGGGGATGAGGAGAGTACAGGAAAGCCTTTGGAAATCAGTAGAAAAGATCTGATAGATGCAGCTAAGCGCAGTGATATCGCCCTGAATTTTGAAACCTCCACAGGTTTTAACTATGCCACGGTGGCGAGAAGGGGATCTTCCGGATGGAAGGTGGAAACGACAGGGAAGAGGGCTCATTCTTCAGGGATCTTCAACGAGAATACAGGGGCGGGAGCCATTTTTGAAATGTCGCGCATCCTTAATGAATTTTATAACGAGGTAAAGGGAGAGGAGTTCCTGACCTTCAACCCCGGTAACCTGTTGGGAGGTACCTTTGTGACCTATGATGATATGACCAGTAAGGGCACCGCCTTTGGCAAGACAAATGTGGTGGCACAAACGGCCGTGGTGCATGGGGGATTGCGTTTTATCTCCGAGGAGCAAAAGGAGAGCGCCCGGGAGAAAATGAGGGCCATTGTCGCGAACAATTTGCCACAGACCTCGGCAACCATCAGTTTTACGGACAGCTATCCGGCCATGGGCCCAACTCCCGGCAACGAAAGGTTGTTGAAAGAACTGAGCCAAGTGAGTCAAGATCTGGGCTATGGGGAGGTTTTGGGCTACGACCCCGGAAAAAGAGGGGCTGCCGATATCTCCTTTGTGGCGGAATATGTGGATTGTTTGGACGGACTGGGAACCATGGGCAGTGGGGCACATACCCCACAGGAGACCGTAAACCTCAATACCTTTGAGGACCTTACCAAACGTACCGCCATTTTTATATATAGACTTATCAATCAATAAACGATGGAAAAATTAACTTCTGACCGTTCCAAGGTGCAGGTAGATGCTGGGGAACTGGTAAGTTTCAAGGTAGGACGCCATGAGTATATCCACCAAAAGGGCAATCCCGGTTGGCGCAATGCGGATACGGAAATGTTTCCCATAATCGGACCCACCAATGAGGCCGATTTTATGGTAGAAACCCCTAAGGGGATGGCGGTGCAGGACCAGCATGGGCTATTGCGGGAACTGGCCTATGAGCTGGTATCCCAATCCGATACCCAAGTGGTTTATCAAAAAAAATACAATGCGGGTACGGAGATCAAAAATTCAAAATTCCCTGAAAAATCGAGTGCCGCTTTTTTGACCTGGCCCTATGATTTTGGTTTTGAAAAGAAGTACGAACTGCTTAATGATACCCTGGAAATTACTTTTACCATTGTTGGGGAAGAAGGGATGCCCTATATGTTGGGCTACCATCCCGCTTTTTATCTCCATACCAATGGGCCCATCATTGATACCGGAACAAAAAAGATAACCCTGGAGGAAGTACTGGCCGTGGGCAGTAGGGCCTTGGAAGTGAAGGACAGCGATTCCATTACTTTAAAGGATAAAAAAGAACTTACCATCAAGAGCGAGGGCTTTGGCAACTTTATGTTATGGACTGAGGTACCCAATATGGTCTGTATAGAACCCATTACCTTCTATCCCTACGAAGTGACACAGCAACGATTGTCAACCGGATTCCAATTGTTGGGCAAGGACCCCAAAGTGTGTTCCGTGACCCTAATCCCAGCGTCATAAGCCGTATGAAATTAGTCCGTTCCCAAGAGGTAGCTGAGGTAGGGGTAAGCCATGACGCATCCGTTAAAAAGAAGGTGCTTTTGGAAAAAGGAACCGTCCCGCAACTGATGAATTTCAGTTCGGCGGTTTTTGCACCGGGGCAGGCTGTAGAAACCCATAATCACCCCACCATGTACGAGGTTTTCTATATCCTGAAGGGAAGGGCAGAATTTGTTGTGAACCAGGAAAAGGTGGTTTTGGGCGTTGGGGACTGTATCACCATTGAACCAGGAGAATGGCACTCCCAAAGCAACCCCTATGGGGAGCATGTGGAATGGGTATATTTTGGGATTGCCACGGATTGATCATTAATATACCCTATTGTAGCAAATGTTACTTTAAGCCTATCCTAAAAATGTTAAATTTGACCCATGCGTAAATTTTTCCCTTTTCTGGATTGGTTGCCAAAATACCAAAAGAAATTTTTGGGCAGTGACCTCGTTGCCGGATTCACCGTGGGTGTGATCCTGATTCCACAAGGGATGGCCTATGCCATGATTGCGGGATTGCCACCCGTTTATGGGCTGTATGCTTCCCTCTTCCCTATTTTGATCTATGCCCTAATGGGAACATCCCGGCAGGTGGCCATTGGGCCCGTGGCCATGGATTCCCTTTTGGTAGCGGCCGGACTGGGGGCTTTGGCCATTACTAGCATGGAAGAATACATCATTATGGCCGTATTCCTGGCCTTTATGGTAGGGGCCATTCAGCTGACCCTGGGCCTTTTGAGGATGGGCTTTCTCGTAAATTTTATGTCCAAACCTGTCATCAGCGGGTTTACCTCGGCAGCGGCACTCACCATTATCTTCAGTCAGCTGAAACATCTGTTGGGGGCCAATATTCCCAATAGCAACCAGTTTCACCAGATGATCGTGAACGCTTTTCAAAATATTTCAACAACCAACCTGTACGATCTGGCCATTGGTATTATGGGGATCCTGATCATTGTGCTTTTAAAGCGATGGAACAAGAAGTTCCCGTCCGTGCTTTTGGTAGTGCTCTTGGGAGGCTTCGCCGTATATTTTTTAGGTCTGGAAGGCTATGGAGTCAATGTGGTAGGGGTTGTACCGGAGGGTCTTCCGTCGTTTACCATGCCTGCATTCGGGATGGGTAGGGCATCCGAAATTTTTTCCATCGCACTGGCCTTGGCCTTGGTGGGCTATTTGGAGACCATTTCCATAGGCAAGGCCTTGGAAGAAAAGAGCGATAAGGAAACCATAGACGCCAATCAGGAACTGGTGGCCTTGGGAACCTCCAATATGGTGGGCTCCTTTTTTCAATCCTATCCCGTAACCTCAAGTTTTTCAAGATCGGCCATCAATGCGGAATCGGGGGCAAAATCTACAGTGGCACAAGTATTCAGTGTGCTGTTGGTGGTGATCACCTTGTTGTTCCTGACCCCCTTGTTCTACTTTTTGCCCAATGCGGCCCTGGCCTCCATTATCATGGTATCGGTCTTTGGGCTTATCGATATCCCCTATCCACAAAATCTTTGGAAACATAGAAAAGATGAATTTTGGGTGTTGGTCATTACTTTTTTGGTGACTTTGTTCATAGGGATCAAAGAGGGGATATTAGTGGGAGTTTTGGTATCTTTATTAGTGATGGTCTATAGGACTTCCAAGCCCCATTTTGCAGTTTTGGGAAATATTAGGGGTACCGATTATTATAGGAATATATACCGTTTTGAGAAAGAGGTGATCGTAAGGGACGATATCCTGATTGTGCGCTTCGATGCCCAATTGTATTTTGGGAACACCAATTTTTTCAAGACCCAGCTCTTTAAGCAGATAGAAGCAAAAGGTCCAGGTCTGAAATTGATCATTTTGAATGCAGAGGCCATCAATTATATAGATTCTACCGCCGCCAAAATGTTGGTCCAGGTAATAGATGAGATCCACAAGCGGGAAATAGAATTTTATATCGCGGGCGCCATAGGTCCGACCAGGGATATTATTTTTACCTCGGGCATTATAGATGTGCTGCACAAGGAATGCCTTTTTGTTAGGATCACGGAAGCTGTAAAGTATTTTGATGATCCGGCTAACATATCGCTTTTAGGTAAGAATGTGGCCTATCAGAATAGGGTAATCGGTAACTAATGTTACTGTGAATGTGTAAGTTAAGCGCTAAATTTGTAAAAGAATTAAAATATAAATAACCTCCTATTTAGTTGTGGGAGAACGTATAACCAAAGATAATTGAAGATGAACATAGAGCAGATTTATACAGGATGTTTGGCACAAGGGGCCTACTATATTGAAAGTAAGGGAGAGGTAGCCATTATTGATCCCTTACGGGAGGTAGAGCCATACCTAAAAAGGGCCAAAGCCGATAAGGCCGAAATAAAATATATTCTGGAAACCCATTTCCATGCCGATTTTGTGAGTGGCCATGTTACCCTTTCCAAAGAAACGGGGGCACCTATTATTTATGGCCCCCATGCGAATCCGTCTTTCGAGGCCATTATCGCCAAAGACGGACAGGAATTTAAATTGGGGGATATTACCATTAAGGTATTGCATACGCCAGGGCACACCATGGAAAGCACCACCTATTTGTTGCGGGATGAAAATGGAAAGGACCATGCCATATTTTCTGGGGACACCCTATTTTTAGGGGATGTAGGACGGCCCGATCTGGCTCAGAAGGCAGCTAGTATGACTCAGGAGGATCTTGCCGGTCTATTGTTCGATAGTCTGCGAAACAAGATTATGCCCTTGGCCGATGATGTGATCGTTTATCCTGCCCACGGAGCAGGTTCTGCCTGTGGCAAGAATATGATGAAGGAGACCGTGGATACCCTGGGCAACCAAAAGAGTATGAACTACGCCCTTAGGGCCGATATGACCAAGGAAGAGTTTATAAAAGAAGTTACGGACGGACTCTTGCCACCGCCGAAATATTTCCCATTGAACGTGAAGATGAACAAGGAGGGATACGATGATATTTCAGAGGTCATCGAGAGGGGAACCATTGCCCTTGCCCCCGATGATTTTGAGGAAGCTGCCAATGAGACAGGGGCAGTGGTCTTGGATGTAAGGCATCAGAACGAATTTGTTAAGGGCCATATCCCACAATCGATCTTTATTGGTCTGGATGGTGGTTTTGCCCCTTGGGTAGGAGCCCTGATTGCCGATGTAAAACAGCCTATATTATTGATTGCCCCCAAGGGTAGGGAAGAAGAGACGGTAACACGCCTGTCGCGAGTAGGATTTGACGGTACCATGGGGTATTTGGAAGGCGGCTTTGAAACTTGGAAAAAAGCAGGAAAGGACTATGATACCATTACCTCTATCCCAGCAGAAGAATTCAAAAGGATGGAAGCTCCTACAAAAGCACCGGTATATGATGTGAGGAAAGAGAGTGAATACCTATCGGAGCACGTCTTGGATGCGGAAAACACACCACTGGATTTTCTGAACGACCATATGGCCGAGTTCCCCAAAGAAGAAACGTTTTACGTTCACTGTGCCGGAGGGTATAGGTCTGTGATAGCAGCATCTATATTAAAAAGCAGGGGTATTCACAACCTGATAGATATTGCAGGTGGTTTTGCTGCCCTAAAGGAATCGGGAGTTCCGGTGACGGATTATGTCTGTCCGACAACCCTATAATAGGATTGTATTCAGTTTTAAGACCTCACCATATCGGTGGGGTTTTTTTTATTTTTTTAGAGTGTTTCAATAGCCGACCTTCCACAAAATGGAGCTCCCCTGATCTAGATCATGGTATTTGCCCAATAGCCTTGGTATATTTATCACGAGAACATTATAAGAGGATATTATGAAAACGATTTATCTCGGAAAATTCGTGATAGGATTTTTACTTTTGATGGCCATAGCAGGGCTTATCAACTTCATCATATATCTCGTTCAATATTTGAACGGATAAAAAGTTAGGTATGAAAACAAATATGGGCAATCTGGATAGGATGATACGCTTTTTGTTGGCCTTGGTCATGGGTCTTCTGATCTATTATGACGTTGTTGGTGGTGTCATATCCTATATTTTGTTGGCAATCATCGGTATTTTTGCCCTTACCAGTCTGGTGGGCTTTTGTCCCTTTTACGCCGTATTGGGGTGGAATACCTTTAGTCAGAAAAGATAAGTGGAATTAGAGGAGAATTGCTCTTGGATATCCAGCCGAAATGGTTGGATTTTTTTATGCCCTAATGTGACGCTTTTCGCATAGAAAATCAATGGAGACCTGCCATAAGCATAGACAATTGTAGCATAATAAATAACAATAGGTCCAGGTAAAGTGGAGACCCTTTGTTTGAGTTATATTTGTAACAATCATGGAGTGGTTTGTAAATGTTAATAAAATCTTAAGCTCGTTGTCTGGGGCTTGTTGTATTTTCTTATATTGAACTGAAGTATTTTTGTTAAAATGATAAAAAATTTTATTGAAAGAATAGGGGTCATGAATTGTATTATGCTCCTAGTGGTTTTATCCATCATAATTGTTTCAGAATACCATTTCCTTAACGGGGACAAACTAGATGGTATTTTTATCGCCTTCTGGGCACCGACCATTTTAGGTTTTATGAACTACTTAAAGCACAAAAAGTAATGGACTTTATCTATATATACTCCATTGTTGTGGGCATCATATTTGTTGTCTGGCTTCTTTTTGTGATGAGGATGTACTCCAAAATGAACAAATAGGTCCATTTCAAGACTTTTTTCTACCCATTTCACCCTTAATTGGCATCAAACAACTCCATGAGGGGAATAACGTTCATGGTGTTTCTACTTAGATAAGATTTAAGGATGCGCTGCGTATCCAGATTATCGTTCTGAGGATTGATAAAAGCGTCTATATCTTCCAAGGAAGAAATACTGCGCTCCTTTGCTATAAACCCATATCCCGCGTATTGTCCGTTTTTTATCAGCACAATAGCATCTTCGTCTGTATGTCGTCCTTTTTCCTTGATGATGATGTCATCACTTTTGGCAATGATGTGCGTTACAGCGGCCTGTACTTTCTTATTGTAGGCTTCAACAGGCTCCTTGTCCCTACAGATGCCTTCGCAAGTGATGATCTTGTAATGGGAGCAGGCGGCCACGTTTTCTTGTAGATGGCAGTATTTGGGACATAAAGAAAAATCGATGCATACCTGTTCCAGATAGGCCCTACATTCGGTAACGGTGTTGAAGGTCACAATGGCATTGGGGGCCAGTTTTAGCTTATTGAACGCCATATGCATGATACCGTTTCTGTCCTCATAGATAAAGATCCCATATTGCTGGGTGGTTTTCTTCTGGGAACGGTTGTATTCGGGAAAGTGGTGTTTAATGGCTGCCGATTCCATTAAAAGGGCTAGCAGTTCACTTCCAGAAAGTTCAAAGTCTATATGGGCCGTTTCCTGGCACATGACCACTTCTTTGGAAGATTTGTCGTAGAAATGCCCCAATACCCTTTTTTTGATGTTGTTGGCCTTGCCTACATAGATGATCTTCTTTTTGGAGTTTTTAAAGTAATATACCCCACTGGAAGTAGGCAATGAATCGAAATTGATCTTGGACAGGGCGGGGGGCAGGGTAGCCTCCTGGGATCGGGAATTTAAAAAACCCTGCACTACGGGTTGCGCACCGTCCGTATGGAGGAGTCGTTCCAATAACAGTACCGTGGCATGGGCATCGCCCCTGGCCCTATGTCTATCGGTGAGGGGAATGTCCAGAGCGGTACAGAGTTTCCCCAAACTATAGGAGTGGAGCCCCGGAATTAATTTTCGGGACAGACGAATGGTACAGAGTTTCTTTCTGGAAAAGGCAATTCCCAAGGCCTGGAACTGGTTTTTTATGATATTGTAATCAAAATTGACGTTATGGGCCACAAAAATGGTGTCCTTGGTGATCTCCAATATTTGATCCGTGATCTCCCTAAGTTTTGGCGCATTGCGGACCATGCTATTGTCAATGCCCGTTAACCCGGTGATAAAAAAGGGTATCTCACACTCCGGGTTCACCAATGAAGTGAATTCATCCACAATGGTATCCCCATCGTACTTAAAGATGGCGATTTCTGTGATCCTGTTCCCTTTTACGCCATTCCCCGTAGTCTCTATATCAATTACCGTATACAACATGCCCTGTAATTCCTCCCGCTAGTTTTGAGCCTATAAATTTACTTGAAAATGGGCAAGGCGGCCAAACGGAAAGGGTAATTCTTTTGTTGGGTCGGAAAAGAATAATCCCAGAGCATTAATTTGATATTCATGGAGAATGAAGTATATTTCCATAGCGGTTTATATGCTGTAGGTTCAGTTGAGCAATTTGTAAATGAGTTAACTTTGGAATATGAAGTTTTTTAAGGAAAAGGGCAATATTTTTAACCTGCTTTCCAGTGCCATTTCCGAAGGGATTATTGTGGTGAACAGGGAACAATTGATTGTTGCCACCAATAATTCTGCCAATGAAATGTTTGGGTACAGCAATGGGGCCCTGATTGGAAAGCCCTTGAATACTTTGATTCCCCAAAAATTCCACCATAACCACGGTAACCATTTTGCCGGCTTTATGGAGAAGAGTGGCAAACGCCAAATGGGGCAGGGCCGTGATCTTTACGGGATGCGGAAAAATGGGGAGGAATTCCCTGTGGAGGCCGGGTTGAACCCATTTGAAGTAGATGGAGCCATCTATGTCATGGCCCTGGTCATAGATATTACCCAAAGAAAACAACAGGAGCGCCAGATCGGTGAGCTCAATTCACAATTGGAGGCAAAAATAGAACAGCGTACCAAAGAATTGAAGGATATCGTTCTGGAACTCAGGGGAGAAGTGACCCTGAGGAAAGAAGCGGAAAGCAAGGCCAAGATGGCCTTGAAGAAAGAACGTGAACTCAATGAGCTCAAAACAAAATTCCTTTCTTTGGTATCCCATGAATTCAAGACCCCTTTGAGCAGTATCCTTACCTCCGCTACCCTGATATCCAAATACGAACTAACCGAACAACAGGCCAAAAGGGACAAACATTTGGACACCATAAAAAACAAGGTCAAATACCTGGATACCATCCTGACCGATTTCCTTTCCGTAGAGCGATTGGAATCTGGAAAGGTGAATTACAAGTTTACTACCTTTCCCTTGAGCAGATTGGTGAACGAAGTGATCTATGATGCCAACATGCTCCTAAAAACAGGTCAGAATATACATTATCCGGATAATATAGACGACGTGATCATCGATTTCGATGAGAAGATCCTGGAGTTGATTCTGTCGAACTTGATTCATAATGCCATAAAATATTCCCCTGAGTATTCCCCTATCGATATTCAGGTAGAGCATAACAAAAAAATGATTACCTTAAAGGTAATAGACCAGGGCATGGGAATCCCCAAGGCGGAACAAAAACATATATTCAATCGGTATTTTAGGGCCGAAAATGCCTTGCTCACCCAGGGAACGGGAATTGGCCTGAACATCGTGAAAGGCCATTTGGAAAATCTAGGAGGCTCAATTAGTTTTACTAGTGAAGAAAATAGGGGCTCCACCTTTAACATACAGTTACCCGTACTACAAAATATGAAATTGACATGAAAACGGTACTTTTAATCGAAGACGATCTCGCATTACGTGAAAATACGCAAGAACTATTGGAGCTTGCCAATTACAACGTAATAACTGCCCCAGATGGAAAATTGGGAATAGAATATGCTTTGAAAAACATACCGGATATTGTGGTGTGTGATATTATGATGCCCGAAATAGATGGCTATGGCGTGCTGGAAGCTTTGACCACCAATGAAAAGACCAACCATATTCCCTTTATTTTTCTTTCTGCCAAGACCGAACACAAGGAAATACGCAAGGGGATGGATTTGGGTGCCGATGATTATCTGACCAAACCTTTTGAGGAGGATGACCTGTACAGTGCCATAGAAAGTAGATTGGCAAAGGCACAGATCCTGGCACAGATTAAAAACAACGGGCACGAGGATACTGCCGAAGATCATGAGGTACTGCGCAACCTAAATGAACTGAAAAATTTTTTTGATGACCATGGGGAAGTATTTACCTTCAAAAATGGGGAGACCATTTATAAGGAAGGGGACCATTCCAACAAAATATACCTAAGTTTAAAAGGAGCCGTCAAGTGCTATAAAATGGATAGCGATGGCAAAGAGCTGGTCACCTCCCTGCACCCAGCCGACGATTTTCTTGGTTTTACCTCCTTTATGGACAACATTCCCTATGAAGAATCGGCCGTGGCCGTTGAGGATGTGGAATTGGTAGGGGTGTCCAAGGATCTTTTGAAATCCATCCTCCAAAAGAACAACCAGGTTTCCTTGGAGCTGATGGGGCTACTCTCCAAAAACCTTTCGGAGATCAAACAGCAGTTACTGCAGATGGCCTATAGTTCCGTTCGTAAAAAAACGGCCCAAACATTGATGCAGTTTGCAGATCTCTTGAACAAATCTGGGGATAAGCCCATCAAGGTATCTAGGAGTGATCTTGCCAGTGTGGCCGGCATTGCTACTGAAAGCCTTATAAGGACCCTCTCCAGTTTTAAAAAAGAAGGGATCATAGATATTGATGGTAGAAATATCAAAATACTGGATATCAATATGTTGCAACGCATGAACTGATTGCTTTGAAAAAGGTTCGTCCCAAAATAGTGATCCTTGTTTTTCAAAACTGATTATTGTCATTTTATGGCAGGCATTGTACCAATACTTTTGTTGTAAGAATTGCGCACAATGAAGAATATATTAGTTCCCACAGACTTTTCGAAAGATGCTCTGAATGCCGTGACCTACGCCTTGGAATTGTTGAAAAACAGCCCCTGTAACTTTTATTTGCTCCATGTGAATGATATGAGCGGTTATGCTTTTCAAGGTTTGAGCTATGCCTCGGCGCCCGAAGTGATCGTAAAGGATGTGATCGTCTCTGCCAAAAAGAAACTTCATGTTTTTCTTAAAAAAGTAGAAAAAATAGGCATTGACCATGGGCATCATTTTTATCCCATTTACGATCAAGGATTTTTTATCGACTGTATCAGACGCCATGTGGAAGAACGTAAGATTGACCTTATAGTTATGGGCACCAAAGGGGCCTCAGGGGCCTTAGGCCATGTTATTGGTAGCAATACCGGGGATGTGATCACCAAGGTCAAATGCAATACCTTGGCCGTTCCCGCAAAAGCTATTTTCGGAAAGCTGGAAGAAATTGCATTTCCAACAGATTACAATATTTTTTATTCGGCCCGCATACTTTCTGCCATTTCCGAGCTTTTGGAGCATAACCAATCCTATATGCGGGTGATGCACGCATCAAAAACAGGGCAGATCCTAACGGAATCCCAATTGCAGAACAAGGAATATTTGGAAGATTATTTAAACGAAACCTTTGAGGACAAGAATAGTTTCCACTGTATTACCAATAAAAATGTAACCTCCGCCGTTCAGTGTTTTGTGGAAAGTAGAAATATAGACCTACTGGTCATGGTGGCCAAAAACTTAAATTTTCTACAACAGATTTTGTTCAACTCCAAAGTGGAAAAAATAAGCTTTCACACCAAGGTTCCTTTTTTGGTGATCCACGAATAATTGAGGCCATGGCCAAAATAAAAATGCCGTCTGATCTATAGGGAACACTAGGCTGGTTTAACGTCTAATTTTCGTACGATTTAATGGTTGCTACCAATTCATTTTTCTGCAGTACCCCGGATTGCCTCCAAAGCTGCTTTCCATTTTTGAACAACATCATAGTGGGTACGCCACGTACCTGATATCTGCCCGCTAGTGCCTGGTTTTTATCCACATCGATCTTGATCACCTTGATGGCATCCCCCAATTCATCTTTGACCTCTTTTAGGATAGGGGCCAACATTTTGCAAGGGCCGCACCAGTCTGCATAAAAATCGACCAATACAGGTGTCTCCGAGGTAATAATGTCGTTGAAACTACGCTTCATCTGTTGTGTTTTTGCCCATGGAGTCAGTAAAATACAAAAAAATGAAAACCGACTTTCATCTGCCCCTTATTTTTTACACTTTTTTAAGACTGATATATATCATAGATTATTTTTTGCATTGATTCTATTTTTAGTATGAAATAAATCAGCAGCCAACATTATGAATCAAAGAGTATTATTGCCCACAGATTTTTCTAAAAATGCCCTCAATGCCATTCGGTATGCGCTGGATATGTACAAGAATCAGCAGTGCGATTTTTACCTGTTGAATGTGTTTCAGGTAGATGGGTATTCTCTGGATAATATGATGGTGCCGGAACCCGGTAACAAGGCCTATGATGCGGCCAGGAAACATTCTGAGGAAGGTTTTCAGAAACTGTTGGATATTTTGGAACTCCACATTGGCAATCCCAAACATACCTACCACACCATATCAACCTATAACCTGCTTATTGATGCGATCAATGACACCGTTGCAAAAAAGGATATAGATATCGTAGTCATGGGTACCAAAGGTGCCACAGGCTCCAAAGGTGTAATCTTTGGCACCAATACCGTGGCGGCCATGGAAGCCGTGACCGGTTGTCCCGTGCTTTCCGTGCCCCAGGATTTTAGGTTCTCCCCCCCTGTGGAAATTGTATTTCCAACAGATTATAAGACCAACTTCAAGAGAAGGGAGCTAAACCATTTGTTGGATATTTCAAAGATGCACGGAACCCCCATTCGTGTTCTACATATTATGGAGGAATCCAAATTGTCCAAAACACAAGAAGCAAACAAAGAACTATTGGAAACTATTTTTGAGAATGTCGAATGTAGTTTCCATACCCTGGAGGATACCAAGGTCCATAAAGGGATTGGCATATTTATAGAAAGTAGAGGTAGTGATATGATAGCATTTCTGAATAAAAAGCACAGTTTTTTAGGCATCATGTTCACCAAACCTCTGGTAAAGGAAATTGGGTATCATGCGAGAATCCCAGTTTTGGTATTAAACGATTATTCAAAATAGGAAAATATGGAAAGGGTAGGCATTTGGTTAGATAAGAAACAAGCAAAAATATTAAAGCTGTCCAATGGAAAGGAAGAATTTCTGACATTGAAATCAGAGGTAGAATTTTTCCATCCTTCAGGGGGTGGGAGAGCTCCCTTCAAATGGGGCGGTACACAGGACGTGGTTCGGGAAAGTGGCTATATGGAACGGGAGAAACAACAGCTGAGAAATTATTTTAAAAATTTAGTGGATATCGTTGGGGAGGTAGATGCCATAGCCATTTTTGGTCCGGCGATCACCAGAGAGAAATTTGGTAAAGAACTGATCGACAGGTATCCTGCCCTCGCCTCCAAAATAAAAGTAGTATCCAAACAAGATAGTATGACCGACAATCAGATCAAAGCTTTGATTCGGGACTTTTATAAGAACTAAAACAGGCTGTGCCCAACATTCATTCAAATTATAACGATGCAACAGCTATACGACTTCTTGGAACAACAACCTTTTTTGGTGAGCATATTGCGATTGTTGTTTTGGATTTTGATCATTATTGTTGGGATAGGCTTTTTACGAAAGATTGCCCGAAATAGGATAGACAATGTGGGTTTTAGGTATAAGACCCAAAAAGGGATAGAGGTAGTAGGATATGTCATGATCGTGATCCTGTTCCTGGTATTTTTTACGGCGGGCAACATTAAAGATTACTCCCTCATCATTGGGCTCTTCACCGCGGGCATCACCTTTACCTTACAAGAACTGATATTGAGCATTGCAGGTTCCTTTTACATCTTTGCGGTAAGGGTCTACACTCCCGGTGACCGTATAGAAATTAACGGGATCAAGGGCGATGTCATCGATATTGACAGTATTTATACCACCATTATGGAAATGGGGGAATGGGTCAGTAGCGATAACTATTCGGGTAGGATCGTCAAGATCAGCAATGCCTTTGTTTTTAAGGGACCCATAAAAAATTATTCCATGGATTTCCCTTTTGTGTGGGACGAGCTGGATATTTTGGTCACCTATAGTTCTGATGTGGAACTGGCAAAAAAAATTGTCCTGGATACCTCCAATGAACTTCTCTCGGCTTATGCGGAGGGCAGCAAGTCCAAATGGGCGGAGTTGGTGGAGCGCTACTACATTGAAAATGCCCTTCTGGAACCTACCATTGCCATCAAACTGACCGATAACTGGATAGTGCTGAACGTGAGATATATCACAGATTTTAAGTTGAGAAGGGGCACAAAACACAAATTATTCGACAGTATCCAAAAGCATATCCTGCAAACCGATGGAAAAGTGACATTGGCATCGGCCACCTTACAGTTATTGAAAATACCTGAGGTGGATGTTCGGATTCATGATAACCTATAAAAGCAAGGCGGTATGGAAATAGTTAAATCTTCTGGGGAAAGGGTCAAGTTTTCAATGTCCAAATTGCGAAAATCCTTGAAACACAGTGGGGCAGACGATGAACTGGTCAATCTTATTGTAGATAGGGTGCGGGATGAGCTCTACCAGGGCATCAGTACCAAGGAAATTTACAATAGGGCGTTCGCTATCCTAAAAAAGAAACAAGCTATTTATGCCTCCAAATACAAACTGAAGAAGGCCATTTATGAACTTGGTCCAACGGGCTATCCGTTTGAAAAATTCGTGAGCGCCATTTTAAGGTACTCGGGATATGATACCGAGGTAGGAAAGGTGATGACCGGTATATGTGTAGACCATGAAATAGATGTCTTTGCCAAAAAAAATGGTAAGGTTACCATTATAGAGTGCAAGTTCCACAGTCAGGAAGGGAGGAACTGTAACGTGAAAGTGCCCCTGTACATTCATTCCAGATATGTGGACGTAAAAAAACATTGGGACACCAAGGCAGATAACGTATTGGATTTTGATGTTGGTTGGGTGGCCACCAATACGCGTTTTACGGAAGATGCCATCCTGTACGGTAAATGTGCCGGACTCTATCTGTTGAGCTGGGACTATCCCAAGGACAACGGACTCAAAGACCGCATAGACAGATTGGGCCTCTATCCCATTACCGTATCCACCCTGCTCAGTTCACGCGAAAAGCAGTTTCTCCTCAGTAGGGAGGTGGTACTTTGTCAGCAGTTACTACACGATAAATTTTTCCTGGACCACTTGGGGGTTTCCGAGTCGCGAAAGGTTAGAATCATGAAGGAGATCAAACTATTGTGCAATCCGTAATCAGGAAAAATGGCCATTGTAAAACTACATTTTTTGGGGGCCTCGGGCACTGTGACCGGTTCCAAATACTATCTGGAAACCCCAGAGTTGAATTTGATGATCGACTGTGGAGTGTTCCAAGGGATCAAGGAACTGCGATTGCGCAATTGGGAACGCTTGCCCATCAGGGCAGATCAATTGAATGCTGTTTTGCTTACACACGGACATCTGGACCATACGGGATATCTACCGAGATTGGTCAAAGAAGGGTTCAAAGGCAACATCATAGGAACTGCACCGACACTTTCCATTACGGCAATCATCTTGAGGGACAGTGCCAAAATACATGAGGAAGAGGCCGAACAGGCCAATAAATTGGGGTATAGCACCCATGATCCGGCATTGCCATTTTATACCGTGGAGGAAGCTGAAAAGGCCATAGAACTCTTTAAGGCCGAAGAACGGGACCAATGGATATCCCTATCCGAAAATATAAGATGTAGGTTCCGGTACAATGGGCATATCATTGGGGCCACCTTTATTGAATTGGAAATTTTTGGCAAAATGTTTGTCTTCTCCGGAGATATCGGAAGAAAAGGGGATAGCATTATGGAAGACCCTGAAAGACCGGATTGGGCCGACTACCTTTTTATGGAAAGTACCTATGGCAATAGATTGCATCCCCAGGAGTATGTGGATGATATGATCGTGGGACTCATAGAAAGGACCATACAGCAACAGGGGACCCTCATTATTCCATCATTTGCCGTGGAAAGGTTGCAGTCCTTGATGCATCTGCTCTGGACATTGTACAAGAAAAACCGCATTCCCAATATTCCCATTTTTGTGGATAGCCCAATGGGTAACAACGTGCTTTCGGTCTTTGAAAGTTATCCGCATTGGCATAAACTGCCCATGAATGAATATAAGGCCATGTGCAATCATGTGAACATTATAGCCTCTTATAAGGATACCTGGAAAACCATAGATGACCCCAGGCCTAAGATTGTTATCGCCGGTAGCGGCATGGTCACGGGAGGTCGTGTTCTGACCTATTTGAAACAATTGATAGATGAGCCCTCCACCACGGTCCTTTTGGTAGGTTATATGGCAGAGGGAACCCGGGGAAGACAGTTGTTGGAAGGGGCCCATGAACTTAAGTTTTTTGGCAAATACCATCCCGTTAAGGCAACAGTGGCCCATTTGGAAAGTCTTTCTGCCCATGCTGATCAGCAGGAACTGATGGATTGGCTTAAGGATATCAAAAATATTCCAGAAAAAGTCTTCTTGGTACACGGGGAACCTACCGCTCTGGATGTCTTTAGAAATAAAGTACGGGACACCTATGGATGGAATGTGCATATCCCCAAATTAAACGAGGTCATGGAAATTGTGATCTAAGTTTTGGGGCATGACCTTTGTCATTTTTATAACGACACTTGGGTAATATCTTGGCTCTAGATTAGATGTTAACCATGGAAAAGAGCAAAATTAGACCAGAACAAGAAAAGAAGGTAGAGCAACTGCATACGGAATCCCTGAATTGGAAATCGTCCCTGTATCTAGTCAGTGACGAGGTGTCATTTATAGAAAACCTATTGAATTCCTATCTTTTTGAACCCAATACCCCCAATCTATTTGAGCGTTTACAAAACTATGAGACCCGGATAGAAAAGAACAAGGAGCGCAAGATCATGGTCATGGATTCCATTGATAGGCACCAGAAAGATTTGGGCGGTATGTTGGAGTGTACAGATTACGCCTGTGATTTGGGCTATTTTCAAAAACACGAGGCCATCAAGGCAGAGGTAGTGGATTTTTTGGAGAAGTTCCAGTTGCTTAAATCGGAGATATTCAATTATGCCGGAGGAATTATGAAAAAGAGAAAACCTTAGGAAAGGGAACTGCCCGCTTCCGCCGCTTTTGTTTCCAATAAAAAAATACAGATGAAAAAGTTAATCATAGTTTTAGGATTGGTGCTGACCAGTTGTTCCTCCATTCAATTGGTGGAAAATTGGAAAAGTCCGGATATAGTCATCTTCGATGCCAACAAGGTACTGGTGGTGGGAATGACACAGAATGAAAAGGCAAGAGTGGATTTTGAGACCAAATTGACCAAGGAATTTACCAAAAGGGATATTGAGGCCATGCGAAGTCTGGACCTTTTTGATGTGGAATTCACCTCCTCCGAAAAATCGGAAGAAGAGATAGATGCTGTGGAGGACCTGCTGATAGAGCGCGATTTCGACGCTATCCTGTTTACCAAAGTAACCGGCTATGAAAACAAAAAGACATTTCGCAAGAGAATGTCCGAGGTAGATGGAATTTACGGCAGGTTTCGGGACGACTACCTGCAGCATCAGGATATTTATTACAGGGACGATTACTATGATGATTTTATGGTTTACCATGCAGAGACTTCCCTGTACTGTATTTGCGTGGGCAAGGAACGCCAGCTGATCTGGCGGGGCACTATAGACATTACAGATCCTCAGGACATCAATAAAACCATTGATGATTATATAAAATTGATCGTATTGGCTTTGGAAGAACAAGATATCATATTTAGAAAGGAAGGAAAAAATGAAATTACTGGTTTATAGTGCAAAGGAATTTGAAGTTCCTTTTTTGGAAAAGGCAAACAAAAATAGCCATCATGTGGTCTTCACCCACAATGCCCTGGATTCAGAAACTGCCCACCAGGCAGTCGGATTTGAGGCAATTTCCATATTTTCCGGGGACGATGCTTCCCTCACAGTTCTGGAGAAGTTAAGGGATTTTGGGGTCAAGTTCATCAGTTTGCGATCTGCAGGTTACAACAATATCCATATCAAATGCGCCAAACGGTTTGGGTTTAAAGTGGCCAATGCCCCTGACTATTCGCCCTATGCGATTGCAGAGCATGCCGTGGCCCTTTTGTTGGCCATAAACAGAAAGATTGTTTTGGCCAATACACAGGTGCACCAATATAACTTTTTACAAGATGACCTTTTGGGTTTTGACCTGAACAAAAAAACGGTAGGGGTTATCGGTGTGGGGGGTATAGGTGCAATCATGGTAAAAATAATGCATGGTTTCGGATGCACCATTTTGGCCAATGACCTTGTTCACGATACCGCTTTGATCAAGGATTATGGGGTTAAATATGTGGCTTTGGAAGAATTACTAAAAAAATCGGACGTGGTTAGTCTGCATGTGCCCTTAACACACGAAACCCACTATTTGATTGATGCCATGCAGTTAAAGGTCATGAAAAAAAGTGCCCTTTTGATCAATACCGCCCGTGGTGCCGTGGTCAATACAAAGGCATTGGTCAATGCCCTGAAGAAAAAGGAAATTGCGGGGTATGCCACCGATGTTTATGAAAAAGAAAAAGGAGTGTTCTTTAAGGATCATTCCAGAACTGGAGATATAAAGGATGAACTCTTGAAACAGCTTCTTGCGTTGGACAATGTATTGCTTACCCCGCATCAGGCTTTTGTCACCAAAGAGGCCTTGGCCAATATTGCGGATATCACGTTTTACAATATAGATTGTTGGGCAAAAGGGATGGAATCCAAAAACGAACTTGGTTACGAAACGTTAATTTCCTAAGTCCAAAGTTGACGGGAATTGATTTTTGGAACCTACTGATCGAGGAATATAGCGTTTTTTGCATCCTTCAACACCCCATATATTTTGAGGAATATACTATTGGGAATACAGCCAAAATGTTCCTCGGATTTTCTTATAGGAGCATCTAAACATCACAGGAATAGCCTATTGGATGACAGCCTTAATTGGCTCCTAGAAGAAATTTGGGCCTGTAATTTATACCAATCATTACTTTGAAGCGTTATGTTTTAAAAGCAACATTCTCGTGATACCAGTGAACAGACTTTATTGTAATAGCTGAGATACCATGAGGAAGTGTGCGGGAAGGTGTCTTCAATGTGAAATAGGGTATGGATGAAAATGGTCATCCGCTTCAACACCCTTTTGACATGGATGCCTTTAAAACAGCATAACATGAAACTAAAAATGAATATATCAAGGAAATTTTGGGCCTTGAGCCTTGTAACCTTGTCATGTACCGTCTTTTTACAGGCACAGGTGCCCACAAAGGAATTCAAAGAGCACACCTTGGATGCTACCATGTACGCCCAATACCTGACCAATAAAGACATACCAACCGAAATTACCGAACAGGTAGCCACTGCCTTGTCCTATTATCCGGAATTAATGGATGTGAAAGTGGAGTTCCGCTTTCGTAAAAGCAAGACTCCTTTTTCTTCAAAGCCCACATTTTTCAGTATGTTCAAGAAGAAGGAAAATAGAACCTATGTGGTTACCATTAGCACGGAAGCAGAAGAAAAAAACAAACCCATATTGTTCTTGAATTTGCCTTACAATGCGCAAATAGGGGTAATGGGCCGTGAATTGGGACAAATTACAACCTACACCACAAAAAACACCTCACAGTTGTTGGGCAATATTTTTAAAATGCTCAATGATGACTATGCCGATGAGGTAAATTTCAACAATGATCTTATATGCATAGACCATGGTCTGGGATACCAACTTTTCGATTGGAGTTCGTATGTTCAGGGAGCTTTGGACCTGCCTGAAAGAAGGGGTTCCACAGATATGTTCTTTACCCAAATTGAACCCACAGCATATGAGCCCTCCATGAATCCACAGCTCATAGAGAATTACATTGAGGCCACCGACATGTATAAGAATCTTCCCAAGGAATAGTTTCTATATTTTTTCCAATATTTTCGTTATACCGTTTTTATGGTATGGTTCATGGAGGAAATGTAAGGCCATGTATTTTTAATCATACCTTACAGCCTCTAAGTCGCCCTGGAGACTGTTGCGATTGAATTGCCCATCATTCAAAAAAAATAGGTAATCACGCAACATGATCGAGGTCATTTTGTAATTGGGAACTATTTGCCAACTTTATTGTCCACCTTTAATATAACGGTCATGGCACTTAATTTCAATCAATATGCAACGGAGGGAAATACCTTCTTAAAAGATTATACTGCGCAAATGGGGTTGGGAGAAGATCGGGACAAAGCAGGGAGAATATTGACATCAACCTTGCATGCCCTTCGGGATATGATACCCGTGGAGGAGTCGTTACAGTTTATAGCGCAATTGCCCATGTTTTTAAAGGCAGTGTATGTTAACGGTTGGAATATAAAGCAGAAAAAACCAAGGGTTAAGAAGATGGCCGAATTTTTGGATCTAGTGAGGACCCATGACGGACCTTCTGCCGTAAATGATTTTGAATACAGTGACGAAGTGGCCCAACAATATGTGGATACCACTTTTACTTACCTGAGAAAATATGTTTCTATGGGTGAGATGGAAGATATTCGGGATGGACTTCCCAAAGATCTGAAAATGATGATTTGTTCACATATTATTTTTTAAAACTTGTATTATGACCACTTTTATAGCCATTTTATTTTACGCCTTCCTGTTATGCCTTGCCTTGTTTCTTAAAAAACATTCCTAGTTCCCTCTTTTATTTTATGGTCCCCTGACATTAGTCATTCCTAATTTGCCTAGGGATGGATACCTTGTTCCAACTAAAAATCCTATCATGAATAGATTAAAGAACAAAGTGGCCATCATTACAGGTGGAGCTGCCGGCATAGGATTGGCCACAGCAAAATTATTCTTGGATGAAGGGGCCAAGGTCATGTTGGTTGATGTGGACCAAAACAGCATGGACAAAGCACTATCATCTTTAAAGAATCCAAATCTCTCCCATTGTATCGCTGATGTTTCCAAGGCCAAGGATACCCAATACTATGTACAACAAACTTTGAAGGAATTCGGTAGAATTGATATTTTCTTTAACAATGCAGGAATCGAGGGCTGTTCAAAACCTTTGATAGATTACCCTGAAGATATGTTCGATAAAGTGATAGCCGTCAACCTCAAGGGGGTATGGTTGGGTTGCCAACATGTATTGCCCAAAATGGAAGATGGGGGGAGTGTAATGATCACTTCATCGGTAGCCGGATTAAAGGGCTTTGCCGGATTGGGCGCCTATGTAGCCAGTAAACATGGGGTCAATGGGATTATGCGTGTAGCTGCCTTGGAAAGTGCCGACAGAAAGATTCGGGTAAATTCCATTCACCCGGGACCAGTGGACAATAATATGATGCGACGGATTGAAAAGGAAATCTCTCCAGACAATCCTGAGGAAGTGATCAAAGGCTTTGAGAGTACTATTCCGTTAAAGCGCTATGCGGACTCTCAAGAAATAGCTAAACTGGCCTTGTTCTTGGCCTCAGATGAAAGTTCCTACATTACAGGTGCCATGCATGTGGTAGATGGCGGAATGCTCGGGGCATGATCAAGGATCCGATCAAATATCTCGAGGGTGGAGATCTTCGCTCAGCAGCCAAGGCTGATGAGTTAAGGGACCTTATAAGGACCCAAACAGATTTTGATGCCATATTCCATTTTTTGCATCGCGAAGATCGGCTATTGGTGATGCGTGCTGCCGATGCCCTCGAAAAAATCTCAAGGGACCATCCCAAATATTTGGAATCACATGAAGACGAAATCCTAGAATTTTTACAAACGGCAGAGCACAAGGAATTTAAATGGCACCTGGCACAAATGGTAGGGAGATTAAAACTGGTGCCCGCCAAAAGAACCATGGCATATAAGGTGCTTACCTCATGGGCCACCAATAGTGCTGAAAGTAGCATTGTACGGGTCAATGCCTTGCAGGCCATCCATGATATGAATCTAGAATATCTTGATATGGAAAAAGAGTTGCAACAACTCATCATAACATTAAAGAGGGAAAATATCCCCTCCCTAAACTCCAGAATACGAAAACTGACATCCTCATGAAAAAAATAACAATCATCTTTCTGGTTTCAACTTTGTTTTGGGGTTGTAAGGAAAATAACAAAGTGGAGCCACCAAAGGCAGCAACTGTTGAAGCTGCCCCGCATCCGGTTCAAAAGGTAGATCCTATCGTAGGAGAGCTACTGCATTTTGCAGATATCGATACTGCCAAAATTGCTGCCGTTGGCAAGATCCTGGGCTTTAAAGCTGTGGACAGATCTGGCCAAAGCACCTCCTTGGATTTGGAAAGTGGCGTCGCCCTTTTTAAGTCGTTCCCCAATACCAAAAAAGACCAAAAATTACCGGTAATGGAAATTTCAGGAACAGACCGGTTTATCATCATGGTCAAAGGAAAGGGTTTTGGAGGACCCATTTGGGCCAAGCTCCTGGTGGACCAAAAAACAGATGAAATCTTAAAAATCAGATTTGGACATAGGGCGGAGACGGAAGGCTATGGGGCGCAAATAGAGCGGGCCTCCTTCCAAGAACAATTTGAAGGTAAAAAGCTTGTAGTTTCCGGCAATACCTTTGGACTGCAAAAACAGGGTTCGGTCATCATGGAAGGAAGGTACCCCATAGATGGTATTTCTGGGGCAACGGTGACCAATAAAGGGGTAGTGGACATGTTGAATACGGGATTGCAGGGGTATGCATTATATTTTGAACAGTAGGTACCCAAATTTAAACACAATTCTGATCTTCCGTAGCCCCACATCTTTGCAACACCTGATTGCTTTTACTTCCATCCCGATAAATGGTAATCCCCTTTAAGCTGTATTCCCAAGCTGTCTTGTAGATCTCTGATATATCCTTTTCGGTTGCCGTATGGGGTAAGTTGATGGTTTTGGATACTGCATTGTCCGTATATTTTTGGAATGCCCTTTGGTGTTGGAGGTGGTATTCCCATGGAATCTCCATACTTGTCTCAAAAATGGATCTGATATGATTAGGGATAGCGTTGATATGTTGTATACTGCCTTTTTCCAGTAATTCATTTTCTATTTCCTTGTTCCAGTGGCCCAGGTGACCCAGTTTTTCCTCAACAATCGGATGCAGGGATAGTTGTGTTTTATCCCCCAAAACTCCTTTCCTCTTGAAGGCCAGGGCGTAGAACGGTTCTATGGAATAGGAGGTGTTGGCGATGATCGAAATACTTCCTGTGGGAGCTATACTATTGCAGGTAGCATTGCGCAGGGGAGTATCTGGATAGTGAATGCTTTTGTCCCATGTGGGGAAACAGCCCTTTTCATTGGCGATTTTATTAGAGGTTTCGTAACTCTTGGCAGCTATAAAGTGCATCATTTTTTCTCCCAATTGGACGGCCTCTTGTGAGGCATAGGGGATTTCCAGAAGGAGCAGTAATTCGGCCCATCCCATGACTCCAAGGCCTATCTTTCTGTTTTTGAGGGTGATGCTTTCAATTTCGTTCAGCAGATAGTGGTTGCAGGTTATGACATTGTCCAAGAACCTGATGCCCACTTGTACGGCATCTTCCAGTTTGTTCCAATCAATGGTTGTATCATGGCCCTGCAACTTTATCATTTTGGAGAGGTTCAAGGACCCCAGGTTACAACTTTCATGATCCAATAGGGGAACCTCCCCACAGGGGTTGGTACTCACCATAAGGCCTTGATCAGGAAGCGGGTTGTGTGCATTGATGGTATCCAGAAAAATCAGTCCGGGGTCACCAGTGTTCCAGGCAGCACGGACCAAAGAGGCCCACAGGATCTTGGGATCTATGGTCTTCACTATCTTGCCGTTCCTTGGATTGATCAGTTTCCAGCTTCGGTTATTGGCCATGGCAGACATGAAATCATCCGTAATCCCTACAGAAAGATTGAAGTTTTGAAGACTGATACTATCCAATTTTGTCGTTACGAATTCTGCGATGTCCGGATGGTCCACATTGAGGATCCCCATATTGGCGCCCCTGCGTTTTCCCCCCTGTTTTACGTGTTCTGTTGCAGCATCAAAGACGTTCATAAAGGCAATTGGGCCCGAAGATGTTCCGCCCAAGGAAGAGACCGTATCATTTTTAGGTCGGAGCTTGGAAAAGTTATAGCCCGTACCGCCACCACTTTGGTGGATCAGGGCGGCATTTTTCAGTGTGGTAAAGATGTCTTCCAAGCTATCTTCCACGGGGAGCACAAAACAGGCACTCAACTGTCCTTTGGGGAGTCCGGCATTCATAAGGGTAGGGGAGTTTGGTAGGAACTCCAGCTTGGACATTTGGTCGAAAAAACGTTTTTCCCATAGTTCCCTGTCCTTGGTTTCCACACTGGCCACACATTTGGCAACCCTTTGGAATAATTGGTCCAGGGATTCCACGGCCTTGCCCTGATCGTTTTTTAGTAGGTAACGTTCCAGTAGCAGTTGCATGGCATTTGTGCTTATTTCAGAAAGCATGGATCAATGGTGAAGGTTCATTTTTTCTTTACGGCGAACCAATTGTCGGTCTAGGTCTCGGATGGTCTCGGCCACAGAAGCTTCAAAATTAATTTCATTGGACGATGCAAATATTCTGGGACCAGGGGCACTGAGTTCTATTTTACAGATTTTTCCCTTGGCGGAAGAATCCTTTGCCTCTTCAATAATTACATGGGCCTTGATCAATCCACTGTATTTGGTGTATAAATGGTCTAACTTATCCAATATGATCTTCTCCAGATTCTCGTCCCTATCGGTATGGACAAAATCTATATGGGAATGAAATTTTTCAAATTCATTTTCCAATAATTTGTTATCCAAAGAAAGACCGGTAGCAGATGATAGCATATTTTTCAAAGCGGGGGTGGTAGCTGCATCTATCAAGTTTAAAGCTTTCACCTTACATAGCTTCTCCACCATCTTACAGCCAGCTAAGGTATTTGTGGCCACTCCCGTAACGATATCCGGGACGATATCAAAAACTTTCATGAGTCCGTGAACGGCATAGGGATCGGATGCGCTTAGAATAATACATTTTACCTGATCCCGTATGGCATTAATGGCAATATCCCCATTATAGGGTTCCAGGGGGGATGCCCCTATTTCAATAATGGCGACATCGGCCTTTACTTTTTCCAATTTACTGAGGAGTTGGGCCAGTTTCTCTTGGAATTCTTCCCGTGGGCAAATGGAGGAAGGCAGGCCCACATCAACAAAATCCATGACTTCATCGGCACCAACATCTTTTATGGCCAATATATCCTTAAAGCGACCGGCCCCGGTAAGTTTGGCGCCTACCACCGTATGACCTCCCAGCTTGAACAAATTGGTGACTATTCTTGCGGAGGTAGTTTTGCCGGCAGACATGGAAGTACCCACAAATAGGATGACGGGGGTATTAAATGGTACATAAGGTTCTGGCCGTACATAACTGTTCATGGTAAGTTTTTCACCATAGCGAAAGGTATGGCCCACATAAACGATTTCCATTAAATTGGGCATAAAGACCGATTTGGAAGTTAGTCTTCCCAAGAGACCTGCACCGGTCAAAACCGTCATCTTTAAGTCGTCCCCAACTTCCCTCCAAGTGCCTGTGGCTTCCAGGGTGGCAAAACGTTCGCCCAAGGCACCTACGAGAAACTCCCCGCCGATAACGCCCCGCATTCTCCCATTGGCCAATTCCAATTTTAATTCGCTACTGCCGGGATCAATGATTTTGCAGACCACGTAATCCCCGGTCTGCCATTGTTCTCTCGGCAGCTTGTTAAGGTCGAAATCCTTTTCCGCCAAATCTGAAATTCGTGTCAGTGATGTATAAATATAGTGATGGTTCATAACAAAGATTTTAAGAGTCAGTAATCAATAAAAGTGTCAATAATGCCGTTCGTTCCCACAACTGGTTTTCCATGATGTATTCATGGGGGGCATGAGCTCCGTCACCCGGTGTGCCCAGTCCGTCCAAGGTGGCCGTAAACTGACTGGTCGTGTTTCCGTCAGAGCCGCCACCTGCCGTGGCATCCTCCAAGGGTATTCCCAAAATTTCACCTTGACGTTTTGCCAATTCCCAGAGCTGTTGGTTGCGATGGTTCTTTTCCATCGGTGGTCTTCCAATGCCACCGGTTATTTGTAGTTCAATGTCTTTTAGATGAGGTTTTAAGCCTTGGATTTTTTTTGTGATGTAGGCGCCATCGGATTCCTTGTACACCCGCACATCAATTACCGCAGTACTTTCCGGTGCCACCATGTTGGGGGAAACACCACCTTCAATCATACCAACATTGACCGTAATGCCACGATCAAAATCGTTCATGGCATATAACTTTTGTATCTGGTGCGATAATTCCACGATGGCGTTAATGCCCTTGGTAGGGTCTAACCCCGCGTGTGCTGCCTTGCCCTTGGCTTTAATGGTAAAGCGGCCCAATCCCTTCCGTGCCGTTTTTAGCTTTCCGTCCAATCCCAAAGGTGGTTCCAAGACAAAGGCCCGTTTGGAAATTTTAGCCAATCTTTTGATAACCGTAGTAGATTCCCTACTTCCTATTTCCTCGTCTGAATTGATGAGGATTATTGGTGCCACTTCATGGGAAAGTGCCAAGTCATTGATAATCTTGAGTGCAAAGATCATTTGGGTCAATCCCGATTTCATATCATAGACCCCCGGACCCTTTATTTTGCCATCCTCTTCCAGTAAGGGCATTTGTTTAATTGTTTCCAGCGGCCATACCGTATCACAGTGACCGACCATAAGTTGCAATGGTAGTTTTTTGTTCCTGTTTTTGGGCCTTGCAAAAAGATAACCGCCCGTATGTTTTCCGGGAACATAGATAGTATGGTAGCCCAAACTTGTCAATTTATCTGAGAGTACTTCAAATATTCTTTTTTGGGTATCCTTCTCTCTGGAAGGAGTTTCTAGGGATACCAATTCTTTTAGGAAATGGATCATTTCTTCCTTTTGGGTGTCCAAATACACTTTAATTTCTGTTGCTATATCTGTATTTGTCCTCATATTTTAAAACCTTTTGGAAATGGAAAATTGTAGGTCTCGGCAATGGAAGCGAAGCGTCCATGGGCGATATAGGCCAATAGGGGATGTTGGTTTATCATTTCCTGATCTTCCTTCTCCGTATTGCGGTGGTAATCATGACGCACAAAGGCAGCAATGGTCTTTCCTGTGATAATGCTGTAATCATCAAATCCATCGATTACCTTGAACAGTTCACATTCCAGATATAGATAAGAATGTTCCAAGAACAGGGCATCCACAGCCGTGGCCTTTACCGTGGGCAGGGATGGGATAATGTGTTTTTCGGAACTGCTTTCCCCACATCTGGGGGTAGCACTCAACGATGAAAGAACAATCTGCTCGGGCAACGGAAAACTCACCGTAAATTGCCCTGTCTCCTTTACATTGTGATAGGTTGCATGTTTTGGGGTGCATACGAAACCAAAAAAATTGGAAGATCCAATTGGGGTGGTCATGTGTTTTGGAGCTAGGTCGTACTTGGAACCCTCTTTGGAACCGATGACGACCAAAGGGGCCACGGTAAAGAATTGGTTCCAGATAGGCGTATCCGTGTCCAAGGAAATATAGTGATCTGTCATTATTTTTTTCATGTATGTAATTAAAAGATGGCATTTTCAATTTACGAAACATGAATGGCGGGAAAGATGACAACGGTCAGTATACCAAGCTTTAAGGGGAGGTGTGGCCGGTCAAATACCTGCAATGACATTTTTTAGCTTTTGTGTGACTTCGGAGGCAATTGCCGCTAAATCTTTGTTGCCTACGGCCATCATGGAGGCATTGGGATCTACAGCGGCCACTTCTACAATGCCATTCACTTTCTCCTGTATGATTATGTTACAGGGCAACATGGTCCCGATTTTATCCTCCGCTAACAATGCTTTATGGGCAAACGGTGGGTTACAGGCGCCTAAAATTTTATAGTTATGAAAGTCAACATCCAATTTTTGTTTGAGGGTGGCTTTCATATCAATTTTGGTGAGCACCCCGAAACCTTCATTTTTCAACGCTTCTCTGGTTCGTTGTAATACGGTGTCAAAATCAACATGATGTAGGGTTTTAGTAAAGTAGTAATCCATGGATTTATGTTTTACGCTAAAAGTAGCTTTATCTAAAAGCACTTCCAATGATGCTTGTCAGTTCCCGGTAACGGTGTTAATGCGTATGCACCCTCGTACTCCACCAGAAATAAAAAAAACTAGTGACCTAGGTCATTTCATTTCCCGTTCCATGGGGGTAATTTTGGGTAGAATAAAATATTAATCCTAAAAAATAAATAGTATGACACTTGTAAAATTTAAAAACAGAAGAAGGCCATTCAATAGCCTTATGTCTTCGGACTTTTTTGATATGGATAATTTTTTTGATAACCGCCTAATGGGCAGAAATGTATTTGACTTGGACTTTTGGAATGGTAAGCGAGGTGAGCCTGCCCTGAATATTAAGGAAACCGAGGATCATTTCGAAATTGAACTTGCCGCTCCAGGTTTTTCAAAAAAGGATTTCGAAGTAACCATAGATGATGGCTGTTTGAACATTGCGGCCGAAAAAGAGATATCCAAGGAAGAAAAGGAAAAGGATTATACCCGCAGGGAATTTAGTTATAACTCTTTCGAAAGATCATTGCAACTACCTGATAGCGTAAAGGAAGAAGCAATTAAGGCGCAATACAAGGACGGAATCCTAAGCTTTAACCTTGCTAAAAAAGAAGAGGCCAAGAAAAAGCCGCCAAAAACAATCCAAATTGCATAGACTTTTAAAAGAAAACACTTGCGTATTTTACTATAGTTTATTCTTAAAAACTGCCCCTTGGTCAATTCGTTATAGAGCTAGCTTCCTTCTATAACGGTGTTTTACCAAGGGGCATTGCAATTATTTAATGCTTCCTTTGAGTATACCCATGAAAACCCACTTTAAACAGTGCCAATGAAAAGCCTATGACAGACCAGCCCTATAGTCTCACCATAAAAGAACTGGTTCGGCATTTGAGTACCCATGTAAATCTTGGTTTGACCGATAGGGAGGCCCAAAAGAGACTTGCAATTTATAAGGCCAATATTATTCCTGAAAAAGGAGTGAAAAATAAATGGCAGATTTTTTTAAGTCAGTTCGTAGATCCCATCATTTATATTTTATTGGGCGCCACAATACTGGCAATGGCCTATCGGGACTGGGCAGAGGCAACTGCCATTGTTGTTGTGATTCTCATCACCGTTTCTATAGGTTTTGTTATGGAACAGCAGGCGCTAAGATCATTGGATTCTTTGCGAAAAATAAGTCAGACCCAGGTTTTGCTTATCCGCTCTGGAACCAGGGTAAAAATAAAGGCCACTATGGTGGTACCGGGAGATATTTTACTATTATATCCAGGGGATTTAATTGTTGCAGATGCACGACTCATAGAACAGGATAGTCTTTTGGTAAAGGAATCATCGTTGACTGGCGAAAGTATCTCCCTTGAAAAGCATACCAAGGTCCTGCCAAACAAATTGCCCATAACGGAGCAACATAATATGGTATTCAAAGGAACCATGGTAAGTGGTGGTACAGGAAAGGCCGTTGTGACCGCCACGGGAATAAAGACCCAATTGGGTAAAATCCAAAATTTGGGATTGCAGGCTAAACAGGAACAGACACCTCTAGAGAAAAAGCTGAACCAATTAAGCAAGAGACTTATAGCCTTAACCTTCATATTGACCATACTGATTATTCTTACGGGATATATAAAAGGACAGGATCTTTTTTTGATGTTACAGACGGGAATTGCACTCGCCGTGGCTACCATCCCGGAGGGGCTGCCCATAGTAGCGACCATTGCATTGGCCCGGGGGATGGTACGTTTGTCCAAGAAGCAGGTAATTATCAAAAATTTGGAAGCTGTTGAAGCCTTGGGAGCCACCAATATTATTTGTACGGACAAGACTGGAACGCTAACCGAAGATCGGTTGCAGGTGCATAGCATACAATGGAACAAAGAGAAGGTTTTGGAAGTGGTTCATAAAAATGAGGTGGAGTTTTATGGGCTTTCCCAAGAAATGGCATTCAATGAAATCATGGTGTGCAGTATCTTGTGTAACGACGCTCCATTACAGGATACCAATGGCCCTGCAGATACAGTGGATGTTGCCTTGCTTTCCATGACAAGGAATTGCGGATACGAGCCCATGGCAATTAGGAAAGGATTCGTAGAAGTAGACCAAATTCCTTTTTCTACGGAACGTAAAATGATGGCTACACTAAATAAGGGATCTCATAAGTACGTTACCCATGCCAAAGGGGCTTTTGAGACTATTATAGACCGATGCACTACGGAGCTGAAAGGAACGCAAAAAATTGTTTTGGAAGATAGGGATATCTGGGTGAAACTTGTTGATCAAATGGCTTCCAAGGGACTGCGAACACTTGCTTTTGCCTATAGCGAATGGTCCACCCGCCCAAACGCTGCTCAGATGCTGGAGCAACTTACCTTTTTGGGGATTGTGGGATTCATAGATCCTGCACGTGCCGACGTAAAAGAAACGATTGCCATATACAAAAGGGCGGGGATAAGGGTGGTTATGATCACAGGGGATCACTTGGAGACCGCAAAAAAAATTGCTGGGGATATTGGAATATTGGACAAAAGTGACACCATGAATGGGGCGATGTCAGCCAGCGACCTGGGAGACTTAATGAATATAGACTCCAAAAAGGCATCACAAATATTACATACCAATGTCTTTGCCAGGGTCGTGCCGGAACAGAAGCTCAACCTGGTCAAATTCTTTCAGAAACACGGCAATATAGTAGGTATGATCGGTGATGGTATCAATGATGTCCCAGCCCTTAGAAAAGCCGAAATTGGAATTGCCATGGGACTCAGGGGAACAGAAGCTGCACGGGAGGCGGCTGATATGATACTAAAGAATGATAAATTTACGGCCATTGAGACTGCCATACATCAGGGAAGGGTTATCTATCGGAATATCCGTCAATTTGTGGTCTATTTGCTGTCCAGTAATTTTGCGGAAGTTCTTTCCATAGGCTTGGCGGCCCTGTGGTTATTGCCATCACCATTATTACCGCTTCAGATTTTGTTCCTCAACCTAATCACCGATATTTTTCCGGCACTGGCCTTAGGGTTGGGAAAAGGTGACAAAGGAATCATGTCCTTGTTGCCGAGAAAATCCTTTGAACCTTTAATGACTCCGAATCACTGGTATGCCACACTACTTTATGGTCTGGCTATAAGTACTGGAGTTTTGGGTATTACGGCCTATGGGTATTTTATTCTGGAAGTAACCCCCCAAACAACGAACAACATGGCTTTCTACACCTTAATATTGGCCCAATTGCTAAATATTTTTAACATTCCCAAGGCCGGGGAGTCTTTTTTAAGGAATGAGGTGACCAAAAATTACTGGGTTTGGCTTGCTTTGGTCATATGTCTGTTTTTGGCCTATGCTGCCATCGCTTATAAACCAGTAGCCAATGCATTGTCCATAGTCCCTTTATCCTGGCTTCAATATAAAATAATTATCGTTTTTGCTTTTTCCACCTTGGTCTTGGCACAGCTATTCAAACGTGCCCTTTTTGTCATTAAAAAGGTAGATCTGTAGAAGGTTGGACTTGAGAAGCAATGTCCAGAATTGCATGTTGATGCATTATCCTCCAGGAACTCCTTTTGATGATATTTGTCATTTTAATGTACACCCTTAGGACCTATTTTTGAAAGGATGAAACTAGAATTTCCAATGTTGGGCTTCGTCAGATCTGTTCAAAGGTCTTGGACCCTCTCTTTACGTCGATTTGCATTGGGATACCCCACCATTCAAGACCTTTTGGAAGGTTTGTTAGTATTTAAATCTTATGATAGAGAACCAACTTTTTGAGACCGAATTACTACAGAGCATCTTTGATTCTACCTCGGAGGGAATCTTGGTAACGGACAAAGCGGGGAGGTTCCTCAAAGGAAATAAAGCAGCATTCAATATGCTGGGAATTAATGGAAAAAAGATGGAGCAACAGTATCTTGGAACATTATTATCCCCAAATAGTCAAAAAATATTATCGGGATTATTGGAAAATAAGGATCCCAGGCCAAAAAAGCAACGCCTACAAACCAATAATGGATTTTTGGATATTGAAATTAAATTGATCCATTACAAGAAGGATAGATGTATATTTTTATTAAGGGATATCTCCCTTAACAAGGTCAATCGAAAATCTTTGGAAATGAGGAACATGGCGTTGGAAGCGGCCAGCAATGGAATTGTAATTTCAGATGCCAAAAGCCCGGACCTGCCCATTATATATTGCAATTCAGGACTGGTCAAGATGACCGGGTATTCCAAAAATGAAATTTTAGGGAAAAATTGCCGGTTTTTACAGGCAACCGATAAAGACCAAAAGGAGATCAAGTTCATCAGATCTGCCCTTAAAAATGGCGAACCTTGCCGGGTTGTCCTCCGCAATTACAAGAAGGACGGCACCTTGTTTTGGAACGAGTTGAACATTACCCCGGTATATAACGAGTCCCAAGAGTTATGTTATTTCATTGGAGTCCAAAACGATGTTACCTTGGCCAAACGTGAAGAGCTAAACAAGGACCGGATCCGGGATATTCTGGAACTGATTACAAAAGAACATCCTATAGAGAAGATTGGACAGGAAATACTGGGTGTTATTGAAGAAAACATAGCGCATACCATTCCTTTGATGAGGTTTTTGGACAAGGAACACGAACGCTGGTATCAATTGCCCAATTCTAGTATTCCAAAGGGGATTCTGGAAACCATGGCAAACCTAATATCTGGGACTTTTAGGGATTCCAATGATAAAAAAATCAAGGAAACCGCTCTTGATCTTGCCGAGGATATGGCCCACGCCAAGGTCAATTTAAAATTTCGTACGTGGGCCAAGGATCACGGCATAAAAGGGTATTGGTCATTACCGATTATATCTTCCCAGAACAAGCTTTTGGGAAACCTTCTGCTATTTACGACCCAGAAAATGGAATTGGAACCTATTGAAAAGGAGAACTTGGATTCCATGGTCAAGTTGGTCAGGTTGGCTTTGGACCACCATCAAAATTTTAGGGAACTCCAGCAGAGTAAAAAGAAACTCATGGAGCAGGCCAAGGACCTGGAGGCACGGGTGGTGGAACGCACCAAAGAGGTTACTGCGACCATTCAAAAATTGGTGGAGGTAAATTTATCCCTGGAAGATCAGATCAAGGAAACCAAGGAGGCCGAAGATAAAGCCAAACAAAGTAGGGCCATGCTTTCGGCTATTGCCCAAAACCTTCCCAAGGGGGCTATTGTGGTCTTCAATAGCAATTATGAGATTGTCTACGTGGAGGGGGAAGAGCTAAAACATATTAATTTGGTGAAAGAAGAGGTAGAGGGCAGGTCTATTGATGAAATTCCTTTTTTTTCTGACCACCAGATATCCAAAATTAAACAGGATATTCGGGCCACCTTACAAGGGAAAAGGTTTTCATTTGAAATGGGATTTGAAAAGAAAATCTACGCTGTAAATTCCAGACCCTTATACGATGCCAATCAAGGCCATGTGTTGGCCCTATTTGTATATAATAATATCACGCAGCAAAAAAGAGTGGAACGTGAGATACGTTTTGCCCTTAAAAAAGAACAGGAACTCAATGATCTCAAATCCCGCTTTGTTTCCATGGCATCCCATGAATTTAGGACGCCTTTGAGTGCCATCCTTTCCTCGGCAATATTGATAGACAAACAAAATAATCCCGGGAATGAGGATAAGATTGAAAAATACGTGGAACGTATCAAGTCCAATGTAAAAAGTTTGGTGGTCATTCTTAATGACTTTCTGTCCCTAGATAAACTGGAGGAGGGCAAGGTATTGGTACATCCCCAACTTTTCGATTTGGTGCAGTTTGTAAAAACATTGATAGAGGAAATGGAAACGAATAAAAAAAAGGGCCAGTCCATTTTATTCAGTAGTAAGGAAGAGGGGATTCTGGTATTTGTGGACCCCAAATTACTGAGCCATGTGCTGATCAATCTACTCTCCAACGCTATCAAGTACTCCGAAGATCATCAGGAAATATTACTGAGTTTGGAAAAAAATGGTCCCTCAGTGTTGCTAAAGATTACCGATTTTGGAATAGGGATCCCAATTAAAGAGCAGGAGTTTTTATTTGATCGTTTCTTTCGGGCAGAAAATGTCGTAAATATTCAGGGAACTGGATTGGGGCTTCATATTGTTAGGCAATATGTAGAACTAATGGGAGGGAATGTAAGTTTTAAAAGTGAATTGGGAAAAGAGACCATTTTTACTGTGGAATTACCAACAAATTTGAATGAAAATGAAAACAATACTGATCATAGAGGATAATTTGGATGTCAGGGAGAATATAGCCGACATTTTAAAATTGGAGCGCTATAAGGTGGTCACGGCAGAAAATGGAACTATTGGAATTGGAAAGGCCAAAACCGTAATTCCCGACCTGATCATCTGTGACATTATGATGCCAGGGATAGATGGCTATGAAGTATTGAAAAGAATCAATGAAGATAGCAGCACGGCCGGTATTCCCTTTGTTTTTTTGACGGCAAAGTCAGAAAGATCTGATGTTAGGACCGGAATGAACTTGGGTGCCGATGATTATCTGACCAAGCCATTTGAAGAGAAAGATCTTTTTGAGGCCATAGAATGCCGGCTAAGAAAGAATGATTTCTTGAAAAAGGAAATTGCCAGAAATATTGAAGGGGTCCATACATTTATTAAAGAGGCACAAGAATATGCCGATCTGGAAAGTCTTACCGAAACCCATAAACCGCAGGAATTTGCCAAGAAAGAATTGCTCTATATGGAGGGCAACCCCGCACATACCCTTTATTTTATACAAAGTGGTACGGTAAAGACATTTAAGAGCACCGAATTGGGGAAGGAATTTGTCACTGGTGTCTATAGTTCCGGAAATTTTGTGGGGCAGTTGTCCTTACTGAACAACTCGGGAACCTACGTGGAAACGGCCATGGTTTTGGAAGATGCGGAAATCTACGGTATTCCCAAGGAAGATTTTACAAAGTTGCTCTATGGCAACAATGAGGTCTCTCAAAAATTCATTGCGATGATCTCCAATAATTTAATCAATGTACAGCAGCAATTGGTAAGTATGGCCTTTGCCTCGGTGAGGCAACGAGCGGCCAAAGCCTTATTGGAGCTATATGAAAAAGGGATCATTAAGGATAGGGCCAATAGCGGAGTGGGAATTGCCAGGGAAGATTTTGCAGGGATGATAGGAACGGCCACGGAAACGGCAATACGTACCCTGTCAGATTTTAAGGATGAAGGATTGATTACTACAGATCAAGGGCGAAGAATCATCATTTTGAACAAAGAAGGACTACAACATGTGGCTGAATTCAGCTGATCCACCATTGTTATTCATGGAGCTTTTTCTTTTTGGAGAACCACCTTTTTTTGATATACGGCAATAGGAATACCGGAAGCAACTCTAACATAGCCTTTACGGTTTTGGGAGGATAGAGGCTCGTCTTGGCCTGCTTTAATTGAAGGTTCAACGCTTCCCTGTCTATCTCCCGTTGTAGGTTCAAAATTCTAAGGCGCTTGTCTATTTCAGTGAAGGAACTATAAACGGTTTTCATGGGTCGTCGCAATAAATTTCTGAATATTTTCTAAGTAGGGGACCATTAAGCGTATCTCCAACAATATAAAAATCCAAGGCAAGGAGCACATAAGACAAACCAATCCATAGGAAGCCCATAACGCTATTTTTCTAGGCATCGCCTATGCAATAGGATACGGCTATGGCTACAAACAAAAACGCTAAAAATGCCACTAATCCGATGGCCATCGTTTTTACCAAAGTGGTCACCATGGCCATGGAAATCTAGAACATCTTTAATTTAAAGTGTTCCTCACTATGGTCTATATAGGATATGATGTTCCCATCTACTTCTTTTAGATGATGCCTTACTTCCTCAACTGCCATTATGCCCTATTTCTGGAATTGGGCATTCTTTTTTTTCAGTTCCTCCAGTTTGCGTTCCAGGCCGATTATAATTTCGTCTGCTTTATAGCTCATATTGGAAATAACGTCTTCCAATTTTTCTTCAAAAGCTACTTTTTTGGCATCTGCCGTTTTAGTAAGTTCCTCCTTGGCATGTTTAATTCTTTCAGAAAGGTCATGGGTGGTATCCATGGCTTTTTGCTTTATTTTATGCCTGGTTTCAGAGCCCTTTTCGGGGGCGTACAAAATTCCGATTCCTGCGCCGATGGCTGCCCCTGTCAATAGGGCCCATAAGATATTTTCATTTGAGTTGGACATGATTTTGATTTTTAGGATTAATATTATGATCACTTTAAATCTAGGTGGTAAACAGCATAAACGGAATGATATATATCAGGGAAACAAAATTTAACATTCGGCTGATGCAAATCATTTCAATCCTAGGTCTTCTGGTCTAAATTTAGATGGGCGCTTTTTGAGAAATAGACCCGTTCAATATGGAAAAAGTCATGAAATCGGTTTTTAAAAAAAAGGAAAAAAAATTTTATGTCAGCGCTTTGGACAACTTAAACCAAGTAGAATTGGCAATAGGCATCATTATGGACAGCTCGTCGCCTTCTACTGAATTTTCTATTCTGGGCAAAATGAACGGGGAAGAGTTTGAAAACAAAAAAGTACTGGTAAAAAAGCGAAGGGAATTAAGAGGGTATTGGCATTCCAAATTGAATAAGGAAGTGGATCTCGGTTTTTTTTCACATCCCGAAATAGGGTATGTGTATATCGTAGGTCCCTTGGTTCCCATGTTTTTATACAAAGTGAGCGGTAAAAAATTGGCATCGCTTTCTAGGGGGGTGTATGGAATACTTCGCGGTTTTGGCATCCTTCCCGAGGTCACACTGGATTTTCTTGACAAATTGAACAAAGGTTCTTATTTGATCATATTAAGAGATTATGAAAGTGAAATACCACAATGGGCGATAAAATTGGACCAACTCCATAAAACCGGTTGAAAAGCAATTGTAATGCCTTCTTGCATTTACATGATGAGTGCTATGGGACAATGGTCCGACCCATAGTAATTTTGTAGTATGGAGGCTTGGTTTACCATCCCCGATAAGGATTCACTGACCAATATATAGTCTATTCGCCAGCCCACATCGCGTTCCCTAGATTTGAACCTATAACTCCAATAGGAATACTTTATTTCCGTGGGGTGCATTTTCCGAAAGGTATCTACCAATCCAGAATTGATAAAATTATCCATCCCATCTATTTCTACTTGGGTATAGCCAGCTGTTTTATTGTAGTTCGACTTGTCATTTTTTAGATCAATGGGTCTGTGGGCCACATTAAAATCGCCACAAACGATCACTGGTTTATGTTTTTCCATGGCTTTGATATAATTTAAAAAGTCGGCATCCCACTTTTTACGGTACTCCAGTCGCTCCAATTGCTGTCCGGAATTGGGTACATACACATTTACCACATAGTAATTGGCATATTCTGCACAGAGGACCCGACCTTCATTATCGTGTTCTTCAATGCCCATATCTTTGGTAACGCCCATTGGTTTTTCCCTGCTCAAGATAGCCGTGCCGGAATATCCCTTTTGGGAGGCGGAATTGGTATACAGATAGTAGTTGCTGCAATTGGCCAAGGTTTTTTCTACTTCCAGGTCCTGGGCCTTGGTCTCTTGAAGGCATAGGATATCAGGGTCAAGAGTGTTCAAAGATTCAAAAAAATCCTTTTTGGCAATGGCCCTAATACCATTTACGTTCCAAGAAATGAGCTTCATAGTGCCTTTTTTTGTGATGCCTAAAGATAACCTTTTGCCATAGAAATTCAAGATCCTAGAAACTGAAAGAACAAATCGGTTGCCAATTTTTAGGGAAAAGATAGGTATTCTATGGTTTGGTAAAGAACCAGCAATAATAGATCGTTTTAGGAAATTGAAAGGTTTTTTTCGGCTATGAACCTTCTTATGGAAGCAATAAGATCATGGAGTTCCGAGGGCTTGACTATATAATCATAGGCTCCGAGTTCCAATCCTTTGATGATTTCCTTTTTCTCACTTTTGGCACTAAAAAAGATGACCGGAATGGTTTTGTACTTGGGGTTTTCCCCCAGTTTTTTCAACAAAGTAAAACCGTCCATTTCGGGCATTAGAATATCACATACCACTAGATCCGGAACATGTTGCACCACCTTCCCATAACCTTCCTTTCCATTGGATGCTGTGATGACATGAAAGCCCTCCAACTCCAGTAACTCAGCTGTGTTTTCTCGAATGGCATTACAATCGTCTATGATTAAAATAGTAACCATGGAAAAGAGTTGTTATGGTTTTTGCTAAGAAATTTTTACAGGGGAAGTATTTTAAAAGTAATAAATTTATCGCAAATACTAAGGTTAAACCCAATATATATGCTAGAGGCATACGAACGGGATGGAAATTGCAAATAACGGCCTTTTGATTTTTTAAGACATATGGCCTTAAGGACATGGCCAAACATGTAAGTTCTAGGAAAAAAAATGGATGCCTTGAAATGTTTTATAGTTGTACCGTAAAGGTGCTACCAATATTTTCTTGGCTTGTAAACTCAATAGAACCCTTTAATAGGTCCAAATAGCGTTGAACAATACTGAGCCCCAAGCCGGTACCCGGGATGTCCTCGGCATTTTTGGCTCTAAAGAAGCGTTTGAACAAGAATTGCGAATCCTCCTTTGGGATACCAATGCCCTGGTCCTTGATCTGCAATGTCAAAGAGCCATTATTTTCAACGGTGGTCAGTGCTATATCCTTCTCAGAATATTTTATGGCATTGGACAACAGATTGAGAAGTATGTTACGGAAAATTTTCTTGTCCTGGAGCGTATTTCTTTGGCCACTATGGGTATATGAAATTTTTTGACCTTCCTTTAACATGACTTCCATTTCCCCTATGGTAAAGTTAATGAAATCGGGCAGATCAAAGGTTTCTTTATTTACCCGGACAATACCTTTTTCCAATTTATCCAAGGAAAGGAAATCATCCAAAATACTGATAAAATGTGTTATGGAAGACTTAATGCGGTTGAAGTGTTTTTTCTGTTTTTCAAATTGACCCAGGGCGCCGTATTTTTCAATTAGGATTATGGAAGACAGTACTATGGTGACAGGGGTGCGTAGCTCGTGGGAGGCAATGGAAACAAAGGAACTCTTCATTTCACTGATCTGTTTTTCATTTTCCAGGGCATCACTAAGTTCTTTGGTACGCTCTCCTACCATCGTCTCCAGTTCTTCCATATAACGCTGTTTGGTAGCCTCTTCCTTTTTTCGTTGTGTGATATCCTCCCCAGAAGATAAGGTGCCTATCTGATTACCGCTGTTATCCAAAAGTGCTATATTGGTCCAGCCCATTAGACGCTTTTCACCATTCTTACATTTTACGTAATTCTCCACATAGGGTTTTAGCAACAACTTATTGTTTTGGAAATTTTCATTGGCAGGGTTGACTTTGGTCTCATCTTGACGGATTACAAAGTTCTTGAACCAATTTATTCCAAGGATCTCCACTCTTTTATAGCCCAATAATTCACACCCTTTTTGGTTGATCATCTGTACATTATGATCGGAATCTATCAACAAGAAAACAACTGGGGCCAAATCCAAATACCGCTGAATTTTTTCTTTTTCCAATTGTAGCTCGTCGTGTTGTTTTTTTAAGGCGGCGGCAGCTTTAAGTTCTGTAATGTCCTGTAAGGAAATCCTACAGGTATCGCTACTTTTAGAATAATTGGGTATGGTGCCCTGAAGCAAGGCTGTGAACGTACGGTTATTTCTGTCTTTCATGGTCAGTTCAAAGGACGGCAGGTTTCCATTTTTGAAGGCCTCATTTAAATTAAGAAACAATTTAATGGATTGCCCACTGCTCATGTATGCAGATAGAGGCTTGCCTATTAACAAAGAACGTTCCGGGCCAAGAAGCATACAAGCCGTAAGGTTGATGTTTTTTATGACCCCCTTGTTATCCACCACCAAATAACCAACCGGGGCAAAATCAAACAGGTCCGCATATTGGTCGCGCAGCTCTTCCAAACGGTGCTGGGTCTCCCTCAATTCCTGGTTTTGCATTTCCAGTTCCAATTGGTGCACTTCCAGCTCATGCATCATAACCTTGGCCTTATCCAATGTTAGGTCCTTGGACAATTTGGAAGCATGCCCCAACTTGGCTTCTGCCTTGGTGCGCAAATCATTGCTTTTTGGATGTTCTTTGTTACCCATTATTTTTATTGCCATTAAGATCTAAAAGTTGTTTTTCGGCAACTTTTAGATCTGTTATGTCCATTGAGGTACATGCGATACCAGAAATGACCCCATTTTCCTCTATTGGACGGACCAAAAGATCAAAATATCTGATGCCTCCCCCAATTTTTAGGGCGATGACCTCCCTGCTGGGCTTTCCTGAATCCAAAACTTTCTTTTTCGTCTTGGTAAGCAAAAGGGCATCTTCATCATTGAAAAAATCTTCATCCTTCTTGCCTATCATGCTCCTAAATTCCAAATCCGGATGTACATGGGCCACGCTGGTATATTTAAGATCCTTGTTTTGGGTGTAGACCACTATCTTGGTCATTTCCAACAAATGGTCCAAGTTTTCCTTCGTTTCCCTTAATTGTTCTGCCAGCCTTTTTTCCTCTGAGATATCCACAAAGGTGATCACCACTCCTTCAATTACGTTTTCAGAAGTGCGGTAGGGCATAATCTGCATCAAATACCAAATACCTTCCACACTCTTTACAGATTTTGAAATGGGAGAGAGCTTGTCAAGAACTTTTTTTACATCCCCAACGATCCCGTCATAGATCAGGTTACTGGACAAATGCTCTAAAGGGCGTCCCACATCGCTCTGGATAAGATTGATGATTTTGGACATGGAGGGGGTGAATCGTTTGATATGTAAATTGGAATCCAGGAAAATGGTTCCAATTTCGGTACTGGCCAACAAATTGTTCATATCGTCATAGGCCTGTGCCAGTTCATCAATCTTTCCTTGTAGTTCCGTATTTACCGTAACTATTTCTTCATTGACACTTTGTAGTTCTTCTTTAGAGGTTTCCAGTTCCTCGTTGGTACTCTGTAATTCTTCATTGCTCGATTGCAGTTCCTCATTGGACGATTTTAGCTCCTCGTTGGAAATTTCCAATTGTTCTATGGTGGAACGCAGATATTCCTTGGTCGCGGCCAATTCCTGTTCCAGAGCCAAGAGTTCAGAGGTGTCTTCTGCCTTGACAACCGTAGTTTCCTTATTTGGGTTTACTAGATGTTTGCGGTCTTCAAAGATGACCATCATAAGTGTTTCCTCTGTATCCTCCAGTTGCAATGGCTTAATGCTAAGGTCTATTACCTGGAAAGAATCATTGGTCCTGACTTCTATATCATTGCGCATTTCTGTCTTATTGGTCTTCCGTACCTTGGAGATCAACACCTGGAGCTCGGCCTTTAGGCCTTCCCTGGCCATATCAATAATGTTCAATTTTGCCTCCCCGGGCGAAGGTTGCAGATACTTCCCTGTGTTTCCGGAAAAATACACGGCATCTCCTTTTGCATTTATAATGGCACAGGCGGGGGTATAATTCGAAAGTAAAATATTTTTGGTAAGACTTGCCAGGTTATCCTGTCGATTTCTTTTCAGAATGGGTTTCGCCATAGTTTTTATGGAAGGAGGTTCCTGAAAAAGATGCCCTATATCCGGTATTTGTTCAAGCTTCGCATCCTTATGTTTAAAAATTTTATGTTTCCTGTCCACCACTTCAAATAGGGAGTCGTATTCACCGAGAGATTCAGAACTGCCCAAAAAGAGAATGCCTTCTGGGTTAAGGGCGTAATGAAAAATGGCGAACACTTTTTTTTGAGCCTCTACGTTTAAATAAATTAAAAGATTTCTACAACTGATCATGTCCAGTTTAGAGAAGGGCGGGTCCTTGATGAGATTGTGTTCCGCAAATACAATTTGGTCCCTAATTTCTTTTTTTATCCTGTAGGTCGTGGCATCGCTATAAAAATATTTGGATAAATGTTCAGGACTTACATCCACAGAAATGCTCTGAGGGTATACGCCTTGACGAGCGAAATTAATGGCATTTTCATCTAAATCCGATGCAAAAATTTGGAACTTTATCTTTTTTGATTGCTTTTTAACGGCTTCATCAAACATGATGGCCAACGAATAGGCTTCCTCTCCCGTAGAACATCCGGGGACCCATATTCGGATTGTTTCCCCATCTTCTTTATTCTTGATCAATTGTGGAATTACGATATTTTTTGCAGAATCAAAAGCCTCCTTGTCCCTGAAAAAATTGGTAACGCCTATAAGGAGTTCATTGAATAATTTTAAAATTTCTTCACGATTTTTCTGAAGGTATTTAATGTAAAGCTCCAATTTATCTATCTGGTTCAGTGCCATCCGCTTTTCTATCCTTCGTATGACCGTTGTACTTTTATAATCACTAAAGTTACAACCCGTCTCATTGCGTAATAAAATAAACACCTTTTCAAGAAGCTCTTTGGCGGTAGAGATCTTGTCGGGAAGTTCTTCAGGTTTAAATTTCCTGTTTTTGGCATATTTTAAAAGCAGTTTCGGAATTTCAGCTACGGGCAGGATAAAATCCTGTACTCCCGCCGCAATGGCGCTTCTTGGCATGCCATCATACTTGGCCGTTTCTGGATCTTGGACTATGGAAAGTCCTCCTTGTCCTTTGATATTCTTAAGGCTTAGGGTCCCTTCGGTTCCGGTACCTGATAAGATGATGCCAACAGCCTTTTCCCCTTGGTCCTCGGCCAAAGAGCGAAGGAAAAAATCTATGGGCTTTCTAAAACCTCTGGCCGCTGCAGGTTCCATTAAGTGAAGGATACCATTAAAAATGGCCATATCCTTGTTGGGAGGTATCACATAGACGTGGTTAGGGACTACAAGGGTGTTGTCCTTTACTTCAGATACCTCCATTTCTGTATGGTTTTTAAGCAAATGTACCATGAGGCTCTTGTGTGTAGGGTCTAAATGCTGTACAATAACAAAGGCCATTCCAGGTTTGGCAGGCGTTGCTTTAAAAAATTGCTCCAATGTTTCCAGGCCACCCGCTGAAGCTCCCATCCCCACGATAAGAAATTCTTCTTTTTTTTCATTTTTTGAGGTTTTATTCGGGGAGGTCCCTTTTTTTGGGGAGGATGTGGTCTTGTTTTTGGCCATTTTTTATTAAGATTATCTAATGAAAGCGTATTTCAAAGTTAATTAAACCCCTGAAATGATTTGTAGTAAAGGGGCACTTCTTTTGGGATTCGCTCTTTTGTCTCTCAAGTGCAAATAATGATCTCTAATTGACTTGCTTCTATTTATAGCTATTTGATCAATAACCTGGTGAACCACCTTGTTTAAAAGACCTTGCAATCTAAAATTACGAAACCGGTAATGGTTCTAAAATGACATTGATCAGTGGGCCACCTGCATGGCGTACAGATGGCGGGGGCATCCCTGGGCCATTGAACAATGCACCTTATAGGGGCCATGAATGACCCAAGTCATTTACAATTTTCTATCAAACACTTACTTTGTTGCCTAAATAAAATAGTATGAAAAATTCTAAATCGGGGTTGTTTCTTTTGGTAATGGTGATGTTGTTGGGAAGTTGTGGTCCCGTGGTCATCTCCTCTAGACCCAACCATCCGCCACCTCCCTGGTTTTATCCCAATAGGGTAGAATTGGTACGTTATGTTTATTTTCCGGAGTACCGTATTTATTATGATTTCCACGATAGAACTTATATCTATTGGGATACTGGGGTCTGGCTCAGGGCTTCCGTTTTGCCGCTCCGCTATAGGAACATCAACCTTAGTCGTGCCAGGTATAAAAGGATCAGTAATTTCAGGGGAGACAATATTCAAAGGTACCATAACGATAACCCTTATAGGGGAAGGAGCAATATAGGCAGGAGGAGTAGCAGGGGAAATTGATTCAGATCATTTAAAAGAGCAATTAAAATTTTTGTGGAATGAAAAAATTAGCAGTTTTATTGGTTTTACTGTCCTTGGGCTCTTGTAAGGGGCAGGAAAAAGATCAAAATGCCCCAAAAGAGGCAACGAACGATACTATGGCAATACCCAAAGGACAATGGAATGTCACTCGGCAATTCGATGAATTGGGCAACCTTATCACATATGATTCTATCTACTCATGGTCTTATACCAATGAGGAAGGGGATTCGCTAAAAGTGAATCTGGATAGTATTATGGACAATTTTAAGCGGTATTTTGATGAAATGGAGGCGCCTTTCTTGAGAAGGGATTTTTCATATTTCCCCAAGGCAGATTCTCTTATGAAGAAGGACTTCTTCTCGGAGGATTATATTTTTAGAAATTGGGAAAGTCACCATCCGGAAATGCAACAATTCATGAGGAGAATGGACTCGATCCGCAATCGCTTTCTTAAGGAGTACCACCCGGGCCTCCTTGATTCCAAAAACTGACTTCTTGGTTCATGTTACAGGGTTTAAAACAGAAAAAGGAGGCAGCGCCTCCTTTTTCCTATGAAGAATATCAATCAGTAGGTGTCCAATCTATCCTTTAAACCAAATTATTGCTAAAATGGATCAGAGGTATATGTTGTAACCAACAATATCTATTGCTTCATAATGGTCCATTTTTCTTTACAGAAATACCGACCAATCTTGTATAAAAAAACCAGAACATTTGCATGTTCTGGTTTCCAGAAGATATGTATGTACAATGACCACTTATAGTAAAACCCTTCATCTACCCATCGCTGGGCAAAATTGTGGTCCACAAGGTATACTGACCTAACATACTTCCTAAGTGCTTTGGTATATTGCTACACCAATGCGCCTTTACTTTAATATCATCAAAGAACGTGTTATGTTGTATTGTATGTTTAATACAAAAATAAGTGCCTAAGTGGCCATTTGAAATGACCTGGATCAGTTTCCAAAAATTTAACAATTTTGAACGTTATTGGGTCACAACTTTCTGGATTCATCAGTTGGGTTTACACATCATAGTGTCTTTCCCCTGATTTCTTGATATTGTAGAAAACTACTAATTTTAAATAAAAAAACAAGGACATTTGCATGTCCTTGTTTTCAGAAGTTCACAAGCGTATCGATGTCCGCTTATAGCAAATCCGCAATTCACCATTCCTGGATCACATACAGTATCGCAAGGTAAAACGATGCTACGTTTACTTCCTAAGTGCCTGGTATATTGCTACACCAATGCGCCTTTATCTAAATATCATCAAAGAACGTTTTATTTTATATTCTAAGTAAAATACAAAATTAAGTACCTGAGTGGCCATTTGAAATGATCTGGATCAGTATATAAAAATTTAACAGTCATGAAAGAAACCGGGAATTTTATGTCCCGGTTCTTTAGGAGGAAAAGATAGGCTGTGAACGCTATTTATAGCATACGCCCATTACATTTGGGCCAACACCAGAAACTAGCTGATTAGCTTATCTTTATCCTCCTTTATACAGGCAAAGGATTCCCCCAAAACCTTTGCCCGTAAATTTCAAATAACTTGCTTTTTTAGAACATTGCTAAAATATTCCATTGCTTGGTGCCATAAAATGATTTATATCAGTTCTATGTTTTTTTAAGTGTCTTGGTATGGGACTTCACCCATCCATAGAGTTCATTTACGTCTTTTTGCTGACAAAGTTCTCCATCTTCCCTTATCGTCGCGGCCGTGCCACAGGCTACCCCATATTGGGCCATTTCCAAAAATGACTTGCCTTGAACACACCCCAGCGTCATTCCGGCCACCATACTGTCTCCTGCCCCGATCCTGTTTTTCTGATGTACCATGGGAGCCGGTATAAAAATACATTGGCCCTGTGTCACTAATAGGGCGCCTTTGGCCCCCATGGAAACGACCATCAATTCACAGGAATGGTCAGCCATAAAACGCAGGGCCAATCCTTCCAGTTCATCATAAGGGATAAAGGACATTCCCAAAAGGGCACTTAATTCTCCCAAATTGGGTTTAAGAAGAAAAATGGGACTTGTAATGGCCGCTTTGAGCCCTTCCCCCTTGGTGTCCAATATAAATTTGGCGCCCTTCTCCCGGGCAATGGCCGCGATCTGCGCAAAATAGTCTGTGGGTATACCGGGAGGTAATTTTCCACTGGCCACTAGAAAATCTCCCTGTTTCAATTGTGCTTCCAGGATGCTTATACTCGATTTCCATTCCTGATCGGAAACGAAGGCCCCGGGAACTCCAAACCGATATTGCGTATTGTTCTTAATTTCTGTGACCGATAAATTTTCCCTGGTCCTTCCTTCTTGTTGGATGACCTTTTGACCAATGCCACGCGACGCCATTAATTGTTGCATATGTAAGCCGGAAGCTCCTCCCGCCAGATAAATTGCGGTCGTTTCCCCTCCGAGGTTCTGGATGGCCCTAGATACATTGATACCCCCGCCTCCCGGGAAATACTTAGGGGCCGTGCACCGTAATTTCCGATTTGGCACCAATAGGTCTACCGTAGTGGTCTTGTCCACTACAGGATTTACGGTTAATGTGATAATCTGTGCCATAAGATGGGCGCTGTAATTAATAGAACTCCACTATCTACGGGTGGAGCGTTTTTTCCTCATTGGGCAACAGGCCCTTTTCTGCCCTGTTCATATTCTCTATTCCCTGTAAAAGGGCATCGGGGTTATAGGATATACTGTCTATTTCTTCCCTCACCAAAAAATCTGCAAATGCGGGAAAATCACTGGGTGCCTGTCCACATAATCCTATTTTTGTATTGGTTTTCCGGGCTGCAGCGATGGCCATGGATAACAGTCTCTTTACGGCCAAATTGTTTTCATCAAAAAGGTGGGCCAATAGGTCGGAATCCCTGTCCACACCCAAAGTAAGCTGGGTGAGGTCATTGGATCCTATGGAAAAACCATCAAAAATGGCTGCAAATTCTTCGGCCAGCAGCACGTTGCTCGGAATTTCTACCATGGTATAGATTTCCAATCCCTGATGTCCTCTTGTTAAACCGTTATCTTCCATAAGGGCAATTACCTTTTTGCCTTCTTCCAAGGTTCTGCAAAATGGGACCATTACCTTGAGGTTGGTCAGCCCCATGGTTTCACGAACTTTCTTAATGGCGGCACATTCTAGGGCAAACCCTTCTTTGTACAATGGGCTGTAATATCTGGCTGCACCCCTAAAGCCCAACATGGGGTTCTCTTCTTTGGGCTCAAAGTCACTTCCACCAATAAGGTTGGCATATTCATTGGTCTTGAAATCACTGAGCCTCACGATTACCTCTTTGGGATAAAAGGCTGCAGCAATGGTGGCTATGCCCTGTGCCAGGGTATCTATAAAATATGCTGATTTGTTGGCAATCCCCTTGGTGATCACCTCAATATTTTTTTTAAGGGTTCCCTCTTTCAGTCTATGGTATGTTACCAAGGCCATAGGGTGAATTTTTACCATATGGGCAATGATGAATTCCATCCGCAATAGCCCAACCCCATGGTTGGGGTAGAAGGAAAGGGGAAAGGCCAGGTCTGGATCTGCCAAGATCAGTTTAGCTTCGGTTTTGGGAAGACTTATTTGTGAAAAGTCGATCTCTTTCTCCTTAAATGCCAGTGTACCTTCATAAATATATCCTGTTTTTCCTTGGGCGCAGGTCAGGGTGATATGGCTCTTGTTCTTAATATTGGCAGTGGCGTTACCGCACCCCACAATGGCAGGTACCCCCAGTTCCCTTGCTACTATGGCGGCATGGCTGGTTCTTCCGCCCTTATTGGTGATAATGCCACCTACCTGTTTTAACAAAGGGTCCCAGTCCGGAGTAATGGTATCGGTCACTATAATGGTATTCTTATCCAATATGCCCGCATCTCCTGGAGTGTTCAATAGGGCTGTGGTGCCTACTTTGACCTTGGTGCCAACCGCATTCCCTTGGGCCAAAATTTTGCCTGTTTCCAGTAATTGATAGGAGATATGGATATTTTTATTTTTGGTTTGGTGTACCGTTTCCGGCCGCGCCTGAATAATAAAAAGTTCATGGGTACGTCCGTCTTTTGCCCATTCTATATCCATGGGTTTTTGATAGTGCTCTTCAATGAGTAGGGACCATTGTGACAATAGTATGATTTCCTCATCCGACAGTATGTAGCTGTCCCTTTTTTCAGGAGGGGTTTCTCTGTTGGTGGTCGTTTCCTCTGCATTGGCAGGGGCGTAGACCAAGGTCAATCTTTTGTCGCCCATTTTCTTTTGGATAATGGGGAACTTGCCTTGGCGCAGGGTAGGTTTGAAAATGTAAAATTCATCGGGATTTACAAGTCCTTGCACAATGTTTTCCCCTAGGCCCCAAACGCCGGAGAGGAGCATGACATTTTCGAAGCCCGATTCCGGTTCAATGGTAAAGCCAACCCCCGAGCAACCCAAATCGGCACGGACCATAAGCTGAACCCCTACCGAAAGTGCAATATCATGATGGGCAAAACCTTTGTCTTCCCTGTATTTTATGGCCCTATCTGTATATAGGGAGGCAAAACACTTCTTGACGGCCTTTACGACCTCCTTGCCCCCTGCTATATTCAAAAAAGTATCGTGCTGTCCCGCAAAACTGGCATCGGGCAGGTCCTCGGCAGTGGCGCTGCTTCGTACGGCAACCGCCAGTAAGGATTCACCGCAGAGTTGTTGATAGGCAACGGTTATTGCATGGGTAAACTCCGGAGAAAAGGTCCCATTCAAAATTAGTGTCCTTGCTTTTTTACCGATGGTTCCCAAATTGGCAAATTGGGATCTATCCAGTTGCCCCATTAACTCCTGTAAGCTGTATTTGATGTTGTTCTCCTCCAAAAATTGCCAGAAAGCAGCTGAGGTTGTTGCAAAACCATTGGGTGCCCTCACGCCCTTGGAAGTCAGTTGGTTGTAGAGCTCCCCCAAAGAGGCGTTTTTTCCTCCAACCTTAGCGATGTCCGCTATCCCGAGCTCGTTGAATTCTTTAATGAACATGAGTGTCTTTTATGGATACCATCAAAAGTAGGGGTAGCTCTTTTGATATCACATGATAAAGGTCAGGAGGAGACAGGGGAGGCTTTGAACTATATATTTTTTCATCGTTCCAAGAAGTATGATTTATATCATAGTTTTCTATGGAAGGGTTAAATACCTTGTTAAGGTTAAGTTATACTAAACAGTAACCATAATTTTTTAAATCCACGTATTATGTCCGTATTAAAAGTGATCGAAATCCTGGGGAACTCTAAAACGAGTTTTGAAGATGCCGTACAGAATGTCATCAATGAGGCGTCCAAAACGGTAAAGGATATTAAATCTGTTTATATCCAGGATATGCAGGTTTCCGTCAAGGATAACAAGATTTCCGAATATCGTGTCAACACCAAAGTTACTTTCGGTATCAAGAATTAGTCAAATTACGGTATTTGGACCAAGCGCATCAAAGACTTCTTTTTTTGATGCGCTTTTTTTTAAGCTTGATGGACAGCTTCTTCCAAAATGGCGATCGCCTCAGCATCGGATATTTGATGGAAATGCTGATAGAATTGCCCCACAGCGTGAAAGTTAAAGGGGGCAAGTAGGCAGATGACCTCGTCTATAAAGGGAGAGGCTTCCAGTTTGGGGACTGCCGATTTTGGGGCCACGGGAATGGCCACAATAGTTTTTTTTGGTTTTTGGTCGTGTATGAGTTCGGCCGTTACCAGAATGGTATTCCCCGTGGCTATCCCATCATCCACAATGATCACCACCTTGTCTTGAAGGGGCTCAGGTTTTCTATTTCTATAATACTGCTCATGCCGTTTTTTTAATTTCTCCCGGATCTTGGCCGTTTCTTTCTGTATATATCCTTTTTCAACTTCCGCCGCATCACTAAGTATGCTATGTTCCATACTCACTGCCCCAATGGCATATTCTTTATTATAGGGATGCCCTATTTTTTTGGATAGCGCCACATCCAAAGGAGCATTTAATGATTTTGCGACGATAGACCCCAATGGGAGTCCACCCCTAGGAATGGCAAGTACAACAACGTCTTTGTCTTTGTGGTCCTTTAGCTTAGCCGCTAACTGAAGTCCGGCATCTATACGATCTTTAAACATAATTTTATTTTTTTGAGGTTAACCAAGTAACAAACCATTTGGCAGATATTTCGGCCACTTCTTTCAATTTTCCGGGCTCTTCAAAGAGGTGGGAGGCCTCGGGAATGATCTCCAGCTTTCGCTTACATCTTAATGTATCGTACGCACTCTCATTTAATTTTTTGACCATATGGTCCCATCCCCCTACCAATAATAGTGTTGGGGCCTTGACCTTGGCTAATTCCCCCATGGCCAAATCCGGTCTTCCCCCTCTGGATACTACCGCTCTTACGGCATCCCCATAGAAGGCGGCGGCCCTAAGGGCGGAGGCTGCACCGGTACTGGCGCCAAAGTATCCCATAGGTAGGTTTTTGGTAGGGCCGTACTGTTGCAACCATTCGGTTGCTTCAATAAGGCGTTGGGTCAATAGGTCTATATTGAACCTCGTTTCATAGATGCTATCTTCCTTTTCGGTAAGCAGATCGAACAGAAAGGTACCCAAGCCCTCTTTTTGAAGTATTTCGGCAACGTAGTTGTTTCTGGGGCTTAACCGACTACTGCCGCTGCCATGTGAAAAAATGACGAGCCCTAAGGTGTTTTCCGGTAGAAACAGGATGCCTTTTAAGGTGACTTTCTTTAACCTTATATCCAGGGTATTGTATGTGACTCCAACTGCCATAACTCCATGTTTTATACTACTGCTTGCTTTTTACGTATCACCTTCTTGATAAAGAGCCCATAGGTAAAACTCAATGCCACAACAGAGATGATCCACCCCAATATCGGAACAAGGGTTACCAAGCGCAGGATAAGGGCAAACCCCAGCGTTAAAAATACCATTGCCCAAAACCCCCACTGCTTTTCGTTGCGTTGGTTCCAATAATAGGTGAACAGCAATGCGGCAAGAACATGTCCAAAAAGAAGACTAAACAGGTAGGTGACCAATATGAAGAGCCCTATGGGAATACCGATAAGGGTGATGCATGTGATCAGGATCAGCAATGGTACTCCAAATAAATAGATGAGACCATTGCCCAAAACATTCCAGGTATTGCCTTCCACATCCGTCGTTATGGTCGGAAATTGGTTTTTGAACAAGGCATGGAACAAAATGATTATTACAAGTATGGATAGGATGTAAAATAGGGCCAGTCCAAAAGAGAATGCGCCAAAATTGTATAGTGAAAGTTCCTCTTTCTCCATACGAAGGTCTTCCGTAAAGGTTGCAGTTGTGCCCACAAGGCTATTTTTAAAATCCACTTCCCCTTCTTTGGTCCAATAGGTAACCGCCCCGTAGAATTTGGCATTGTTGCCAATGGTGAGGTGTTCCGCAGTAATTTGCGTATTCCCCTTAAAATCCCCGTCCAGGTATATTTCCCCTCCGCTTATTTTGGCATCTTTCCCTATGGTCCCATAAATAGAGGCCTTACCGGTAGAGGCTTTCATCGTCCCCATGACATCTCCATTAATCTGAAGCTCCCCAGAGAAGGAGATAAGATTACCGTGGATGATACTATTGTTGCCAATATGTATTTTGCCTCCTGCTACAACAACGTCATCCCCAATTTCCGCATCAATCAGTAGTTTTCCGCCTGCGGCGCGCACATCATCGGCAACATAGCCCTTAAAGGCGAGCTCCCCACCGGCAGCAATTAGGTCTTGACTGATGGAATCCAAAACAAAAATGGAGCCCCCACTGGCCACAACATCACCTCGGACCTTGTTGTTGATATTTACGGCTTCCCCTGCCAGATAAATATCATCATCTTGAGGTTGTGTTATAGTAACATTTTCACCTGATTTGAATTGCGCATGGGAGACAAAAGCGAAAAAGAAAGCCCACATCCATATATATGTTTTCATTTTACGGAATTTATGGGGGTTATGTACTCAAATTAAAGGGGAATCATTTGATAATCAAATGATCTTGATCAGGTGAAAGTCGCATTATGATGGTTACCTTTCTTATATATGTTAATGGTTGGAAACCTATGAGAGCAGCTTATTTGGTAAAATACGGAGCATCCCAAACCGCTTTTGAGGTGCGGGAAACAGAAAAACCCAGTCCCTTACAGGATCAGGTCCTGATAAAGGTTGAAGCTTTTGGGCTCAATTTCGCCGATGTTATGGCCCGTTTGGGGCTATATAAGGCTGCACCACCCTTACCGGCCATTTTGGGTTATGATGTGGTGGGACACATTGAGGCATGTGGTTCTAATATTACAGGGCTAAAAGTGGGGGATAGGGTAGTGGCCTTGACCCGCTTTGGGGGGTACGCGGAATATGCCGTGGCTCAGGAAGCAATGGCCCATAAAATACCGGAAGCCATGAGGGTGGGTGAAGCTGTAGCATTGGCCACCCAATATGGTACGGCCTATTTATTGTCGCATACCATGGCCAATCTCCAGGAAGGCGATAGGGTGCTGATCCATGCGGCGGCAGGCGGGGTAGGAACGGCCTTGGTACAAATGGCCCTCTTGAAGAAATGTACCGTTTTTGGTACCTGCAGTTCCGTGGAAAAAATGGAATATTTAAAGAAGCTTGGGGTACACCATCCCATTAATTATAGGGAGCACGATTTTGAAAAGGAGGTTCGTTCGCTCCATAAGGATACTGGGCTGGATGTGATTTTTGATCCTGTGGGAGGAACATCTGTGCGAAAAGGATTCCGACTACTGGGAGCAGGAGGCAGGTTGCTGACTTTTGGAGTATCCTCTATGAATAAGAACACCTCTTTTTTCGGGAAATTAAAAGTGTTGTTCCAATTTGGGATCTATCACCCCATTCAATTTTTGGGGGGATCCAAGGGAATGATCGGGGTGAATATGCTAAAGGTAGGGGAGGAAAGACCGGATAAGGTGGCCAATGCCATGAAGGCCGTGATTCAAATGACAGAGAAAGGGGATGTAAGCCCATTTGTGGGTGCCGAATATGACATAGCACAGTTGGCGGAGGCACATCAATTTTTGGAGTCGAGAAAGTCCAAGGGTAAAATTGTGGTGAAATGGTAAAACGTAAAGCAGAAGAAGATGGATAAGCGGTTCTTTAAGGATAAGGTGGCCATTGTCAGTGGTTCCAGTATGGGCATAGGAAAAGCCATAGCCCATGAATTATTGAATCTGGGCGCCAAGGTGGTAATCAATGGTAGGGATAGGGAGCGATTGGAGCGTACGGCAATGGAATTAAAGGAAGTGGGATATGAAACCTTGCCCGTGGTAGCCGATATCCGTTTTCCTGTCCAATGCAAACATTTGATTGAAAGTGCGGTAGATGCCTATGGAGGGTTGGATATTTTGGTCAACAATGCCGGGATCAGCAGTAGGGGGAGTGTGGAGGATATGGCCGATTCCAATTACAAAATTATTTCCGAGACCAATTTTAACGGGGCCGCACATTTGAGCAAATACGCCATTCCACATCTCAAAACATCAAAAGGACATATCATTTTTATCAATAGCGTTGCCAGTTTTAGGGGCATGCCCTACAATGCGGCCTATAGCACCTCCAAAATGGCACAGGCCGGACTGGCTGAAGCCTTACGGATAGAGTTGTCCGATAACGGGGTACACGTAGGAATTACATATGTTGGTTTTACCGAGAACGATCCCAAAAAGACCATTTTGGATGTGGATGGATCTTGGATCTACCTTCCCAAACGGACAAATGAAAAACTCGATACCCGTGAACACGTGGCCAAGAGTGTCTGCGTACAGATCGCCATGCGCAAGGACGCCATCACATTAACAGGACTTGGACATCTGGCGAGGGTGATTACCCGTTATTTTCCCCTTTTGGGGCATTGGATCCTTTGGTGGAATAGGGTAAAGATAAAAAATGAATATACCATGATAGGAGGGGCTAGGGCAGAGGTAAAGAGGTACAACGTACCACATAGGGATGTGGAGGAATTGATTTGACCATTAGGTTTGGCCGGGCATTGTTTTGGTTCCATAAAACTTGTTGAAAACTAGGCAAGCAGTAAGATCCCCGGTCACATTGACCGCCGTTCTGAACATTCCCAGAATACGGTCTATCCCAATAATGATGATCAGGCCGTCTATGGGAATGCCTGCACTTTGCAGTACCGATGTCAAAATAATTACGCCACCACCTGGAATGGCCGGGGTTCCTATGGAAGCGGCCACAACGGTAAAGGTGATCAGTAGGAGGTTTATAATGGTCAATTCCATGCCATAGGCCTGTGCCATGAATAAGGTCGTCACGCATTGAAATAATGCGGTTCCATCCATATTGATGGTGGCCCCGACCGGGATGACAAAATCGCTAATATTGGAGGACACCCCTAATTTTTCATCGGCGGTTTTCATGGAAAGGGGCATCACAGCGGCAGAACTGGCGGTAGAAAATGCCAAGAGTTGTGGTTCCCTGATGGCTTTTAAGAACTGGAAAGGGTTTTTCTTGGTCATGATCAAGACCAGCACCAAATAGAAGGTCACCAGAATGATCAGGCCGAGGACAACTACCGCCATATAATATCCTAGGCCCAGGAAGATTTCCACACTCGTTCTGGATAACAGTGCAGCCATCAAACCGAATACGGCATAAGGTACCAGCAACATGGCCCATGATACCACGATCATGCAGATTTTCTGAACGGCTTCAGAAAAATGAATAATGGGCCTTGCGGTGTCTTGGCGCAGTTGGGTAATGGCTACCCCTATGATGATGGTAAAAATGACCACCCCCAACATTTCTCCCGTCAAAATGGATTCCAAGGGATTATTGGGGATAAGGTTTGATATGGCTATGGGGATATCCTCAACCAGATTGGTTTCCTCTGGAGGGGTTAACTGATTTTCATCGCTAATGGGGAGTCCGCCTAAAGAATAGATATACTGCCCAGGTTTTAAAATAAGTGTTACGGCCACCCCGATCATGATGGCTATGCCTGTCGTAAAAACAAAATATAACAAAAGCCGAAGTCCAAAAGAGGTAAGGTTCTCCGAGGTATTGCTTACAATGCCCGTAATAATGGAGGTAAATATCAATGGGATCATGATCATCTGCACCAACCTCATAAAAATGTGCCCGGGAAGGTCAAGCCAATCGGCCAGGCGCAGACTGATTTGTTCAGAGATCAACCCTGTAGACGGATTGAGCAGCACTCCCAATCCCGCTCCAAGAACAACGCCAATACTAACTTTGATCCATAACTGGCCTTTTATGAGTCGGTCTAAATGAACGGATAACGTATTAAGGGGTCTGAATTCCAACATGCTGTTCTTGAGGTTTGCCTACTGGTGCATAATAGTTTTTAAAGTCCACCCACCTTAAAGCACATGAGCGGAATGGTCAAATAGGATTCCATGGCTAAGACAAGATCTTTGTGCATCAATTTCCGCATGAGGCTGCCATCATCCCGTTCCAACATACATAGGATGGATACTTCTGTAATATTTAGATAGTTGTTGAGCTCTTCTTGGATATCATCCGATAAAATACGCTCAAACGCCATGGGTTTGTAGTTGACTTTTTGCTCCAGCATTTTTTTTAACCACGCCACCTGCCTGTCCTCCGCATATTCTGCTTTGGGGGTAATATGGACCATTTTTATAGTAGCTCCGAAAGGTGCAGCAATGTTCACCAATTGTCTGATGGCAAAAATATCGGCATCTTCAAAATCAGTGGCATAAACCAGGGTGTGCAATGGTGCTGGGACGGTATTTTCTGGGACCGTTAATACGGTACAAGGGGCTTTTTTGATCAAACCAACGGCCGTACTCCCCAATATAAATTGTTTTAGGGCACTGCCGCCCTTGGTACCCACCACGACCAGATCCACATTTTCGGATACTACGGCCGCTATGATTCCTGCTGTGCTCGATCTATTTTCTACGGCCATCACCTGCCTATTGGTGACCACCGGGCTATCTTTCAGATGTTCATAGCAAAAGGCTTCCAATTTCATTTTGTGAACCTCGTAGAGTTCCTGTTCCTTTTTTAGGTAGGCCAATGAGACTTTGGTGGCCAGGGACATAGGCTCGTCAAAAACGTGGAGCACTATCATTTTGGCCTTTAGTTTATAACAAATACTATGGGTGTATAAGAGGGCTGCAACGGAGTTTGGGGAGTAGTCGGTGGCATAGAGAATGGTTTTCATGGGCTTGTGGTTATCAATGGGTATGAATCTATAGCATTTAAAGGGGGCAAAAAATGATAAAAGTCAATCTTCATCGAAAATAGATCACATGATATCCATCATTTTATTTGAAACAGGGGAAGGGTAGCTTTGAAAAATGATTGGGCAATGACCTGTTCCATGGAAGCGGATACTGATGGTGCAAGGAATCCATGAGGGGGAATGTGACTTATTTTGAGAACGGCAAGTACTAAAAAATGGTCCATGTTTTAGGTTTAAAAACCACGAATGGGATTTTTGCGTTTATAAGATTTTCAAATATCGAATATGTTCAAATTCAATAAATACAACATCGCCGATTGGTTTTCCTTTTATCGGATTTTTGCCGTTCCTTTTTTATTGGGTCTTATTTGGTTTGGCGAACGGCAATTATTTACCTGGTTTTTATTGGTGAGTTATAGCACGGATGCCATTGATGGTTTTTTGGCCCGCAAGTTAAATATTGTCAGTGCCCGCGGTTCTCAATTGGATTCTGTAGGGGACCAGATTACCCTGGTCATTGGACTTATTGGCCTCATTGTTTTTGAAACCGAATTTATGAAGGCCAACTACCTGCTCATCCTACTGGCCTTTATCCCTTATGTACTGCAAATGATCATTGCCTATGTCAAATATGGGAAAGCCACCGCTTTTCACACCTATTTGGCCAAGACCTCTGCCGTATTGCAGGGAGTGTTTATTCTTTGGCTGTTGTTTTTTGGCCCTGTATACTGGTTGTTCTACACCATGATCATCATTGGGGTGTTGGAAACCATTGAGGAGATCTCCCTGATCTATATGTATCCCCACTGGGTGAAGGACGTAAAGGGTATTTTTTGGGCCCTGAAGGATGACCGGAGAACTGCTAGTAGGGAAGGTGTTCATAAGAACAGTAAATGAACCATCAACCGTCAACCAACAACCAACAACCAACAACCGTCAACCATCACCCATCACCCATCACCCATCAACCGTCAACCGTCAACCAACAACCATCAACCATCAACTATTTAATTAATGGGTTTCCTTCCTGTAAAAAGAAGCGTACTGGTTGACGCACAGCTAATTAGGATTTTTTTCTATTTTGTTTAAGGTTTTCTATTTTGGATCTTCTCACGCAGAATTCATTCCATTTACTTTAATATTTGTAGGAAAAGTATGCGGTGTGAGAGAAAATTCTAAAAATTCCTGCTTCTCTCTGCGGTTCACCGAGTATTTGCGCATTTGTTCCAAGACATTGCGAAAATGCGTTATATTCCTATAAGTTCGCATGAGATTTTTCTCTTTATCTATAATGTAGTGCTTACAATTACCCTTTTTAATAGTAAAATAGCGGTAATGATCACTAATATGGTCGTAAAGTTCCCCCGAAAATTCACTTAGGTAGTAGTTTTGTAAGCATGAATTATGGTGACTGCAATTTTTTGTCATATTATTTGATGAATTAGTATTCATAAAGAACGTTAAACAGAATACCGTAAAAAATCAGGATTGTGAATAAAATTATAGAATAAGTTCGTTGAATCGAAAGAATAGGTAATATTTTTGACCCCGAATATGAGATGAAAACAAATTTTTGAACAGTCGATGCGAAGTGCCATTGCGTTTTTAATGAGCAGCGCATTGTTTAGACTCTTGATGTTGAGCGTAAAATGTTCCCCATAAACATTTTAATAACCAACCTATGACCAATGTAATAGACCCTCAGTTTTATCCATATTTTTTGGTGTTTTTTGCCGTGCTGATGCCGTTGTTGTTATCTTTTAGGATGTTTCCGGTGATAATATATTTGGTAATTACCAAAAACCTAATGGACGAGCCGGGAGACCGCAGTGCCCATATAAATAGAACGCCAACCTTGGGCGGATTGGGAATTTTTGTGGCTTTTACCATACCTATTATTGTCTTGGGGTTGGGATCTAACTTCTCCCAATTGGATCTATTAAAGCTGTTGTCCGTCATCTCAGGCGGTATCTTATTGTTATTCGCTGGTCTTAAGGATGATTTGGTGGGCCTGGCCCCCAAAAAGAAAATCATGGTACAGGCTGTGGCGGCCATGATAGTCATTTTGTTTACAGATGTGCGCATCCAAAGTTTATACGGGCTTTTTGGTGTAGGGGAATTGCCCTATCTTGTTTCTGTGGCCTTGACCCTGATGGCCTTTGTCTTTGTAATAAATGCCATAAACCTGATTGACGGGGTAGATGGTTTGGCAGGTACCTTTTCCATAATAGCAAGTCTCGCTTACGGCTTGTTCTTTATTGTTAACGGCTATTACCTTAGCGCCCTGGTGTCCTTTGTGATTATTGGAGCCCTACTGGGATTTTTACGCTATAATTTTTCTAAAACCAGAAAGATATTCATGGGCGATTCCGGTTCCATGTTCATTGGTTTTTTACTGGTGTACCAGGCCATTTGTTTTTTAACGTGCAATACAGAAATAGGAACGTTATATACCTTTGCCAATGGTCCCATCTTGTTTTTGGCCACCCTTTCCTTTCCTATTATAGATACGTTACGGGTATTTTGTATCCGTATCAAGCAGAAGCGCAGTCCCTTTAGTGCAGACCGCAACCATATTCACCATCGCTTGTTGGATCTGGGATTTGCCCCAAAGCAGATATGTGCCATTATTGGGTTGGCCAATATTTTGGTGATCGGGTGTGCATTTATGATGGGAGACCTGCAGATTACATTGCAGTTGGTCTTGATCATGGCCGTTATTTTAACGGTGTACCTATCGCCTTGGCTGTTGGTGCTCGACAAGGATATTTCGCTAAGGTTGGAAAAAAAAATAGCGGATAACGCACATTTGCCAGTAGGTACTATGGAAGCATTGGATATCCATACCGAGCAGCAATATAATGACATGCTCGAAAAATATAACCTTAGGGGTTATATGCAGGACACTGGAAAAGCACAATCCATGGAAGAGCGTATCTCCTTGCTGGAAAAATTAATGGCTAAAAGGCTGGACGTATTTAAAAAATTAAAGAAGACGGAGTAGGAGCATAACTACGTTATATTAAAATAATACCGATCACACTTGATAAAAGCTGATTTTAAGATTTGAAGTTTATAGAATGAAGAAAAGTATTTTAGTTACTGGTGGAGCAGGTTTTATTGGTTCCCACGTGGTAAGAAGATTTGTTAATAAATATCCAGAATACAGCATCTTTAATTTGGATGCGTTAACATATGCTGGCAATATGGAAAATTTGAAGGATATCGAGCATAAAGAAAATTATACTTTTCTTCATGGAGATATTACTGACGAAGTTTTTGTGAATTCTATATTTGAGAAATACCGTTTTGATAGTATTATTCACCTAGCCGCAGAATCCCATGTAGATCGTTCAATTACTGATCCATTGGCATTTGCAAAGACCAATATTTTGGGAACCATGATATTGCTGAATGCTTTTAAAGAGTTATGGAAAGGGAATTGGGAAGAGAAACTATTTTATCATATAAGTACCGATGAGGTTTATGGATCATTAGGTGAAAATGGACTTTTTGAGGAAACTACCCCTTACGACCCCAATTCGCCTTATTCGGCTTCCAAAGCAAGCTCAGATCATTTTGTAAGGGCTTATGGTGAAACGTATGGCTTGCCCTTTGTGATTACCAATTGTTCCAACAATTATGGGCAAAATCAATTTCCGGAGAAATTAATTCCTTTGTTTATCCACAATATTATTAATAATAAACCATTGCCGGTTTATGGCGATGGTAATTATACTCGTGATTGGTTGTATGTTATAGATCATGCCATAGCTATAGATCTTGTTTTTCACCAAGGGATTCTTACGGACACCTATAATATTGGGGGCTTTAACGAATGGAAAAACATTGATTTGGTAAAGCTTTTATGTCAGCAGATGGATGAGAAATTAGGAAGAGCCATAGGAAGTAGTAGTCAATTGATAGCCTATGTAAAGGATCGTCCAGGCCATGATTTGCGTTATGCCATTGATGCATCAAAAATTAATAAGGAATTGGGATGGAATCCAACGGTTACTTTTGAAGAAGGTCTATCTAAAACAATAGATTGGTATTTGGGAAATAAGGAGTGGTTGGCGAATGTTACATCCGGAAATTATCAGAATTATTATAAAGAACAATATCAATAGGCTATGAAAGGAATTATTTTAGCAGGAGGCTCTGGAACACGATTGTATCCTTTGACAAAGGGGACTTCAAAACAACTTTTACCTATCAATGACAAGCCGATGATATATTATCCAATGTCTGTATTAATGTTGGCGGGTATTAAAGAAATTTTGATTATTTCTACACCTTTAGATTTGCCGCGGTTTGAGCAGCTGCTGGGAGATGGGTCAGATATAGGAATGAAATTTTCTTATAAAGAACAACCATCGCCAGATGGTTTGGCTCAAGCTTTTATTATTGGAGAGGATTTTATAGGCAATGATGATGTTTGTTTGGTGTTGGGTGACAATATTTTTTACGGTCATGGATTTACCAAATTATTGGCAAAGGCAGTTCGTAATGTTAAGGATAAAAAAAATGCCACTGTTTTTGGGTATTATGTTCAAGACCCGGAGCGATATGGGGTGGTAGAATTTGATCCACAAGGAAAAGCCTTGAGTATAGAAGAAAAACCAGAAGACCCCAAAAGTCATTTTGCGGTGGTAGGATTATACTTTTACCCCAATAGCGTTGTGGAGATTGCCAAAAATGTGGAGCCTAGCCATAGGGGAGAGTTGGAAATTACCTCCGTGAATCAAGCGTACTTGGAGCAGAAAATTTTAAAGGTTGAATTAATGGGAAGAGGGTATGCCTGGTTAGATACAGGCACGCACGCATCACTGTTGGAAGCTTCCAATTATATCCAGACTATAGAACATAGGCAAGGATTAAAGGTGGCCTGTTTGGAAGAGATTGCCTATAATATGGGCTATATCACCAAAGAACAATTATTGGCATTGGCAGAGCCTTTAAAGAAGAATGGCTATGGGCAATATTTAATAGAAATTGCAAAGGAAAAAACATTTTATGAAGTTTACTAGAACAACCATACCAGATGTAATTATTTGTGAGCCAAAAGTATTTGGTGATGATAGAGGGTATTTTGTGGAAACTTTTAGGCACGATAAGTTGGAGCAATTTCTTGGGTATACCATTAACTTTTGTCAGGACAATGAATCCAAATCTTCATATGGCGTCTTAAGAGGTTTGCATTATCAAATGGCACCCCATGCACAGACCAAATTGGTAAGGGTGCTGCAAGGCAGTGTCTTGGATGTTGCTGTGGACATACGTAAAGATTCACCAACCTTCGGACAACATGTGGCTGTTGAGCTAACTGGAGAAAACAAAAAACAATTGTTGGTGCCTAGGGGTTTTGCCCATGGGTTCGTGGTCTTGAGCGAGGAAGCTGTTTTCGCCTACAAGGTTGATAATTATTATAGTCCTGAATGTGACAGGGGAATAGCCTTTGATGATGAGGATCTGGGCATAGATTGGAAATTGGCTAAAAAAGAATTGCAACTATCTGAAAAGGATCGGCGACAGCCTAGTTTTGAGAATGCCGAGTATTTTGAATTTTCTAATATGATGTATGCGTAATATTTTAGTAACGGGAGGAACTGGACAATTGGGTTCTGAATTGAAGGAGATAGCATTAGAATATGGAATGTATAAGTTTTTGTTTACGGATTCCAAAATGTTGGATATTACGGATCACATTGCAGTAAAAGATTTCATAAGTAGTAATTCCATAAATATTATTATTAACTGTGCAGCGTACACGGGAGTGGACAGAGCGGAGGAAGAATTTGTGAAAGCAGATGCCATCAACCACCTTGCGGTGGCTAACTTGGCTGAAATTGCCAAGGAGCAACAGATTAAATTAATTCATATCTCAACGGATTATGTGTTCGATGGTACCAATCACAAACCGTATGTAGAAACGGATGTTCCCAACCCGCAATCTGTTTATGGAAAAACCAAATTGGCCGGGGAAAAGGCGATACAGAAAATTAACCCTTCGCATTCTATCATAATCAGAACCTCCTGGGTCTATTCCAGTTTCGGTAACAATTTTGTGAAAACCATGTTGCGTTTGTCACAGGAAAAAAAGGAGTTAGGGGTAATATCCGATCAAGTGGGTACACCTACCTACGCTGGGGATCTGGTCAAGACCATTCTGGAGATTCTACCCAAATTAAATAACGATGAAGTGGAAATTTTTCACTATTCCAATGAAGGGGTTTGCAGTTGGTATGATTTTGCCATAGGCATTTTTGAAATGAAGGGGATCTCAGTAACAGTAAATCCTATCGCCTCTTGGCAATATCCTACCGCCGCAAAAAGGCCATTTTATTCGGTTCTAAATAAAAACAAACTAAAAGATCATTATGATATAGAAATTCCTCATTGGAAAGATTCATTGAGAAGCTTAAACGTTAATAACTCATTCATTTTTTTGACTTAAATGGTGTAACCTTACAATGCAGCATTCATTTACCATTACGACATATGGTATTGTTGGTGTTCAATAAACAAATTTTAATATAATATGCTTTTTTCCATAGGAATACCTGCGTTTAAAAAATCCTTTTTGAAAGAATGTATTGATAGCATACTTAATCAAACATTTTTAGACTTTGAACTTATTATTGTAAACGACAATTCTCCTGAAGATTTAGAAAGCATTATATCATTGTATGATGATAAAAGGATTAGATATTATAAAAATTCAAGAAATTTTGGAGCGGAAAACGTAATTGATAATTGGAATAAATGTCTTTCCTACGCAAAAGGTGAATACTTTCTGCTAATGGGAGATGATGATAGATTGGAGCCAAATTATTTAGAAGAATTTTCAATTTTAACAAAAAAATCACCTGAACTTGATGTACTACACTGTCAGTCATATATTATTAATGAAAAGGGAGAAAAAATTGGATTAACTGCTGCGTGGCCACAATATGAAACAATATATGAAAATATATGGCATCGTGTTTTGGGGTTAAGACAACAATATATTTCCGATTTTGTGTATAAAACAAAATCACTAATCGCCCGTAAAGGTTTTTATAAGCTGCCATTGGCTTGGGCGTCTGACGATATATCAAGCTTTATCGCAATCGGTGATAAAGGAATAGCACATATAAATAAACCGTTGTTTAATTATCGAAAAAATATGTATACTATTTCTTCTTCTGGAAATGTTAAGTTAAAGATGGAAGCAATTTTATTAGAAAAAAAATGGTTTGAAGACTTTCTTATTAAAATTCCTAAAAATCAAAAAGATAGTTTAATTCATGAATATTTAAAAAATAACATATCAGACTATATTAAACAGAAGAAGATTGCAATAATTACACAATCATTTACAATTAACTTCATTTACCATTTACCCTTTTGGGTTGTAAATAAATCCAATTATCAAATAAACCTAATGGAGATTAACCTTGGACTATTTCGTTTTGTTAAAAATTCAATTCATAGATTATTGATTAGATAAGGATATTGTCAAAATGATAAAACAAATTCTTAAAAATAAAGTTTTTCAAAATTTTTCTTTTCTAACTATTGGGAATGTTGTAACTCAAATATTTGGACTAATAGCTTTAATTAAAATAGCTAGGATAATTTTACCAGAAGATTATGGTACTTATACTTTTATGTTAGCCCAAGGACAATTACTTATAACAATTGGAGACCTTGGTTTTCGTAATATAATTATTAGAAGTATATCTAGGGATAATTCAAAAAGTAAGGGGTTGTTTATCACTGCTCTAAAATTAAAAATTATAGCGCTTGTATTACTAGCATTACTCTATCTAATCTATAATTCTATTTGGGGGAATTTGAATCAGGAGCAATTATTATTGCTGATGTTATTTATTTTATTCAATTGTTCAACTAATTTATTGGAATGTGTATTTTGGGGTAATCAAAAAATGATAATTACCTCAATAGTTAACATCATATGGAGTGTTATATGGCTGCTACTTATTCTTATATTACCTGATAGTTATGTTCAGGTAACGTTTTTGTTTTCTTTTTTTATTATTATCTCACTATTTAAAGCAGGCATGCTTTATTTATTGCTAATCAAGTATGGTTTGTTAAGAGGAGATAATTACCCTTTCATTGAGTCTTCAATTAAATTATTAAGGGAAAGCTGGCCTTATTTAAGTTTAACATTAATGATGGTTCCAATTGTTTACCTGTCTAACAATTTTTTAGATATTAATTCATCAACTACAGAAGTAGGCTATTTTAATTTGGCAAATAAACTAATGTCTCCAATAACTTTAGTCATTGGTTTTGCACTTTCAGCTTTGTTTCCAAATTTATCACTATTGTGGGTAGAAAACCCAAAAAAATTCAATGATCGAGTTTCTTTTGGTTTTAAGTATATAATGATAGTTGCTTTGTTATTGTGTTTAATGTTTACCCTCTTCGCAAAAGAAATTGTAATATTTCTTTTTTCAGAAAAATATTTACCAGTGGTGAAAGTGAGCCAATTACAAATATGGTATGTTTTTTTAATGGGTGTTAATAGTATAATTGGTACAATTTGGGGTGCCGTAAATATGGAGAAATTAATGTTTAAATCTTCTGTAATAAATGCGTTAATAACCACCCCATTAATTTATTACGGAAGTATGTTTGGTGCTCTGGGTATCTCTTATGGATATGTTATTTCTTTCGCGATTTTTGAAGTTTATTTGTGGTATTTATTCAAAAAATCTGTGAATATTAAAATTGAAGGGGACAAGTATTTATGGTCCTTAACAATAGCTCTTTTCGTAGTTTCTTTTTGGTTTTTTAGTGATTCTCAGTTAATAACACGTTTGTTGATTTCGATATTCATGATGATAACATTCTTCTTTTATTTTCTTAAATCTTTTAAAAATTACAATAGAGAAATATGATAAATAAAAGGAGGTTGTTAATTGTTTTTACAGTAATTCTTGTAATTATTTCTATCAATTTATTTGATTTGAAAATGTTATTAGATGGCTGGTTCAAGTATATAAGATTTTTATTTTTGTTATTTACTGCTGTAATTTCATTACCCTATTTGTTTCAGTTTAAAGGTGTATTTGTTTTGCCTCTGCAATTAATTACAATATCAATTATACTTTCACTTCTTATGGCCTATTACACTTGGGATCAAGGAATAATGGATTCATTAATTTCAACCACACCATATCTTATATGGGTGTTTTATTTCTTTCTCAAACGACATACTCTGTCTATTGCGGTAATTGAAAAAATAATAGTTGGTTATGGGATACTGTATATGCTATTATATACTTATCAATATTTAAATGTGAGTACCGTCTATTTTGGTTATGGAGAAGAAATTATAGAAGAAAGAGGAGTGTTTAGATTTATTTTAACTGGATTAGGTTTTTTAGTTATGACAATATTTATAAGCATTAATAAAATTACAAGCTTAAAAAGAGTTTCACTTCACTGGTATGTATTAGCTGTTTCGGGATTTTTAATTATAATACTACAGGCTACAAGACAAAATATAGTTATAATATTGCTTTTGATTATTTACCATTTCACTAGGTCAATGGGTATGATCAAAAAATCATTCTTAATAATTCTTACATTATTATTATTATTTAATCTTGATAATTTAGATAATGAAATAGTGCAAGGTTTAATAAGTGCACAAAAGACTACGGTTGAGCAAGGAGAAGATTACATTAGGGTTTTGGCAGGAGAATATTTCTTGTTAGATTTTTCTCCGAATTTAAGCAGTAGGATATTGGGGAATGGAGTGCCATACGGAGAAAAGTCTGATTACGGTAAATTTGTGAAGGCCTTGAATGAATATGATTTGTTTTATCTAGAAGATGTAGGTATTATTTCAGTTTATGCATTATTTGGAGTATTGGCCTTCATAGGTTTTGTTTTGATATGGATAAAAAGCTTTTTACTGCCGTTACCCAAAAGATTTAATTATTTAAAATATTATCTCTGGTATTTGTTATTTACCTCTCTAACATCTAATTACACCTATCATTATAGCTTCATTGTCGTTACAGTTTTTGCAATATATTGTTTTGACACTATATATCTATACAATACTAAAGTGAATCAAATAAAACGATTAAATAATATTAAAATAAAAAGATAGTTTGAGAGTATTGTATATATCCACGCCACCCTTCTTTGATTATGACTTGTCTTTTGTCGGTCATTTAAAGGAACATTGTGAAATAACGTATTTATTGGATTTAGCTCCATATCATCTGGAATCCTCAGCGTTGTCCATAAAAAGTAATTTACCTGTTGCTGGTATTTTTCAAGGTAAAGAATTTAATGAATTAAATGCATTTGATAAATTTATTCCACTTGATAATTTTTATGTAATTAATAGAATATCAAAAAAAGCATTATCTAGATCTAATTTAAAATTGCAAAAAGAAATTATTAAGTTCATTGATAAATTGAACCCAGATCTTATTCATTTCGGGACTTTATTAAATTGGAATTACTTAGCATTTTTATTTCTGAATAAAAAGAAAGTTGTACTTACCCTACATGACCCGTTTCCCCATTCAGGAGAACACTCTTTTATAAATATGTCTATTCGTAAGTTAAACTTTAGTTTTATAAAAAATATCATACTTCTGAATGATCACCAGAAAAAAAAATTTCTTGCTAAGACACCCATATTTAGATTTAACCATGTTCTTAATTCAAAATTGGGTATTTATGAATATTTAAAAGAATACAAAGTATCTAAATATTCCAGTGCTAAATTTCGATTGCTTTTTTTTGGACGTATTTCAAAGTATAAGGGTGTAGATGATCTTTTAAATGCATTTACGTTAATTGAAATGGACTTCCCAGATATAGAACTTATAATTGCAGGTAAAGGGACTTATTGGTTTGATATAGAAAATTATTTGAAAAATCCTAAAGTACGAATTCTTAATAGATTTATTCCAAATGGTGAATTGGTAGAGTTAATTTCTAATGCTGATCTTGTAGTTTGTCCTTACAAAGATGCAACCCAAAGTGGAGTTGTCATGTCATCTTTTGCTTTAAACAAGCCTGTATTAGCTACAAAAGTTGGCGGTTTTTTAGAAATGATAGAAGATGGGTATACGGGATTTTTAGTTCCTCCAAATGATATAATTGCATTATCAGAGAAATTAAAAGAAATAATTAAAAATAAAAGCCGTCTAAAGAATATAGAGAAAAATATTCTAGAAGAATATAGTAGTGGTAAGAATAGTTGGAAAGTTATTTCTAAACATTTAACTGAAAATTATCGAATTATTACAAAATAATTCTTATTCAATTTCTTTAACAATAATTCATATTATGAAAATTTTGAAAGTTAGCTATTCACTTACATCTGGTGGTGCAGAGCGATTGGTTGTTGATTTGTGTAATGAACTTATATTAAAACATGAGGTTCATTTACTGACAATATTGGATGATGAAGAAGGAGATAATCGCTTTTACAAGGAATTTTTATCAGAAAAGGTTAAGTATCATTGTGCAAACGAAAAAAAAGGGTTTAGCATAACAAAAATTTATAGATTAAATAAAATTATTAATCAAATAGCTCCTGATATTGTGCATTTTCATGGTGCAGGTATTATACTTTATTTTATCCCAATAATTTTATTAAATAGAAGATTTAAGTACTTAGAAACTTTACATAATGCAGCAGATCGTATTTACACAAGAAAGAATTATTCGTATATACTGAAACCAATAATAAGAATGAATTTGGTTCAAATGATTACAATTAGCGATGTAAATAAATTGTCACTTGAAAGGCAGCTAAACGTTACCAACTCAACATTAATTTATAATGGACGATCACTTCCTACATGTTCAGCACATTTTAAGGATGTAAAAATTGAGGTGGATGGTTACAAAAATAATGAAAATGATATGGTGTTTATTCATATCGGCAGGTGTTCACCTCAAAAGAATCAGAAAATGTTAATTAGTGTGTTTAATAACCTGCAAAGTAGAAAAATAAATTGCATTTTATTGATTATAGGCGCCAATTTTGATTCAAAATTAGGTATCGAAATTAAGCAAATGGCTAATCCAAATATTCATTTTTTAGGAATAAAACCCAATGTAATAGATTATATGTTATGTTCAAATGCATTTTGTTTGTCCTCTATTTATGAAGGTATGCCCATTTCATTAATAGAAGCATTCGCATGTGAAACTGTTGCAATCTGTACTCCCACTAGTGGTGCTAAAGATTTAATCCAGGATGGTAAGACAGGGTTTATTTCTGATAGTTTTTCTGAGAATTCCTATTTACAGGCGGTTCAACGATTTATTAATAATAAACCAATAGATAAAAAACTTTTAAAGGAAATCTATTCGAATGTTTTTTCCATTGAAAAATGTGCACAACTACACGAGGAACTATATATGAAAATTATATCATGTTAATTCCAACTTGTAGCTTTTGCTTAAAATAATTAATGCTATTAAAGAATAATTTATATGTGGATTTATGAATTAATTTTATCTAGGTTTTATCAATATATAAAGGGAGATCGTCGGTATGTTTATTATAAAAAATTGCGTTCAAACTTAGGTTTAAGTAGGAATAATATTTTAAATGAACAAAACAAGGCAATTTGTTCTTTGGTTAAACACGCTTATGAAAACACCACCTATTATAAAGAACTATTTGATAATTATCAGATTAACCCAGATGATATCAGAACAAAGGAAGATTTGAATAGACTACCTCCATTAACCAAACAAAATATAAAGGATAATATAAACGACTTAAAGTCTAACGATCGCCATGGACAAAGTTTAAGATTGGTCACCTCTGGTGGTTCTACAGGAGAATTAGGGATCATTTATCGTTCAAAATACTTTGAGGAAATGTCTCGTGCCTCATGGTTGCGCAATAATGCAATGATTGGTTGGATGCCCACCGACAAGACAGTATGGTTTTGGACATCCCCAACAGAACATGCCACTTTTTTTAAAATGATGTCCATTAGATTAGGGCAATTCATAAATCGCCGTATTTATTTGAACGCCTTTGAATATTCAGCTGATGATTTTCCTATTTGGTATAAACGTATTATAAAATTTAAACCAAAAGTGGTCTTTGGCAATCCTAGTTTAATAATAGAATTTGCACATTTTCTAAAAACTGAAAAATTGGATTTACCATCTGTTAAAATAGTAGTAACTACAACTGAAAAACTTAAGGGAAGAAATTTCATAGAAGAAGTGTTTAATTGTCCCGTGTACGACCAATATGGTTGTAGTGAGATTATTGCTATAGGAATAGAACTTGACAAGAACGAAATGGTGTTTACAGACGATGTAGTATTAGTGAATGCCAATGCAGATAACCAATTTTTACTTACCGCCTTATATTCCTATGGATTCCCTTTGCTTAATTATAAAGTGGGCGATGTTGGGGAATTGATGGCTATAGATCGTAATGATAAAAGGTATCCATTTCCCAAAATTAATCTAAAAATTGGTCGTATTACAGATAAGTTTTTGTCAGAAAATAAAACAACAATTTCAACTTCTTCCTTAGGCAGTTACTTAGCCACTTTAGATTTAGGGATTAAAGAACATCAAATAATCCAATCAGATTATAAAGTATTCAAAATAAATTATGTGATTTTAGATAATACCAATTTGGAAAATTATTTTCGAAATATGACTTTAGGTTTGGAAGAATATTTTGGAACTAACTTGACAATTGTATTTAATAAGGTTCTAAGTATGCCCATTGAGAAAAGTGGAAAACGATTAATGTTTAAAAGGACTTTTAATCTTTAAGTAAAGGGTTAGGCAGGAATTGAAATTATAAAATGAAAGAAGTATGAAAGTTTATTTAATGGTTGATTGGGATTATGACAAAACTTTTTTTTTGGAAAATTATTTCCATAATGAAAATATCGCACTAGAAATAATTGGTATACCAAATTATAATAGGCGAGATAGGGAAACGAAATTAGGGTCTATTAAATTGTATTTTAAATATTTAATATTATCGATCAAAACAATTAAATTGTCATCAAAAGATGATGTTATAATTTGTTGGAACTTTACAACAGCTATACCACTTGGATTACTAAATAAACTTTTGAAAAAAAAAAGAAAAATAATAGCACTTAACATTATAGCTCCTGTCCATAATAAAATTGTTGAAGGTCTTAAAAATAGATTATTTCAATATGCATTAAAACAGAAAAATATTTTAATCACTGTCAATTCAGCTGAGCTAATTGCTTCGTATTCATATAGGTTAAAGCTATCAATAGAAAAGTTTTTTGTGTTGCATGATCCTATTTTTGATTCCTATAAATCATCAGAATTTGTTAAAAAAGACAGTTATATTTTCTGTGGTGGAGAGGCGCGGAGAGATTGGAAAACCATTGTAAAAGCAGCGGAATTGACCCCTGAGCTTTCTTATGTTTTTGTAGCTAGAAAAAAGTATTTTGATCTGAAGACTTTAATTCCCGGCAACGTAAAAATATATTTTGATATACCCCAAGAAGAATATTACAAGTTGTTTGAAGAAAGTACAATAATAGCACTTCCTTTAAAAGATAAAAAACCTGCGGGTTTAATTAATTTAATAAGAGCTGCTATGCTTTCTATACCTATAGTTTCATCGAATACCCCAAGTATAAATAATTATATTGAAAATAATATTTCTGGAATACTAGTAAAAATGAATGATCCAGTTGAATTTTCAACAGCACTAAAAAGGATTTATGATGATTTTGAAATACAAGAAAATTACGCTAATAATTTAAAGAAATCAATAGTTTGTAATTTTTCTAAAGAATCCTATTCCTCGCGATTAATTGACATTATAAATACTTTAGCTTAGTATGAGAATACTTCACATTACGAATAATTATCCCACGGATAAGTTACCCATATTTGGGATATTTGTTAAAGAACAGATAGAATCTTTGGTTTTGCATGGCATAAGTAATGACGTAATGTTTATTAATGGCCGAGAAAATGGTAAACTAGAATATATAAGGGCAGTTTTTAGAATAAGGAGAAATTTATCCAAAGAAAATTATGATATTATCCATTGCCATCATGCATTGAGTTCCTTATGCCTAATTCTAAGCGGAAAAAGTAAAGAAAATAGGGTAGTAGTTTCATTTCAAAATGACCCTATTCATGAACTTGGGAAAGTTGTTTTTCAATTTATAAAGTCAAATACAAATGCATGGATATTTAAAAATAATTCTAAACTTATTACAGATGAATATTCATTTTACCTTCCAAACGGAGTCAACACAAAATTATTTAAACCTATGGACAGAGATAATGCCAGACATTTCTTGGGTTTAAATAAAGAAACAATTTATATCCTTTTTGTAAGTTCAAATTTAATACGAAGGCAAAAAAGATACGACCGTTTTACGGAGACATTAAAAATATTAAAGGAAAAATATAATTATAATAATATTAAAGAATTAAGATTAATTAATACTTCTAGAGAAAAAATTCCTTATTATTTTAGCGCTGTAGATTTGCATTTGCTTACTTCAGATTTTGAAGGTTCACCTAATTCAGTAAAAGAAAGTTTGGCCTGTAATACACCCGTTGTATCAACTAATGTTGGAAATGTCGAAGAAATTTTAAGGGGTTTGGACAATAATTATGTGGCAAAAAATAACTCAGCTGAGGAGCTGGCATTTCTTGTTAACCTAGTTTTAAAAGGTAAAAAAATCAATAGTGCCGATCATTTAATAAAATTAAAATTAGATATGAAATCTGTGGCAGAACAACTAACAAATATTTATAAAAAAATAAGCAAATAAAATATGAAAAAAAGAATTTATATAGCGGGATGCGGTGGTATGTTGGGAGAGGCATTTTATGAGCAGTTTAAGAATGATTATGAAATAAAGTGTACTGATAAAGACGTAAATGAAGATTGGTTGACTTTTCTGGATTTTAGAGATTTTCAGGAGTACAAAAGGGATGTTGAAGCATTTAAGCCAGACTACCTATTTCATTTAGGAGCTTACACCGATTTGGAATATTGTGAAGAACACAAAGATGATACTTATCTTACTAATACCCTAGCGGTGGAGAATGCCGTATATTTGGCTAATAGCCTTGATATTCCTTTATTGTACATAAGTACAGCGGGTATTTTTGATGGAAAAAAAGACCTTTACGATGACTGGGATATGCCTAATCCTTTAGGGGCTTATGCAAGAGCAAAGTATATGGGAGAACGCTATGTTTGTGAAAATGCTAAGAGGTTTGTAATATGTCGTGCTGGTTGGATGATGGGTTCCGGACCCAAAAAAGATAAGAAGTTTATACAAAAACTAATGAAACAATTAAAAGATGGGAAAAAAGAGTTGTTCATAGTAAATGATAAGGACGGTACACCTACATATACGCATGATTTTGCCAAAACTGTAAAAGAATTGGTTGAAAATGAATATTGGGGTTTATACAATTGTGTATGCGGTGGACAAACCAGTAGATTGGAAGTAGCGGAAGAATTGGTGAAGCTGATAGGCAAACAGGATGAAGTAAAAATAACATCGGTAAGCTCTGAACATTTTAAAGATATTTATTATGCAGAAAGGCCCCCATCTGAAAGGCTAAACACAAAAAAATTAGAATTAAGAGGAGTTAATAAAATGCGGGATTGGCGAATTGCACTTAAGGAATATGTAGATAATTATTACCAGAATTATTTATAGGAATGAGGATAAAAAAAACGGTGGCAATTGTTGGTTCGGCGGGTTTACCAGCAAATTACGGTGGATTTGAAACTATGGTTAATTATTTAACCAAAGAAAAGAACTTAGAATTTGAATTCACTGTTTTTTGCGAAAAAACTCCTAAAAATAAACGTTTCAAAGAGTTTAATGGTAGCTCTCTAATGTATTTACCTTTCAAAGCTAATGGAGCGCAATCCATAATTTATGATATTTCATCTTTAATACTTAGTTGGTTTAAATTTGATGCCATTTTAATTTTAGGTACTCCAGGATGTATTATTCTTCCCTTTTTAAAACTATTTAAAAAGACAAATTGTATAGTGAATTTTGGAGGCCTTGAGTGGAAAAGAGATAAGTGGGGGAAGAATGTTCAATGGTACTTAAAATTAACGGAAAAAGTAGCAATTGATAATGCTACATCTATTGTTGCGGATAACCAATTTTTTTGTGATTATATTTCTGAGGAGTATGGTAAAGAAAGTATCTTAATCGAATATGGAGGAGACCATACTTCTTACAAAGAAAAATCCTCGGAACTCACTAAAAAATATCCTTTTTTAAATTTAGATTATGATGTTAGCGTTTCAAGAGCCCAAATAGATAATAATTTACATTTGGTACTTGAAGCTTATATTAATATTCCAAATCGGAATTTAGTACTGATTTCAAACTATGCAAAGTTTGAATATGGAAGAAAATTAAAAGAGAAATATTCGGGATATGATAATATAATTATGCAAGATGCTATTTATGATTTAAATGAATTGGACGTTATAAGAAGTAATGCTAAAGTGTATATACATAGTCATTCATTTTGTGGTACAGCTCCATCCTTGGTTGAGGCCATGAGTTTAAAATTACCTATCGTTGCTTATAACGTTCCAACAAATCGATTTACTACCGAAGATAAAGCTTTACTATTTTCAAATGAACATGAATTATCAAATATAATTCAACAGCTTTCTAAGGAAAAGGAAAATGAATTGTCATGCAAAGTAAAGGAAATTGCTACGCGTAGGTATACTTGGAAGAGGATTAGTGATAATTATGCAAGGCTTTTCACCTAAATGGTATAAGGGATTTGAAAGAACTGTCCTCCATTTTCCTTAGGCAATTAATAAATTACATTACTCAATAAAGAAATGAAAGAAACTCCATATTTATTAGAACTGAATGAAGAAGAAGAATCATTCAATATAATGCAATTTGTTACTAAATACTTACGATACTGGCCTTGGTTTTTGGCAGCAATTTTGATCTCCTTGGTTTTGGGGTATACCTATATGCGTTATGCCCCTATTACCTATAAGTCTGTGGCAAAAATCAAGATCATTGATGACTCCAAGGAAATGAATATTATTAATGATGCGTTAGCATTTATGAGCAGAAATAACAAAGTCAACTTAGAAAATGAAACGGAGATTCTTAAGTCCTATCGTTTGTTGAGCCAGGTGGTAGCGGAATTGCAATTGGATGTGGCTTATTATGAAGTGGGGAATGTAAAGACCACCCAGATTTGGAGCCCGCCTTTTACCATTGCCAAAAATAGGTTGTCCGATAGTATCAGGAGTACGAAAGAGTATGGGATAAAAATAACGGATAAAGATCTGATCATTACCGATGCCAAGAACAAAAAAGTCACCATGAATCTGGCCTATATGGGCCTACCCTCAGACGGGCTTCCCTTTACTATTAGTTTATCGGAAATGGAAGATATTGCAGAATTTAAAGGGCATACTTATAAAGTAGTATTGCTCCCCATGAAGGAGGCTGTCTTACAGTTGAACAAAGATTTACTAGTAGAAGCGACCAATAAGAACAGTGAAATCTTATCCCTGGCTATTGAAGGCACTAGTGTGGATCGCTCAGAGGCCATATTAAATACGCTTATTGCCAAATTTAATAGGGATGGGGTATTGGACCGCCAATTGGTGTCCAAGCGCACCTTGGAGGTCATAGACCAGCGCTTTAGTTACTTGTCCGGGGAATTGGATTCCATTGAAGTGGGAAAGCAAGATTTTAAAAGGGCCAACAACCTATCTTATATCACGGCAGATGCAGAGGCCACCTTGCAAAAGAGATCCAATACCGAGGAGGAACTGTATAAAATGGAAAACCAGGTATCCATCTCCAGAATGTTAAAACAAACGGTCATCAACCAAAGTGATTATGGCTTATTACCGGCCAATATTGGGATAGAAAATAATAGTTTGAACAGTTTAGTGACAGGGTATAATGAACTGTCCCTGGAACGGGAAAAATTGTTGCCCAATGTTGGCAAGGATCACCCCACCCTGCTTAGATTAAATGGGCAGTTGGAACGCGCCAAGGTCAATATCATCAAATCCGTCAATATCTATGAGGCCCAATTGGAAAACTCCTTGAACCAATTGAAACGGGAAGAAAGCCGGGCAGGTTCCCAATACTCCAGATTGCCGGAAAAGGAAAAAATGCTGCGTTCCATAGAGAGACAACAGGGGATTAAAGAAAACCTCTTTTTACTGCTCTTGGAAAAGCGGGAAGAAGCCGCCATTAACCTGGCCGTTACCGCCCCTTCCGTAAAAGTCATAGACTATGGCTTAACCAGTAGTAAGCCCGTGTCACCTACCAAACCAAAAGTATATGGTCTCTCCCTGATCTTGGGGATGTTCCTGCCGTTTATGGTATTGTTCATCAAATTTTCCCTGGATACCAAAGTATATGACCGTTCAGATATTGAAAAAATCAATACTGCCTCCCCCATTTTGGCCGAGATACCCTTTTTAAAGGAGTCCAGAAAAATGATGGGGGACAATGACCGTTCCGTATTGGCGGAGTCCTTCCGTATACTTGGGACCAATGTCAACTATATGTTGCCCAAAAAAGAAAAAGGGGAGGGCCAGGTCATCTATGTGACCTCTTCCGTAAAAGGGGAAGGGAAGACTTTAACGGCCGTAAACTTGTCCCTGGCCTATGCCAGTATGAAAAAGAAGGTCTTGCTCGTAGGGGCAGATCTGAGAAATCCACAGTTGCACGAATATTTGAACGCCACCAAAAATACCATGGGCCTTTCTGAGGTTTTGGAGAACCCGAAACAAAAATGGGAAACCCTGGTACAAGAAGGGTTGGGAAAAAGTGTTTACCACAAAGTGCTGCCAAGCGGGGCCGTGCCCCTAAATGCCCCAGAGCTGTTATCAGGTCCCGGTTTTGGAAAATTGATGGAGCAGGTGAAAAAGGAGTACGATTTTATTGTAGTGGATACCGCCCCGACCATGTTGGTCACAGATACCTTATTGATCTCCCAAGAAGCGGATATCACCCTTTTTGTGACCCGTTCCGGTGTTACGGACAAACGTTTGTTGGAATTTTCCAAAGAACTGAACAAGACCAAAAAGCTCAAGAACATGGCCTATGTGCTCAACGCCGTAGGCAATGGCAAGGCAAAAGACTATAACTACGGCTATGGCGTAGGTTATGGTTCGGACAGTTAATAATGATAAATTAGCAATGAACAGTGAACAATGAGCAATAGCTGGTTGGTTTAAGGCTTGTTAGTGGTGGTGCTATAGATTAACATTTTCAAGACCCTTACAGGGAATACCTATTTTATGGGAGTTCGTGTAAGGGTCTTTTTTATGTGGTATACCTATGCGATTGAGGATGACCATATTGAGCTTTTGCATTTTTTTACCCAAAAACAACCTCTCCTAAAAAAATTAGGCTATTTTTAATCCGAATATGCGGGGTTGCCCGTATAACAAGCTTAATAGGTGTTTTTTAAATGGGAGTGGTTCAAAATATTTCAGGTAAAATAGGTGCTAAGTTCAAACAATTGTTCCGCTATATTCGGAAACATCCCTTCAAGACCTTTTTTTATTTGGTACTTCTAGGGATTACCGGTGTTGCCGTCCTCATGTCCATGATCTATTTTGGCACCTTCGGAAAACTCCCTACCGTAGCCTATTTAAAAGGCCTAAAAAATCCCGTAACCTCCACCATCTACGCTTCCAATAAGGAGGCTATTGGCTATTACTTTTTACAGAACCGTTCCAATGTGGATAGCTCCCAAATATCATCCAATCTAAAAAATGCCCTGGTCGCTACCGAGGATACCCGTTTTTATGACCACGGAGGGGTAGATTATAAGAGCTACGGAAGGGTATTTGTAAAATCGATCATCCTGGGACAGAATGCCGGGGGTGGTAGTACCATTACCCAACAGGTGGCCAAAAACCTCTTTGGAAGGGAAAAACAGTTTTTTCTTTCTACGCCCATCAATAAGATCCGGGAAGTTTTTATAGCCAAGCGCTTGGAAAACATCTACACGAAAGACGATATTCTACTGCTCTATTTCAATACCGTTTCCTTTGGGGAGAATACCTATGGGATCGAAAAAGCGGCAAACCGCTTTTTTAACAAAGCCCCGGAGGAACTGACTTTGCCCGAATGTGCTACCTTGGTGGGACTCCTAAAAGCTCCTACCTATTACAATCCACGGGCCTTCCCCGAGCGTGCAGAACAGAGACGCAACGTGGTATTGTCCCAAATGAAAAAATATGGTTACCTGACCGATGAGGAATACGTAGCGGCAAAAACGCCATTAAAGCTCGACTACCAAACGCCGAAGAAGGCTTCTTCCTTTTCCAATTACTACAAGGAATTTGTAGCTGCCGAATTTAAGGCCTGGGCCGAGCAAAACCCTGCTCCAGACGGACATACCTATGACCTGGAAGCCGATGGACTTAGCTTGTACACCACCCTGAATGTAGATATTCAGCACTATGCGGAACTGGCCATTCAAAGGCAAATAGACCAACTCCAATCGTTGATGGACCGCTATTGGTCTGCATCTACGACCGAAGGGGGCAAAGAGGCCCTCCTAAAGAAAATAGAGGAGAGCATGGGGGTTGTCAAAAATATGCGTCAGGCAGGAAAGACCGATGCCGAGATCAATGCCTTTATCCAACAGAAGAAACCACGTAAATATTGGGAGGTCGGCAAAGGTTATGAAGACCAAATGATGTCCTTGGAAGATTCCATTACCAAAAGTATCAATAGGCTACACGCCGGAGTGCTGGTCATGAGCAGTACCTCAGGGAGGATCATGGGCTATGTAGGGGGCATCGATTATGGGTTTAGCCAGACCGATAATATTATCACCCCAAGACAGGTGGGTTCCACGTTTAAACCGATTACCTATTTGGCAGCCCTTCAAACAGGGCAGGATCCTTGTACTTTTTATGATAACCAATTGCTGACCTATTCCAAATACGAAGATTGGAGACCGCGGAATGCAGACCATTCCTATGGGGGCAGCTACAGTATGCACGGGGCATTGGCAGGATCCATCAATACGGTATCCGTAGCCATACAATTGCGTACGGGAACAGAAAGGGTATTGGAGCAGGCCAAGAAAATGGGAATAGAAAGGGAATTGCCAGACGTGCCTTCCATTGTACTGGGTACTGCCGATATCAGTCTCTTGGAAATGGTAAGGGCCTATGCCAGTATTTCCAATGGGGGCAACAAAGTAAAGCCTTACGCGATTGAGCGAATAGAGAACGAACAAGGGGAGGTGATCTATGAAGCCAAACCTGCCTATGAAGGGAGGGTCGCCAGTTACAAAAATGTAAAGGCCATCCAAAAAATGATGGAAGGCGTAACACAAGGGGGCACAGGTTCCCGATTGGCAGCATATAATATCCCATTTAATATCATTGGAAAAACAGGGACCACACAAAACAATGGGGATGGATGGTTTATTGGAGCTTCTCCCGAACTGGTCGTTGGGGCCTGGGTTGGTACCTTTGACAAACGCGTACAGTTCAGTTCCACTACCATGGGATCTGGAGCCAATACGGCCTTACCAATGGTAGCCTCGGTTTTCAGGGACCTTAGCTATTGGAGACGTCCCATCCTAACGAATTTTGAATACGAAATGGATTATTTTCCTTGTTGGCCCTATAGTATGTTATCGGCAGCAGAAGCCGCTCCTTTGGCCCTGTCCGATACCACCTACCGGGAATATTTAAGGATCCGTGATTCCATTAGGGGAGCAGTGGTGCCCATTATGGAAATAGAAAATGATTCCTTGGCCCCATTAGAGCAAAAGCTAGACTCCATAGTCAAAGATAGCAGTGCCCGGGTATTACAAAAGCCATTGCCCTTATCCCAAGAATAGTTGATGGTTGATGGTTGGTGGTTGATAGTTGATGATTGTTTGTTGGTGGATACAAATACTTGGAAATTTTCTAAATGGGAAGGGTATAAACAATGCATAAAATAGTATTTTCAACCGCAATATAAAACCAACCAAACCAGCCTCTTTATGGTATCACTGAATTTCTGGGATTATTTGATCATTACAATATTCTTTGCCATTACCCTTTCCATAGGGCTTTTTGTTTCCAAAAAATCAGGCACCGATTCCAATGAGTTTTTTCTTTCGGGCCGTACCATGCCCTGGTGGTTATTGGGGGTTTCCATGGTAGCCACTACCTTTTCCACCGATACACCCAACTTGGTGACCGATATTGTCCGTACCAACGGCGTTTCCGGCAACTGGGTGTGGTGGGCGTTTTTGCTGACCGGCCTACTCACGGTTTTTGTGTATGCCAAACTATGGCGGAAATCGAACGTGAATACCGATATAGAATTTTACGAATTCCGTTATGGCGGAGCCCCGGCCAGGTTTTTGCGCAAGTTCAGGGCCATATATTTAGGGGTCATTTTTAATGTCATTACCATGTCGGCCGTCACCTTGGCGGCCATTAAGATCGGTGGTATCATGTTGGGGCTGGAGCCATGGCAGACCGTGGTCTTTGGTGGGGTCATTACGGTGATCTTCAGTGCCGCAGGCGGTTTTAAAGGGGTGGTCTATACCGATTTTCTACTCTTTTTTGTAGCCATGGGCGGAGCCTTGGGAGCAGCCTATTATTTGGTGAATCTACCGGAAGTGGGTGGGGTGTCCGCGCTGATCAACCATGATGCGGTAGCCGGTAAACTATCTATTTTGCCCGATTTTAGTGATACCCAAGCTTTGATTACCTTATTTATCATTCCCTTGGCCGTGCAATGGTGGAGTTCCTGGTACCCGGGGGCAGAGCCCGGTGGCGGTGGGTATATCGCACAAAGGATGTTGGCCGCCAAGGATGAGAACCATGCCATTGGGGCCACATTTTTCTTTAATATCATGCATTATGCCCTAAGACCATGGCCATGGATCTTGGTGGCTTTGGCCTCTTTGGTGGTATATCCGGATTTGGCCAGTATACAAGAAGCTTTTCCTAATATTACAGATGATAAATTGGGACACGACCTGGCCTATTCCGCCATGCTGACCAAATTGCCCAGTGGCCTGTTGGGATTGGTATTGGCCTCCTTGGTAGCCGCCTATATGAGTACTATCTCTACCCAATTGAATTGGGGATCCTCCTATGTGGTCTATGATTTTTACAAACAGATGATCAACCCCAAGGCCTCAGAAAAGAAGTTGGTTTTGGTAGGTCGTATTTCAACCGTTGTTTTGATGGTATTCAGTGCCCTATTGGCACTGGTCCTTCAAAATGCCCTTCAACTGTTTGAAGTGCTGTTGGTATTTGGGGCCGGAACCGGGCTCATCTTTATTTTGAGATGGTTTTGGTGGCGCATTAACGCGTGGAGTGAGATCACCGCCATGTTTGCCTCAGGAATCATTTCCATCCTGTTAAAATTAACGCCCCTTGGGGCTTATTTGTTCCATGCGGAGTCGGGCGTTTTCGAAAGTTATTATGAATATCCCTTTGTGGTATTGTTTACCACCATCATATGGGTGGGAGCCACTTTTATGACCCAACCGGAACGTAAGGAAGTACTGCAATCGTTCTATAAAAGAATCCAACCGGGAGGACCGGGGTGGGCAAAAGTGGTTCGGGAGGCCAAAGCAGAAGGTGAGGAAATTGTATTTGCGAAAGAAGGCTGGAGTGTCCCCTCGGGCATCGTGGCCATGCTACTGGGCTGTGTCCTGATCTATAGCTGTATGTTCGCAACGGGCTATTGGATTTATGGCGATTATAGGTATGCAGGGGTGCTAACGGGAATTGCGGTCGTTTCTGGATTTTTGATGACCAAGATTTGGAGTAAGATCAAGAGCAATATCTTATAAAGAATCAAGAAAAATCCTGGTATCAATACTAGTATTTCATTCTTAGTAAAGGATGGAAAAAAGGGCATGGACTTATTTCAGGAAGGACTTCACTTTTTGATTGGTAACCATATTGTTCTTTCTGCCTTGCCACAGCTGCTCCCAGCCTAAATCGGCAAAGCAAGGGCCTTGGGTAGCTTCTGAAAATTTAATATCATTTTGATGCCCGTTCCATTCCATAACCTTCACATTATTTTGTTCATCAACAATCATGTCCCAACCTATAGATCGTACCATGGGCATGGCTTGGTGAAGCTTTAAAGCGGTTGAAATACAGTTGCCAAAACCGGGAATTATTTTATTGGCAAAGGGAGCACCAGAATCTGGGTGCTGTGGTATGCCTACCCAATTTGGCATATACCCTACATCCTCCAATTGCCCTTTCACAATAGATATCGGTATACGAATGTGGGAGCTGGATTGTACATGGGAATCCTTAGATCTACCAAGACGTAGGTATCCGGCCCTTAGAGAAGAAATACCATTTTCTTCTATGACGGTGGTAAGCCTGATGGTAGCCACTGAATCTGGGGTAAATGCATTAAAAAAAGAATGCTGTTTAATAAAGGGCTGGAAAACTCCATTCCCTAAATGTGAGAAAGATTTGTCGTCAAATGAATTTTCTGTCAAGAAAATTACACCTTTTCCCTGTGCAGATTGGTCTGATTTGAATACGAGAACATCCGTATGTTGGAATACATAGTTCTTAACCTGGTTTCTCGGTATTGATTCGTAATCCCTAGTGAAAAATAAGCCATTGTTATAATAAGCAATATCAGGAAAAACAGGGCTTTGGAAAATTTTGTTGGTAAACCCTTTGAGGTGGGAGACATTGCCATAATCACCCTGAATTGAAGGCACCACAACAGCACCATAATAATTATCTGGGATCCAGCCTTCTTTGAACTCTTCTGCTATGGCACTATATACATAGAGCCATGGAGCATACCCACCCCAACCTAATATGTCATTGGCATATTCATCCGATAATTTTATGAATTTTGGTTCTGTGACACCTTTGCAGCTTTCTATACTTTTTAAGACGTTTTTAGCCTGTTGCTTATGTATAAAATGAAAGCGTTGATCTATAAGTTGTGTACCGAAGGATTTTGCGAACTGCAACAGCTGTTCTTTCATGTATAGTTTTTAATGCTGTCTAAAATAAGATATTTATCGAAACAACCTTCTTCTTCTTTTTCTGGTTTTAACTGCAGTAGCGGAAACCTCAGGGATCTCATAGGCTTCATAGAGAAATAAAAGAGCGGTTAGGATATCCAATAGCACCCAAACGGCCTTATCGTATAGATACAAAGGAAAAATGGGATTAAAAACTACCGCTACCAGTCCGAAGGAGATGACAAAAAATCTGTTTTTGCCAATATTGTTCATCATGGTCAACAAGGCAACACAGGTAACAATAACCCGGAGATAGGCATAGAATACTTCTGGTAAATTCAAGCCTGCAAAAAATAGATGGCAGGCGCACACAATAGATAAAATATTGAATATTTTGCTCTTGATCGTAGTAGGTGGCATAAGCTAGGTATAATGGGTTTATGACAATTCCAATAGTAAGTTTGGGGGGCTGACTTCTTTTGGTGTTTACAAATATAGAAAAAAATCTACTTCACAAAGTGTTTGTTATGTTAAAATATGTTGGATGTCAATTATTTAGATGTGTATCATTTAGTTCCCATGGTGTTGGGGCGGTATTCCACTTGGCGTTTTAGATCAGTCTTAGGTCCTTAAGAATAGAAACCAAATGGGCGGTAGTGTTTGCCTGAAAATCTTCCTTTAGTTCCTTAATGCGCTTTTCAATGGAGCTCTTGCTGCTCGGTACAATTCCGTTTGCCTTAAAATCAGTGGCAATCTCGTCATGAGTATGTCCGCCGGCCAATTTTTTCATTAGCTCAATTTCAAAATCGCCAAGGGTCAATATGTTTTTCTGGGCCATGAGTCCCTCCAATTGTGGCGATAGGTAACTTGTGTTTTTGTGGACCGCGGTAATAGCGTCTTTTAGTGACAAAAGCCCCTTTCGATCTTTTGATACAAACCCGTCTATTAGACTACTTTCCCATAAAGATCTTACTGCCTGTGGATGGTCTTCTATAGAATAGACAATGACCTTTAAATTGGGTTGGTCCTTTTTGAGGGCAGCAATGAGTTCATGCCCGGACGTTAAATTGGCCTCCCTGTAATCTGGCTTAAAAGAAAGGTCGGTAATTAATAGTTGAAATGGTGCCCCATCTAACTGAGCTTTCTTAGCCTTTAAATAGGCATCGTCACAATAGGAGGTATGTTGTATTTCTGCGATCTCCAATTGTTGTAGGATCATATCCACTCCCATACTGATGCTATCAATATCTTCTGCTACCAAAACTTTTGTATACATAAGGTCTTTTTTAACCGGGAATTTTAAGTTCTGCCCTAAATCCTTTTCCTGGTTCTGAGGTAAAGGTAAAGCTTCCATGGACGGAAGAAATACGGTTTTCCACATTTAAGAGGCCACTGCCATTCTTTTTGTTGTCCAAAGTAATGCCCCGACCATTATCGGTATACCCGATCCAAAGGTATTTCCCTTCCTTTTTAAAGGTAAGGGCAACCAAGGATGCCCCGCTGTGTTTTTTCATATTGGTCATGAGTTCTTGGAGCACGCGGTACAAAGTCACTTTCTTTTCTTCGGAGAAATTTGTCCAAGAAATGTCTTCCATACCTTGAAGGTAGAGGTTGGTGCCCTCCGAGATATAGCTCCCCAACATGCCTTTTAGGTCCGTAGGAAACCTTTTGTCCGTAAAAATACTGTGGTTCTCTTTGGATATATTACGGGTTCGGTTGTAGATATATTCCATGTCGTCCAATACCTTGCTGTCGTTCTTTCCCAATTGTAATTGGGTCATGACCCGGTACACATCATTGGCAAGTTCATCATGGACTTTTTTGGAGATCCGTGTTTCTGTTTTATAGCTTTCCTGGATTTTTTCTATTCTATGGTTCCTCCTAAGGAGTATGAACACAAAGGAAGAGCCCATCAAAACGAGCATAAAACTGGACAGGTAGAGGATATTTTGCTTCTCTTTTTCTGCCGTTTGCGTTTTAAGTAAAAGCACATCCTTATTCAGCTTGTCATTATCGTATTTGGTGGAGGCATAAATACGTCTGATCTTTTGTTTCGATTGTTCCAGGCCATTCCTAATTTCTGAATAGGCAAGGGCCTCAGATGTAGCATTTTTACCCAGGTCGTGTTTCAAACCTATGATATAGTCCAAAGCTTCCATAGCGGCTATGGGATTCTTTTTCTCCAGAGCTATCGCATAGGCACTTTCGGAATAGAGAAGGGCCTTGGCCTTATCGGATTCCAAATAAAATTGTGTGAGGTGAATGTAACTGGATATGAGGCCGCTTAGGTCATTGAGATCCAATCTTATGTTTAGGGCATCTAGCAGGTTTTGTTCGGTTTCTGTGTTTTCTTGGTCAGAAAGCCAAGAGGTGAACGCCAGATTGTCCTTTATCCGAGCACCTTCCCTTGCATTGGTAGGGTCCGCTGCTTCCAATAGGGAAGAATATAAGGCAATGGCCTCGGCGTATTTTTTGTACTTTACCAAGATATTGGCCCGCGTATTTTCATACACCAACAACGATGCACTCGAAATCTGATCGGGATGGTTCTTCGCCAATTGGATCGCTTTTTTGTTCCAAAGCAGGGCGTCATCATAATCACCCATCTCTTTGGCGCAGACCGATATGACATGTTGGAGGGCAGCGGTTACGTGGTAATTTGTTGTTTTTTCCAGATAGTCAAGACCCTCAACGGCAGTGATCTGGCCACCAATATAATCACCCAAACCTTTTTGGATATTTGCCATGGCATTGAGCATGTCCGCTGCCGCCTCGTAATCCCCCAAAAGGACATCAATTTTAAAAGCTTCGTTGTAAAACTCGTATGCTTCGTCCGACTTAAATTGTATCTGGAGATAGTACCCCAAATAGAAATATGACTCGGCCATTTGGATACTGTCCGCCATCTTTTGGGATAACCGCAGCATTTTTTTACTGTATAAGACCACACTGTCATATTCCGCTTTTTTGACGTGATTTTTAATGGTGCTTTTTATCTCGGCAAGCCGTAGGGAGTCACTTTTACTGCTGTCAAAAGATTGATTTTGGTACAGGTTCTGAGTAGGAGCAGCTGTTATGGCAACGATACATAATAGCAAGAATAGGGGGAAGAAAAGATGTTTCATCATGATTCAAATGTAGAAAAAAGACGTAGAACAAATGAGGATAATCTTATAAAAAAAGAAGTGCCTTCCCCCCAGAAGGCACTCTTGTGAACCAAAACTAATTCTTATCCAAAAGATAAATAATATTTACTTTGGTTTGTTATATATTCGACCAATACCGAAGTATTGGATTGTAAAAATATAGGTTCTATACGGTACTTCATTACGGTTAACCGTAATCAGCAAGAAATTGTTGAAGACTTTTCGAAAATAATCAGGTTACGGCCGAAATAATAGTGGCAATATGATGCTACTAATTCAGGAATACCTTTAAAAAACAATAAAATGCAATTACTTCTCCAAAAAACCATTCCTAAACGTATTTTGATTTTTGAGTGTCGTGGAGCCGGAGACGGCCGTGCGTTAAAAAATGGTGCACTGGACCATTTTAGTCCGTTCGACTCCGCTCAGGACAGGCTCCGGAGCGAGCTGTAGCCCTGGCCTTCGAATCCCGAAGGCGCAACGAAAAAAACCACCCGTAGGTGGTTTTTTGAAGTGGAGCCGGAGGATTGCATATCCCTGATTCTCGCAATGTTGCAAATAAAAATACCCGTTGTTAACACAACGGGCATCCTAAAGTGTTCAAAAATACTCAAGCGAGCTTGGCATTTTTTCATGCCTTTAGGCTGCTGCGTATTTTTGAGTGTCGTGGAGCCGGAGGGATTCGAACCCTCGTCCAAACAAGCAATTACAATGCTTTCTACATGCGTAGTCTTTGATTGATTTTCGATGTGCACCTGACCAAAAACAGCCTAATACACACTTATCTTCTTAAGTTTTGGTGATAGTGCCGAAGCTTCACTACCCTTGTGTTGACTTTGATGGTGCTTCTGAAAGGGACGCCGTCAACAAGGGCTTCCCAGAAACATCTCGCTTCCCTACCTTGTAGGGACGAGGCTAAATCCTACTATGATTCGGATTAAGCGGCAAGAGCGTAATTATTTTCGCCAATTAAAAAGTGTGGAAAATGAGATTAACGAGCTGTAGCCCAGCGCTCGGCATGCTTACATTCCAATTGGTCTCGCTGTCAAAACCAGTCGGCCCCATAATATGTGGAACAACGTTCCAATACTATATGTATCAATGAACTTCTTTTGGGCGTTCCCCTTTAACGGGTCGGGCTATGCGCTATATTTTTTTGATGTCATCTCGAGCGGAGTCGAGACAAAACCAAAAAAGATGCCGCTTCTATCCCTAACGCGGTCGGCAAAGGTACTTCAAAAAGTATTCCAAAAAAAGTTTTGCTTGTCAACATGTCATATGTTACATTTACCACTGAACATCTTCCTAAAGTTATAAATAGTTATTTTCTATGAAATTTGGAATCATCAGGGAACGCAAGAATCCTCCCGATAGGAGAGTGGTACTTTCACCCGAGGCATGCGTGAAATTAAGAAGTATATATCCCAACGCCACCATCATTGTGGAACCTTCGCCCATTAGGGTCTTCAAAGATGAGGAATATGCCAACAAAGGTTTTGAAGTAGCTTCCAAAATGGAAGAATGTGATGTGCTCCTAGGGGTAAAAGAGGTGCCCATGGAAGACCTGATTCCCAATAAAAAGTATTTTTTCTTTTCCCATACCATAAAAAAGCAACCCTATAATCGGGATCTGCTACAGACCATATTAAAAAAGAATATTGAGCTCTACGATCACGAGGTGATCACCAATGCCAAAGGGCAGCGCTTGGTAGCCTTTGGCCGGTATGCGGGTATCGTGGGGGCTTATAACGGTATTAGGGCATACGGACTCAAATTTGGTCTGTTCAACCTGCCAAAGGCCGAGGATCTGGTGGACCAGAAAGCGCTGATCATCGAATTACAGAATATCAAACTTCCCAATATTAAAATCTTGCTTACCGGTAGGGGCAGGGTAGGGAATGGCGCCAAAGAGATGCTGGATGCCATGGGCCTTAAAAAAGTCACCGTGGATGAGTATTTGCACCAACAATATCAGGAAGCTGTCTATTGCCAGATCGATGCCTCGGAATACAACAAACGCAAAGATGGGGTCAGGGGCAATAAGGCCGACTTTTTTGCCAACCCCGAGGAGTATAAAAGTAATTTTATGCGCTTTGCCAAAGTGACCGATTTCTATATAGCCGGACACTTTTACGGGGATGGGGCTCCCTATCTCTTCACCCGAGAAGATGCCAAAGATCCGAGTTTTAAGATCAAAGTCGTTGCCGATGTGAGCTGTGATATTGACGGGCCGGTAGCGACCACCATAAAACCTTCTACCATTGCCGATCCCATTTATGGGTATGATGCACAGTCAGAAAAAGAGGTTGATTATAGAAAGGAAGATGCCATAGCCGTGATGGCCGTGGATAACCTCCCTTGCGAATTGCCCAGGGACGCCAGTGCAGGCTTCGGAGATGCATTTTTGAAAAATGTCATCCCCGCTTTTTTTAACGATGATGCCGATGGAGTACTGTTACGTGCCAGAATGACGCAAAACGGGAAACTGACAGATCGCTATTCCTACCTACAGGATTTTGTGGATGGGAAGGAGTAGACCTATACTTTCTTCAAGACAATAAGGGAGTGGTTCTGAATGTTGGTAGCAATCTTGAACAACTCTTTTAGGTCTGGATACACATTGGGATCATAACTGACCTTGTCCAGGGTCAAATGAAAATAAAGACTGATCCCATTGGGCGATTTGGTACAATCAAATTTTAATGAGCCGTTATTGGAGGTCAAGGCGATTAATTTTTTCTCAGGAATTTCCAAGACCGAATATTCCTTGGGAACGTTGATGTTGATGTAATAGCTATAACTTCTTTTGTATCCAAAATCTATGGGGTAATTACGTTCCTCCAATAGAAATGGGTTTTTGCTGAAAAACCTGATTATAAATGGGTTGATGGTAATGAGATCGGAATCCATAAGGTCTTCCATCTCAAAACTGAACCGTTCCGCGACCTTTTTGTCATCACTTCTTTCTTTTTGATGATCGTAAGCGGTAATAAAAAAATTGGGACGTGATAATTGGTTCAAATACGCTTCCTCTCCGATTTCTGTGAGCACCTTACGTTTCTTTAGCGCTTCATAGCCCATATTGATATTGTCAAACATACCACTGGCTTTGTTGTTTGTGGCATCTAAGTCCAATTGAACCCTTACAACATTATTGTTGTTTTCGTTTTCTTCAATAGTATACCAGTAGCTTTGATCTTCAAAGTCCATCACCCTACCGTAATAATTGAGGCACCTGAAGGGGAGCATTCCGAACGGGTTTAATTTGTCCGTGGCATCCAATAGATAATCTTGTCCATCTATTTCCACCTTGGCCACAATATAATTGAAATCGGATATGACAGGGTGGCTTTTGGTGGGCAGGCCATTTTCCCTTGTTGATAACAACATTAAATCTGTTTTGATATCGGCAGACCGCAACAGGTTTATGAGGGAAATATTTATTTCACCTACATTCCCCTTCCGCTCCTCAAAAGCTTCCTTTACCCTCACATTATGGTATATCCCATATCTCCCGTTCCAGGTAAAATGAGATTTTATGTAGTTGAAGATATTGGTGGCTCTCGTAAGATCATCCCCTTCCGATAATAATACATCAGGTACCCTCTTTTCCAAAAATCCCTGCTTTGTCAATTGCCTGCCAATGTCCTTATCGCTTTTAAACTCTTTGTCCACGTCATCCCAAGTCTTGGTATGCTTAAAGTGCGATCCTTCCACATTGTAGTGTTCGGAAAGTTCAAAGTTTATTTTGGAAATGTAATTTGATTCTGAAAGCATAAACTCCTCCTCCTTCTTAAAGGCGGGAATGTCCTTCATGGCGTATTTTAATACCTCGCAATCGGCACTCTTGGCCACACCATCCAGATGAAAACAATTTTTTTCTACGGTGGCAGCATTGACATCCAATTTTAAATTCCCAACAAATGTGCGATTGTAAATATAATTTCCGGGAATCATGGCGTTGAACTCACTGTAAACCTTGGGAATGTGGGATTGAAAAACCCAACCGGTCAAATTAAATAGATAGGGAGATATAATAGTGTATTGGTATTCCAGAATACTACCAACCTGCACCTTGGGAAAGGCAAATCTTATTTCGGACCACCGTTCGTTAATGTTGTTGGTGTATATCGTATTTTGTGCCAGGCCTATTTTTGAACGCCCATTATGGGTGATTGCCCTGATATCTTTTACTACTTCGGAAATACCCCCGCTGTTGTAATAGGGGATGGCAATATTACCTTCAGAAAAAGCATTTTCATCAAGGATCTTGATCTTCGCATGGTAGGTTTTTACCAATTGAATACGCCGATCTATACCCTTAAAATAGGTTTCGCCCTTTTCATAAAGGACCACAGCATTGGCCGTACTGTCTTTGGCGAATACGGTAAAGGCTTCCTCATCTTTGGATAGGTTGCCAAAGGTTCTATCAAATTGCGAAAACAGGCACCCAACAAATAGAAGGGCAGCCCAAGTGGTAAAAGTCTTGGTGGTCATGTAATAATTTGGTCCTATGGCTTCCTTTGGAGAGCCATCATTTATGGACTACAAATTATTGATTGTTTTTCGAATAGCGACTAAATTCGTCAATAATTTTTCCAAATGATCCAAATGCAACATATTGGCGCCATCACTTTTGGCATTGGCAGGATCAAAATGGGTCTCCATAAAAATACCATCGGCCCCAGTGACAATACCTGCCCTGGCAATGGTCTCTATCATATCCGGTCTACCACCGGTAACCCCAGAAGATTGGTTGGGTTGCTGTAGGGAGTGGGTAACATCCAATACTACGGGTGCGTATTGTTTCATGGTAGGGATACCCCTAAAATCCACGATCATATCCTGATATCCGAACATGGTTCCCCGGTCCGTCACCATTACCTGCTCGTTATTGGATTCCTCTACCTTCATGACCGCATGCTTCATGCTCTCGGGACTCATAAATTGACCCTTTTTTAGGTTTACGGCCCTTCCGGTCTCAGCAGCTGCCACCACCAAATCGGTCTGACGGACCAAAAAAGCAGGAATCTGCAGGACATCAACATACTCTGCGGCCATAATGGCGTCTGAAATTTCATGGATGTCCGTTACCGTGGGCACATGAAAGGTTTCGGAAACCTTACGGAGAATTTTAAGCGCTTTTTCGTCGCCAATCCCGGTGAAAGAATCAACCCTGCTGCGGTTGGCCTTTTTAAAACTACCTTTGAATACATAGGGAATCTGCAGTTTATCGGTAATGGAGACTACCTTTTCCGCAATACGCATGGCCATTTCCTCCCCTTCAATGGCACAGGGGCCACAGAGTAGGAAAAAGTTGTTGCTGTCGGTGTGTTTTATCTGAGGGATCAACTCTAGTTTCATGCTTCAAAATTTAGGTCACAAAGATAGGAGTTTTGGAACAAGAATTTGGACTCCCCCAAATTTATTAGGGACTATTCCATCTGTTATTGTTTTTAAATTATAACTTGAAACGCGCCCCTAGTATTACAAATAAATTTTAATTTTTCGTAAATTATAGGATAAACCATTAACTACATAAATCATGAAACTACAAGATTTGTTGATCGAAGAATTGGAGAATGAAGTAGCACTCACAGAAAAATTTTTAAAGCGTATTCCCAAGGATAAATTGGATTGGCGGCCCCATCCCAAATCCATGTCGCTAAAGCAATTGGGAAGCCATTTGGCAGAGATACCCAGCTGGGTAACAGGCACCATGGTACAGGATGAAATGTCCATGGATGATTATAAGCCTCCCGTGAACGAAACAGTGGATGAGATGGTCAAGGTGATGAAAGCTGCTGCAGAGAAAGCCAAGGAATCCCTAAAGGTTGCCGATAGCGAATTTGAAAAACATTGGAAAATGACCCAAGGTGGCAAAACGCTCATGGAAATGCCAAAATACCGAGTGTTAAGAGGCATGGTGCTGAACCAAATCCCACACCATAGAGCACAGCTGGGGGTGTGTCTCCGTTTGTTGGATGAGTCCGTACCTGCTTCCTATGGCCCATCGGCAGATGAACAGTAACCTGTCCATGGGTGTACAAAACCGCTGTTACCTGTCGGTAGCAATGACAGATAGTCCAATGGTGATGTTTGGACCGTATTTCTGTCAATATAAAAAGTACAATGTTGGTTTGTGAAACTGCTTCAAAATCAATTATTTAAGAAAAACTGTCCTTTTGTCGAAAGGTTCAAAAAAAGGAGTATCTTTGCGCGCGCATTCAGGAAGGTCGAATGCATTTAAATTATAGTTATGTCAGCAACAAAAAACATTGCAATTATTGCCCACGTAGACCACGGTAAGACTACGTTAGTAGATAAAATCATGTACCACTGCCAATTGTTCAGGGAGAACCAGAACACAGGCGATTTAATATTGGACAACAACGATTTGGAGCGTGAAAGAGGTATTACCATCACATCCAAAAACGTTTCCGTAGTATATAAGGGAACCAAAATTAATATCATTGATACTCCTGGTCACGCCGATTTCGGTGGTGAGGTTGAGCGTGTTTTGAACATGGCCGACGGGGTGTTGTTATTGGTGGATGCTTTTGAAGGTCCTATGCCACAAACCCGTTTCGTATTGCAAAAAGCAATTGATCTTGGTTTAAAGCCATGTGTGGTCGTAAACAAGGTTGACAAAGAAAACTGTACCCCAGAAGAGGTGCACGAAAAAGTATTTGATTTGATGTTCGAATTGGGTGCCGAAGAATGGCAGCTCGATTTTCCAACCGTTTACGGTTCTGCAAAGAACAACTGGATGAGTGATGATTGGAAAAACCAAACAGATAACATAGAGCCATTATTGGACATGGTCATTGAGCATATTCCAACTTTTGAACCAAAGGAAGGAAATACGCAAATGTTGATCACCTCATTGGACTTCTCTTCTTTTACCGGTAGGATCGCTATTGGTAGATTGCAAAGAGGTACACTGAAGGAAGGTCAGCAGGTTTCTTTGGTGAAAAGAAACGGAAGTATCGTAAAAACGAAAGTAAAGGAATTATATACCTTCGAAGGTTTGGGTCGTCTAAAAGTGCAGGAAGTTGCCACGGGTGATATCTGTGCCATCGTTGGATTGGAAGGTTTCGAAATTGGTGATACCGTTGCCGATATCGAAAATCCAGAGCAATTGAAGACCATCGCCATTGATGAGCCTACCATGAGTATGTTGTTCACCATCAACGATAGTCCTTTCTTTGGTAAGGATGGTAAATTTGTAACCTCCAGACATATCAATGATAGGTTGCAGAAAGAATTGGAGAAAAACTTGGCATTACGTGTTGCGTCTACGGACAGTGCGGATAAATTCATGGTCTTTGGCCGTGGGGTATTGCACCTTTCTGTATTGATCGAGACCATGCGTAGGGAAGGTTACGAACTTCAGATTGGACAGCCACAGGTAATCATCAAGGAAATTGACGGTGTTAAATGTGAGCCTATTGAGCATTTGACCATTGATTTGCCGGAAGAAGTTTCTGGTAGGGCAGTGGAAATGGTCTCCATAAGAAAAGGGGAGATGACCAGTATGGAAGCTAGAGGTGAGCGTATGGTATGTGAGTTCATGATTCCATCACGTGGAATTATCGGATTGAGAAACCAATTGTTGACCGCTACCGCAGGTGAGGCCATCATGTCCCATAGATTCTTGGAATACCAGCCGATGAAAGGGGATATTCCACAAAGACAGAACGGTTCTTTGGTTTCAATGGAAACAGGGAAATCCATTCCTTACTCTATTGATAAATTGCAGGAAAGAGGTAAGTTCTTTGTTGATCCGGGAGAGGATATCTACGAAGGTCAGGTGATCGGTGAAAACTCCAGGGGAGACGATATGACCGTGAACGTAACAAAGACCAAGAAACTTTCCAACGTACGTTCTTCTGGAGCAGATGACAAGGCCAAAATTGTACCTGCCATCAAATTCTCTTTGGAGGAGGCATTGGAATATATACAGAAAGATGAGTATGTTGAGGTTACGCCAAAGCATATCAGACTTCGTAAAATTTACTTGAAAGAAGTAGATCGTAAGCGTTTTAAGATCGCTTAATAGCAATATCAGTTCATAAAAAAATCCCCGGACCAATGGTTCGGGGATTTTTGTTTTATGGGTGTTCTATTTTATAAATGTTGGCTACAGGCGGTGGCTGCTCCTATAATCCCGGCCGTATTCTCCAATCCGGCGGGAATTACCCGGGTCTCCAAATCGATCTGTTCCTTGAACTCGTCCCAATCCTTGGAGGCGCCACCTCCCAATATGATCAGGTCTGGGGCTACAATCAAATCCACATAATTCAGGAATTTGTTGAAGCGCTTGCCCCACTTTTTATAGCTCATGTTCTTCTTTTCCTTCACGGACCCTGCTGCCCAGGATTCTATCTTATCGTATTTTTTATAGGGAATCTGTCCCAATTCAAAATTGGGGATCAGCCTACCGTCCAAAAAGGCACCGCTTCCCAATCCAGTACCTATGGTGATCATGATAACAAGTCCCTTTTCGTTTTTGCCCACACCAAAATTCATACAGGCACATCCGGCGGCATCGGCGTCGTTCACTACGGTAAAGGGTTGCCCTGTGGCCTTCTCAAATAGGTCGCCAACATGCACCCCTACCCAGGATTTGTGGAGGTTGCCCTTGGATTTGCAAATTCCATTTCTGATCACAGAGGGGAAACCGCAACCTACAGGACCGGTATAATTGAAATGGGATACGATTTGAGCGACCACCTCGGCTATTTCGGCGGGTTTTTTGGAGTCTGGTGTCGGAATGCGGAAGCGTTCCGTGAGCATTTCCCCTGTTTCCACATTTACCATTGCTCCTTTTATTCCAGAGCCGCCTATATCAATACCGAGTATTTCCATGTAAAATTTTTAGTTCGTATGCGCACAAAGTAACAAAAAAGATTCGCAATTGGTAATACGCTACTGTGCCAGGGCTCCCTTTTTGTATAAAAAATCGAAAATCAATTGGTCCACAGCAGAGACCATATCCCGGTCGCCATACGTAAGCCAAACCATTTCCTCAATCTCGGAATCGGGCAGGAGCTGTCCTTCATAATGGGCGGCATAACAGGTCATGCGCACCAGAATTCCAGGTTTATGGCCATCAGCCTGGGCTTCAAAAATTCCTATATATTCCAAGGAGCCAACATGGATATCCACGCTCAGTTCTTCTTTGATCTCTCGTGCCAAGGTTGCCGTATCTGTTTCCCCAAGCTCCCTTTTTCCTCCGGGAATGTAGTACTTTGTTTTGCCTTTGGAGCGTGTGCTCAATATTTTACGGTCTACCAGATGTATCCAGGCCAATTTATCGATTATTCTTTCCGTAGGTTCTATATAATAGTCAATTGAGTTGAGGGAATGGTTGGGGTCTATGGTATCCAATAGTTTATCGATGATCCGTCCGAAGACAGTCAGACTTCCCAATTTTTTGTTTCTGCCGATGGCGCTGGAAATGGTTTCATCCCGATTCCCAAAATAGTAGCCGCCTTTTTTGATCCAGAGAAAATTCAACAAATGCTGCATGCTCACATTCCCCAATTGGTCAATGGATATGGCTATTTTGAGCGTGTATTCCCCAATTCCCGTTAATCCCCTGGTAAAGAGTTTGTAAAAAAGCCCATAGACAAAACCAAAGGGCACCGTGATGACCAGGAGCAATATGGAAATAAGAAAAAGGAGGATACCTACCAATGGGTTTACCTTCTTATCCGCGCTATAGACTTGTTTTTTTATGATCATATGTGCTTTGCCGGGAAGGTGGACTACAGATGGGTTTTAGAAGGTGATGTGTTATTAAACGGCCTTTTGAACTACTTCAAAGACCTTGTTGCCGTCACATTTCAAGGTTTTGGATGGATATTTCAATATGAGGGCGTAATCATGGGTGGCCATCAATATGGTACGTCCCGTGGCATTGATCTCTTGCAACACTTTCATGACCTCCACACTGGTCTGTGGGTCCAAATTCCCTGTCGGCTCATCGGCCAAGATCAGTTCTGGGTCGTTCAACAGGGCGCGGGCTATGGCTATGCGCTGTTGCTCCCCACCGGAAAGCTCGTGAGGGAACTTAAAGCCTTTGGTCTTCATACCTACCTTGCCCAAGACCTCCTCTATCTTGGCGTCCATAAGGTTGTCATCTTTCCAGCCCGTAGCCTTAAGGACAAAACGGAGGTTGTTGTTGATGCTCCTATCGGGCAATAATTTAAAATCTTGGAAAACAATACCCAGCTTTCTCCGTAAATAGGGGATGTCTTTCTCCTTTAGGGTCTTAAGGTCAAAATCCACGATCCTGCCGGAACCCTCCAATAGGGGGAGGTCCCCATAGAGCAGTTTCATAAAGCTACTTTTGCCACTACCGGTCTTCCCGATGAGGTAAACAAACTCTCCTTTTTTTATTTCTAGATTGATTTCGTTGAGTACCAAATTTTCCTTCTGAAAAACGGCCACGTCCTTTAAGTGCAGTATGCTTTCGCCCATGTTTTTAATAATTGAGATAAAGGTAATAAGTTCTTGTTAAAAGAAATCAAGGTCTTTTAAAAATATATATCTTTCGCCTTAAATAAAGTTAAACAAGGCATGGATTTTGTTGACTCAAATCGATCTTGGGGGTTCTTGATAAAAGGTTGCAAAATGTAGCCCGACAAGAATACTTAAGCACAATTTTTAACGTTATATAAATTCATTTACGGTTAATTTTTAACAGCTAGAGAACATTATGCGAAATAAAAAAACCGCTTTACTACTGTGTCTTATAGGGATGGTAAGGTTCGGCCATGGCCAAGAATCAAAGATCTATACCCATGATCAAAAAGACTATCAAGAAGCGCTGGCGCTTTACAACAACAAACAGTACCAAGCATCACAGACTATTTTTGACAAGGTGAACTCCAACACCAACGATTTGGAGGTCAAGGCCAACAGTGCCTACTATGCGGCCAATGCGGCCATACGGCTGAACCAAATTGGGGCAGACCGTTTGATGGAGGATTTTGTGGAAAACTATCCTACCTCCACCAAGAGAAATTCGGCTTTCTTCGATGTGGCCGATTATTATTTTGAGACCGGTAAATATCCCTATGCCCTAAAATGGTATGGTAAAGTAGATCAGTATTCCATTTCCCGAGCAGATAGGGACCGATATAACTTTAATTATGGATATTCCCTTTTTTCTTCCAATAAGTCCAAAGAGGCGGAGCAGTACCTGAACAAGGTGAGCAATTCGCCCAAGTATGGTTCCCAAGCCAAGTATTATTTGGGGTTTATAGCATATCAGAATGATGATTATGCAGGTGCAAGTGCCCGTTTCGATCAAATAACCGATCAACGGCTACTCGATGAAAACCTATCGTATTACCAGGCCGACTTAAATTTTAAGCAAGGTAATTTTGAGAAGGCCATTGAGCTTGCCAAAAAGCAATTGGCAAAAGCGGACCGACAAGAGGTATCCGAACTCAATAAGATTATTGGGGAGAGTTATTTCAACCTAAAGCAATACAGCAATGCCATTCCTTATCTGGAAGAATACAAGGGCAAAAAAGGGAAATGGAGCAATACGGATTACTATTTCCTCGGCTATTCCTATTACAAGCAGGAAGATTATGCCAATGCCATACAGCAGTTCAATAAAATTATTGGGGGCGATAACAGCGTTGCCCAAAATGCCTATTACCATTTGGCGGAATGCTATTTGAACTTGGACAAAAAGCAGGAAGCGTTGAATGCTTTTAGAAATGCCTCCCAAATGGAATTTGTTCCGGAAATTCAAAAAGATGCCTACCTGAACTATGCCCGATTGAGCTATGAGATTGGAAATGCGTATGAGAGTGTCCCCAAGGTACTGACCACTTATATGGACAAATATCCGGGAAGTGCCGAGACCAAGGAAATTCAGGAGCTGTTGGTTGATTCCTATATTACCTCCAAAAATTTCAAGGGGGCCATGGCCCTGCTCGAAGAAAATAAAAACTATGCCAGTAAGGCCACTTATCAAAAAGTGGGGTATTACAGGGCCATTGAACTTTTTATAGATGCGGATTATTCCGGTGCCGTGGCCAATTTCAAAAAATCCTTGGCAAGTGCGGAGGATGGTCTTTTTAAGGCAAGGGCCCAATATTGGAAGGCCGAGTCCGAATACCTATTGAACAATTACAGGGAGGCCCTGGTAGATTTTATTCAATTCCAAGCCAATCCAAATGCACGCTCCATACCGGAGTACAAGGAATTGGGGTATAACTTGGGCTACACCTATTTTAAGCTCAAGGATTATAACAACGCCGCCTCCTATTTTGAAAAATATACGGCTACCCGCCCTTCCGATACCAATAAATTGCACGATGCCTTCCTGCGATTGGGAGACAGCCATTTTGTGAGCAGTAAATACTGGCCGGCCATGGAAGCCTATAACCAGGCTTTGGCATTGACCGGGCCAGAGAAGGACTATGCGGCATTCCAAAAGGCTCTTTCGTATGGGTTTGTCGATAGAACGGCTACCAAAATTGAGGAATTGAACAGCTTTACGACCAAGTATCCCAATTCCACTTTGATGGACGATGTTCTTTTTGAGTTGGGGAACTCCTATGTAAAGGAGAACAGGATAGATCAGGGATTGCGTTCCTATGACAAATTGATCGGCCAGTACAAGGCGAGTTCATTGGTGCCACAGGCGCTGATGAGACAAGGTCTGGTATATTACAATGGCAGTCAGAACGATCAGGCCCTTGGAAAATTCAAAACGGTGGTGCGCGACTATCCCAATACCCAAGAAGCGGTACAGGCAGTGGCCACGGCCAAATTGATCTATGTGGACCTGGGGCGTGTAAACGAATATGCCGACTGGGTGAAAAACTTGGATTTTGTGGAGGTGACCGATGCTGAACTGGACAATGCCACTTTTGAATCTGCGGACAAACAATACATAGAAGGGCGCACCGATGCGGCCATCAAGGGATATCAGAGCTATATCCAACAATTCCCCAATGGCTTAAATGCCCTAAAGGCGAATTTCAATTTGGCACAATTGTATTTTGCCAAAGGGGAAAAAGACAAGGCACTTGCCCATTACACCTTTGTTGCCAATAGAGGTGGCAGTGAGTATTCCGAGCAGGCATTGACCCGTGTTTGTGAGATCCATGTGGGGAATAAAAATTATACCACGGCCATTCCATTTTTGGAACAATTGGAAAATACGGCCAATATTCAACAGAATATCACTTTTGCTCAATCCAACCTTATGAAAGGATACTACGAGCAAAAGAATTATGACAAGACCATAGCCTATGCGGAAAAAGTATTGGCAACTTCAAAAATAGATAACCGGATCAAAAGTGATGCGCAGATCATGATTGCGAGGTCTGCCATTGCTACCAATAATGAGGCAAAAGCAGAAAAGGCCTATGCCGAGGTTATGAAGATCGCCTCAGGGGAATTGGCTGCAGAAGCCTTGTACTATGATGCGTACTTTAAAAATAAGGCCAAGAGCTATGAGGCATCCAATGCATCGGTCTCTAAAATAGCGAAAGATTATGCTGCATATAAGGAATGGGGTGGTAAAGGATTGGTGATCATGGCCAAGAATTTCTATGCCCTGGGTGATGCTTTCCAGGCCACCTATATTTTGGAGAGCGTAATTACCAATTTCGGGCAATATACCGCGGTTGTTGATGAGGCCAAACAAGAGCTCATCAGAATAAAAACCAAGGAGGCCGAGAGCAATTCATCTATTAATCCTGACAAGAATTAAATATACCTTGCAAAAAGAGAACACTATGCAAAAGCAGCTATATATAGGCATCCTATCAATAATGGGCGTTTTTCAATTTGGGATCGCCCAGGAAAAGGACAAAAATGATATTGGAACAGAAACCGTGACGGTGACCAAAGCGTACACCCCAACCATCTCTGATGCCTTTAAAATTAAATCAATGCCAAATTTGAACGATTCCATCGTTCTACAAAAGAAGAAGATCAATTACAGTATTTTTTCAATTCCGGTTGCCTCCACTTTTGCCCCGGCCAAAGGAAAGGCCACAGAAGTACAAAAGGCGAAACCTGAAAAGATCTATAATTCCTATTTGGCCCTGGGCCTAGGGAATTATAACAATGCCATGTTGGATTTTTATACCAGTAGGGCCTTGAACCGGGATGAGCGATTGGATATAGGACTCAACCACTTCTCCTCAAGAGGGGATATAGATGGTACGGTACTGGACAATGATTTCTACAATACAAAATTGGATGCCTCCTATTCCAAAAAAGATAGGGACGTGAGTTGGGGGACCAATATTGGTCTACAACACCAGATCTACAATTGGTATGGGGTACCTGAAGGAGCGTATCCGGATGCGGTTATTGCAGATATCGATGCCAAACAAAACTATTACAATGCAGAATTGGGTGCCAATATCAAGGTAGAAGATGCCCTTTTCAAAAGTGCAGACCTATTGTTAAGGCGCTTCTGGGACGTGACGGATTCCGGTGAGAACAGGGTTAAGTTCAAACCCGTTTTTGAATTTCCACTTCAAGAACAATCCCTGACCCTTACCACGAACTTTGATTATGTGGGCGGAACGTTTAAAAATGCCAATGTGAACAATTCCAACAATACGGGTGCGTTCAATTATGGCCATTTTCAGGTAGGTGTGAGCCCAAGCCTTTTGATCGTTAGTGATGATGTAAGTATTAACCTAGGGGCCAATATTGTCTATGGAATGGATACCCAAATTAGTGATAGTAATTTTTATATCTATCCTGCGGTGACCGCATCTTTTAGGGTATTGGATGAAAACGTTATTGCCTATGGTGGGATTGTGGGCGATTTAAAACAAAACTCCTTCCATGAATTTGTGGGAGACAATCCATTTGTGTCGCCTACCCTGACCATAACGCCCACAGACAAGCAGTACGATGCCTATATTGGACTAAAGGGGATATTGCTTCCAAGTTTGAGTTATAATATCAAAGGATCTTATACGGCAGAAAATAGGAAGCCTTTGTTCAAGCTAAATCCTTCCAATGATTTTAGGAATGATGAAAAGGGTTACTACTACGGCAACTCATTTGAGGTGTTCTACGATGATGTAAAAACGCTGGGGATCTTTGGTGAATTGAATTTGGATATCAACCGTAATTTCTCCCTTGGGATCAATGCTGAGGTATATGACTACGATACCGAAACGGACAATCCCGCATGGAACCTGCCCAATATGACAAGTTCTCTATTTATGGATTATCAGATTGATGAGCACTGGTATATAGGTGCCAATGTTTTTTATGTTGGGGAAAGGGAGGATCTAAGCTCCCAAGTGGTTCAAAATACAATGCCATCGCAATTTCCTTCAACCTTGATCACTCTGGAGGGATACTTTGATGCCAATGCCCATATGGGATACCGATTTAATGATCAGTTTTCCATCTTTTTAAAATTGAGCAACATAGCGAACAATGATTACCAAAGATGGGCCAATTATCCCGTACAAGGATTTCAAGTGTTGGCAGGATTTAAATATAAGTTCGATTTTTAGCTGGTATCGAGCCTAAAAAGTTGAAACCTGAAAACCACCGCAATCTATTATCATTGAGTAAATTAAGGGGGTTTGGGGATTGTCAAAAATAAATGTAGTGCTTTATAGTGCTAGTTAAAATAAATGGTATCATCTTTGCCAACAAATACGTATTAATTTTAAATTTTAACAATGAACAAAGGAACAGTAAAATTCTTCAATGATACCAAAGGATTTGGATTTATCGCAGAAGAAGGTTCTGGTAAAGAACATTTTGTACACATTTCTGGATTAGTAGACGAAATTCGTGAAGGCGATGAAGTTGAATTTGATCTTCAGGAAGGTAGAAAAGGATTGAACGCAGTAAATGTAAAAGTTATTTAATATATACTTTTTATTACAGTAAACTAAAGCCTATCAGTAATGATGGGCTTTTTTTATGGCCCTTTACGAGATAATGGATCATCCCTTTCTGGTCCTTTTTCTCAATTTGAAAAGTCGGTCTTCATAATACTCCTTTAATTCTTCCAAGAAGGTCATTGGGTTTTTATAAGTTTCAAGAACTTTATAGGTGTGCCTGTTCTTGGCTTCTTCAAGCCGCTTTTCCATTTTCTCGATTTCCATTTCCAAATACCTGTTCTTGGGAAGGCCTATTTCCTGGGAAAGTGCGCTTTTGCCCAGCGGCATTTCATGACCGTGGAAAATATGGGCATGGTAGGCCCTGAGGGTTTCCAGATCCCCGGACTTATAAATATCGATGACTTTTGTGGTAATGGTGGTAGCCAGGTCCAACTTATCCTCATCCATGGAAAATTTATCGGGATGCACATGGAACATGGCTTCCCTGTAGAGTCGCTTTTTTTCCTGTTGTTCTGTTGGATCAATGGGAGGGGGGTCTTGCGTTGGTACCTTTTGAAGTCCAGCTACTTCCCTATAATTCTTGCCGCGTTTTTTCTGGGTAATCCTCTTTTCTTTTTTTGCGGACTTTTGCTGCTTGTACAATACGGTCAATTCCTGCACTTCTATTATGGAACTCTCCAGATGGGACCGAAGCATACTTTCAAAACTGACCGTCTTTTGCTGTACAACCTCAAGCTCAAGAGCAAGGGAGTCGAGCTTGACTTGTAATGCCTCTTGTTCCTGGCTGTTGTTTAAATTGGAAGGATAGCTGTTGCTCATACGGTCTGTAAAGTAAGGACAAAGTTCGGGAACATTTTTTAATGTATAAATCCTCAAGTGGTCCAAGAAGGATATTTTCTTTTTTTGGGGTGTACCATGGTCATAATAAGGGTGTTTTTTAAGGATAAAAAATTATTCCAACGGTCCGTTTTTGCATGATAGGTATTCCCATTAAATCCTTATTTTTGGATCAAACTGATACCAGTATGAAATACATATACATAGCCTTTATATCACTTTTGCTTTTTTGTACCGCATGTAAAAATAAGCAGGAGAAGGTGGAAGTGGTGCAGGTTATACCCATTGATAGCCTCTTTCGAGAATATTATCAGTTCAAATTGCGGATGAATCCCTTGGAAGCCACAAAATCTGGGGTTGTAGGTTATAACGATGTATTGGCCGACTATATCTCCAAATCCTATCAGGAAGACCTTGAAGAACATTACGATTATTTTTTGAATATCGCCAAAGAATACGATAGGGCCCTGTTGTCACCTTCCCAGGCCCTGAGTCTGGAGGTATTGGTCTGGGATGCAGAAATAAAAAGGGATGGACTTACCAATAAATTGGTGACGATACCTTCTCCCATGTTCGACCTGCCTACCTTTGAACTGATGCCCATCAATCAGATTTTTTCATTTCATCTGGAAATAGGTTTACTGGGCAGTGGGGAGGGGGCGCAACCTTTCAAAACGGTAGAGGATTATGATGACTGGATGCAAAGGGTGGATGATTATCTGGAATGGTTGGATACGGCCAAACTGAATATGCAGCGGGGCATTGATAAGGATGTGGTATTGCCCAGGGTGATCATACAAAGGATATTGGAGCAGTTGGAGGGTTTTGCCACCGCAGAGGCAGAGGACAATCTATTTTATGGTCCCTTAAGACTCATGCCGGAGAATTTCTCGGAAGAGGACAAAGTACGTTTGAAAGAGGCCTATCGAAAAATGGTCTTGGATGATATTAATCCGGCATACGAGAAATTAAAACTCTTTTTATTGGAGGAATACCTTCCTGCCGGCACTGAAACCGCAGGAATTGGTGAGCTAAAAGGAGGTAAGCAGGCCTATAAACATTTGATCAAATACCATACCACCACCACTATGACGCCAGAGGAGATCCATGAACTGGGATTGGAGGAAGTGGCTAGGATCAGAGGGGAAATGGAAATGATCAAAGATTCCTTGGGCTTTGAAGGTGATTTGAACAGTTTCTTTGAATTTGTTCGAAATAACAAAGATCAGATGCCCTTTAAAGAACCGGAAGAGGTCATTGAAAACTTTAAGGCCATCCAAAAGAAAATGCAGCCCTATTTGTCCAAACTGTTCGATCTTAAACCAAAGGGCAAATTTGAAGTTCGCAGAACAGAATCTTTTAGGGAAGCCTCGGCCAGTGCGGAGTATTTTGCAGGTAGTAATGACGGGACCAGACCCGGGACTTTTTATGTGCCGATCCCAGATGTTGCCACTTATAATAAATTTATGGATGAAGCCCTGTTCTTGCACGAGGCCATCCCAGGACATCACTATCAATTGTCCCTGCAACAGGAAAATACGAAATTGCCATCATTTTTACATGGGGAAGGAATGGGTGTTTTTGTGGAAGGCTGGGCCCTTTATTGCGAATCCCTAGGCAAAGAATTGGGTCTGTATACAGATCCATATCAGTATTTTGGAATGCTGAGCATGGAAATCCACAGGGCCATCAGATTGGTGGTAGATACGGGGATACATGCCAAGGGTTGGACAAGGGAAGAGGCCATTCAATACTCTTTGGAAAACGAAGCCGAATCCGAAGCCGATATTACCTCGGAAATTGAGCGTTATATGGTTGCCCCAGGACAGGCGTTGTCCTATAAAATTGGCCAGTTAAAGATCAGGGAGCTCCGCACGAGGGCGGAAACAGCCTTGGGCGACTCTTTTTCGATCAAGGAATTCCACAACCAAATTTTGGGCTCAGGGAGCTTGCCATTGGTATTGTTGGAGGCCGAAATTGAAAAGTGGATCGAGAGCGAGAAATACAATCGCTAGGAACTACCTCTTTATCAAAACGTGTTTCATTCTACTATAATTGACCAACAGTGGTTGAATAGATATCCATAAGTTTAGTGTGTCACGGTATAATTCAATAATCAGAATAATCCGTGGGGTACAGAAAATCAATATCGATGTGGGAAACATTGTTCTGATATTCTGGCATGGCAGATAGTGACTTCCACTTGGGAGAATCTATGAATGTCTTCCAATGGGCATCCCTACTCTCTTGATTGGAAAAGGTAGTCATATACATAAGATTTGGCATTTGACATCCAGAAAGTACCTCACCATAGAATACGGCATTAAAACCAAGTTCCTCAAAGAGGATCACTTCACCTCCTTCGTTGAACATTTTTACCTTGTTCCGATAGCGTTCCTCTGTGGGCGATTCATAACTGCGGAGTTCATAAATCCTTTCCGCTCTGGGGCCATCCAATGGCGTGGGTTTTAATACAGGCATGTCCTTGAAAGCTTTTAAAAGGGTAGAGGAAACTCTGAGGTAGGGGGCTTGGTCATGGGAAGCCTGTAAATATTCCTTACCTCCAAGGAGGTAGTTTTTATCCAAGATCAATGTACTTTCCAAGCTTTCAAATTGATCAAAGTCTTTAAAAGGGATCAATACCAGTAGTTGGTTCAGGGTGTCATTTTCCATGGATCTTTTCTTAAAGACACCAATGCGGTCAATGTTTAGATTTTTTAATGCCGGTATATAGGCCTTGCTTAAATAGTCATGCGTGATTTTTTCCTGGGCCTCATTGATAAAAGTATAGGTCTTTAATTGGATAAGTTCCCGCTGTTCTTCTTGGCCCCGAAGCTGAATGACAAAAAGGAATAGAATGATGTTTGCCCATAATGTCTGTCTTAAGGTAATGGATTTCATAAAATCTCGTTTTCAGTTGAATTAAATGTAGTGCAGTTGGTCTTATTTTCCTAAAGTACCGACTGTAAACTTAATAAGGAACAATCTTAACACCGGGCAAATTTTGTTGGCGACACTTTATGGTCAATAAAATCAATAGGAATTCCATTCAATCTAAAAGACCAGGGGTGTTAGATTTTATTCAAACCTTTTATTTCATAAATTAGAGCGGGTAGAAAATAAATACGGGACGTAGTACGGTTCTGGTCTTATCAATAGTATTGGAAGCAAATAACATCATATACATGGTATCTAAGCCGTTATTGACATTATTTTTAGTGGGGTATGCCTCCGTGTCCATGGGTCAGAACCTTATTGAAAATCCAAGCTTTGAGATGAATTCCGAATGCCCAAAACGAATGGGAAATTTTAATATTGACCTTCCACATTGGAGTACCCCTACCAGGGGTACCACCGATTATTTCAATTCCTGCAGTACCCTAATGGGGACCAATGATAATTTTAAGGGCAAACAGGAGCCTTTTCACGGCAAGGGCTATGCCGGATTGTATGTCATTGCTCCCGAAGATTATAGGGAATATATTCAGGCAGAGATATCGAGTACCTTGAAAAAGGGCAAAAAGTACCGTATTTCGTTTTATGTGAGTTTGGCCGAAAAATCTGATTATGCCATCCGTGAGCTTGGCGTTTTGTTTGCTGAAAAAAAGGTGGCCATGAACAGTAAAAATTATCTGTCCAAAACCCAGATCTATTCCATTTTGGATAATTCGTTCAATTTTCAAGAAGTGAGCAGTTCCAAATTTATGTCGAGTGAAAAAAAATGGGTGAAGCTCAGTACAGAGTTTACCGCTCTGGGCAGTGAGAATTTTATGATTCTGGGCAATTTCAACAATAATACGACAACCAGAAGAATAGAAACAAAAAAAGACCTTCAGATCGGTGCCTATTATTATATAGACATGGTCTCCTTGGTTGGCATCGATAAAGACGTGGTCGTGGAACAGGATTATGAGCTCAATAAGACCCATATTTTTAAAGATGTGCTCTTTGAGTTTGATAGGTCACACCTTCTTGAAACTGAAAAAAAAGGGATCGATGCCCTCTATGCCCATTTAATGGCCAATTCTTCTTTTAAGGTGATGATCAAGGGACATACGGACAAAATTGGATCTGCCTCCTACAACAAGAAACTATCGGCAAAAAGGGCCGAGGCAGTAGCCAATTACCTGCTCCAGTCTGGGCTTGAAAAAGAGCGAATCATATGGAAGGGTTTTGGAGCTTCTATACCTATTGGCGACAATGGTACGGAAGAAGGAAGGCAGCGCAACCGTCGCGTAGAATTCATTTTGAGCAAAGAAGTGCAATAAAAGGGGAATGTTCCAATATTGAAAATGCCCGGCCTATGATGGAACTGGCCGTTGGCTCTATTAAAAATATCCAATGCCAAAATACTTCTTATAAATCCTTATTTTTGGGAAAATCAATTTAAAATTCATGAAAAAGATTCTACTTCTCATGGCCATAAGTTTGGCCAGTTGTGCCCCAAACAAAGAAACCGTTGATCTCATCGTTGTCAACGCCAATGTGTATACCGTAAATGATGCCTTTGCAAAAGCCGATGCTTTTGCCGTTAAGGACGGTAAATTTGTAGCCGTTGGTGCTGCTGACGAGATCAATGAAAAATACACCTCCCTAAAAACTATAAATGCCGGAGGCAAGACCATAACCCCGGGTCTTATAGATGGGCATTGCCATTTCTATGGTTTGGGCCTCAACCAACAGATTGTTGATTTGGTAGGGACCAAAAGTTACCAGGAAGTATTGGACAGGGTACAGGCATTTCAAGCCAAAAACCCTGCGGATTTCATTCGTGGTAGGGGATGGGATCAAAACGACTGGGAAGTAAAGGAGTTTCCGACCAAAAAGGAATTGGACGCCCTTTTTCCAGATACTCCCGTTGCCCTGGAACGGGTAGATGGGCATGCCTATCTGGTAAACCAAAAGGCCTTGGATATGGCCGGGATTACTGCCAAGACCATGGTTAGTGGTGGAGAGATCGTAAAGGAGAACGGACAGATCACCGGTATTTTGGTAGATAACCCCATGGGGATGATCGATGCCGTGGTCCCGACCCCAAATAAGGCCACACAGATACAGGCCCTCAAAGATGCCGAACGCATCAGTTTAAGTTATGGCCTCACTACGGTCAATGATGCCGGACTGGACCGCAGTACCATTGAATTGATAGATAGCCTGCAGCAGGCAGGGGAATTGAACATCAGAGTGTACGCCATGGTGAGCAATACCCCGGCAAACCTTGACTATTATTTGGACAAGGGTATTGTAAAGACCGAGAAGCTCAATGTTAGATCGGTAAAAGTATATGGTGATGGTGCCCTGGGATCAAGAGGAGCTGCCATGAAGGAAGCCTATTCGGATAAGCCCGGTCATTTTGGAGCCATGGTAACATCCGTGGAGGATATACAGACCTTAGTGGATAGGATTGTCGCTTCGGACTATCAAATGAACACCCATGCCATTGGTGATTCGGCCAATATTGTGGTGTTGAAAACCTATGCCGAAGCTTTGAAAGGAAAAGGGGACAGAAGATGGAAGGTGGAGCACGCACAAGTGATCGCACCCAAAGATTTTGACTATTTTGAAACGGGAATCATTCCATCCGTTCAGCCTACCCACGCTACCAGTGATATGTATTGGGCAGCAGATAGATTGGGAGACGAAAGGGTGAAAGGGGCCTACGCCTTTAAAGAATTGTTAAACCGTGCCGGAAAGGTGGTGCTGGGGACAGATTTCCCGGTAGAGCAGGTAAGTCCGTTCTTGACCTTTTATGCTGCTGTCGCTAGAAAAGATACGGACAATTACCCAGAAGGGGGTTTTCAGATGAAAGATGCCCTGACCAGGGAGGAAACATTAAAGGGAATGACCATTTGGGCGGCCTATTCCAATTTTGAAGAGGAGGAAAAAGGAAGTATAGAAGTTGGAAAAATGGCAGATTTTGTCATTCTGGATTCCGATATCATGGAAGTCCCAGAGAACCAAATTCCCGCAATCCGTGCCGAACAAGTGTTCATTGACGGGAAAAAAGTCAATTAAAAAAATAGATCACCCGCTGAATACGGTTTCGTATTTGGCGGTGTTCTTTTTAATATCTTCAGAAAGGCTTTTTAGCCATATGAGCTGATTGGAGATCAAATGTGCCTCTTGCAACAATACCCGCATATCTTGACCAATATCAGTTTTCCCCGCATGTATCTGCTCATTGCGCTCCGTGACCAAAGCGTCATATGATTTTTTAAGCTCTTGTTTTGCAGTCTCCATATCCAGGTGCTCCAAAAATACTGGACTTTTGGATTTGTCCAATAATGCTTCAGTTTCCTCCAGATTATTTTGGATATTGGCAATAAAGGCATCAAAATAAGGACTGGGCGCCGTAGTCTTGTGGTTTTGTATAAAACTGCCCAAAGAAGCCAAGGCAGATAGAAAGGTGTTGTTCAAGGTTACCAGGTCGTATATGAGGCCCATTTCTTTTTGTTTTGATTTGGGGTCCTGTGTCATTCTTTGAAAAGCGGCGTTTAAATTGCTGACCGCCAAAAATGCTTCCTTTCGTGGTATTTTATATTCCAGACTTGTTATGTTTTTGGAATGATAAAGTTGTTTTATGGCCAATAGGTAGGCCTTGTTCTTTTTGATCATCGCCTGAATAAAACCATCGATATTCATAAATTCCCAGGTTGGCCAAAGGGTATAGTTCGCAATCACAGCCAATACTGCTCCTATGGCAGTATCCAAAATCCGATATTGGACAACTTGGAAACTATTGGGATTTATCAGGGCATAAACAAAAATGATGAACAGGGTGATAAAAGCGGCTGCAGAACGATAGCTCTGTACAATAAGTGAAAAAGCCAAGGTCAAGGAAATAACCGCCAATATTTGATATACCAAAGTGTTGTCGGTGATCAGGATGATGATCACGGCCACGGCAGCTCCGATCAGGGTGCCAATAATACGTTCTTTGGCGCGTTCCTTGGTCAGGCCAAAACTTGGGCGCATCAGGACTATCAGGGTAAGCACAATCCAATACGGATTACGTATTCCCAATAAGGTGCCCAACAGAAAACCTACCCCAACAGCTATGGTCAGTCTCAGGGCATGCCTGCAAATGGGGGAATCAATACTCAAATTTTGCAGTAGGATATTTAGGCTGTATTCTTGGGTGGTAATAAATTGCTTGGCATCCTTTTTTTTAAGGGTAATTTTATTCGCATCCTCCACATTGGCCATGACACGTCTTATAGAACGTACTTTTTCTATCTGTTGTTCCTGATAATCCAAGAGATTTCTCAGGATAATGGCTCCCTCGCGCCCTTCGGGCAATGGTACTTCCTGTAGATACTCCCTAATGGCAATTTGGGCCTGATCAACTGCGGCCAAAAGTTCATCCTTGTTCTGTACCTTTTTTTTCCGTACCAGAATCTCTGACAGGACCTGGAGGTGGTTCCCCATGGTTACATTCAGGTTCCTAAAGGGAAGCAGGTGGTGTTGATCTCCAAAAAGATCATCTATTTTATTGTAGTTCAAGGTATTTGCCAAGGCGAGCTCCAGAATGTCTACCAGGGTAATTAAGATAAGCAGCCTTTTTTCATCAAACCCTGAACGTCCAACTTTTTGCCTCTCACTGAGCAAGAGTTCCCTTAATACCTCGTGTTTTTCCGATAATTGGGTCTGTAAATTCAATATTTTACCCAATAATTTTCCCCGATTGGTCCTTTTGGTCAATAATTTCCCCCTTATTTTAAGATAACTACCGGTGAGATAAAGGGTCTCGGACAGCAATTGATCCTCATCCTTTTTAGGGGACAGCCATTGAAATGCCCAGGACATGACCAGGAACCAAAGTCCACCCACACCTATAAGGCATACATGCAGCCAGATGCCAAAATCGGAAATATCCCTGGCAAGTGCCAACGTCATGGCCAAAAGTCCTGAAAAGGCTATCAATGAACCTCTAAATCCATATGCGGCGATCAATGAAACAAAAAAGGAGACCATCAACAGTGCTGCGATAAGAACGATAAAATGAACTTTCGCATAATTCATCACCAAGGTGACCAACATGGTCAGGCCTATGCTTAAAAGGGTAGTAATGGTCTTTATTTTAAAAGTGCCAGGGGTATTGCTGGGAGCATTGAGAAAAACCCCCATGGCAATGGAAATACCAAACGCCAATTGACCTGCGATATTAAATCCGATCAGCGGGATCAATACGGCAACTGTCAAAAGAAGTCCTCTATAGAAGTTAGAACTTCTTAGAAACAGCCAGCTCCATTTTAGGTAGTCTTTTAGCATGGTGTAAAGTTAATTACTTATTGGGTGTGTATTCTTGATCTAAAGCAATATTTGTCATCCTATCGGGCGGTATCTTAACCCAATAAAAAAACCGAAGCATAAGCTCCGGTTTTTATTATTCAATGATGAAAATATTACATAGGAACGCTAAACGGAACTGCTACCCTTGTAGTTCCCCATCCCATTACCATAGTGGAACCTCCGTTTGATTCGTCGAACGCAATGGAAAAAGCTTCCAGTGTTTCTGAACCCTGACTTACCTTGCCCATAACTCTGGCAACATCGGCACCTTTGTCGTAAGAATAAGCACCCCATTGGTTCAATTTGCTGTTGATGATCACGGTCCATTCGTTGTCACCTGGGATGGTGAACAAAGAATACGTACCTGCAGGAATCATTTCATTTCCAAATTTAACGGTGGTGTAAAACGTAATTTCTGCTGCTTCATTGGCACCAGTTCTCCATACCTGTCCGGCAGGAGCCAATTCGGCAAGGGAGCGTCCCTTCAATTGTGGCCTGCCGTATACGACCTTCACATATTTATCTGCAATTTTGTAACTGGATGGGTAAGAGGCAATGTCAGCCGGACTTTTATCCAAGCCGCTGAATTCCTGTGCAGTAACAGAGGTGAAAGAAAATGTCAAAGCGATTACCGCTAGTGTGATTAATTTTTTCATGGTATTGAACTTGTTTAGATTATTATAAAATGGTGTATCCATAATTGTGGTTATAAAAGTCGGAAAAGTTTCTTCAACTTACAAAATGTTCTTATTTAAAGCCACTCATGCTGAGGTAGATTATGATATGGTTGTTTTTGATGTTTTTATGTTTTGAATTGTAATCTATATTGTGTTTTGTGTTTTTCAATTGAAACATTAAGTGCATCTTTGCTTTATAATTGATATAAATTCATTGTTATGTGTGGAATAGTTTGTGCGTTTGATGTTAAGGAGAGCACAGAAGTGTTAAGACCTCAATTATTGGAAATGTCCAAGAAAGTGAGGCACAGAGGTCCGGATTGGAGTGGGATATATTCAGATGAAAAGGCTATTTTGGCCCATGAGCGTCTGGCTATTGTGGATCCAGCTTCCGGGAAACAACCTTTGATTAGTGAAGACAAGAAATTGATACTTGCCGCGAATGGTGAAATATATAACCATAGAGAGCTCCGCAAGCAATTTAAGGATACCTATAATTTCCAGACCGAATCAGATTGTGAGGTCATTCTGGCCCTTTACAAGGAGAAAGGTGTTGAATTTTTGGACGAGATGAACGGAATATTTGGTTTTGCCATCTACGATGTTGAAAAGGATGAATATTTTGTGGCCCGGGACCATATGGGAATCATTCCCCTGTACATGGGCTGGGATCAGAACGGAACCTTTTATGTTGCTTCGGAACTAAAGGCTCTGGAAGGTACCTGTACCAAAATTGAATTGTTTCCTCCTGGGCATTACCTTCACAGTAAGGACGGTGAGTTGAAGCGCTGGTACACTAGGGACTGGATGGATTATGAGGCTGTAAAGGAGAACAAGACCAGTATTGATGAGATCAAGGTAGCCTTGGAGGCTGCGGTACACAGACAATTGATGTCGGATGTGCCTTACGGGGTATTGCTTTCAGGGGGGTTGGATTCATCAGTTACTTCAGCCATTGCAAAAAGATATTCGCAAAAGCGAATTGAGTCCGATGATACCACGGAAGCTTGGTGGCCTCAACTGCACTCTTTCTCGGTAGGTTTGGAAGGATCACCGGATTTGGCTGCGGCACAGAAAGTGGCAAAACATATTGGCACCATACATCACGAGATAAAATTTACCATTCAGGAAGGATTGGATGCCATAAAAGACGTGGTCTATAACCTGGAGACCTATGATATTACTACCATTAGGGCCTCTACGCCCATGTACCTCATGGCGAGGGTAATAAAATCCATGGGAATTAAAATGGTACTATCGGGAGAAGGGGCGGATGAGCTATTTGGAGGATACCTCTATTTCCACAAGGCGCCGAGTCCAAAAGATTTCCATGAAGAAACAGTACGCAAGTTGGATAAACTGCATATGTACGATTGTCTGAGGGCCAACAAATCATTGGCTGCTTGGGGAATAGAAGGCAGGGTACCGTTTTTGGATAAGGAATTCATGGATGTTGCCATGCGTATAAACCCTAAGGATAAGATGATCAACGGCGAGCGCATGGAAAAATGGGTGGTCCGTAAGGCTTTTGAAGACATGCTTCCAGAGAGTGTGGCTTGGAGACAAAAGGAGCAGTTTTCAGATGGGGTAGGTTATAGCTGGATCGATACCCTGAAGGAAGTAGTTGCCAAAGAGGTGACCGATGAGCAATTGGCAAATGCCAAGTTCAGGTTCCCGCTGCAGACACCAACGAGCAAGGAGGAATTCTATTACAGAACAATTTTTGAATCACATTTCCCTTCGGATGCTGCGGCATTATGTGTGCCATCGGTGCCTTCTGTAGCTTGTAGTACCCCTGTGGCCTTGGAATGGGACGAGGCATTTAAAAACATGAACGACCCATCGGGAAGGGCGGTTGCTAAAGTTCATGCCGATGCCTATCAGAAATAAATTTTTTAGTATCTTTAATTGGTAAGCTGTTTTTAGTCAGTTTTTTAATTATAATTAGTCCTTAAGAAGCACCTTTTATAGGTGCTTCTTTTGTTTTTGCATTTTTGATCTTTGCGAGCAAGTTGAAAACCCTTAATTCTGACGGTTTTAAGCTATTTTAAGCGCAATTCTCAACTTTTTGAGGATTGCCCACATTTTCCACAATTTTTGTTGATAACTTGAAGTGGTTTTTTGGTATTAAAACCATAATCTGTGGGGTATTGCTTATATTTGTAGGATTGCTAAAATTATAATGAAACAACCATTAATTTATGAGCGAAGAAGCAAATAAAGGAGAGCAAAAAAAGAGTAATTATTCAGCAGATAGTATTCAGGCTCTAGAGGGAATGGAGCATGTACGTATGCGTCCTTCCATGTATATTGGGGACGTAGGTATCAGGGGGCTTCACCATTTGGTATATGAGGTAGTGGATAACTCCATTGATGAGGCCATGGGTGGCCATTGTGATGCCATATCAGTCATCATAAACGAAGATAATTCTATAACCACAAAGGATAACGGTAGGGGTATACCTGTAGACCTTCATAAGAAAGAAGGAGTTTCTGCCCTGGAGGTCGTTATGACCAAAATTGGTGCCGGTGGTAAATTTGATAAAGACTCCTATAAGGTTTCTGGGGGACTTCACGGGGTTGGGGTTTCTGTTGTGAATGCCCTTTCCAATCATTTGAGGGCCACGGTCTATAGGGACGGTGTAATTTGGGAGCAGGAGTACGAAAGGGGAAAAGCCCTTTATCCAGTGAAAAGTATCGGTGAAACTACCGAGAGGGGTACTGTAGTGACCTTCTCTCCAGATGATACCATCTTCACCCAATCCGTGGAATACAGCTATGAGACTCTCGCCAATAGGATGCGAGAGCTTTCCTTTTTGAACAAAGGAGTGTCCATCACCTTGACGGACAAACGTCAGAAAGATGACAAAGGGGAATTTTTAAGTGAACGATTCTATTCCGAGGAAGGATTAAAGGAATTTATCAAGTTTTTGGATGGAAACCGCGAGCCCCTGATCAAGACGGTGATCTCCATGGAAGGGGAGAAGAACGATATTCCAGTGGAAGTAGCGATGGTGTACAACACCTCTTACACGGAAAACTTGCATTCCTATGTAAACAATATCAATACCCATGAAGGTGGTACCCACCTTTCTGGTTTTAGAAGGGGACTGACCACTACTTTGAAGAAGTACGCCGATGCCTCCGGGATGTTGGAGAAATTGAAATTCGAAGTGCAAGGGGACGACTTTAGAGAAGGTCTTACGGCCATTGTCTCCGTGAAGGTTGCCGAACCACAGTTCGAAGGTCAGACGAAGACAAAATTGGGTAACAGGGAAGTATCTGCCGCGGTAAGCCAGGCAGTATCCGAAATGTTGACAGACTATCTTGAGGAGAATCCTGAAGATGCCAAAACCATCGTACAGAAAGTTATCTTGGCCGCACAGGCAAGACACGCCGCTACCAAAGCACGTGAAATGGTGCAGCGTAAGACGGTCATGAGTATTGGTGGACTTCCCGGAAAACTATCCGACTGTTCCGAACAGGATCCTTCAAAATGTGAAGTGTTCCTAGTGGAGGGAGATTCGGCAGGTGGTACGGCCAAACAAGGTAGGGACCGTAATTTCCAGGCCATCCTACCGCTGAGGGGTAAAATCCTCAACGTGGAAAAAGCCATGCAGCACAGGGTTTTTGAAAACGAGGAGATCAAGAATATCTATACTGCCCTAGGGGTAACCATAGGAACCGAAGAGGACAGCAAGGCATTGAACTTGGATAAACTGAGATATCACAAGGTAGTCATCATGTGTGATGCCGATGTTGATGGTAGCCACATTGAAACATTGATTTTGACATTCTTCTTCCGCTATATGAGGGAGTTGATCGAAGGAGGACACGTTTACATTGCGACCCCACCTTTATATTTGGTGAAAAAGGGAACCAAAAAACGCTACGCTTGGTCCGATAAGGAACGTGATGAAATTGCAGAAAGTTTTAACGGTAGCGTGGGAATTCAACGTTATAAGGGTCTTGGAGAGATGAACGCGGAGCAATTATGGGATACTACCATGAATCCGGAGTTCAGGACACTTAGGCAGATCACCATTGACAATGCAACGGAAACCGATAGGGTATTCTCTATGTTGATGGGTGATGAGGTTCCTCCTAGAAGGGAATTCATTGAGAAGAATGCTGTTTACGCCAACATTGACGCATAACATTAAGCATTTATAAATTTAAAACTCGCACCCCAGGTGCGAGTTTTTTCGTTTAGGCCATTATTTTATCGAATAACACCCCTACGCGGACAATTATTTTCAACTTTTTGGGTTATATGAACAGGAAAAAAAACTTGAAATAGATGAAAAAAATACTTTTGCTATTATGTATGGCCACTGGGATGGTCTGTTCGGCCCAATCAAATGCCAGCGATATTTTTGCTGCCGGGGTAGACGATGCCGAACAATTTTTAAATAATTATCTGAATCCTGTTTCCGAGGGAGCGTTGTACAGTATTTCCAATGGGTGGTACAATACTGCAGATGCCAAGCCATTGTTGGGGTTTGAAATATCTGTCATCGGTAACATGACCTCTTTTAAAAATAAAGAGGACAAAAAAACATTTACCTTAAATACGGCAGATTATAACAATTTGCAATTCCAAGATGGCAGTTCCTCTAAATTGGTTTCCACCGCTTTGGGGGATATAGAGGGAGTAGGTGTCTTTGTGGAAGGGGAAGTGGCGCCGGGGATCACCGCAAGGGAAGATTTTATACTTCCATCCGGTTTGTCCGCTGAAGGTATAGATTTTGTGCCATCGGCTTATTTGCAAGTCAGTATGGGCCTTATCAAGGCGACCGAGATAAAAGTCAGGTTCTTACCTAAAATAGACACCGAAGAAGTGGCCGTTGGACTCTATGGAATAGGGGTTCAGCACGAATTGACCAAACATTTGCCTGCCGACAAGGTATTGCCTGTAGCGGTATCGGCCGTAGTGGGATATACCCACTTGAATGGTACCTATGACTTTACCAATACCAGTGTAGTAGATGGTGAAAACCAAAAAATTGATACCAATATGGACACTTGGGCATTTCAGGCCGTAGTCTCTACCAAATTGCCTATCATCAATTTTTATGGTGGTTTGGGTTATATCACCGGAAAGTCCAGTACAGATATTTTGGGTACCTATAGGGTGCAATCCGGACCTTTCCAATCTGAGACCTATACCGATCCCTTTTCATTCCAATCTGAAGTAAGTGGTGTAACAGGTAACATTGGAGCCAAGTTAAAGCTTGGATTCTTTAGGCTCAATGTGGATTATACCGTTGCCGAGTTCAACAACCTTGCGGTTGGTGTTAATTTCGGGTTTAGGTAGAAAGCTGATATAGTAAAATAAAAAAGGGCGCTGAGATATCTCAGCGCCCTTTTTGGTTTTAAGTTTCCCATCACCGACCTGGGTGTCCAGTGGAAAAAGGTAAAACGATTGATCTTACACATTCGAAGAAAGGAAATTCCTCTCTAGGGTGCATCCGTATTGCTTAATCGGATATGAAGGAAGCTAGTTTGTAATAAGGTCCAGCTTCTAAGGAATCAGGCTTTTCATGATAACTATGGGAGGTCATTGCTTGCATTGTATTCCATGGAAAATAGAAAGGTTGCCCAAGTATTAGGTGCTACCCATGTTGGATTTAGGGTAAAAAAAAAGTGCTGCAGAACGTTAACTGCAGCACTTTTAATTAGATGGGACATTTCTTATTCCTTGACCGCTAGGACTTCTCCTTCGATCTCCAATAAAATAATGCCTTCCTCTGATTCCTCCATGGTCACAATGTCATCTTGGAAATCGGTTCCTGGATAGGAGATAATGTAAACTTCATCGGTTTTTTTCCATTTGAAATCTGTTTGGACCTTGATCTCATGGCCTTCGTAGCCGTGATATCTGCCTAAATAGGCATCATTGAAGATCCATTCTTGTCGGCCCGAGGGGCCTTTGGTACTTGTTTTCGCGGATATGGCTTCATCGGTCCAGATCCCAATTACGGGATCGTTGTTCTCTGCTATTTGGGAGCAGGCGAAAATGGTCAACAAAACTGCCATAGCCATGAAAAAGGTAATTTTTTTCATAATTAGGTTTTGTAGGATTCGGGTATTAGGTTAACGCCTATTTGGATGGGACTATTATAAAAATTCGATGAACGACCTCCTAAAGACCCAATACTCGTTGAACCGCAAATTTTTTTAACATTTTTAGTAAATTCTGAGAGATAGGGTTTTTTGGTGTAAATATTCTAAAATATATAAGGTTATCCCTGAGCTATTATTTTTAAAATCAGTATTTTTGGACCTCTAAGAATCACACTAAAAAATCGATATAATGAAAGTAACCGTAGTTGGGGCAGGTGCTGTGGGCGCAAGTTGCGCAGAGTACATTGCTATTAAGAATTTTGCATCAGAAGTAGTAGTATTGGACATTAAGGAGGGATTTGCCGAAGGTAAGGCCATGGACCTCATGCAGACCGCTTCCTTAAATGGTTTTGATACCAAAATTGTTGGTGTAACAGATGATTATTCAAAAACAGCAGGGAGTGATATAGCCGTGATCACCTCGGGGATTCCTAGAAAACCAGGGATGACCAGGGAAGAATTGATCGGTATCAATGCCGGTATCGTAAAAACGGTTTCTTCCAACTTAATCAAACATTCGCCCAACGTCATATTGATCGTAGTTAGTAATCCAATGGACACCATGACCTATTTGGTCCATAAAAGTACAGGATTGCCTAAAAATAGAATTATTGGAATGGGTGGGGCTTTGGATAGTGCAAGGTTCAAATACCGTTTGGCCGAAGCTCTAGAGGCGCCTATCTCTGATGTAGATGGTATGGTGATCGGTGGACATAGTGATACCGGAATGGTGCCATTGACCAGACACGCTACCAGAAATAGTGTAAAGGTTTCTGAATTCCTTTCAGAAGAGAGATTGTCCCAAGTAGCCGAAGATACAAAGGTAGGTGGGGCCACTTTGACCAAATTGTTGGGTACAAGTGCTTGGTATGCTCCTGGCGCAGCAGTATCTTCCTTAGTTCAGGCCATTGCATGTGATCAAAAGAAAATGTTCCCTTGTTCAGTTTTGCTTGATGGGGAATACGGACTAAAAGATATATGTATAGGAGTACCTGTTATCTTGGGAAAAAATGGAATTGAGAAAATCGTTGATATCGATCTGGATGATGCCGAAAAGGCCAAAATGCAAGAAAGTGCAGTTGGGGTAAGAGCTACCAACGGACTCTTGGAGGTTTAATGGATCACCGTTAATTTGTTAAAATAAGGGCGTTCACCGTAGGTGGATGCCCTTATTTTATAAATCTAAATAAATATATTGTTAGTTCCTATGGGAAATGATATATTTGCTCGCTATTAAAAAATACCATAATTAACATAATAACTAATGCAGAATAAAGGACTTATAAAGCTTTTTGCTTTCTTGTTTGGGATTGTTAGTATTTATCAGCTATCCTACACTTTTATTACCAGTAAAATTGAAAAGGACGCAAAAGTTTTTGCTGCTAGCAGTATCCCCGAATCGGAAGATGGATACGCAGCCAAGAGAGATGCCTTGGAAGCCAGGTATTTGGACTCAATCGGAAGTAATTCCATTATGGGATATACTACCTATGACGAGGCCAAAAAGAAGGAATTGAACAAAGGTTTGGACCTTAAAGGGGGTATTAACGTAACCTTGCAGATATCGGTAAAGGATATCTTGAAAGGTCTTGCCAATAATACCAAAAACCCGGTCTTCAACAAATCTTTGGCTGATGCAGATGCTGCTTCCAAAAATAGTGACGATACGTATTTAGAATTGTTTTTTGAGGCTTTTGACGCCAATAAAGGGGATACAAAATTGGCATCACCCGATATTTTTGCAAATAAAGGGCTTAGTGATGTGATCAATTTCCAAATGACGGATGCTGAGGTAAAACCGATCATTAGAACGAAAATAGACGAATCCATTGTTTCTGCATTTGAAGTATTGCGTGAACGTATTGATGGTTTTGGGGTGACTCAACCAAACATTCAGCGTGAAGGAAATTCTGGTCGTATTTTGGTAGAATTGCCAGGGGCTAAGGATATCGCTAGGGCTCAGGACCTGCTTTCCAGTACGGCCCAATTGGAGTTTTGGGAGACTTACACACCTAACAACCCAAGTATTTCTAATTTCTTGGTGGATGCCAATGAGAAATTAAAATCCTTGGTGGTTACCGAAGATGATGCGCAAATGGCGAAACCAGAATCTGAATTGGATTCTTTGTTATCTGACGTAGCCCAGGATTCTTTGGACATGACAAATCAAGTGAATCCATTGTTGGATTTGATCAAAGGTCAAGGTGATGGTTATGCTATTGCTAAATTTGCTATTAACGATACTGCCAAAGTTGGGGAGTATTTAAGAATGAAAGAAATCCGCCGCTTGATTCCTGCAGATATCCAATTCGTGAAATTTGCATGGGAGCGTCCTTCTCCAGATTCTGAGGTAATAGATTTGTACGCCTTAAAATCCAACCGTGATGCCACGCCTAGAATCAGTGGTGACGTAGTTAGTGATGCAAGGGCAGATTTTGACCAGTTCAACAGACCCGCTGTATCCATGACCATGAATACTACAGGTGCTAAAGAATGGGAAAAGCTTACAGGTGATGCCTTCAATAACCAAACGGGAATTGCCATTGTATTGGATAACAAAGTATATACTGCTCCAGGTGTTTCAACCGGACCCATCTCTGGTGGACGTTCTGAAATTACAGGTTCTTTTACCGTAAACGAGACAAAAGATATTGCAAACGTGCTTAGAGCAGGTAAACTTCCTGCTTCAGCTGAAATCATTCAATCAGAGATTGTGGGTCCATCTTTGGGACAGGAAGCTATTGACAGTGGTTTTATGTCCTTCTTGATCGCAATGGCCTTCGTATTGCTTTGGATGATCTTCTACTATGGTAAAGGTGGTTTGTTTGCTAACGTGGCCCTTATATTGAACATCGTATTGATCTTTGGTGTACTGGCAAGTTTAAATGCCGTACTTACTTTGCCCGGTATTGCAGGTATCGTATTGACCATAGGTATGTCCGTGGATGCGAACGTACTTATCTTTGAGCGTATCAAGGAAGAATTGGCAAAAGGAAAAGGAAAGAGTCAGGCTGTATCAGATGGTTTTGGCAATGCCCTTTCCTCCATTCTGGATGCGAACATTACAACAGGTCTTACGGCCTTGATCCTTTTGATTTTTGGAACTGGACCTATTAAAGGTTTCGCGACTACATTGATCATAGGTATTTTAACATCGTTGTTCACGGCTATCTTTATTACAAGATTGTTGGTAGATTGGTACATTGCAGGTAAGGGAAGAACATTGGATTTCTCTACCCCGGTTACCAAAAACTTGTTCAAGAATGCCAACATTGATTTCTTGAGCAAAAGAAAGCTCGCTTACGTTTTATCCTCTGTATTGGTATTGATCGGATTGTTCTCTTTGTTCACACAAGGCTTGCAGCAGGGTGTAGATTTCGTGGGAGGACGTTCTTATCAGATACGTTTTGAAAAAGTGGTAAACCCATCAGAAATTGCCTCTGAGCTTACAACTGTTTTCGGAAGCGGCACCAATGTGAAGACGTTTGGAGAAGCAAACCAGATAAAAGTTACTACAGCTTACAAAGTGGATGTTGAAGGTGTTGAAGTTGACAGTGAAATCCAAAACAAATTATACACCACCTTACAGAAGTACTTGCCTAACGGTACAAGTTTCGAAGATTTTAAAGTTGGAGGTAGTGGAGAAAGCGCCATTGGTATCATGCAATCTGTAAAAGTAGGTCCTACTATTGCAGATGATATCAAGAACAACGCGTTCTTGGCTATTATTGGATCATTGTTTGTAGTGTTCCTTTATATCTTGGTACGTTTCCGTAAGTGGCAGTTCTCATTGGGAGCTGTAGCGGCAGTATTCCATGACGTGATGATTGTATTGGGGATCTTTTCCATCTTTGGTAAGATCATGCCATTTAGCATGGAGATAGATCAGGCATTTATTGCAGCTATCTTGACGGTTATCGGTTACTCCTTGAACGATACCGTGGTTGTATTTGACCGTATTCGTGAGATCATTGCGGAGAGAGGTTGGAAGGCTGGTGAAAACACTAACCTGGCCTTGAACAGTACGTTGAGCAGAACCTTGAATACGTCCTTGACTACTTTGGTAGTATTATTGGCCATCTTCATTTTTGGAGGTGAGTCCTTGAGAGGATTTATGTTCGCTATGATCGTCGGTATTGTTGTGGGTACCTACTCATCTTTGTTTATCGCAACACCAGTAATGTTCGATTTATTGAAGAAGGATGTTAAATTGGGTAAAGAAACAGAATAAGAATATTATTCGATATAAATAAAAAGGGCTACTGTAAAGTAGCCCTTTTTTTATGCGATTATTTTTTTGCCGACAGAACCCTGATCGGTCATCTCAAGTTCAAAGATATATTGGGGCCGCAGCCCGGCCTCTTCCCGATGGGAAACATAGATGACGGTAGTACTGCTTTCTGCTGCTATTTTATTTACCAAGGCTACGAGAAGGGCGCTGTTCTTGTCGTCCAAACCAGAAGTGGGCTCATCCAATAATAGCAGTAAAGGGTGTTTGATCATGGCTCTGGCAGTCATGACCAAACGTTGTTGTCCCAAGGATAGATCGTGGAAATAGGTGGTTCTTTGGTCCCAAAGGTCCAAGACCATTAACCATTCTTTGGCCAATTGCAGTTCGGCCTCCGTTGGGTATATGTATAGTCCTACCGAATCGTACAGTCCAGAAATCAGCATGTGCTCCACGGTATGGTGTCCGGAAAATGAATCAACCATGGATGGTGTAAAATAGCCCAGTTTCTCCTTGATCTCCCAGATGGTCTCCCCGCTTCCCTTTTGTTGGCCAAATAACCAAAGCTGCTGTCCGTACCCTTTGCTGTTTTCCCCGGTGATCATGGATAAGAGGGTGGATTTTCCACTTCCATTTTTACCTTTTAATTGCCAAAACTCACCACGACGTATAGTCCAATTGATATTGTTCAGAATGGGTCTCTTGTCAAATGAGACGTTCACATCCTTAAAATCAATCAGTACTTTCCCATGGTATGGATCTTGGTTTAATGCCCGGGGTATGGCCAATCTATCCAATTGGCGGGAATTGGAAGGTTTTAAAGGTGCCTCATCCGGCACAACTACATCGCCATTAAAATGGTAGTACTGGTCTATAAATGGGAGTCTGTCTGCATTTCTTGTAATGAGGAGTATAATGGAAACTTTATCGGAAATCTCTTCCAGTTTTACCGTGAGTTCTTTTTGGGAGGAAGCATCCAAATTGTCAAACGGGTTGTCAAAAACAATGAAGTCGGGCCTATTGTCCAAAATATGGGCCAAAAGTGCTTTTTTGCGTTCTCCGCTCGACATGGATCGTAAGCTTTGGGTGGACTTTAGATTGACTATTTTAATATCGTGACGCTCTTCTTCATCAATAAGCCTGCTCAGCTCCAAAGGCGAAAATAACGCGCCTTTTTTGTTTTTAAGGGCTTCGAAAGGACTTGCTGTTTGATTTTCCAAAAGGGCTTGGACAAAATCGACCTTGGGAGTTGAATTATCCATTAAAATACCCCAGTGCTTCATACGATTTGCAGTTTATTTCCCTCAATAGCTTATCATCGGGTAGTGGTGATGAATTTAGGGATTCTTGGTCAATTTAGCTAAAGCTGAGCTGTAATAACCATTGTGTGTTACCGTGGGTCCTAGCTCAAGAAAAGAAACCATTCTCCTATTGGCGGTCATAGGCAATGCGGTCACCAATCTCCAAGGCCCATTGGTCTACCAGACCGGCATTGATTTCCAAAACATATTTAATGGGTACTTCAGAAGAAATACCAGTTTCATCAAAAGGTTTGGCACCTTGGTGTATATGGACAATTTTTAAGTTTTCATCAATGAAAAGAAGGTCCAATGGGATCTCTGTGTTCTTCATATAGAAGGAATGTAAGGCCACATCCGGAAAGATGAACAACATCCCCTGATCTTCTTCCATACTCTTTCTATACATCAGGCCCGTAGCCGTTTCATATTCAGTTTCCGCTATTTCGATGGCCATGGTGGTGATCAAGGAATCCTGATCTTTCTGGATCAGGGATAGTTCCCCCTCTTTGGTAAACGTAATGGGAGCCGTTTCCAATGTTTTTTTGGATTCTTCCCTACAGGAGGTCTGCAATACCAAACCACATAGTAAAAGAAACAATAACAACCTTGAGGTGAATTTCATGTTTTTTTTTGCTTTTATTTGGCTCCTGAGGTTTGGGGACGGAACATAAAATAAAGTCCTATAATAATAAATGGGATACTCAGCCATTGACCAGTGGACAATAGACCCAGGGATTCTTCAAATCCGCCTTGGCTCTTCTTAACATATTCCACAAAGAATCTAATGGTCCAAAGGAGCACCAGAAAAAGTCCAAAAAGGTAGCCGGACTTATCTTTTTTATCGGTTTTCCAGTACAGGAAATACAATAATAGGAACACAAAAATATAGCATACCCCCTCGTACAATTGGGCAGGATGGCGATATGGGATGGCCTCTAGAACATCTGAAAACATCGGATTTGTTTCAATGGCATTGTAGGCCGCACTTACCGTTTTTTCTTTGGTAATGGCCAGTGCTCTAGAAGCGGATAGATCGTCAGAATCCCTAACAAATCTGGTAGCGAAGGCAAAGGATTTATCCACTACCTTTCCGTTGATCTCAGAATTGAAAAAGTTGCCCAAACGCACACAAAAGGCGCCAATAGCAACAGGGATGACCACTCGGTCCAAGATCCATAACAATTTAAATTCTGGATACTTCCTGGTGTAAAGGTACATGCCTATAATCACACCAATGGCAGCACCATGACTAGCAAGGCCTGCAAAGCCTGTAAACTCATAGCCATTGATAAAACCAAAAAGAGTGCTGTCCGCACTTTCTCTAATGGGTAACAATATTTCCAATAGATGGTCTTTGTAATAAGGCCAGTCATAAAAAAAGACATGCCCCAAACGCGCTCCCAACATAGTGGCCAACACGGTATAGATGAATAGGGAGTCCAGCTGTTCGGCAGTTTTATTTTCCCGGTCAAAGATTTTCTTCATGATGAACCAGCCAAGTGCAAAGGCTGTAATCCAAAGGAGATTGTAATATTTTATTTGAAGGAAACCTAAATTGAACAACGTTTCGTTGGGGTTCCAGGTGAAGCCTAAAAAATACATTAGCATCTAAATTTTAAGAAGCTAAGATAACCAATTAGCGGTAAAAGGAATTTGTTGCAATGATAATTTTAAACAAGTGCGGTAACCTGCTAAGGAACAGGGTCGTAACCTTTGCCGCCCCAAGGGTGACAGCTGAATATACGCTTTATGGACAACCATCCGCCTTTGCCCAAACCGTGTTTTTTTAAGGCTTCCAAGGTATATTGTGAGCAGGTGGGGGAGTATCTGCAGCTGGCAGGGGTGAGTGGAGAAATAAGGTTCTGGTATACTTTTACCAAGAATACAAAAGGGGCAATGGCGATATGTTTTAATCGAAGCTTGCCCATGTTTTGTATAATGATAATGCAGATTTAATTTTGTTGCAATCCCTTAAGAATAATACCAGGTCAATTTGCTTGGGCCCCTTACTAGGATACACTGAAGGTAGTACCTTCCTTTCCGTCTTTCAGTTGAATGCCCAAGGCAGCCAATTGGTCCCTGATCTTGTCCGAGGTGGCAAAATCTTTATTGGCACGGGCCTCGTTACGCAATTGGATCAATAAATCCACTACGCCCGGTAGCTTATCGGAATCTCCTTGTGCATCTAATTTATGGTCAAGGCCGAGCACCTCAAAAATAAAATTGTGCATGGTTTCCTTCAGCGCATTTTTGTCGGCCTCAGCAATGCTTTCTTTCCCTTCCTTGATCAGGTTGATATGCTTTACGGCTTCAAAAAGCGTTGCAATAAGGATCGGGGTATTAAAATCATCGTTCATGGCATCGTAGCATTTCTGCTTCCACGTTGCCACATCAAAATCTGAAGCAGGAGCCGTTTCCAGCTTGTCCAATAACTCCAGGGAATCCATCAATTTATGAAAACCTTTTTCGGAAGCCAATAGTGCCTCGTTGCTCAAATCCAAAATACTGGTGTAATGGGCCTGCATCATGAAAAATCTAACCACCGATGGAGTAAAGGGCTTGCTTAAAATATCGTTTTCTCCAGAAAACATCTCATTGGGAAAAATATTGTTTCCCGTGGATTTGGCCATTTTCTTGCCATTGAGGGTAAGCATGTTGGCATGTAGCCAATATTTTACGGGAGCATGGCCGTTGCTTGCCTCTGCCTGTGCAATTTCACACTCGTGGTGGGGAAATTTTAAATCCATTCCACCGCCATGGATGTCGAAGGTTTCTCCCAAATATTTTGTGCTCATGGCAGTACATTCCAAATGCCATCCAGGAAAACCATCTCCCCAAGGGGATGGCCAACGCATGATATGCTGTGGTTCCGCTTTTTTCCATAGGGCAAAATCCTGAGGGCTTTTCTTATCATCCTGGGCAGCCAACTCTCGGGTATTGGCAATCATATCCTCCAGTTTTCTCCCGCTCAACTTCCCGTATTCATAAGATTCGTTGAACTTCGCTACATCGAAATAAACAGATCCGTTTACCTCATAGGCCAACCCTTTTTCCAGGATGCCCTTGATGATCTCAATCTGTTCTATAATATGCCCTGTAGCAGTAGGTTCAATACTGGGGGGCAATAAATTAAATTTTTGAAGGGTATTGTGGAAGTCAACCGTATATCGTTGCACCACTTCCATAGGTTCTATCTGCTCCAACCTCGCCTTTTTGGCAATCTTGTCTTCCCCTTCGTCGGCATCATTTTCCAAATGCCCGGCATCGGTGATATTTCGTACATACCTGACCTTATACCCCAAATGCTTCAGATATCTAAATATCATATCGAAAGACATAAAAGTCCGGCAATTACCCAAGTGCACATTGCTATAAACCGTTGGGCCACAAACATACATGCCGATATGGCCCTCGTTTATAGGCTCAAAAATTTCTTTTTTGCTTGTTAGGGAATTGTAAACCTTTAGGGTTTGGGATTTGTAAAGTTGCATTCCAATAGTAGGATTAAAAGTTGGTATCCAGATTAATGAAGTTCAAGAACTCCTTTCTCACTGCGTCCTCTTTAAATTTTCCACCGTATTCCGCCGTAACGGTACTGCTTTCAATATCACGTATACCTCGGGAATTAACACAAAGGTGTTTCGCATCTATGACACAGGCAACATCCTCCGTGCCCAATACTTTTTGCAATTCGCGTACAATTTGAATATTCAATCGCTCCTGTACCTGTGGTCTTTTGGCAAAATAATCCACAATTCGGTTCATTTTGGACAGACCAACCACGGTTCCATTGGAAATATAGGCCACGTGTGCCCTTCCAACGATTGGCAATAAATGGTGTTCGCAGGTAGAGTAGAGGGTTATATTCTTCTCAACCAACATTTCACCATACTTATATTTATTTTCGAAGGTGGAGGATTTTGGTTTCCTATTGGGGTGCAGCCCGCCAAATATTTCATCTACGAACATTTTGGCCACTCGGTTCGGCGTTCCCTTAAGGCTGTCATCGTCCAAATCCAGACCAAGGGTCAACATAATTTCCTTGATGCTTCCTTTGATTCTTTTTATTTTTTCTTCATCACTCAAAACGAAGGCATCCTCCCTCAAGGGTGTATCCTCAGCGGAAGAAGCATGGTTGTCTCCCATCTCCTCAAAATGCTCTTCTAATGCGCTATCCACTTTCATTTACTTAAGACTTTTTAAAGAGGCAAAGATATACATTAAATGCCACTTTATGCCATGTATAGGGTGTTTGACAACATAAATTAGTGTTAAGGTCCGACTCTGATTATTTTTGAACCAGTCAAATAGGAATTGATTTATGAAAAGGGCTACTATACTGCTATGGTTGCCATTATTTTTTGGGGTACAAGCTGTCTTGGGACAGATATCACCAGATTGTAGTGGTGCTATTCCTATTTGTAGCAACACCCCAGTCAACGGTGGAACAAACGATTATGGGATAGACGATTTTAACGGTGCCGCCACCTCGGGCTGCTTGGAGACTTCTCTCAGTGGCTTCATTGAGGATAACTCCGCATGGTACCGGTTTAAAACAGCAGCTACTGGTCAGTTGGGATTCAATATAGGTTTTGATGCTTCCGAAGATTGGGATTTTGCCCTTTATAAAGCCAGTGACTGTGGTTCCCTAGGGGAGCCAGTAAGATGTAATTTCTTTGATAACAGGGATGAATTGATCTATATGGGCGTAGGGGAGGACCCCACTGGAAATACAGAGTCACTCTTGTATGATGAGTGGTTGGAGGTCGTCGCTGGAGAGGATTATTATTTGCTGATCAACAATTACAGTAACAGTAATTCCGGTTTTTCCATTCAGTTTTCAGGAAATATTTTTGAAACGAATCCCTATGATGCCTTGGATTGTTCCATAATTACCAACTTATTGGGTCCGCCTATGGTAGCCTGTGACAATGAAACTATAGTTCTGGATGCTACCACAACGGATGCCCTGCAGTATGAGTGGTTTGCCGATACGGGCAGCGGATTCGGATTGCTTGTTGAGGAAACTGGACCTACCTTAAATGTGAGCCTTTCTGCTTTCTACAGGGTAAAGGTAAGTACTACAAGTGAAACAATATTTAGCGATGTCCAAATAGGATTGATCGCCGCTCCGACCACTTTTGCATTAACAGATGATGTTTCCTGTTCCGATCTGGGTTTTTATGACCTTTTTCAAAAGGATCAGGAGGCTTTGGGGAATCAGTCACCAACAGATTTCAGGGTCAGTTACCACCTTACCTTGACCGATGCTGTAGATGGATCAGGACAATTGCCCAAGGAGCATCCTATTCGGCCTGGTACGCAAACAATCTATGTTCGGACCACATCCGTGGCCAACCCTCAATGCTTTGATGTTTCCCAAGAATTTGAATTAAAGGTATTGCAGACACCGGAAGTTGCTTTTCCAACAGAAATATTTTTATGTGAAAACAGTAATTCGGTGGTTATTGGGGAATTAAATCCCAATGGTGCTCATCGCTATTCCTGGGATACTGGGGCTGTAACCCCTAGTATTGAGGTACATGAAGGTGGAATTTACACCCTGACCATGGATTATGAGGAAAACGGATTTTCCTGTGAGCGCGTGGTACCTATAACCGTAGTCATTTCCAAAACACCGACCATTACGGATGTGGTCATTGAGGATGTACAGGACAACAACACGGTAACCGTAATAACTGATCAGGAAGGACAGTTTGAATACCAATTGGACAATGGTCCGTATCAAAAAGAAAATACCTTTACCAATGTTCCGCCCGGGGACCATGTGGTAACTATAAACGATTTAAAGGGCTGTGGATCGGTCTCTGAACCGATTGTGGTCGTCGGATTTCCCAAGTTTTTTACTCCTAACGGGGATGGAAGAAATGATGTATGGACTGTTGTTGGTATGGAGGCCCTCCAAGATCCTGTCATTTTTATTTATGACCGATACGGTAAATTGTTGCGGCAGATGAATATGGGCAGTATGGGTTGGAATGGTGAAGTGAACGGCAATAGTTTGCCACCATCCGATTACTGGTTTAAACTCACCTACATAGATGCAAGGGGACAGCGCACCACGGCAAAATACATCAATAGTCATTTTTCCCTAAAGCGGTAATGATTATCCTCTTGGGGATCCATACATCGATAAAGTGTATAAAATTTTGGGTGAAGTATACTAAAATTGGGTAGCGTGAGTTATAATACTGATTATTTGTATCACGCTAGCCCCATAATCTATGCGAATTCTTTTTTACTCAGTGTGTTTTTGGTTCCTATGTACTTGGGTAGCCATGGCTCAGAATTCCCCTGATTGTAGAAGTGCCATACCTGTTTGTGCCGATGCACCCATTCTCTCCCAGACCGATGGCAGTGGAGATGTGGACGATTTTGATCCGGATGTGATCCGTCAATCAGGCTGTTTGGAAAAGGGCAGTGTGGCTTCCGCAAATATTGAAAACAACACTTCTTGGTATGTTTTTAGGGCGGGTACCGACGGACAGATCGGTTTTGATATTGAAGCGCTTTCGGCAACGGCCGAATGGGATTTTGCACTTTATGGTCCCGATGTGGATTGCGGTGCCATCAGTAGCGGAAATGCCCAGCCAATAAGATGTAATTACGAGGTCAACAATACAGATTTTACGGGTGTAGGGGTCAATCCGGCCACAGGACAGGAGGGAGCTCCGTTTTTAACGGGCAGTCAAAACACCTATGACGAGTGGTTGGATGTTAGGGCAGGGGAAATCTACTATTTGCTGATCAATAATTTCAATACCAACTTTGATGGGGATCCCGAACCATTTTCTTTGACCTTTACGGGAAGTTCCGTAGATGCAGATCAGGATTCTGCTTTGGATTGTACATTGAGGGATGAGTTCTTGGGATTGGATATCTATGCTTGTGCGGATGATCCGGATATAGTCTTGAGTGCCCTGAACTCTTCGGCCGGTCCGGATATTGTCAATGTTACATGGAGCGTGGACTATGATGACGATGGAACTATTGATGCAGTATTGGCATCAGGTCCTACAGCAACTGAATTAACGGTCACCAATCCCAACTCTGGAAGATATTATGTGGAGATTCAGACAAGCTTGGCAACCGTCATTACTGATGATATATTGATTACCTATTATGGGACACCTGTCTTGAATGAAGTTATTATCCTGGCAGATATGTCAGATAGCAATAATATTGAAATAGTAGTAGATGGGGACGGTGCTTATGAATATGCCATCAATGGGGGTGAATATCAGGATTCCCCGATATTTTTGGATGTGCCCCCGGGAGAAAACACCGTTATCATCAATGATAAGAATGGTTGTGGAACTACAGACCCAATTCCTTTCTTGGTAGTGGGCTATCCCAAATTTTTTACGCCCAATACCGATGGGGCCAATGATTTTTGGAATATAAAGGGAATAGAGACCTTGGTAGATCCCGTAATTTTTATTTTCGATCGCTACGGGAAACTCTTAAAACAAATGAACCAGAACACTTTGGGATGGGACGGTACGTATTTGGGGAAGCCCTTGCCTTCGTCCGACTATTGGTTTAAGATAGAATATTCCAGGGATGAACAGGGTATCATTGTAGCCAAAACATTAAGGACCCATTTCTCTTTGGTCCGATAACAAAAAAAACCAGCAATCGCTGGTTTTTTTGTATTCCATTGAATGGTAGAGCCTTAAAAATTCAAGGTATAACCCAAGGTGATATTGGTATTCCTATTATTAATGGAAGCCGGCGTAACCAATCCCGTGCTATATAATTGCTGATCCATATCCTGCTCAGATTTGTTATAGGCTAGATCCAATCTGCTACCTCCAAAGTTATAGCCTATACCTGCAGAATATCCGTTGAGGTCTCCAACGGTAAATCCGTTTTTGTACGGACTTTGCTCGTATCTGTAACCGGCCCTCAAGCTCACTTGGTCAAGTCTGTATTCTCCTCCAAGTCTTAAGGTGGACACACCTCCAAGTTCATTGGCGATAAAAGCATTTTCAGACTGGAAGGCCGGGTCGTTCGTTGGTCTTAATTCTGCCTGGGACATATCCTGGTATCCATAATCAAGGCTCAACAATCCGTTCTTGCCAAAAATGATCGCCATGCTTCCGGTTACCTTGGCCGGAGTCTTTATATTATATCGTTCAAAAAGGTTTACGATGTTGAAATTGATAAAACCTATATCTGCATCGGCCAAATCGGAATTTATTCTTTGTGCGGTATCATCAGTCAATCGGTACCAAGTGGGGGATTGGTAGCTTCCTCCTATCCTTAGGTTGTCATTTAACTTGGCAATCCCTCCCAGTGTCAAGGAAAATCCTGTTCCCTCGGTACGCAATAGATTGTCGAAGGTCGTAAACTGAATTTCGGAGTCGCTATCATAGCCAGTTTCTCGTAAGGTAGTCAACTGGTTGTAGGACACACTGTGAAAATTCAAAGAGGCTCCCATATACAGGTTGTCCTGGTATTGGGTCGCCATGTTCACTGTGAATTTACTGTTGTATCCCGAGGTGCTTTTGAAATATTGTTGGTTGACCGTACTGTATTGTGCATTTGATATATAGGAAGTATTGTCATTGTCATCTGGGTCTACAGGGTCTATGACCCCACCGTAGTAACCTAAAAACGCTTGCTGGTCCACAAAGCCCAGACTGGAGCCAATATCCAAATAAGCTTCTTCGATAAATTCGCCATTTTGGATCAATAAGGGACCAAAAGGAACGCCTTGGGCAAAGTTTAAAAAGTAATTGTCGATGCCCTGATTGCTGGTCCCTGAAATGGCAATGTTATCATCGTAGTTTTGAACCACATCATAATTCAGGGCTAGGGAAACTTTTTTCCAATCCGCATTGGGACTGGTATTGTCAAATACAAATACAACTCCCAGCTGGTTAATATCCAGGGAGTTTGCATCAGAAAAAGAGGTGCTATTAAAATATTTTGCCCTGTTGTCCCTGTAATAGTTGGATGCTGAAACGGAGAACTGCCCGTTATTAAATACCGCGGAGCCCGCAGGGTTTACATTTAGGGCCGATAAATCTCCGCCCAAAGCACCAAATGCGCCACTGAGTCCTTGGAATCTTGCGGTACCCTGGATGTTTTCCGTGCTATATCTGAGTACGTCGGTAATGTTCTGGGCATTTGCGACTAGGCATGCAAAAACCATTACTAAAGTGATTTTCCTTTTCATCTTTAAGATTTTTTTAGTTTGAATGTGATGGATTTAGTTTCCCCTACCTCTAGATGAAGAAGAGCGTGGTGAGGAAGTTCCGCCTGAGCTTCTAGAGCTACCGCCACTAGAACTTCTCACGCTTCCGGAGCTTCTGGAGCTGCTGCCACCTGAACTTCTCACGTTTCCTGAACTTCTAGAGCTGCTGCCACCGGAACTCCTAACATTGCCTGAGCTCCTGGAACTGCTGCCACTACTTCTATAGGTTCCACTTGATCTACCTGAACTTGGAGCAGCGGGTCTTGAATAGTTGCTGCTTCTGTTTGGAGTAGATCTTTGATAGGAATTGCCCTGGGGTCTGGTCCCCCTGTATGATTGGGTACTCCTAGCGTTGTTGTAATTATATCTAGGCGCAGTTCTAGAACTTCTACTGGTGCGGTAAGATCTATTTCTTTGAGCCGCATCTACGCCAACGGATCTCCTAGAGGTGTTGCCACTTCTGTACAAACTGGAGTTTCTGGAAGTGGTACTCCTGTTATTGATATTTGATCTATTGGTAGAACTTCTGTATCTGGTGTCGTTGCCTCTTGTACTGGAGGTGGTCAGATTGGATCTGCCCCTAAGTGCTGAGGAGTTGATATCACGGATAGAATTGTTCCCATTGTAGTATCCTCTTCTTCCGCTGTTATAGCCGTATGCCCTATTGTAATTGTTGTAAAAATTGTTTTGGTAATAGTTTCCATACCAAGGTCTGTTCCAGCCATAGCCCCAGCCCCAGTTGTTCCATCCATAACCATAACCCCAGTTGTTGAAGCCATAGTAGCCACCCCAGCCCCAGTTGTTCCATCCTCTTCCACGGTTCCAGCCCCAAGGACTATAGATTCCACCATAAAACCAATCTCCGTAACCCCAGTAGCCGGCCCATCCCAATCCATAGCCGCCCCAGCCCCAGTTATTATCGTAAATATTGATATTGACAGATTGCGGGTTATCTCCCCAACCTGGCTGACCGTTGTAGGTGTTGTTATAAGCGTAGTAATTGTCCTCTTGGTTGATGTCCAAACTGTCCTGTTCAACATTGCTGTAATAGCCATCTACATCGGTAAATACATCACTTTCCAAGATTTCTTGGTATTCATCAGCTCTTTGACCAAAATAGTCCCCGTAGGTATTGGTTTCATTTTCTTGTGGCTCTTGAACGACGACTCTGGACCTGGATTCAACTACGGGTCCGTTGTCCGAATAAATACCGTCATTGTAGTACGATGCCTGTTGGTATGATCCACAGGAGACCCCTAAAATGCCTATTAGGGCAAGAAAGGATGCCGTTCTAATTTTTTTAAGGGGTGTAGTTTGTATCATCGTTGTAAATTTAATTGTTGAACATGGTAAAAATAGTTAGTTTTGCCGAACTATTTTTTATAAGAATAAAGTCGCAAGTTTTGTGCCAAACTTACTGATATGGGTAAAAATTTAACGAAAAGAGCAGAAGATTATTCCAAATGGTATAATGAACTTGTTGTAAAAGCCGATCTTGCTGAGAACTCGGGAGTTAGGGGATGTATGGTGATCAAGCCCTATGGTTACGCCATTTGGGAAAAGATGCAGGCCCAGTTAGATAAAATGTTCAAGGAAACGGGTCATGAAAATGCCTATTTTCCATTGTTCATTCCGAAATCCTATTTAAGTAAGGAGGCAAGCCATGTTGAGGGATTTGCAAAAGAGTGTGCTGTGGTAACCCATTATAGATTGAAAAATGCTGAAGATGGCAGTGGTATCATTGTAGATCCGGATGCGAAGTTGGAAGAAGAACTGATCGTTAGACCTACCTCAGAAACCATTATCTGGGATACCTATAGAAGATGGATACAGTCTTACCGCGATCTACCTTTGTTGATCAACCAATGGGCCAATGTAGTGCGTTGGGAAATGAGAACGCGCCTGTTCCTGAGGACAGCCGAATTTTTATGGCAAGAAGGACATACCGCACATGCCACAGAAAAAGAGGCAATTGCTGAAGCAGAACAGATGATGCATGTCTATGCAGAGTTTGCAGAAGAACATATGGCTGTTCCAGTGGTAAAGGGACTAAAAACAGAAAGTGAGCGTTTTGCAGGAGCGGTTGAAACATACTGTATTGAAGCATTAATGCAGGATGGAAAGGCATTGCAGGCGGGGACGTCCCATTTCCTGGGTCAGAATTTCGCCAAGGCCTTTGATGTGAAATTTGCGACCAAGGAAGGAAACCAGGAACATGTATGGGCAACCTCTTGGGGAGCTTCTACAAGGTTGATGGGAGCTCTGGTCATGACCCACAGTGATGACAATGGATTGGTATTGCCTCCAAAGTTGGCACCTATCCAAGTGGTCATTGTTCCTATATATAAGGGAGAAGAGCAATTGGAGGCTATTTCTGAAAGGGTGGCCCCATTGGTCAAAGAATTGCGCAAAAAAGGAATAACCGTTAAATACGATAATAGGGATACCCATAAACCTGGATACAAGTTCAATGAGTATGAATTGAAGGGGGTGCCCGTGCGTTTGGCCATCGGTCAGCGCGATATGGATAACGGTACCTATGAAGTAGCTAGGAGGGATACCTTTGAGAAGGAAACCGTCAACGCTGATGAGGTTGTTGCTAAAATTGAATTTCTGATGGAGGACATCCAAAGAAATATTTTCCAGAAAGCCTTGGATTACAGAAAGGAACATATTACGGAGGTTAACTCCTATGAGGAGTTTAAGGAAGTGTTGGAAAATAAAGGTGGATTTGTATCCGCATTTTGGGATGGGACCCGAGAAACAGAAGAATTGATTAAAGAAGAGACCAAAGCCACAATCCGCTGTATTCCTATAGATGCAAAGGACGAGGTTGGAAGTTGCATGGTCACTGGGAAACCTGCAACAAAAAGAGTATTATTTGCAAAGGCATATTAAATTTTAAAAAAATATTCTGAAGGTGTTGCAATAGTAAAAAATAATTGTATTTTTGCATCCGCAATTACACAATGTAATGGTCCGTTCGTCTAGGGGTTAGGACGCCAGGTTTTCATCCTGGTAACAGGGGTTCGATTCCCCTACGGACTACAAGTTTAATTTGAAATATTTTTTGGGAGTTGTTTTTCAGTTTGGAGGGCAATGCATTACCAAAAATAATGGTCCGTTCGTCTAGGGGTTAGGACGCCAGGTTTTCATCCTGGTAACAGGGGTTCGATTCCCCTACGGACTAC